>NZ_LVXF01000001.1:0-263585 GCF_002092845.1 Campylobacter concisus
AGCCACGTAAGCAGCACCACCGCTTATGCCTATCATGAGTCCATCACTTTTTGCGATTGCTCTAGCCGCGTTTAGTGCGTCATCGTTGCTTACTTTTTCTACCTCGCTAACTAAGCTCATATTCATAGTATTTGGTAAAAATCCGGCTCCAATGCCTTGAATTTTATGTGGTCCTGGGTTGCCACCACTTAAAACCGGCGATGCTTCAGGCTCAACTGCGATGATCTTAGTATCATAGCCCTTTTCTTTTAAAATTTTTGCTACGCCACTTATTGTGCCACCTGTACCAACACCAGCTACAAATGCATCAAGCTTACTAAAATCAGCCACAATTTCAGCAGCTGTTGTTAGTTCGTGAGCTTGTGGGTTATACTTGTTTTCAAACTGGCTTAGCATTACGTGATTTGACTGAGCTGCTAGCTCTGTAGCTCTTGCGATCGCTGCTTTCATACCACCAGACGCTGGAGTAAGCTCAAGTTGTGCGCCATAAGCAGCTACTATTTTGCGTCTTTCGATACTCATGCTCTCTGGCATGCAAAGTATCACTTTAAAACCAAGTGCAGCACCGCACATCGCTACACCAATGCCAGTATTTCCGCTCGTTGGCTCAACGATAGTATCACCATGTTTTAGCGTACCGTCAGCTAGCATCTTAGTTATCATATTAAATGCAATCCTATCTTTTACAGAGCCACCTGGGTTAAAAAACTCTAGTTTTACGTAAATTTCGGCTTCATCAGCACCTGTTTTTATCTTTACAATAGGTGTATTACCAATCGTTTTAACGATGTTATCGTAAATCATCACTCCTCCTAAACTAAATAAGATAAATTTTGTGTAAATTTAGCACAGAATTTTAAAATAGACTATAAAAAGCCCCGATATTTGGCAAATTTATAAATAGTTGTTACATATTAGTAGTTTAATTTTTAATGCTGCTTAATATTTTTTGGCCATTTTGGCTTAAAATTTTACCTTTGAAATTCTCTTTACAAAACTCCAAAATAAGAGCGTGATAGAGTTTTAAAATTTCAATCTCATCAAATTTCTCGCTATCAAGAATTTTATAAATTTCATCATAATCAAGCGAGCTAAACCACTCAGCCGCCTCGTCATAGCTCTCAAAAATGTAGTCAAAATACGCCATTATCCTAAGCGCGTAAGCATCAACGACCATATAAGGCTTGCCGCAAGCATATGCCAGTATCGCGTCGCAAGTCTCGGCTCCAACGCCTTTTACGCTTATTAGCCACTCACGGCTGGCATTTTCTTTAAAATTTTCAAAGCTCTCGAATTCATTTTTTATAGCCAGACAAAGCGTCTTTAGTCGTTTAGCCTTTGTATTATAAAAGCCACTTGGCTTTATAAGTGTGGCAAGCTCACTGTTTTCAAGAGAACAGATGCCATTTAGGCTATCTTTACCTGCATTTTTTAGATTATTTAGCGCTTTTTCTACGTTTTTCCAGTTGGTATTTTGCACTAAAATAGCACCTAAAATAACCTCAAAAGTACCCTCGTCTGGCCATTTTAGCTCATCAAAATTTCTACTTTTGTGATTTAGCAGAGCCAAAAACAGATCAGTTGATCTCATTTTAAATTTTCTTTAAAAGTTAGATAAAACTGCTTTGCTGTCCTACCACTTCTGCTGGCTCTTAGCGTGGCAAAATTTTTAGCAAGCGTATGAAGCTCCTCTTTGTCACCTGCGTAGTCTTTGAAGTAAAAATCAACCATTTTTAGGTACTCGTCGTAGTTACCTTGATAAAAGCTGATCCAAAGGCCAAAGCGATCTGAGAGAGAAATTTTCTCCTGAGCTGCGTCGCTGTAGTGAATTTCTCCGTCAATTAGCTCTGAGTTTTCATTTTCACTTTTAAACTCACTTATTAGATGTCTACGATTTGATGTAGCGTATAAAAGGACGTTTTTTGGTGGCTTTTGGATAGAGCCATCCATGATAGGTTTTAGAAATTTATACTCATTGCTGCCATTTTCAAAGCTTAGATCATCACAAAAAATGATAAATTTAAACTCACTCTTTCTGATCTCATCGATGATGTCGCCAAGGTATTTTAGATCTTCGCAGCCGATCTCGATGATGCGAAGTCCCTCTTTACAAAATTTAGTAAAAACAGCCCTTACAAGGCTTGACTTGCCACATCCTCTCTCACCCCAAAGAAGCACGTGATTTGCCTCCTTGCCTTCTATAAAATTTAGAGTATTTTTTAGCAAAATTTCTTTTTGTTTCTCTAGCCCGTAAAGTGAGTCGATATCTACAAAATCAATATCCTCAACCGGCTTTAGCATCCCTTTTGTGCTCTTATAAATCGCTGCGTATTTCACACCCCAATCTATCATTTCTTATCCTTTCTTAGATAGACCAAAATTTCAGCCAAAACATCGTCATCGTCCTTGCTACGTGACTTTAGCCTGATCTTCTCGTCATCATTTTTTGTTATTAGTATATTTTGTTCGCTGTTTGAGATCGTCTTTATGCCAGCTTTTAGAGCTAAAATTTTGATGATGATAAGGTCTAAAAACTGCTTTGTAAATGTATCTATCTTGCCAAATCTATCTTCAAGCTCGCTTTGTATCTCATAGACTTCACTCACCTCTTTACACTTGCTAAGACGCCTGTAAATTTCAAGCCTTAGCCTATCTTCTCTTATAAATTCTTGATTTAAAAAGGCACTCACACTAAGCTTTAGATCGATCTTGTCAAGCTTTGCGGAGTCTTGATTAAGAAGCTTGTTTATCTCATCTTCTAGCATCTTTAGATATAGCGAGTAGCCGATAGCCTCGATGTGACCACTTTGCGCCTCGCCGATGATGTTGCCACCACCCCTTATCTCAAGGTCGTGATAGGCTAGCACTGAGCCAGCGCCTAAAAATGAGTTGCCCTCAAGTGCCACGAGGCGTTTTAGAGCGTCTTTACTAATGGCATCTTTATCTTCTACCAAAAAGTAGCAATAAGCCTGCTTATCGCTTCTGCCCACACGTCCGCGCAGCTGGTGCAGGTCAGCCATGCCAAATTTATTGGCATTTTCTACGATTATGGTATTTGCATTTGGCAAGTGGATGCCGCTTTCAACGATACTGGTGCAAAGAAGCAAGTCATACTCACCCCGCTCAAATTTCATCATCTCATCTTCAGCGACTTTTGCATTTACCTTTGAGTGAAGTATCAAAATCCTAAGCTTTGGCAAAATTTTTCTTAGCTCATTTGCCGTCTGCTCGATATCTGCGATGTGGTTGTGGATGTAAAAAGTCTGTCCACCACGTCTTAGCTCACGCATGATCGCCTCTTTGACGACCTTTTCGTCCCACTCTCTCACACTGGTTCTCACATCCAACCTCGAGTTTGGCGGAGTGGCCAAAATGCTATATGTTTTTATCTTGCTAAGCGCCATATTTAGGCTTCTTGGTATCGGTGTGGCGCTCATACTTAAGATGTGCGAGTGCTGAGAAATTTCTTTTAGCTGCTCTTTTTGCTTAACGCCAAATTTATGCTCTTCATCAACTACTATAAGCCCTAAATTTTCAGCCTTTACGCCAAGAAGCGCATGCGTACCCACGCAAACTATAGGCTCATTTTCTTTTAGCGCTTTTTGTAGGTTTGATTTTTCTTTGGCACTTGAGAAGCGATCCAGCCTAAAGACCTTTATGCCAAATTTGCTAAATCTTTGGCTTAGCGTCTTGTAGTGCTGTGAGCTAAGAAGCGTCGTTGGCACAAAGAAAAACGCGCTAAAGCCTGATTTTATGCAGGTAAATATAGCATTCATCGCTACTTCAGTCTTGCCAAAGCCAACGTCTCCGCTAAGCAGCCTATCCATGACCTTGCCGCTTTTTAGCTCATCCCTTATATCATTTACCGCCTTTTGCTGGTCGCTCGTGTATGAAAAGCCAGCGTCTTGGACGAAATTTAGATAAGAGATATCCTCTTTTTGTAAAATTTTGCCTGCGATTAGCTCCCTTTTTGCAGCCATTGCTACGATCTTTGAGGCGATCGCGAAGAGTTTTTCTCTGACCTTTTCTTTTATCTTTGCAAAATTTGCCTTACCCAAACGATCAAGCACCGCCATAGAGCCATTTTGAGCGATGTAGCGGTCTATCAAATTTAGATGTTCAACTGGCAAAAGAAGCTTGTCGTCATTTTGGTAGGCGATAACCACAAATTCTTTCGTCGCGCCCAAAACCTTAATCTTTTCAAGGCCCAAAAAACGTCCTATACCATAATCTTCATGCACGACGTAGTCATTTACTTTTAGCTCATCCACCACGAGGCTTGAGCGTTTTACTCGCCTTTTTTTCTCAAATTTATTAAGTGAGACTACGATCTTGTCGCTTGAGGTTAAATTTACTACAAGGGGCGAAATTTCAAGCTTTACGTTGGTAAAGCCATCAAGCTCATAGCCCTTAAAAAGCCCTTCATTTCTTGAAAGAACGGTTATACTTTTGCTCTTATTTAGCTCAAAAAAGTCAAAATTTAAAGTAACTTCTAGATCTTTATAGACCTTTGGCTCGGGTAAAATTTCAATGCCCTTAAATTTATCTTCAGGCACATCATAAATTTCAAAATCGATCTTTTTAACAAGCTTTGAGTCAAATTCTTTTAAATAGTCACTAAAGCTATCTATCGCCCAAAATCCAAGTGAATTTAGATCACTCACCAAGGCGTCACTTTGCATATCCTCAATCTTTTGGCTAACTTTTTCAAACTCATCTTTGCTCAAATTTGCGATAAATGGCACGATCTCAGCTTCGCTTAGCTCAGCTTTATTGCTAATTTGCGTGGCGGTGTTATAGTTTCTTATACTCTCAACCTCATCACCAAAAAGCAAAATCCTAACAGGATCGTCCATATTTACGCCATAAATGTCAATCACTTCGCCGCGTATGCTAAACTCGCCAACGCTCTCAACGATATCGACGCACTCGTAGCCAAAGCGTATGAGTAGGTCAGCAAATTCGTTTAAATTTAGATTGTCTTTTAGCTTGATTGTTGAGCTTTCTAGGTTTTTTTGCGTTGGAAGTGGGTTTAAAAGCGTGCTAAATGGGCTTATGATAATCTTTTTGCCATCAAATTTATAGTATTTGCTAAGAACGGATGAAATTTCAAAGAGCTCTTCGTTAAAGCTTCTTAGATCATCGCCCTTTTTAGCTCTAAAATCAGGTAGTTTAAAGGCGTTAAAGCCAGCAAAACTGGCCGTATCCGCACAAAGTGCCGCCTCCTTATCATCTTCGCAGATGAGAATTTGTGGAACGTGCGTTAAAAGATACTCATAGACCTTTGCTTGCATAGTACTCTTTTAAAAAGGCTTCGGCTAAGTGAAACGAGCCAAATGCTAGGTAAATTTTGCCGTTTTTTGCCTCTTTTATATCGTTCATATCGCTTGACTCAAACTCTCTATGCGAAATTTTAAGCTCGTTTAACGCTTTATTTATGAGCTCTCCGCCAAGCTCCCTACCCTCGCAGTGATAGTGATAAAGCAGCACATCCTCAACGACTGGCTTTAAAGCTGCCAAAACCGCTTTGAAATCTTTATCCAAGAACGAATTATATACCAAGGTAAGCTTCTTGCCAACAAACTCACCTTGGCTAAATTTCTTAGCAACAGCCTTTGCGCCAAGCTCGTTGTGACCGACATCAACGTATAAATTTGAAGCGATCTTTTCGCATCTGCCTCGAAGCGTAAGAGCACCCAGCTTTTTGATATCTATGCTGCTATCTAAAATTTTAGCCGCAGCGTAGGCTAGAGTTAAATTTGATCGTAAAAACTCTGGCAGATTAAATTTATTTGCATAGTTTGCGATCTCGTTTAAATTTTCTTTGGTTAAAATTTCTCTTGGGAAGCTTAAAGTGGAGCCTTTTTCACTTGCGATCTCTTTTGCGATAGCAACGCTTATCTCGTTCATCTCATCATTTAAAATAGCTCTTGCGCCCATAGCCTCAAATTTCGTACGTGAGATTTCTTCCAAACTATCCCCAAGAACTGCCGTGTGATCAAGCCCAATAGGCGTAAAAATGCTTAACTCTTTTTCAAAGACATTTGTCGCATCAAGCACACCACCCATACCAGCCTCACAGACAAAGTAGTCACAACCCTCAAAAAGCACGGCAGAAAGCAGCGTCATATACTCAAAATAGCTCGTTTTTACCTTGTACTCGTCGCTTAAAAGTCCTTGCAAACGCTCATGAGCTGCCTCTAAAATTTCATCGCTAGCGACCTCACCATTTAGCCAAAATCGCTCATTAAACTTAAATATATGAGGGCTCGTGTAGTGCCCTACTTTTGCGCCATTTTGGCTTAAAATTTGCGCTAAAAAGCGGCCAGTGCTGCCTTTGCCATTTGTGCCTATTATGTGAATAATCTTAAATAGCTTTATATGTTCTTTTATAGTCGCATACGCTCTAATGATCCTGCCGTAGTCAATCTCTTTATAGTAAAGTGGTTTGCCATCAAGAAATTTAGCTAGGCTCATTTTTCCTCGATTATCTTTGGCATTACTTGATTTCTACCATTTTCTTTTGAGAGATAAAGCATCTTGTCAGCAGCCTCAAGCGTCATCGTCTCGCTTAAATTTGCACTTCTTGTCGCTATACCAGAGCTGATAGTAACCTTAATACGCTCGTTTTTATAGATAAATTTGAAATTTTCTATCATACTTCTTAGCTTATCCCCAAATTTAACACTATCTTTTAAGCCAGTACTTGGAAGTAAGATTACAAATTCTTCGCCACCATATCTACCAACGAAATCAACCTTTCTAGCATTTTTCTTAAGCACTTGAGCTACCGCCGAAAGTATAACATCTCCAGCCTCATGCCCATAAGTATCGTTTATACTTTTGAAAAAGTCAATATCAACAAAGCATATAGAATAATCGGTCCCATAGCGTTTATACGCTTCTTCGATGCGTTGAATCTCGTTCATCAAAGCACGCTTAGTAGATACTTTTGTCAAAAAGTCCTCTTTGCTCTCCAGCTTGGCTTCCTCAAGCTCTTTTTCAAGACTATTTACTCTATTTTGAAGCTCTAAGATAGTAGCTTGCCTATTGTGCATCTCGATACCAAGCTCTTTGCTCTCGATCTCCAAAGCTCCAGCGATCTCAATAAGCATGCTTCTTACTTGATCAATGCTGTTTGTATTTAAATTTACATTTTTTAGATCATTTTTAATGCTTTTTACTTTATCAGAACTACTTTGCGAACTAACCGCGATATCAGAAATTCTCTCGCTTATATTTTGTAAGACATTATTTAACGAACCAACTTTTTCTATGATTTCCGTTCTATCTTCTTCTATTCTGCGATCAACAAATGCCTTTACCTTTTCTTGAAATTCTTTGCTATTTAAGGTTTTAGGATTTTGCTTCAAAGTACTTCTTATTGTGCTAAGCTCTTCATCAAGATCCTTTGTAATAGAAGGCTCAAGAGTAAGGCTTAAAAGCTGAATCAAAACATCCTCTTCGTCATCTTCATCTTTTTGTGTAAGAAATTTCTCAAGTTCAGAACTCATTGTCTTTAAATCATCAAAATTTCTAACACCATAATATTTCAAAAATTCTAAAAATTCAGTGTCATACGAGCTAACAAAGTCAAACCATCTAAGGCACATCTCTTCAAGGTTTTTCTCATCATATCTTCTAGCAAGTAGCTGCATACTTTGCTCTGCTAGGCTTTTTGCATCTTTATTGTGAAGCATTGAGATAGCTTGGAGAATTCTTCTAGCAAATGCGTTTAGTGATTGTAGTTTTTTATCATCAGTCGCAAATCCTGCTCCTTGTTGAGCACCTCTAGAGAGCCTGGCGGTCATAAAAGCGACAAACTCATCGACCGTCTTTATATGAAGGCTTAGGGCTTGATTTTTATATTCATCGCCAAGCCTTGAGATATATTTTTCTATCTTTTTACTCTCTTCTGTTGTAAAGCCGTATTTTTTAGAAATTTCATTATAGACTTCAGTGTAATTCTCTGGCGTTAGCATCAAATGGCGATCTTTGATCTCATTTAAGGCTTCCTTGACTATTTGACTAACGGTTACTGCTGCCATTTCTATATCCTTTTACCGCTAAACTTGCGATATACTCATCAAAGGCCTCTTTTGATGCCTCTTTGATAGCTTCGTATTTTTGAGTATCACTAAGAACGCTATCAGCAAATCTTACATCTTTTTGACGTCTTGCGACACTAAAGTCATACTCGCCAGTGGCTGGAATGTCAACTACGCTACCATCTTTAAATTTAGTCTTATAATTTAAGCTAAGATGTGCTTTGTATGACGTAATGTAGCCAAACTCATCATAAATGATCGCTTCGTAATTTAAATCTTTTACCGAAATAATTATTGAAGTATCAGCACTCTCTTTGCTTGATAAATTTTTATTTAGCCTTGCGACCATGCCTTCTTTTACAGCGTCTTTTATCCAAACGCTATTTTTTGGCTCTTCTTTGCTGATAATCACATCAACGTAAATTTTATCGCCAACTAGATCATGTGTGATTTTTGAAACCGGCTTATAACCACACCCACAGATAAATATCGCAATAAAAAATGCTAAAAAATATCTCAAAATTTATCCTTTAATGACAAAATTTACTAATTTGCCTTTTATATAAATCTCTTTTAAAATTTCTTTTCCTTCAAGCCACTTAGCTACGTTTTGCTTAGCTAGCTTTAAAATTTCACCCTCACTCTCGCTTGCTGCCACTTCAAACTCAGCCCTTTTTTTGCCATTTACTGTAACTGCAAGAGCGATACTATCTTTTACAAAAACCTCTTCTTTTACGGCTATCTTTGTGAAATTTTTCCTACCAAAAAGCTCTTCACTAAGCTCATTTGCGATGTGCGGTACGATAGGTTCTAGTAAATTTAAGATGATAAAAAAGCCTTCAGCATTTACATCGTCGTTATCCTGAGCATTTATAGCATTTAGTGCCTCCATGCAAGCAGCGATCAATGTATTAAAAGCAAATGTGTCACCAAAAACCTCGGTTGATTTTTTAAGTGCTTCATAAATTTTTAGCCTTGCAAATTTCTCATCTTTGCTTAAACTCTCATGGTCTATAGCTGGGATTTTATCCATCTTTTTGATGGTTTGTGCCTTTTCCCAAAGTCTATTTAAAAATCTAAAAGCACCCTCAACTGCGCTATCGTTCCACTCAAGCTCTTTTTGAGGAGGTGCAGCAAAAAGAATAAAGAGCCTTGCCGTATCAGCACCATATTTATTGATAATATCGTCAGGATCTACGACGTTGCCCTTACTTTTGCTCATCTTTTTGCCATCTTTTAAGACCATGCCTTGAGTTAGTAAATTTTCAAACGGCTCATCATCTCTTAGATAGCCTAGATCTCTTAAGACCTTTTGGAAAAATCTAGCGTATAAAAGGTGCAAGATCGCATGCTCGATACCGCCGATATACTGATCTACATTCATCCAATAATTCACGCTCTTTTCATCAAGTGCTTTTTGCTCCCAACTCTTCTCATCGCTTGCAAATCTAGCAAAATACCAGCTACTCTCCACAAACGTATCCATCGTATCAGTCTCTCTGATCGCATCTTTACCGCATTTTGGACACTTTGTAAATTTCCAAGTTGGATGTTTATCTAAAGGATTGCCCTCGCCTGTGATCTCGACATCTTCAGGAAGTGCAATAGGCAAATTTTCCTCTTTTTCAGGCACTACACCGCAGCATTTGCAGTGCACTACTGGTATTGGTGCACCCCAATATCTTTGACGAGAAATTCCCCAGTCTCTTAGTTTGTAGTTTGTGATCCTTTTGCCAAGACCATCTTTTTCAAATTTTTCTATTATGAAATTTTTAGCTTCTTCAGAAGTAAGTCCATTTATAAGCTCAGAATTTATAGAAATTCCATACTCAGAGTATGCTTTTGAGCTATCACTCTCGCCCTCAAGTGGCTTTACGACCGGTTTTATAGGAAGATTAAATTTACTTGCAAACTCGAAGTCTCTTTGATCATGTGCAGGGACAGCCATAATAGCGCCACTGCCGTAGTCAGCTAGGATAAAATTTGCAACCCAAACTGGGATTTTTTCATTGGTAAGTGGATGAACGACGTAAATTCCTAAAAATTCCCCGTCTTTTTCGCTTGCTTGACGCTCTCTTGGGCTTTGATTTAGGATTGCTTTTATCTTTGCCTTTTTGCTTTCATCAATTTTATCACTCTCAAGAAGCGCTTTTACAATAGGATGCTCAGGGGCAAGAGCTGTGTAGCTAACGCCATAAATCGTATCAGCTCTTGTAGTAAATACCTCAAAGCCGTCAAATTTACCACCTAAAGCCTCTTTTGAAGCTTCATCAAGATAAAATTTAAACTCCAAGCCGTAGCTTCTACCGATCCAGTTTTCTTGCATTGTGATTACTTGATTTGGCCATTTGCTTTCAAGAAGTTTTAGATCATCAAGTAGCTCGCTAGCGTATTTTGTGATGTTGAAGTAATATCCTGGAAGCTCTTTTTGCACCACATCATTACCGCATCTCCAGCATTTGCCATCCTCCACCTGCTCGTTCGCAAGCACGGTTTGATCGTATTCGCACCAATTTATAATTGCATTTTTTCTATAAACAAGCCCTTTTTCAAACATCTTTATAAAAAAGCTTTGCTCCCACTTAGTGTAAAGTGGATCAGACGTGGCTAAAATTCTCTTTTTAGAAAATGAAAAACCAAGGCTTGCAAGCTCTTTTTTCATATAGTCGATGTTTTCGTAGGTCCAAATTTTAGGGTGAATTTTATGTTTTATGGCTGCGTTTTCAGCTGGCATACCAAAGCTATCAAAGCCAATAGGATGAAGCACATTGTAGCCACTTTTTCTATATGATCTAGCCAGCGCATCGCCGATAGAGTAGTTTCTCACATGCCCCATATGTATACGTCCGCTTGGATACGGAAACATACTTAGGATATATTTTTTCGGCAAGCTTAGATCGTCTTTTGGCTCAAATTCCTCATTTTTATCCCAAATTTCTTGCCATTTTTTTTCTATCTTTAAAGGCTCATATTTTCTCTTTTCAGCCATTTTTTCTCCTAAAATTCTTCTTGAGCTTTACTTGATTCTATTAAAACCAAGGCTAGTGAAAATATATTTGCAATGACTGCGCCAATAGCCAATGAATAGCTAAGTGTTATATTTTCAGAGACTTGCAAAATAACAAAAGCTGGTATAAGGTGCAAATCAGCAACCAGCGAGCTTGCAAAAAGCTCAGCTGAGAGTAAATTTTTAACACCGATCTTAAGTAGCGTTGAAACCAAATTTATACTAGCCGCCACAAAAAGTGCAATCTCATTTTTATCATATAAAAACTCCGCTGTAGTCGTAAGACTCATCAATGCAAAAAATATGTAGATAACTTTTCCCCAGTTCATTATCCCTCCTTACACAACGCCTTTCTCAAACATAGCACGCTCTTTTTCGCGCTCTTTTTTTATCTTTTGCTTTTCAGTCTCTCTGCTTCTAAAATGCTCGATGCTAAATTTAAACCAGATAAGAAACGGCGAAGAGATATAGATCGAGCTGATCGTTCCTATGACAATACCAACAATAAGAATAAATGAAAATCCATGTATCATATCTCCACCAAATAAAAATAACACAAGAACTGTCATCATTGTAGTTGCTGAAGTTAGGATAGTTCTTGAAAGCGTGGCTGAGACCGACTCGTTGATAACGCCCTCGATATCAGTTCGCTTGCTCTCTTTGATACCTTCTCTTATCCTATCAAAGATAATAATCGTATCATTTAGAGAGTAGCCAAGTACTGTTAATACAGCCGCTAGCGTATCTAAATTTACATCAATATTAAATAGCGAAATAGCACCAACAGTTATAACTATATCGTGAATTTCAGTTGCGATCGCAGCAAGCGCAAAACGCCACTCAAACCTAAATGTGATGTAGATTAATATGCCAATTAGTGAAATTCCAAGAGCCATCAAGCCTTTTTCTCTAAGCTCATCACCAACCTTTGGTCCAACGATATCAACACGTCTTACTTCAAAATTTCCAGTATCTTTTAAAATTTGCTTTATCTCAGTACCGATATCGCCAGTTAAATTTGAGCTTGAACCTGAAAATCTAATAACAGCCTCATCTTCGCTTCCAAACTCAGTAACAGAGGCGTTTTTAAGCACTTCATTTGTGTCAAAAGCATCACGAATTTTATCAAGTGGCGCTTTGGTGTCGTATTTTAGCTGAATAAGCGTACCGCCAGAGAAATCGATGCCGTAGTTTAGACCCTTTGTTGCAAGCAAAAAGATCGAACCAACAAATAAAAATATAGAAAGTGCCAATGAAGCAAATCTAAACCGCATAAAATCATAAACTTTTGCCTTAGTAAAAATTTGCATCCCTAGCTCCTTTTATAACCAAACCAAAGTCTGGTATTTCCACTTTTTTCTATCTTATCCATAGCAGCATCAAACATACCATGGGTGCCAAGTATAGCTGTTAGCATCGAAGCCATGATACCTATGGCCATAGTTACTGCAAAGCCTTTAACTGGTCCAGTACCATAAGCATAGAGTACTGCAACTGTGATGATAGTAGTTAAGTTTGAGTCGATGATCGCGCTCATTGCATGCTCATAGCCCTTTTGCACAGCTGTCCTTATCGCCACTCCCTCACGCAAAAGCTCGCGGATACGCTCGTTTATGATGACGTTTGCATCGACCGCCATACCGATAGTTAGCACGATACCAGCCATACCAGGTAAAGTAAGCGTCGCTCCAAAAAGTGCCATAACAGCGACTAATATAACGACGTCTGCAACTAGTGCGATATTTGCAAAAATTCCAGAAATTCCATAATAAACTAGCATAAATAGTACGACTAAAATAGATCCAGCAGCAAGTGCTACCATACTTTGGTTGATACTCTCTTGTCCCAAAGATGGGCCAACGCTTCTTTTTTCCAGCATCTTAACAGGGGCTAAAAGTGCACCACTTCTAAGAGCGATCGCTACATCGTGAGCCTCATCAAGAGTAAAGCCACCACTTATCTGACCGCTGCCGCCACCTATTCTTTCATTTATAACAGGAGCTGAATAAACCTTACCATCAAGCACGATAGCAAGTCTTTTGCCAACATTTGCGCCAGTAAAATCACCAAAAATTCTAGCGCCTTCTGAGTTAAGAGTGAAATTTATGATCGGTAGGTTATTTTGCTGAGAAAATGCAACCTTTGCGTCAGTTAGCATCGAGCCATCAAGCACTGGGATGTTTTTAACGACATATTTCACGCGGTCATTTTTAGCATCTTTAAAGATCACATCGCCGTAGCTTTCAGCTTCAGCCTCGCTCATTGTATTAGCCTGATCTTGTCTTTTATCATCAACTGCCATAAGCTGCAAGTGAGCAGCCTTTGCGATGAGATCTCTTGCTCTTTGTTCATCCTCTTCAGTTTTTATACCAGGAAGCTCAACTAGGATATTATCTTTGCCCTGTCTGGCAACAGTTGGCTCAGCTAGACCAAACTGATCGAGTCTGTTTCTAATAGTTTCAACAGCTTGTGAGATCGCATACTCGATCGTATCCGTTCTTTCTTGTTCTGTTAAAGATATGCTGTAATTTAAACCATCTTTTTTGATATCAAGCCCCTTTATCTCAGCTAGTGCTTTATCTACTTTTGGAGCTTCGTCGCCATCAAGAAGAGTAAAGTCAATGTTCTCTTCTTTAATCTTAAATTTATCAATTAACACATCTTCTTTTTTAGCATAATAATTTATACTTCCAGCTATTGATTTTATTTTTGAGTGAATAGCTTCGCTCGTTTCAACACCAAGTAGCATATGAAGGCCGCCTTGAAGATCAAGGCCAAGTGAAATTTTAGCTCCACTTTGTGTTTGAAAAAAAGATGGCACCGAAAAGCCAAAACCAAAAATCAAGGCTAATATTAAGATAACTAGCCTATATGTGACTCTTGCGTTACGCATTATTTATCTTCGATCTTTTTAGCTACAAACTCGCGTGCTATACGAACGATTACATCATCGTTAAGTTTAACTTTGATAAAATCATTTTCGGCTTTAATCACTTCGCAGATAAGTCCGCCATTAGTTATTATCTTATCACCTTTATCAAGAGCTGCGAGCATTGCTGCATGGGCTTTTTGTTGTTTTTGTTGAGGTCTAATAACCAAAAAGTAAAATATGGCGAAAAGCACAACAAGAGGTAGTAATGATGTTAAAAAATCAGCGTTTTGCATGGATTTCCTTATTTGTAAGATTTTTAAATGGGCATTTTAGCACTAAAATTATAATAAAAGCCTTTGTCGGTGCTTTTTTGCTTTCCAACTTTATTTTTTTAAGCCTCTTCGAGAATTTGCTCTTAAATTTCATCTCACCGTTTCTAACTTTGACTGGAATTTACATCATCATAAATTTAAGCAGAGCTGGTTTTTTTACGGCTGGATTTTTCATAGGAATTTTATGGTTTTATTGGATCAGCTTTAGTTTTATCTACTATGATTTGATCTGGCTTATTCCGTTTGTCATTCTCTTTGTAGCCATTGTTTACGGATTTATGTTTTGGGTGGCTTCTTTTCCCAGTTTTGTCGTGCTAAGAGCTGTTTTACTATTTTTAGTAAGCTACGTTCATCCATTTGGCTTTAACTGGTTTAACCTTGAAGCAACACTTGTTTTGGGTGTTTTTGAGCCAAGCACAAGAGGGCTTATATTTATATTTTTAGCAGCCATTTTTTTAAGTTTAAAGAGTAAATTTTTAAAATTTATCCCTACTTTTATCTGTCTAATCGCTGCCTTGCAATTTAAAAGTAGCGAGGCAAAAACTCTGCCATTTGACGTGGAGCTAATAAACACCGATGTCACTCAAAGGGTGCGCTGGGATAAAAGCTTACGCATGGAATTTACAAATGAAAATTTAGACTTAATAAATAACGCCATAGCCGAGCAAAAACGCCTTATTGTGCTGCCAGAGAGCTCGTTTCCATTATTTATGACAAATGAGCCACTACTTGTCGATGAGCTAAAAGAGCTTTCAAAAAAGATAACCATCGTAGCTGGTGCGCTTGCCTATGAAAATAAGCAAATTTATAACTCCGCCTTTTTGTTTCAAGATGGCAATCTTAGGCGAATGGATAAGAAATTTTTAGTACCATTTGGAGAAGAAATTCCTCTGCCAAATTTTATGCAAGATGCTGTAAATAAGCTATTTTTTGGCGGAGCTAGCGACTTTAAAAAGGCTGAAAATTTTAGCGACTACGAGGTAGATGGAGTAAAAATTAGAAACGCTATCTGCTATGAAGCGACAAGAGAGGAGCTTTACAAGGGCGAATTTGACGTGGTTGTAGCTATCACAAACAATGGCTGGTTTGTGCCAAGCAGCGAGCCTGTGCTTCAAAGGCTGCTTATAAAACACCTTGCCACGAAATACAATAAAACGGTCTATCACAGCGTAAATGGCTCAAAAAGTGAGATCATAAAACCTAAAAAAGTATTTTGGGATGAGTTTTAAAAAGAAATTTAAAGTGGCTTTTAGATAAAGCCACTTTGATATGATTATTTTTTCAGTAAAGCTTTGAAGGTATCAACCGCATCAAGCTTTTCCCAAGGGTATTTTGCATTTCCTACTTGACCTTTTGCAGCTACTTTTGCATATAAAAACGTATCTTTACTTGGCTTATCAAGACCAAATTTATTTGTTATCCAGCGAGGCGTTAGAGCGAAATGCTCGCTTACAAAATTTGAAAGCATATCGTCATTTATGCCATTTGCATGAGTTCCCATGGTATCAACACTAACTGAAGTTGGCTTTGCAACACCGATCGCGTAGCTTATCTGGACGATACATTTTTTAGCAAGGCCTGCTGCAACGATATTTTTAGCTATCCAGCGAGCTGCGTAAAGTCCGCTGCGATCAACCTTTGTATAGTCTTTGCTTGACTGAGCACCGCCGCCTATTGGGCTATATCCACCAAAACTATCAACGATTAGTTTTCTACCTGTTAGACCGCTATCATGAAGTGAGCTATGGTTTACATATCTGCCTGTTGGGTTTATGTAAATGATCGTTTTTTCTTTATTATATAGCTCTTTTGGAAGACCAGTTTCGTCTATTAAATTTTGAATTAGTGCGCGAAGCTCTTCTATCTTCATGCTCTCCACGCAAGGAGCAGAGACAACGATAGTGTGGATGCTTTGAGGTTTGCAGTTTTCAAAGTTGTCTTTGCTACCGTAATCAATCGTAACTTGCGTTTTAATATCAACGCCAAGCTTATCAGGGTTTGCTTTGGCAAATTTATATACTTTATCGCAAAGCATTCTTGCGTAAGTTATAGCTGCTGGCATAAATTCTTTCGCTTCGCAGCTTGCAAAACCAAACATAATGCCTTGATCGCCCGCTCCGATCTCACCGCTACTTTGATCAACACCTTGATTTATATCTGGGCTTTGTTGATTTATGCAAACTTTAACCTCGATATCATCTGGGTGCAAACACTGCTCTTTTGTAAAATTACTCTTTCCATCATATCCGATATGCGCAAGAGCATCTTTTACGATCTTTTCATAGTCTTTATAAGAGAGTTTTACTTTTGAGTTTATCTCTCCGCCTATTACTATATTTTTTCCAGCCACAAAAACTTCGCTAGCGACGCGTCCATTTGGATCTTGCGTTAAAATAGTATCCACTATGCTATCAGCGATGATATCAGCACATTTATCTGGATGGCCCGGACTTACAACTTCAGAGGTAAATAGATACATTTTTATCCTTTTATTAACTAAAATTTTGTGCAATTGTAACAAATCTATTTAAAAAGCTAATTAATCTTTATCAAATTCTTTATATTTAAAAATTGTTTAGCTAAAATCAACAAAAAACTAATTTATTAAGGTGTCAAATGAATATGCTTAAAAACATAGCAAGAAGATACGCCGATGGAAATTTGATAATTCAAATTTTAGTTGGTATCATCCTAGGTGCCCTAGTTGGCTTTTACACACACTACGAAGTAGCTCCTTATAACAAGATCTCAGCTAAAATTCAAACTATTCAAAACGAAAGTGGTTTGAGCGTAGATGAAGTTATAAAAACTCGCCTTAGTCAAAATGAAGCCAAGCAGCTAAATGAAGCCAAAGAAAAAGCTAGTTCAGCCGATTCTATCGCAGCTTCAGCTTCAGTTTTAGGAGATTTATTTAAAGGCGCTTTAAAAGCTATCGCACCAATTCTTGTCTTTGTTTTAGTGGCAACATCCATCATTTTAAGAGATTTTGGTCATACAAAAGGTATGCAAAAGATCATTACACTCTATCTAATTGGTACATTTTTAGCAGCCGTTGTTGCAGTTATTGCTAGTTTTTTATTTCCAGTGGAGCTTTCTTTAAAAGGTCTTGCAAGTGCTGATATGTCAGCGCCTCAGGGAATTACTAATGTTTTAAAAGATCTCATTTATAAAATGGTTGAAAACCCGATAAATGCTTTAGCAAATGGTAACTATATAGGTATAATCACTTGGGCGGTTGGTAGTGGTATCGCACTTAGAAACTCCACAGCTGAGACCAAAAAAGTATTTAAAGACATAAGCGATGGTGTGACTCATATCGTTAAATTTATCATTAGACTAGCTCCATTTGGTATCTTTGGTATGGTAGCTATTAGCATTCATGAAACTGGATTTGAAGTACTTGCAGGATATCTAAAACTAATTTTAGTTCTTGTTGGAGCAATGCTTGTTGTCGCATTTATCATCTACCCAGCCATGGTTTTTGTATTAACTAGAAAAAATCCTTATCCACTTGTCATGATCTGCCTAAAAGAGAGTGCTATTTCAGCATTTTTTACAAGAAGCTCAGCCGCAAACATCCCTGTAAATATGGCACTTTGCAAAAAGCTTGGTCTAAAAGAGGAGCTTTACTCGATCTCGATCCCACTTGGAGCTACCATAAACATGGGCGGTGCAGCAGTTACTATCAGCATCCTAGCGCTTACTGCGGTAAATTCTATCCCATCTATCACAGTTACATTTGGCGATGCGCTACTTCTTTGCTTCATCTCAGCTCTTGGTGCGTGCGGCGCATCTGGTGTGGCTGGCGGCTCACTTCTTTTAGTGCCATTAGCGTGCGGACTTTTTGGTATCGGCAACGACATCGCCATGCAGTTTGTCACAGTTGGCTTTACAATAGGCGTCATCCAAGACTCAGTTGAAACTGCGCTAAATAGCTCATCAGACGTGCTTTTTACAGCCGTAGCCTCAGAGACTTCAAACTAATCTTCATAAAATTTCAGCTAAATTTTGGCTGAAATTTTACTTTTATCCATTTTTTTGTAAAATGTCCCAAAAATTTAAAGGATAAATATGCAAATTTGGGATCTAAAAGCACTTTTTGCAAACGAAAAAGAGTGCGAGCAAAACGCACTAAATTTACAAAAAGAGTGCGAGAAATTTAAAGATAAATACCTAGAAAATTATGAAAATTTAAAAATAGACGAGTTTTTAAATGCGTTTTCTGAATATGAAAACTTGATCACTAAAATTTCAAAAGTAATGACCTATTCTTTTTTAAATTTTGCCAAAGATACAAGCAAGGGAGCGTTTTATGCAAAGATCGATGAGATAGCGACAAAAGCAAATGAAAATTTGATATTTTTTGAGATCAAATTTAATGAGCTTAGCCCTAAAAAACAAGAAGAGATCATCAAAAGCTCTAAAAAATATGGCTACTATCTAAGCAATCTCGCTAAAGCAAAACCACACCAACTTAGCGTTGCTGAAGAAAGAGTTTTGCTTCGCACTGCAAGCACTGGGGCTGAGGGCTTTTCGAGGCTTTTTGATGAGAGCATGAGCAAGATGAGGTTTAAATTTAAAGGTGAGCTTTTAAATGAAGAGGAAATTTTAGCCAAGCTTCATGATAACGACCAAAACGTGCGAAAACTAGCCGCCAAAAGCCTCTCAAACGAGCTTAGCAAGCACCAGCACCTTCTTGGCTACATATACAATATGATAAAAACTGATCTAAAAACAAGCTGCGAGCTTAGAAATTTCAAGCTTCCTGAAGAGCCAAGACACCTTGAAAATCAAATCAGTAAAAAAAGCGTTGATTCGCTAATTGCTGTAACTGAGAAAAATTTTGACCTAGTTTGTAAATTTTACGAGCGAAAAAGAGAAATTTTAGGCCTTAAAAAGCTTTATGACTACGATAGATACGCGCCTCTTAGCAGCGAGGGTGAGTATAAATTTGATGAGTGCAAAAAGATAGTTTTAAAGGCGTTTGGGGCGTTTTCACCTAAATTTGGCGAGATCGCAAAAAGCGCCTTTAGTGACGGCTGGATCGACGTTTATCCAGCGCCAAACAAGCGAGGTGGGGCGTTTTCTCACTCAGGATCAAGCGACACACACCCTTATGTTTTGCTAAATCACACCAATCAACGAAGAGACCTTTTCACGCTAGCTCACGAGCTTGGCCACGCCGTGCATCAAAAGCTCTCATATAGTGTAAGCTACCTAAACTCAGATACGCCACTAACCACGGCTGAGACAGCTTCAGTATTTTGCGAGATGCTAGTTTTTGATCACATTAAAGACGGTCTTGGCAAAAAAGAGAAAATTTCACTGCTTGCTGGCAAGATCGAGGATATATTTGCCACGCTTTACCGCCAGATAAATTTCACCACTTTTGAGCGAGCTGTGCACGCACATGAGGGCGAGATCAGTCTAGACGAGCTAAATAAAATTTGGCTAAGAGAGAGCAAAAAGATGTTTGGCAAAAGCGTCACACTAAATGACTACTACAAAATTTGGTGGAGCTACATTCCGCACTTCATCCACACGCCATTTTACTGCTACGCCTACTCTTACGCGCAGCTTCTTGTGCTTGCACTTTTTGGGCTTTACAAAAGTGGCAAATGCAAAAATTTTGTCGAAATTTACACCGAGTTTTTGAGCCTTGGCGGCAGCCTTAGTCCAAAGGAGCTTGTAGGTAAATTTGGCTTTGATATCGATGATAAAAATTTCTGGCAGATCGGTATAAACGAGGTTAAAAAGCTAGTAGATGAGTTTTTAGAAATTTCAAAGGATTAAGATGTTAGACGAAATTTTAGATGATGAGAAATTTTCACTTTTGATGAAGATGCACGTCTATGAGTGCATTGATTTTTTGCTTGAAAAAGGGGTAAATTTCTCAGTTATGGCAAATTTACCACTAGTTAGCTTTGAGCCAAGCTTGCCAGATGAGATAAGTAGAAGCTTTAGCATGCCTGTCATTATGTTTTCACTTGGTGGCTATACGCTTGAGAGTGCAAAGTTAACGCAAGATGAGCTTAGCTTTGAGGCTGGCTTTGGTAGTGAAAATTTTGCCTCTGTGGTTTCTTTTCCACTCGGTGCAGTGGTTCAAATTTTGGTTGAAAATAGCCCGATTCTTGTAAATTTCTCTATCTACAAGCCAAAAGAAAAGCAAGCAGACCACACGAAAAAATCGGTTTCAGTCTTTTTACAAAATCCTAAAAATAAAGATATATTTAAGAAAAAATAGTAATTTTAAGCATTTTTGGCTAAAATCAAAAGAAAATTTAAAAAGCAAAAAATGGAAAAATTACTATCAAATTTAAACGAAGCCCAGCGCGAAGCAGCCACCCACATAGATGGTCCGATGCTCATACTAGCAGGTGCTGGCAGTGGCAAGACAAAGACGATCACAACTAGGCTTGCCTATCTCATCGGCGAGGTCGGCATAGACGCGGCAAACACATTAACTCTTACATTTACAAATAAAGCCGCAAACGAGATGCGCAGCAGAGCCATGGCGATGCTAAGTCAAAGCGGTAAAAACTACTCGCCACTGCTTTGCACATTTCATAAATTCGGGCTTTTGTTTTTAAAACTCTATATAGAAAAGCTTGGCAGAAAAAATAATTTCGTCATAATCGACACAGACGATAAAAAACGCATTATAAAAAGCTTTGAAAGTCCAGTCGCCACGGCGATTTTGTCAAGTGAAATTTCAAATTATAAAAACTCACTTTTAAGCGTCGAAGAGGTCTATAAAAATGCAAATTTCTCTTCATTTGACAAGAGCAAGGACAACTTTTACAAGCAAGCAGCACAAATTTATGAAAAGTATGAGGACTATTTAAAGGCAAACAACCTTGTTGATTTTGACGATTTGCTAGGGCTTACATATAAAATTTTAGACGAAAACGAAGATCTTGCTAGAGAAATTTCAAACCGCTACAAATACATAATGGTTGATGAGTATCAAGACACAAACGACCTTCAGTATAAGCTCCTAAAAAAACTCTGTCTATGCCACGAAAACATCTGTGTCGTGGGCGATGATGACCAGAGTATCTACGGCTGGCGCGGCGCAAAAATAGATAATATCTTAAATTTTAAAGATCAGTTTAAAGATGTAAAGATTATCAGGCTTGAGGAAAACTACCGCTCGAGCGAGGCGATACTAAAAGCCGCAAATGAGCTGATAGATCATAACCGCAACCGCCTTGGCAAGAAGCTTGTGGGCACAAAAGGCGAAGGCGAGGCCGTAAATTTGATAGAGAGCTTTGATGAGAGCGTCGAGGCTGGCAAGATTGCAAAATGCATAAAAGAGCTCTTAAGCAAAGGCGTGCAGGCAAAAGATATTGCGATCTTATACCGCATAAATGCGCTCTCTCGCTCGCTTGAAGATGGACTAAACAAAGAGCAGATCGCCTATAAAATGGTCGGCGGTGTAAAATTTTACGAAAGAGCCGAGATCAAAGATATCATAAGCTACCTAAGGCTTATAAATAATCCAAACGATGATTTTTCAATAAGGCGCATCATCAACCGTCCAAAGCGCGGCCTTGGTAAAGTTAGTCTTGATAAGCTTGAAAAAATGGCATTTGATAGCAAAATTTCCATTTACGAGGCGATCTCAAACATCTCTGATAACGACGAAGCCTTTAGTAAAAAGGTAAAATCAGCTCTTGTTGAGTTTGCAAACAACCTAAAAGAGCTTCAAGAAAGTAGCTCAGTTTTTGACCTCATAGATAATTTTGAAGCTAAATTTGGCGTGAAAAAATACTACGAGAGCCTACCAGATGGCGCTGAAAGAGCGGCGAATATCGACGAGTTTTACGCTGTTTTAAAAGATCAGATCAAGCAAAATCCCAGCTTTGATCTGGAGGAATTTCTAAACGAGATCACGCTAACAAGCGAGCAAGACGGTATCAGTGATGAGGCTATAAGTATTATGAGCGTGCATGCGAGCAAGGGGCTTGAGTTTGAGCACCTTTTTGTTATCGGTCTTGAAGAGGGATTTTTCCCACTAATTGGCGATGGAAGCGACATCGAAGAGGAGCGCAGGCTTGCGTACGTGGCGATAACAAGAGCCAAAAAGACACTTAGCCTAAGCTTTGCAAATTCGCGTTTTCACAAGGGTCAGCGTACGAGGCTAAATAAGAGTAGATTTTTAAGCGAAAGTGGCATAACGCATGGCTCGCTAGTCATCGAAAAGAGTAATGAATTTAAAAAAGGCGACCTTGTTAAACATAAAATTTTTGGTATCGGTAGAGTGAGCGCGGTTAGTAAGATCAAAAAAGAGTTTAAGCTTACTATAAATTTTGGTGGCAACGTAAGAGAGATAATGTCAAGCTTCGTGGAAAAGGCCGTATGAACGCCATCTTCGTAGCAAACAAGCCAGCTGGCATGAGCTCAAACCACTTTTTAGGGCGATTAAAGAGAAAATACGGCGTTAAAAAAGCTGGCTTTTCAGGCACACTTGATCCATTCGCTAGCGGCTGCCTAATAGTCGCTTTTGGTTCATATACGAAATTTTTTAGATTTTTAGACAAAAGTCCAAAAGTCTATGAAGCTACGATCTGGCTAGGGGCGAGTAGTCCGAGCATGGACAATGAAAATATCACTGAAATTTCAAATGTAAAAGAGATAAATTTAGAAAAACTAGAAGCCATAAGAGGCGAGCTAACTGGTAAGATAAGCTACATCCCACCAAAATTTAGTGCCAAGCACATAAATGGTACAAGAGCCTATAAGCTAGCTAGAAACGGCGAAGAATTTGAGCTAAAGACAGAAACGATGGAAATTTTTGATAGCCAAATTTTAAACTACTCACACCCATTTTTAACTATCCGTCTAAGCGTAAGCGAAGGAAGTTATATCCGTTCGTATGCAGAAATTTTTGGGAAAAGACTTGGTTATAATGTAACTTTAAGCTCATTAAAAAGGATAAGTGAAGGTAAATTTTGCTACGAAAATGAAAAATTTTTGAATATTTGTGATTTTTTAAACATTCAGAAAAATACATACTTTGGGGACATAAATGATATTCTTGAAGGTAAGAAATTAAAAATTAACGATTTTGAAACACAAAAGCAAGGAATTTATTTGCTAAATTATGATAAATTTATGAGCGTAATCCAAATCACGGATGATACTATAAATTACACTCTAAATAAGGTTGAAAAATGTTAATCCTAGCAAGAAAAGAAAATGAAGAAATTTTAATAGGAAATGACATAAAAGTTGTCATAGTAAATATTTCAAAAAATACCGTTAAACTCGGTATCGAAGCGCCACGAAATACAATGATACTAAGAAGCGAACTAGCAAATGATATCAAAAACGAAAATATCCATGCCACAAAAACTGCAAGTGAAGCCGATATCCACGAGCTAGCAAAAAAAATCGAGAAATGAAAAGCTTTGCAAAGATCAATGTCTTTTTGAAGGTAGTTGGCACCAGAGGCAACTACCACGAAATTTTATCGCGCTTTGTTCTCTGTGAGCAGCTTTTTGACGAAATTTATTTTAAAAAGTCAGATTCATTTGCCATAGAATGCAGCAACTGCGATATAAAAGAAAACATCATCCAAAAAGCGATAGATGAGCTAAAAAGAGCCGGCTTTTCAAACGAGCTCGACGAGTTTTTTAGCTCCCATAAAATCATCATCAACAAAAATATCCCAATTGGTGCTGGTCTAGGAGGAGGTAGTTCAAACGCTGCCACCTTTTTGCTAATGGTAAATGACGAACTAAATTTAAATATAAAACATGAAAATTTGATGCAAATAGCCTCCAAAATTGGCGCAGATGTGGCCTTTTTTGTAAGTGGCTACAAAGCAGCAAATGTAAGCGGCATAGGCGAGATCATAGAAGAATTTGACGATGAAGTGCCAAATTTAAATATCTTCACGCCAAATGTTTTTTGCTCCACACCGATGGTTTATCAAGAATTTAGAAGCAATTTCTTACAATACATAGACGTCAATGCTGCAAAAAAGATACAAAATTTAAAGAGCAAAGAGCTACTTGAAATTTATAAAAACGAGGAGCTAAACGATCTTTTTGCCCCATGCTTTAAGCTCTATCCACAGATGAACGAGTTTAAAGATAAATTTCTAAGTGGTAGCGGCAGTAGCGTATTTAGCGTAAAATAAAAGGTAAAATTTTGATAAAAGATCTAGCAAAAAACAAAAAAGCCCTGCATGACTTTAGCATACTTGAGACCTTTGAAGCTGGCATCGTTTTAAAAGGCAGCGAAGTCAAGGCTCTAAGGGCTGGTAGAGCAAATTTAAAAGATAGCTTTGTGCGCATCATAAAGGGCGAGCTTTTCTTACTAAACGCCCACATTAGCTATCTTGAGACTACACATAGCGTATTTCGTCCAAATGAGCGAGCAGCCAGAAAACTTTTGATGCACAGAAAGCAGATCGATAAAATTTTCGGTCAAGTCTCACAAGATGGGCTGACACTAGTTGTCCTAGCATTTTACCTAAGCGACAAAAACATCGTAAAAGCAAGACTAGCCATTGCAAAAGGTAAAAATTTACACGATAAACGCGAGACTCTAAAAAGACGCGAGGCAGACAAAGAGGCAAGAGCTGCCATAAAAAGATATGTTTAAGGGATAAGATGAAGAATTTGCTTGTTTTAATAATCACTTTATTTGCTTTTTTTGGCTGTGGTGACGATGAGAGCAGTAGTGTAACTTTTAAAGAATTTAGTCCAAATGAAGAGGTTAAGCTTGTAGATGTGAGCGGCAAGGAGCTTACTTTAGTTCGAAAAAATCACAGCTTTGCTATCAAAAATGATGAAAATAAAGTTTTAATGATAGACATTTTTGGCACATTTTGCCCGCCTTGCCAAAAAGAGGCAGCTGAACTTACAAAATATCAGCTTGAAAACAAAGATAAATTTACACTAATTGGACTAACTCATTTTGAAAATGTCACAAATGAGTATGTTTTGCACGAATTTATGCAAAAATTTAACGCCTACTACTTCATAACAAACGATCAAAAGATAAATGACAGAATTGCCGAGCAGATCGTAAGAGACATCGAATACAAACACGAGATCGCGCTACCTTTTAAAGTGGTGATAAAAAACGGCGAATATCAAATTTTAACAGACGTAGATAGCGGACAATATGGGGTAAAATACTATCTTGGTGGTATAAAAGTCACAAAAATGAAAGAAGATCTGGCAAAAATTTATGAGACAAAATAAATTTACCCTATATTTGGAACATCGTTTGCTTATAAAAATGTGAAATTTCATAAGGATTTTAAATGTTTGTTTTAGATAAATCAAAATCTAGCCCACTTGTTGAATCAGCTCTTGCAGGCAGAGAACTACGCCAAAAACTAATCTCTGGCAATCTTGCAAACGTTGATACACCATTTTATAAAGCTAGAGATATAAGATTTGAAGATGTTTTAAAAGAAAAAGCAAATGAAATTTATAACACTTCAAGCCAAAAAAAGCTACAACTTGCTAAGACAAACGAAGCACATATGGCTGCAGTTGATTTTCCAAAAAGTGACACAGCTCAAATTTTCTTGCGTGACGGTCACATGGCTAGAAACGACGCAAACACAGTCGATCTTGATGTTGAGACAACAGAAATGGGCAAAAACACAGTTATGATAAACGCCCTTGATAGCGCCTACAAGGCTCAGGGCAATATCTTTAAAAGCGTAATAGACGCAAGTGCTAAGAACTAGGAGAGATGATGTCATACTTAAATGATTTTGATATTAGCGGATACGGACTAAGCGCACAACGCTTCAGGATGAACGTCATCAGCTCAAACATAGCAAATGCTCAAACCACAAGAACAGCTGAAGGTGGACCATATAGAAGGCAAGAGGTCATCTTTAAAGAGATGAACTTTGATAAAATTTTAAACGACCAGCTTAAAAGCTCACAAAGTCTACTCGAGTATGAAAATCCGCTTGACGATCCAAACTCACCAAGAAACGCTCATCCTGCCCTAACTAGCGTGATCGTGGATAAAGTGGTGCGTGACGATAAGGACTTTCAGCTAAAATATGACCCAAGCCACCCTGACGCAAATGCAAATGGCTACGTCGCATTTCCAAATATAAATCCAGTCATCGAGATGTCTGACCTACTTGAAGCAACAAGGGCATATCAAGCAAACGTGGCAGCCTTTCAAAATGCAAAAACAATAGCACAAAGTGCGATATCACTTATTTCAGGACAAGCATAATGATAAATAGTATAAATTTAGACAAAATAAATAAAAATGAAAATTCAAATAAAATAGCAAAAGCAGGCGAAGAAGGCGGCTTTGAAAATGCTCTAAACGACTCTTTAAAAGAGCTAAATAAAGTCCAAATCAACGCAGATAAAGCCATAGCCGATCTTGCAACTGGCGAGGTAAAAGATCTTCACCAAGCTGCTATTGCGATAGGCAAAGCAGAGACTAGCATGAAGCTTATGCTAGAAATTCGCAACAAAGCACTAAGTGCTTATAAAGAAATTTCTAGAACACAAATTTAAGTCATTAATGAATTCCAGAAAATCAAAAATAACCATACTTTTTTTATTAATTACTTTTGGAATTTCAATATTTGTACTTGTCATATTTTATAGAGCAAGTATCGAGCGAAAGCTTCCTAGGCTTCAAACAAGCGATATAAATACGGCAATTCGTGGCAATATAATCACAAAAGATGGCTTTAGCATCTCTTCAAGCCAAAAACTCTACAAAGTGATGCTTGATACTAGAAATATTGATCCTAATAAAAAAGAGATGTTTATCAAGCTATATTCGCTTTACAGCGGCGACGATCCAAACAAAGTAAGAAAGATTATAAATGACACAAAAGGTATCGTTACACTTTCATATAGCATTGATGCAAAGGGTGCTACTTATCTTCAGGAGCTCTCAAGAAAGCTAAATCGCAAGAGTATTTTGGTTTCATACCTTGACCCAAAAACAGGTCTTGCTTCATTTCAGGGCATGAGAGTAATGGAGAGCGGCCAAAATCGTAAATTTATGTCAAAAGACGCCCTCACACCAGCTATTGGCTACGTGAGCAAAACTGAAAGTGATGCACTTACAAAAAGCAAAGGCGTAAAAGGTCTTGAGAGATATTATGAAGATTATTTAGCTCCTATACAAAATGCAAAAATTTTAGGGCCTCGCGATATTGGAAATAATATCATTTTAACAAGTGACTCAAATTTAGCAACAAGAGTAGATGGCTACAATGCAGTACTTTCTATACCGCTTAAATTTCAAACCAAACTAGAGCAAATTTTAGATGAAAAGCGTGAATTTCTAGATGCAAAAGAGCTAGTCATCTGTATAATGAATAGCAAAAATGGAGAAATTTTAGCTCTAGCCTCTAGCTCAAGATATGATCCTTCAAACATAAGAAAGCAAGATTATAGCGCTCTAAACTCTACCGTTAGCGAATATGCTTATGAAGTTGGCTCAGTTTTTAAACCATTTATATTTTCTATCTTACTTCAAGAGAAGAAAGTAAATCCATTCGAGCTTGTAAATACCTATAATGGCCGATACCAACTTGGCAAAAGGATAATCAAAGATACCCATCCAGAGCCTTTTATGAGCGCTGAAGATATAATCGTGCACAGTTCAAACATCGGTATGATTCAGCTTGTTGAGCGTTTAAATGGGCCACAAATTTACCAAGGACTTTTAAATTTTGGCTTTTCAAGAAAGACCGGCATAGACCTACCTTACGAGCAAGTAGGTATGATGCCAACAGTTACAAAGCTAAATTCATCGACATATAAGGCGACTGTGAGCTACGGATACGGCTTGCAAGCTACATTTATGCAGCTTTTAAAAGCCTATAATACATTTAACAATAAAGGCATTGAAGTTACTCCTCACATGGTTGCCTACTTAGAAAGAAATGGGAAAAGATACGATTTGCCAAAGTCCGAGCCAGCTCAAGTTATATCACAAGAAACCGCAAAGATAATGAAGAGAATTTTAATAAAAACGGTTGAGAAAGGTACTGGACTAAAAGCCTTTACGCCAGGGCTTGAGATAGGTGGCAAGACTGGAACTGCACACATTGCCTCAGGTAGTGGTGGATACAGCAATACCTACAATGGCTCATTTTTTGGCTTTGTAAATGATACAAGAGGCAATAGCTACACAATAGGCGTTTTAGCAAGGGATCCTAAAAGACCTTACTACTACTTCGGCGCTCAAAGTGCGTTGCCTATGTTTAAAAAAGCAGTTGATCTGATGGTTGAAGATGGATATTTATTTCCTGATGCAAATGTAATAGCTGAGTTTGAAGCCAAAAAAGATAAGCTTAAAAACGATAAGACAAAACAAAAGCCTGCTTTAGACTAAAATTTAAGGATAAGAAAGATATAAAAACTAAGCAAAAGCTAAATATAAAAATTTCTCTTGCTTTTTGGCATTTTCTCTAATTGCAAAACCTTTAATGCTCTTAAAATACTTTTAGTTTCTAATAGCAATTAAATTATAAATGGAAAATCTAAACTGATCAAAAAATTTTAAGTCTTTAATATTTTTAGAAGTTATCTCTTTGTCATCTTTATAGTTTTTTCCGCCTAAAAAGAGCAGATAAATAAGCGGCATAACATAATTAAATCTTAAGAAAAGCGCTACGATACAATGAAAAAAGCCGTAGTTGTATCTGATACAAACATAAAAACCATAAATTATATAGGCCATCATTAGAATCAAAAAAGCATAGAATACAAAGCTTAAACCAGCATAATCTGAAATATTTAAAAAGCTACAAACTAAAATAAAAGCACTTACCAAAGTAGGTAATATAATGATTGGAAAAATTAGATGAAATCCGATTAGATCAAATTTACTCGCATAAACCTTTATATTATACCTACCTGCTGGGATTATCAAAAATATAGGCAATACGATTGAAAAGAAAATAAGAAATATCACATACATAGAATCAATATCATAAGAACTCATTTTTTATCCCAAGCTTGATTTTAAGATATTTCAACTACACTTTTTTGAATAAATTTATCTACGATTTTTGCGATTTTCTATGCCGATTTTTTCACTCTCTTCTATTTCGACAATGTAGCTTGGATTTTTCTTTTTAGCCTCTTTGTCTAAAAAACTAATGAGCTTTGCATCAGAATTTTTATGAGAGCAGATCAAAATTATGAAATTTATATAGTTGTTTGCCTCTTTTGGCATGACTTGGTTATTTTTAGCTGGTATACTAAAATTTCCTACAAAGATTTGAATAAGTTCGAAAAGCTCGTTTTTGCTTAAACTATTATCACCCGCAAGCTTTTCAAGCTTTTCGATCGTTATCTCTTCTTTTTCTAATACAAGCTCCTTTGTTTCGGTGCTATAATCCCTATTTCTTAAAAGTATATAGATTAACACACAAATTGCAATTAATAGCAATACAATAAAGAAAACTATTAGACCTTTTATTAGCATCTAAAGCCTTGAACAAAGTGATCGCTTTGTAAATGCCAAAATACTCATAAGCACCATTATCACGATACTAATCCAGACAAAATCAGGCACTGGTAATGGATCGCCAGCTGCATACGAGTGCATACCAGCTAAATAAAAATTTACGCCAAAATAAGTCATAATAATCGACCAATAAGCAAAGAATGAAGCCACTGCAAATGCATACTGGTTATTTAGCTTTGGAATAAATCTTATATGAAGAACTGCGGCATAAACAAGTATCGAAACTAATGCCCAAGTCTCCTTGCTATCCCAGCCCCAATATCTACCCCAACTCTCGTTCGCCCAAACACCGCCCAGGAAATTTCCAAGAGTAAGTAAACTAAGTCCTAGTATCATAGCCATCTCATTTATGCGGGTGGCTTCGAGGATATTGCGAGAAATTTCTGGATTTGGCTTTTTCTTATTTTGCAAAATGATAAGTAATAGAGTAAAGCCACCAAGTAACGCGCAAAGCCCTAAAAATCCATAACTTGCAGTAATGACAGAAACATGTATTGTTAGCCAGTAGCTTTGAAGCACTGGCACAAGTGTAGTGATCTGCGGATCCATCCAGCTAAGGTGTGCAACAAATAATGTAACACCAGCCAATATAGACGTAAGAGCAAGAGCGATAGGGCTACGTTTTGCAAAGACGATACCAGAAAATCCTAAAGCCCAAGCGATATAGACCATTGATTCATAAGCGTTACTCCAAGGCGCATGCTCAGCAATGTACCAACGAAGTCCAAGTCCAACAGTATGAGCAAGAAAAGCTAGTAAATTTACAATATATACAACTCTTACAATACCATTTATCTGAACATTTGGAGCTAGCATTTTAACAAAAACAAAAAATAAAAGTGCAAGGCCAGCCAAAAGATAAACCGGCGTCAATCGTTCAAAAATTTGAATTTTATTAAACAAAATTTCTATATTTATCTTTTCTTCACTTGGCATTACAGCAGAGCCGTACTTTTGCTGATAGGCTGAAATTTTATCAAGTGCAGCATCAGCCTTACTCCAATCACTATCTTTTGTTGCCGCATCAACTGCTGCAAAATACTCTCTCATCATATTGATGACTAGATCGGCCTCCTTAGGCGGAAAGTACATCATTGCACTAGCAGGCGAATACCAAGAGTTTGACGGGTCATCTTGTTTTGGAAAAATTTTAAAAATTTCACCAATAAATATCATATAAAAAACATTCAATCTCTCGTCGATCTTTATCACATCTTTATCAAATGTATTGCGTGATCCAGGATGCTTACGATTAGCAATTTCGGCAAATTTTGTAAGTTTATATTCACTTCCGCCATCTTTTGTGGCTCTAAAAAAATCATTAAAACTTGCATATTTTGCATTTTCATCTATGCCAAGCTCTTTTTTTAGCTCCTTGCTTTGTCCAAGTGAGATAATTTTTTCACTTCGCCAAAAATCAGGCGTTACCATTATTGAAAGCATAGCTTGATTAGAGTTTAGGCTATTTATGTTCTCGCTTCTATGTATTTTATTTAAAATTTCTTTGCTAAGAGTATCAAATGGCTTCATTCTACCATCTGAGCTTTGCACAATAAGTCTAGAAAGCTTTTGTGTGTGCTCTTTGCTGATATTAGGCAAAAAGTCTTCAGCCTTTAATGAGCTAAAATTTAAACTTAAAAGCATAATGGCAATGATAGCAACAACCTTTTTACCACCTTTTGTTGATTCATTGTCTATTAACTTAGCTAGTTTTCTAAAACGGCTACCAGGATTTACAACATTTAACACAAAGCCAAGCCCAAGTAAAAAGTACCCGATATAAGTTGGTATCTTGCCTGGATCTTTATTGACAGAGAGAATGGTTCCTTTTTCGTCTGTATCGTATGAACTTTGGAAAAATCTATAACCATCATAATCAAGCACGTGATTCATATAAATTTTATAGTCAAGCCCCGACATGTTTGTATCATCTTTTACAATAACTTCACTTGAATAGCTCATAGGAGAATTTGAGCCAGGATATCTTTTAAGCTCAAAGTCTTTTAAGTATAAGCTAAACGGGAGTTTAACTTGCTGCGCACCCCATGAAGCGTTAAATTTTTGTCCGGCCACAGCCAAGCGTGAAGGTTCTGTTAGGTTATAAAAAATATGCATCTCTTTACTCTCGCCTTTATAATTTAATTCAGCTATCAAGGCGTTAAATTCGCTATCTTTTGTGCTAACTAGCTTCCTTGAGGCATGAGCTGAAACTAATCTTGGAGCAAAATTTATATTTGAAATAGTATAAAGACTACCCATGCCAAATTCATTTACGCTACCAGCTTTTAACTCAGTTTTTGAGCTATCACTCATTGTAAATTTTGAAAGATCAGTATTTGAAGTAACTGTAAAATTTCCATCCACTAATTTAAAAAGCACATATTTTTTGCTTTCGTCTGGCTTAGCATTAAAGATAAAACTAATATCTGCAACTCTTGCTTCCTCTTCTTCTAACAAGAAGATTTCTTCACTTTCACTCTCGTTTGAAACCACAAATTCCACTACTGGTTGCCCGTTTTTATCATCCACAAACTTATAACTTGCATTTGGCACAAATTCTTTAAATTTTAAATTAGCTTCATTATCTGCTATTTTTAGCTTTAGATCAAAACCTTTTTTTGCATCAGAAATTCCTAGTGGCAAAGCAGCGTTTATCTCTTCTCCATTATCGTTTAATGCGGTTAAATTTAAATAGGATATTTTTGTCGTAACGATATTTGACTGAGTTTTTTCTCTTATATGCATATCAGCCTCAAAGCCAAGATATCTTGTTATACCAGCACCGATTAAGATAACGATAAAACCAAGGTGAAAGGTAAGCGAAGGGAGTTTTTTTGGATCGATTAAGTTATATCTAAAGATATTATAGGTCAAATTTATACCAAGCAGTAGTTGAATGATAGCAAACCAGCTGGCACCATAAACATAGTACCATGCAGCTTCTGTACTAGTTTTACTTTCTATTATCGTAGCGGCTCCGCTAGCTATGGCAAAGATTATCATCAAAACGATAGCTGAGCCCATACTTAAAAATAATGATTTTGGATTTAACATCTGCTTCCTTTTATTTATATTATGACAAAGCTATCAAAGTGAAAATTATCTTAAATAACTACCTTGCTTTGTTTGAGTAGAGACTGGTTTGTTTTCATTTGCGTCTTGTTCAGCAAATGCATCTTTGCCTTTTAGATAGGCAAGAATCGCACCAAGGTCATTATTTGAAAGAATTTTAGCTTGGTTTTGCATTACATTTTTACCGCTTCCACCGAAACTTGAGTCACTTCTATAAGAGATGATGCTATCTTCAATATCCTTAGCATCTATATTTTTTAGAGGCGTTGAACCAAATGGCCTTTTATCAGCATTCTCGCCATGACAGCTAGCACATTGCTTTTCATAAAGCTCCTTACCCAAAGAAACACTATATCTGCCCTTTCTATCAACGCCTAATTTTAAAATTCTATTATCTTTATAACGTCTTGGATCTTCATCAACATAGACATTTACTTTTTCATTTCTATCATTAGCCTGTTTTTTTGCCATTTCAGCAAGTTCTTTACCAAACTCACCACGAGCTTCTATATAGTAGACTTGTGAAGCTGCAAAGGCATTTGCCACCAAAAAACACGCCAAAAAAGAAATTTTAATACTTTTCATAATTTTCCTTGAAATTTTGCTCTAAATTTAAAAATCCCGGATCAGATTACTCCGACCCGGGATTATATCATAAGTTGATTAATGAGCTATGAATTAGAATGAGTATTTAGCTTCAAATCTGAATTTATCTTCTTTCTTTTTCTCATCATTATCTAATTTATGTGTTTGGAAAGAGTAGAATGAACTAAATTTCAACTTTTTGCTGTATTGATAAGCAAATCTTGGAACAAATTCTTCAACTTTATCTTTTGCATCTGGATTACCAGCACCAGCTGATGTTTTTTGAGTACCTTTTACATAGTCTAAACCAGCTGTAAATTTATCAAATGTATAAGCACCTGTTACGTAGAAGAAGTTACCTTTGCCTTCTGCATATGTCCAGTCAAATATATCTTCACCTGCGTCAATCAAGCTTCCTTGATCTTCAAATGAAAATGCTGATATACCTTTATCTTTAGATTTCCAACCGATATAACCACCAGCTAAATCAAAACCAAATAGTGAAGTTGAAAGTTCTCCAGCATAGAAGTTACCATCGTTATATCCTAGTTTGCTTTTTGCACTAGCATCAACTGTGCTATTTACATAGTTAAGTCTTGCACCCAAAGAAACATCATTAGTAATAGCAAAATTTGCTGAAACATCAGCAGCAAGTAGGTCAGCTAGGTTTGTTAAACTAGCATACCATAGTTGGAAATTTACTGGATCATATGAGCCAGCTATGCCAGCTGCATATAGATTACCAACATCATAACTGTCTAAAGAACCTGTTGCCTTCTTGTATAAATCACCATCAGCCCATTCACTAGAGATAGCATCAAATGCTAAAGCTGTAAGCGTAAGACCTTCAATGTCTTCATTTACTACTCTTACACCTGTACCAACTGCATCATCAGTAAAGTATGAACCAATGGCTTGTTTACCGGCTGTGATAGTTGTACCGCCAATTTTATAGCCAAGATAGAATTGGTGAACAGCAAATGTCTTTGTTGTATCTGTTTTATCTGTACCATCTGTATTATCTGTTTTAGCGTTATCGCCTGAGCCATCAACAGAGTTATATCTTAAACCAATAACTCCAAAGAAATTATCATCAATAGCGGCTTTAAAGTTTGTAACCATTCTAAATTGATGATTAGCTTCGCTTTTTTTTGTAACATCACTTTGCTCTGTATCTTTATTGTGAGTATTTGTATATCTATATCTTGCAAATCCTGAAAGATCTACATTTTTTATAGCTTCTTCAAGTGGAGTAGCACTTGCTACGCTTGAAAACGCACCTAAAGCAACCAAAGTGGCTAAACTAATTTTTGTTAGTTTCATTTTTTCTCCTTTTAAGGTTTTGTGACAACGATTATAATCTATAAATTTTAATTTAAAGCTTAAAAAATCATAAAATTTTTAATTTTTGTTACCAATCGTTTACTGATTTTAACCAAAAAAGTATATTTTTGATAATTTTAACCTCAAAAACAGCATTTTTGGAAAAGGGAATAAAAAGAAAAAGGGGCTGTTGCTTTGCCCCTTAAAAGGAGTTCTAGTTTTGATTGCTGTTGAAATTATATAAGTAAGCAGTAAATCAACGGTAATTAAAAAGAAATTTTTTCCTCTTTTGGCACTTCGATATTTGTTTTTACATTTTTTCTTTTAATAATCACTTCATTTTGTGGCTTTTTTATACCATTATATAAGCCACTAGAGCCGCCCTCTTTTATAAGAAGCATATCTATAAGTTTATCTGCATAAAAGGTCGCATAGACTAAGTCGCCTTTATCATAATAGTATCTATTTGCACAAAAATTTGCTTTATTGAGTTTGTGGTTTTTTGTATCGCTCGCCACTATTTCATAGCAGTATTTTGAATCTTTATATGTAACCTCTTTTATAAAACCTTTGATCGAGCTTTTTACTGGTGTATTTTGCATGACCTGTCTTGGCTGTTTTCGCACTGGTGGGTTATCCTCAAAAAATGAACAACCAAAAAACATGATAGCAGTTGCCAGTGGAAGTAAAATTTTAGCTTTCATCTCTTCTCCTTAGTGTAAAACGGCGAAGTATAACTTTTAAGATTAAATAAATTTTGCGGGAAATTAAAGGCTCGTATCTAAATTTATATGATCGTGTATATAAATTTATCTTAGGCGAGCCTGCCTAAGATAGTTAAGCTGAAACATTTAAAACGTTACCACCAAGCTCGGCGATCTTTTTATCAAGTGTCTCAAGGGTCTTTTCAATAGTCTTTTGTGAAATTTCAGGAAGCTCGCCTCCCCAAATTTTCTTCGCATCCTCAAAACCCTTTGCCACGCCATCTCTACCGGCTTTTAGTTTTTCCACGTCATCACCTGCACCATTTAACACAAAGCTAGCTATCCTATCAGCCGTATTTGCGATACCAAAAAATCCATTCTCACTAATAAGATCATTTGCCTCGTCACTAGTTAGCTCGTTTAAAGATTTACCATTATAGCCGATACTTGCAAGATCAAGTCCTGATAAAATTTCTGATAAATTTTTAGGCACATTAAAGCTTAAGCCACCTTGAGCTAATAAATTTGAACTACTACTTTGAGCGATCTCTTTTTGATACTGCAAAAAGTAGCTATTTGAAATATCTTTGGCTGTTAAATTTGTAATTTCAGACTCTTTTTTAGAGATATTCTTTTCATCTTTATGAAGCGAAATTTCTGATTTTACATTTTCTTTTATACTTGAACTATTATATGAGTTTGCGATTTGAGAAATTTTCATTTTGGCTCCTTAAAATTTTATAGAATCAATATCGCCAAAAAATAGAATTTATTTAGATAAAGCGGGAAAACTCCCGCTAGTAGTTATTTGCTAAGTGTTGCGTTTAGCATCCAGATCGCTTTTTCAAATTTTGCGATTTGATCTTGTGCATACATTTGAGTTGTTGTATCACCTTCTGCAAGCTCGTCAAGCTTTTTAAACTCGCCCAAGAGGTGTTTATAATCAGCCAAGACAATCTCTAAAACCTCAGTTGGAGTGTAAATTTCTTTTGGCTCGTGTTTGATATGAGTAACTTTTGCTAGCTCCTCAGCCTTGACGATAGGTCTGCCACCAAGCATAAGAGCTCTCTCAGCTGCATCGTCAAATATCTCACTCATATCTTCGTAAGCTTTTTCTGTGTATTCATGAACGCTAAAAAATTGAATACCTTTTACATTCCAGTGAAGATCGTGAAATTTAATATAAAGTGCATTTGCATCAGCCTGAATAACATTTAATTGTAAAATAACTTTTGACATTTTGTCTCCTTCTTTATTGTAAATATGATGAAATTATATATAGCTAGAGTTAATCGGTGGTTAATCAAATAATAAATTTTATTATTTGATATAAAATTTGACTACAAAATAAAATTATCTTGTAGTCAAATGTAGAATCATAAATTTTTCTATTTTTTATATGGTGTAGTTTTGTAGCCTTGCTCGATCAAACTACTCATACCTCCATCCAAATTTATTATCTTAAGATCTGAGCTATCTATCGATGTAGCTGCTGCCGTACTTCTTCTGCCGCTTCTGCAAACAAGAGCAATAGGTTTTTTGATATCAACTGCCTTTGAAAGCTCCTCCAAAAATGTACTCTTATCGTTTGGATTAAAAGTTATAGTCTTTGCACCTGCGATAACGCCAGTCTCTTGCCACTCAGATGGAGTTCTTATATCGATAATCTGATCATATTTTTTGATCTCATCTGGGCTTATATTAACGGTTTTAACATCAGCTGACAACATACAACAAACAGCTCCTAAAAGTAAAATTTTTTTCATCTACTCTCCTTAAATAAATTTTTGAAATATTAGCACGGATTATTAAATATATAAAAATTTTTGTTGATAAAATTTATTAGTTTAGATAAAAATTAATAATATAACGTGTTGATAAAAAAAGCTAAACCCACTACGAATGCATATATAGATAAACCGACTAGATTGATAAAAAATATAGCTGCTTACCATTACACATTTTTATAAAAATTTTTCTTTGATTTTAGTGATCATATTTTTAAAAGTCTATTCTTTGTTTTTTATTTTACTCTATTTGCCGATCTTCATAAGAATATTTTTTATAAATTGCTATATCTTAATTGTATGTTTTGGTATATACCTGTTTGAGTATTTTGTATTTTATAAAGATGATTATATGATGGTGTCCCCAACAGGGTTCGAACCTGTGGCCTTAGAATTAGGAATTCTACGCTCTATCCAGCTGAGCTATGAGGACAATTCATATATTTTGTAGATAGATTTTATCAGAATAAATAATTTTTGAAGGACAGATTACTCTGCCCTTCCTTGGTTAATTAGCCATTTCTTTTTTTAATGATCTCATCACTTACGTTTTTAGGAACTTCTTCGTAGTGATCGAATTCCATTGAATAAGTTGCACGGCCTTGAGTCATTGAGCGAAGATCTGTTGAATAGCCAAACATTTGAGCTAATGGACAATAAGCTGCAATGATCTTCACACCATTTCTATCATCCATTGAATTTACTTGGCCACGGCGTTTATTAAGGTCGCCTATAACATCACCCATATACTCTTCTGGAGTTTCTACTTCAACCTTCATCATAGGCTCAAGAATAACAGCACCTGCTTTTCTAGCACCTTCCTTAAAGCCCATTGAAGCAGCAAGTTTAAATGCCATTTCAGACGAGTCAACTTCATGGTAGCTACCATCAAATAGTGTAACTTTAACATCTTCGACTGGATAACCAGCAAGAACACCACTTTGAAGTGCCTCTTTACAACCTTTTTCAACAGCTGGAATATATTCTTTTGGAACAACACCACCTTTGATATCATTAACAAACTCAAATCCACTAGCAGCTGGGAGCGGCTCAATACGTAAAAATACGTGACCATATTGACCACGACCGCCTGATTGTTTAGCATACTTATATTCCTGCTCAACTGTCTTACGAATAGTTTCGCGATAAGCAACTTGTGGTTGACCAACTTCAGCATCAACTTTAAATTCACGAAGCATACGATCAACAATGATCTCAAGGTGAAGCTCACCCATACCACTAATAATAGTTTGACCGCTCTCTTCGTCTGTGCTAACTCTAAAACTTGGATCTTCTTGAGCTAGTTTTTGAAGCGCTATTGCCATTTTTTCCTGGTCTGCTTTTGTTTTTGGCTCAACCGCAACACTAATAACTGGCTCTGGAAAGTCCATTCTTTCAAGAATAACTTTATCTTTTTCACTAGCTAGAGTATCACCTGTTAGAGTATTTTTTAGACCAACAACAGCGCCGATCTCACCAGCGAAAAGCTCAGTAATCTCTTCACGTTTATTTGAGTGCATTTTTAGCAAGCGACCGATTCTCTCTTTACTATCTTGAACAGTATTATAAGCATAGCTACCACTTTCCAAGCTTCCTCTATAAACACGAATAAATGTTAGCTGTCCAACAAATGGGTCAGTCATAATCTTAAATGCAAGAGCTGCAAATTCCCCATTATCAGTGCTTTCAACAGTTACTTCAGTACCATCTTCATATACGCCTTTAATAGCTTCAATTTCATCTGGAGCTGGCAAGTAATCAACAACAGCATCAAGTAGAGGTTGAATACCCTTGTTTTTAAACGCGGTTCCACAAAGCATAGGCGTGATAGTCATTCTCAAGCACCCTGCTTTTATGCCTTTTTTAATCTCTTCTTCACTTAGCTCTTCACCAGCAAAAAATTTCTCCATCAAGCTATCATCTGTCTCTGAAACTGCTTCGATTAGTTTTGCACGGTATTCCTCTGCTTTTTCTTTAACTTCAGCTGGAATTTCTTCTTCAACATAGTCAGTTGGCTTTTTCTCATCATTCCAAACGTAAGCTTTCATTCTTACAAGGTCAACCACACCTCTAAAGTTATCCTCAGCACCTATAGGAATTTGAATAGGAATTGGGTTTGCTTTTAGTCTTTCCCTGATCTGCTCTTCAACTCTAAAGAAATTTGCACCAATTCTGTCCATTTTATTAACAAAAACAATTCTTGGTACGTGATATTTATTTGCTTGTCTCCAAACGGTTTCTGATTGTGGTTGAACACCACCAACAGAACAAAATACTGAAACAGCACCGTCAAGGACACGCATAGAACGCTCAACTTCGATAGTAAAGTCAACGTGTCCCGGAGTGTCAATTAGGTTTATTTGATAACCCTTCCAAAATGCCGTAGTTGCAGCCGAAGTAATAGTAATACCACGCTCTTTTTCTTGTTCCATCCAGTCCATGGTAGCAGCACCATCATGAACCTCACCTATTTTATGGCTCATACCAGTAAAGAATAAAATTCTCTCACTAGTAGTTGTCTTTCCAGCATCAATGTGAGCCGCAATACCGATATTTCTTACCTTATGTAAAGGCGTTTTTCTCTCTGCCATATTAATTCTTTCTTACCAGCGGTAGTGAGCAAATGCTTTATTAGCCTCTGCCATCTTGTAAGTATCTTCCTTCTTCTTGAAAGATGCACCTTTTGAGTTTGCCGCATCTAAGAGCTCATTCGCTAGTTTATCTATCATAGTTCTTTCGCTTCTCTTTCTAGCGTAAGTTATAAGCCAGCGAATAGCAAGAGCTTGTTGGCGAGCTGGGCGAACCTCAACTGGTACTTGATAAGTAGCACCACCAACACGGCGTGATTTAACTTCTAAAATAGGTTTTACATTTTCAATAGCATCGTTAAAAACGTCAATGCCTTTAACCTCAGCATTTTTCTTTTCTATGGCTTTAATAGCACCATACATTATCTCAGTAGCGACGCTTTTTTTGCCATCATACATAAGAGAATTAATAAATTTAGTGATTATTTTATTTCCGTAAATCGGATCAGGTAAGACTTCCCTTACAGGGGCTTTTCTTCTTCTCATTTTGATCTTTCCTTCAAATTTTTATGAAATTTTACTCAAACGTTTGCAAATTTTAGCAACGTCTGCGAACCTAAATTTTTACTTTTTTGTTGCAGCTGCAGCGCCAGCTTTAGGGCGTTTCGCACCATATTTAGAACGAGAAACTGTTCTTTTTGCAACACCAGCAGTATCAAGTGCACCACGAACGATGTGATATTTAACACCTGGTAAGTCTTTAACCCTACCGCCGCGAACTAAAACGATACTGTGTTCTTGTAGGTTGTGACCTTCACCACCGATATAGCTGATGACTTCAAAACCGCTTGTTAGCCTGACTTTGGCAACTTTCCTCAAAGCTGAGTTTGGTTTTTTAGGAGTTGTAGTATAAACCCTAGTGCAAACTCCTCTTCTTTGAGGGCACTCTTTTAACGCTGGAGATTTTGACTTAACAGTCACTTTCTTGCGTTCTTTTCTGACCAATTGATTTATGGTTGGCACAATAATTCCTTTCAACTAAATTTATTAAAAAGACCTAATTTTATTTAAAATAAACTTAAATAACGGTTAATAAGTTAGACTTACTCATCTAATTCTTGATTTTATAAATTCTTGATTTTATAAAACTCTGCTGTCTTTATTTTGTATTAGTCTTGTTTGATAGCATATTTGCCACTACCTATCAAAAGAATACAAAGTGAAATAGCAATATAAAGATAGATAAGTTCCGATTTAAAGCCATTAACCTCATTTAATGCAAATAAATTTGCAAATCCATAGTACGAGTATAAAATAGTAATACTAGTACCTAAAACTAGGATAGCGCCTACTCTTGAATAAAAACCAATAATTAACATGATGGGTGCTAAGAGCTCTCCAAGGTAAGAAAAATATGCCAAAAATCCAGGTAATCCAGCATTTACTAATATACCTTTTACTCCACTAAGTCCATGTAAAATTTTACCAAAACCATGCATAAAAAGGCAGATACCGAGTCCTAAACGTATAAATAAAAGTCCAAGATCAACGTTTTTCATAAATTCTCCATAATGTGATTTAAAGACAATGATTTTATTAGGTGATAGTTAATAGCTTGTAAATTTTTAATTGATTTAATTTTATAAAGAGGTTAAGCCCCAAAATAGGGGCTTAAAGGACTAGTTTTCTTTGATTTTTACTTTTTTATCTTTATAAAAACCTGTTCCAACTGGGATCATACGTCCGAGGATAACGTTCTCTTTTAGATCTTCAAGATAGTCAAATTTAGCAGCAATCGATGCTTCTGTTAAGACCTTAGTTGTCTCTTGGAACGATGCAGCAGAGATTACACTATCACTTCCGATAGCTGCTCTTGTAACGCCTAATAAGATCGGCTCAGCAATAGCTGGCTCACCGCCCATGTTCATGATGCGCTCGTTCTCTTCTTTAAATTTATTTCTTGAAACCATATCGCCAACAATGAAATTTGTATTTCCGCTATCAACGATTTTCACTTGGCGAAGCATTTGAGAGACGATGATCTCGATGTGCTTATCAGCGATCGCAACACCTTGGCGACGATAAACTTGCTGAATTTCACTGATCAAATAGTAGTGAAGTGCCTTTTCACCAAGAATTCTTAAGATATCATGGCTTGAGATTAGTCCGTCTGTTAGTTTCTCGCCAGCATGGACAAATTCGCCGTCTCTTACTTGGATCTGACGGCTCTTCTCGATCAAATACTCAGCTGTCGTGCCATCTTCTGCTTGGATAATTATGCGCTCTTTTGAGCGAAGTGGCTTGTCAAATCTAACCACACCATCAATCTCTGCAACGATAGCTGTATTTTTAGGGCGTCTTGCTTCAAATAGCTCACTAACTCTTGGAAGACCGCCGGTAATATCTTTTGACTTAGCAACAGCTTTTGGGGTCTTGGCCAAAATATCAGCCTGAGCTACTTCATCACCACTTGAGACAAAGATCGCAGTTTTTGGATCAAGCGGATACTTAATTAAATTTCCTTTTTTAGTAGCGATAATAATCGCAGGTTTTACACCGCTTGGCAAATACTCATTGATAACAAGACGTCTTTGTCCAGTCGCCTCATCTGCTTGCTCAGTCGCACTATATCCTGGCTCAATATCCTCAAAGCTAACCACACCAGCTTCTTCAGCAATAGTTGGAGTTGAGTATGGGTCCCACTCAGCAATAATCAACTTGTCATCTTTTTCAGGCAATGAGACTACTGTCGCTCTCTCAACTGCATCATTATCAGAAACTTGAATGATAGAATTCCTTGGGATATAATGGCGAACCGCCTCACGTCCATCTTTATCAGAAACAACTACAAAGAAACCTTTTTCAGTTACTTTGTGACCTTTTTTGATATCTTTAACCCTATCAAGATAATCACCTTTTAATATGAAAAATTTAACCACACCATTTGCGTCAGCTAAAATTTTACGAGTTACCGGATCTCCGTCTGAAATTTTAAGTTCACTAGCGTATGGGATACGATTTGGGATATTCCAACCCTCTTTTATGATCTCAACGATACTTTCATTCTCTTTTACTTTATCACCACTTACATAAGGTATATACATCTTTCCTTCGATCTTTCCGCTAACACCAGCTAATTCATTTGGCTTAGCAAGATCATTTCTTCTAATTGTATATTTAACCTCTTCTTTTTTACCTTTTATCACGATATTTACATCTTCGTGGGCATATTCGATCTCTATTTTGCCGTCAATCGTTGATTTAATCTTTGGCTCAACAAGTAGCACAGCTGCGCTTCTTCTATTTGCAACGATCTTCTTATCGCCGTTATCATAAGTATTAAGGTTATAATATCTGATGAATCCCTCTTTTTGGGCGATTACTTGACGATCTTGTTGCTCAGTAGAAGCCGTACCACCGATGTGGAATGTTCTTAGTGTTAGCTGCGTACCTGGCTCACCGATAGATTGGGCTGAAATGATACCAACTGCTTCACCTGGTTTTACAAGTTTACCCTCACCCAAATTTAAGCCGTAGCATTTTGCACAAACGCCTTTTGGTGCTTTGCACGTGATAGGTGTTCTAATGCTTACTGATTTTATACCAGCTTCAGTTATAGCTCTAGCTTTTTCTTCATCAAGTAGCGTGCCTTCGCTAAATAAAATTTCATTTGTTATAGGATCGATCACATCATCTGCTAAAACACGGCCCAATACTCTCTCTTCAAGGCTTTCTATTAGCTCGCCGCTCTCAGTAATATCTGTGATTTCAACGCCCTCGTGCGTACCGCAGTCATGCATTGTTACTTTAACGTTTTGAGCAACATCGATTAGTTTTCTTGTTAAATAACCGGCGTTAGCGGTTTTTAGCGCTGTATCTGCAAGACCTTTTCTAGCTCCGTGGGTAGAGTTGAAGTACTCCATTATGTTTAGACCTTCACGGAAGTTTGAAATAATAGGCGTTTCGATGATCGAACCATCAGGTTTTGCCATAAGACCACGCATACCAGCTAGCTGGCGAATTTGTGCTGCACTACCTCTTGCGCCTGAGTCTGCCATCATATAAATCGAGTTAAATCCGCCCTTATCATTTTGGATAAGCTTCATCATCTCGCTTGCAACGCTGTTGTTTGTATCTGTCCAGATATCAATGATCTTGTTATATCTCTCACTATCTGTTAAAAGACCAGCACCGTATTGCTTTTGAATTTCACGAACTTTTTTCTTAGCTTCGTCAATATATTTTTGCTTGCTATCAGGCACGATGATATCAGCAATAGAGATAGAAATTCCCGCTTTTGTAGCATATCTAAAGCCTAAATTTTTAAGCTTATCAAGGAAGTCGGCCGTTACTTCAAGACCACCATTTCTATAAACATAATCAACCAAATTTGCGATATCTTTTTTCTTCATGATCTTATTCCACATATTTTCAGGAACAAAATCAGGAAGTATAGCTCTTAAGATCAAGCGACCAGCAGTTGTAAAGATGATCTTATTATCAACCATAGTCTTGATTTTAGCATGAAGACCAAGAGTATTAGCCTCTTCAGCAATCATTACTTCATCAACGCTTGAGAAAATTTTATTTGCGCCTTTTTCGTCATTTCTCTCTAGGCTTAAATAATAAATTCCTAAAACCATATCTTGTGAAGGGACTGTGATAGCCTTACCACTTGCAGGAAGCAAGATGTTCATTGAGCTAAGCATTAAAATTTTACACTCAGCGATAGCTTCTTGAGATAGTGGTACGTGAACAGCCATTTGGTCGCCGTCGAAGTCAGCGTTGAACGCCGCACAAACTAGTGGGTGAAGCTGGATCGCCTTGCCCTCAACAAGCACTGGGTGAAACGCCTGGATAGAAAGCTTGTGAAGTGTCGGAGCACGGTTTAGCATAACTGGATAGTCTTTAACAACCTCTTCTAGACACTCCCAAACCTCATTTGTCTTATCTTCTATCATCTTTTTAGCTTGTTTAACAGTTGTTGCATAGCCCTTTTCTTCAAGGCGAGCAAGCAAATGTGGCTTAAATAGCTCTAGAGCCATCTTCTTTGGAAGACCGCACTGATCCATCTTTAGCTTTGGACCAACAACAATAACAGAACGTCCAGAGAAGTCAACACGCTTACCTAGCAAATTCTGGCGGAAACGGCCTTGCTTACCTTTGATGATCTCGCTTAGTGATTTTAGCGGGCGCTTATTTGCACCTTTTACTGCATTTGCTCTGCGGCCATTGTCAAATAGCGCATCAACAGCCTCTTGAAGCATTCTCTTTTCGTTTCTGATAATGATCTCAGGTGCATCAAGCTCAAGTAGACGTTTTAGACGGCTATTTCTGTTTATTACACGGCGATATAGGTCATTTACGTCTGAAACAGCAAATTTACCACCATCAAGGCTGACTAGCGGTCTGAGATCAGGTGGAAGAACTGGTAAATTTGTTATCATCATCCACTCTGGGCGATTGCCTGAATTTAAAAAGCTCTCGATAACTTTTAGGCGTTTTACGATAGTCTTTTTCTTAGCCTCAGAATTTGTAGACTCCATCTCTTCTTTTAGTTGATTTAAAATTTCCATCAAATCAAGCTCGGCTAGCATATCATAGATGACCTCGCCACCCATTCTAGCCGTAAAACCAGTCTCTTCATATCTTGAAGCTAGGCTTTGATATTGTTCTTCATTTAAAACGTCGTATTTTTCAACTTTCTTAGAATTTTCATTGTCGTAATAAGCCTCACCAGCATTATCAACAATGTATGCCTCATAGTAAAGTACGCGCTCAAGGTCTTTCATCTTAATACCAAGAAGTGCACCAATACGGCTTGGTAAGAAATTTACATACCAGATGTGAGCCACTGGAGTTACAAGCTCAATGTGACCCATGCGAGAGCGGCGTACTTTAGATGTCGTTACTTCAACGCCGCACTTTTCACACTTGATGCCTTTATAACGCATCTTTTTATATTTGCCGCAAAGGCACTCGTAGTCACGGATCGGTCCAAAAATTTTGGCACAAAACAAGCCGTCACGCTCAGGTTTTAGTGTGCGGTAGTTGATAGTTTCTGGCTTTTTAACCTCACCATAACTCCAAGATTTTATCTTCTCAGGACTTGCTAAACGAAGTTGAAAAGCTTCAAAATCACGAGGTCTATGCTCTTCTTTTATCTCAACTGGTTTTAAATTAGTTAGTTTCATTTGTCTCATCCTCATCATATACTTCTACATCAAGAGCTAGTGATTTTAGCTCGTTTGTTAGAACAAAGAACGTCTCAGGGATACCAGTCTCAGGAACGTTTTCACCTCTTGTTAAAGCTTTGTAAGCAGAAAGTCTTCCCTCAACATCATCTGATTTTACAGTTAGCATCTCTCTTAGTGTATGAGCGGCACCATAAGCCTCAAGTGCCCAAACCTCCATCTCACCAAATCTTTGACCACCAAATAACGCCTTACCACCGACAGGTTGCTGTGTAACAAGGCTATATGGTCCAGTGCTTCTTGCGTGAACTTTTTCATCAACCAAGTGGTGAAGTTTTAGCATATACATACAACCAACATTAACGCGTTCTCTTATCTTTGAGCCTGTGCGTCCATCGTATAGCTCAGTTTTGCCGTCACTATCTATCTTTGCCATCTCAAATAGTTTTGCAAATTCATCAGCCTTAACGCCTTCAAAAATTGGAGTTGCAAATCTTACGCCATTACTCCAATCTTTTGCATATTCAAGAAGCTTCTCATCGCTCATCTTACCAAGAGCTTTTTTAGCATCCATTAGCTTAGCAACACCTGCTATCTCTATCATCTTAGCTCTTAGCTCTTTTATCCACTCGCCTTTTTTAGTTTCAAAAATTTCATTTATCTGCTCGCCTAAGCGGTAGCCAACAAGACCAAGGTGGCTCTCTAAAATTTGACCAATGTTCATACGGCTTGGAACGCCAAGTGGGTTTAGCACGATATCAACGATCTGACCGCTTGGAAGATACGGCATATCGACTTCTCTTACTATATTTGAAACGATACCTTTGTTACCGTGACGTCCAGCCATTTTATCGCCGACTTTTAGTTTGCGTTTTGTAGCTATGTAAACTTTTACAAGCTTTACAACGCCGCTTGGTAAAATGTCATCTTTTTCTAAAATTTCTATCTTAGCATCGTGCTCTTCTTTGAGCTTTTTCTTCTCATTTTGGAAGTAATTTTTTAGCTCGTCATATTTCTTTTGGATATCTTTTGAAAAGCTTTTAACGATAGCATTTAGAGTAAACCTATTTATATTTTCAAGATCAGCCTTATTGATCTTTGAGCCTTTCTTATACTCTTTTTTATTTACCTCTTGATCACTTGCTAGTGGATTTTTAGAAAGAAGTGCTGTAACTTTTAGCATCTCTTCGCGGTCCAACATAAGTAGTCTATCGTGATGTTCTTTTTCTAAAAGAGTCTTCTCTTCTTCGTAAGCTTTATTTGTTCTGCTATCTTTTTCATATCCTTTTTTGGTGAAAATTTTAACATCAACAACCACGCCCTCCATTGAAGCTGAAGCATAGAGCGATTTATTTACAACGTGACCAGCCTTTTCACCAAAGATCGCACGTAATAGTCTCTCTTCTGGAGTTGGCTTAACCTCGCCTTTTGGAGATACTTTACCAACTAGAATCATGCCAGGTTTGATCTCTGTACCAATTTTTACAATACCACTTTCATCAAGGTGCATGAGCTCCTCTTCTTTGACGTTTGGTATATCTTTTGTTATCTCCTCAACGCCATCTTTTAACTCACGAGCCTCGATCTCTTTTTCATAAATATGAACACTTGTAAAAGCATCTTCACGTATCATTTTTTCGCTAATAACGATCGCATCTTCGTAGTTATAGCCATTCCAAGGCATAAATGCTATTAGTGCGTTTTTACCAATAGCTAGCTCGCCTTTTTCCATACTTGGACCGTCAGCTATGATTTGGCCAGCAACGATTTCATCACCTTTTTTAACTATCGGATGTTGAGAAAAAGTCGTATTTTGGTTTGTTCTTAAATTTTTCTCCAAAGAGTAGTGATCAATATATGGACCAGCTTCGTCTTCGCCTAAAATGAATATATTTTTATTATCAACCTTTTCAACCACACCACTACGTCTTGCTTTTACGCTTTCCCACGCATCTCTTGCGATAACACTCTCCATGCCTGTTCCAACAATAGGAGCAGTTGAGCGAAGTAGTGGCACTGCCTGACGTTGCATGTTTGAGCCCATGAGAGCACGGTTAGCATCATCATGCTCTAGGAATGGAATAAGTGAAGCCGCAACACCAGCTATCATACCAGAACAAAGGTCGATCAAAGTAACATCTTCTCTACGGGCAAGCATCATCTCGCCATCTTTTCTAACCTCAATCAAGTCCTCAACGATGTATCCATTTTCATCAAGTTTAGTTGATGCTGGAGCTATAACATTGCCCTCTTCTTGAGTTGCGGTTAAATAAACTATCTCATCAGTTACTTTGCCATCTATAACTTTTTTGTAAGGAGCTTCAACAAAGCCAAGATCATTCACTTTTGCATAGGTTGAAAGCGTATTGATAAGACCAATATTTTGACCTTCAGGAGTCTCAACCGGACAAATTCTACCGTAGTGGGTTGGGTGAACATCACGCACCTCAAAGCCAGCACGCTCTTTTACTAAGCCACCCTCGCCAAGTGCAGATAGACGGCGCTTGTGAGTAACCTCACTAAGCGGGTTTGTCTGATCCATAAACTGGCTTAACTGTCCGCCTGTGAAAAATTCCATAATCGTAGCAGTAATCATTTTTGGATTAATAAGGTCGTATGGCATAATCTCTTCAGTATTATTGCTTAAGCTTGTAAATTTATCGCGAATTGCCTTTTGCATCTTTACGAAACCAAGGTGAAGTTCGCTAGCAAGTAGCTCACCGATTGACCTTATACGGCGATTACCAAGGTGGTCGCGGTCATCAATGTGACCTTGTCCGTTTTTAACTTTTATAAGATATTTTGCAGTTTTTATGATATCTTCACTTGTTAGCAAAGTAACATACTCTGGCACATCAAGCGAGAGCTTATGATTCATTTTCATACGACCAACTTTTGTTAAATCATATCTCTCAGGGTTAAATAGCATATCATTTACAAAACTCTTTGCGGCCTCTTTTACAACTGGCTCTCCTGGTCTCATAACCTTATAAATTCTAATAGCCGCAAGATCGTTTTCGTCATCCACGCCCTCAGTTTGTTTTAAAACCTTAAGCATATCGTTGTCAGCTATGAAAGAATTTATAATCGCATCATCAACACCAGCAGCAGAGTTATTTATAATCTCAATACTTTCATGTTCAGCTAAAATTTTTGCAAGTTTATTCTCGTCAAGAGCAGATAATGTATCATATAAAATTTCTCCACTCTCTGTATTTATTACAGGATTTGCCAAATATCTACCGATAAGTGCTTCAACTGGGTATTCAACAAATTTTACGCCATCTTCAATTAACTTATCAGCTTTTTTCTTAGTTAGACGTTTGCCTGCTTGGTGAAGAATTTCTCCATCTTCGTTTTTTATATCATATTCAACTCTTCCCAAATAATCTTCAGGATTAAAAAGAGTTAAGAATTTGTTATTTTTAATAATTAAATTTTGTATTGGATAAAACAACTTAATAATGTCTTGTTTTTTATATCCAAGCGCCCTAAATAATATAGTTACTGGCACTTTTCTACGTTTATTTATCCTAACATATAAAATATCTTTTGTGTCATATTCGAAATGTAGCCAAGAGCCACGATCAGGTATTATTTGAGCTGTATAAATTAATTTATTTGCAACAGTCGCACTCTCTTCTTGTTTAAAAATAACACCTGGACTTCTATGGAGTTGATTAACAACAACGCGCTCAACACCATTTATAATAAATGAAATTCTATCAGTCATTAGTGGAATTTCGCGTATAAAAATTTCTTGTTCTTTTATATCTTTAACACCAACTTTATCACCTGTCTTATCATCTTTCTCATGAACGATAAGACGTATTTTCATCTTTAAATTTACAGAGTATGTAAGACCTCTTTCTATACACTCTCTAATTGTATATTTTGGTCTTCCAATTTCTGAGCCAACATATTCTAAAGTCAAACGATTTTGCGGATCATGTATTGGAAAGATTGATTTGAAAACTTTTTCTATACCGCTTTCTGTTTGATTGTTATTTAGATTTAAAAAATTATCAAAGCTCTTTTTTTGTAGTTGTAGTAGGTTCGGAACGTCTATCTCCTTAACGACATTAGAGAAGTCAACCCTAAGACGATTTCCTGAGTATAAGCTATTTAACATTGCATCTACCTCGTGGTAATTTTGAAAGAAAAGTATAGCCTTTTAACAAGGCATCTAAAATTTAAAAAAGAGAGAGCCTATGCCCTCTCTTGAAATATTAAGCTCAAATAATAAAAAATTATTTAAGTTCAACCTTGGCACCAGCTTCCTCAAGCTCTTTTTTAGCTGCCTCAGCCTCATCTTTGCTAACGCCTTCTTTAAGAACAGATGGTGTTCCCTCAACTGCGTCTTTAGCTTCTTTAAGACCAAGACCAGTAAGCGCTCTAACAACTTTAATAACGTTGATTTTCTTATCACCAGAATCAACCAGGACAATGTTAAATTCTGTTTTTTCCTCTGCTGCAGCTGCTGCACCGCCTGCTGCAACAGCACCACCAGCTACCATTACAGGAGCTGCGCTAACACCAAATTTCTCTTCGAACTCTTTTACAAGTTCACTAAGTTCAAGTACAGAAAGATTAGATATAAACTCTAATACATCTTCTTTAGTAATTGCCATTTTTAATCCTTATTATTTTTTTAATTTAAATTAAGCTGATTGTTCTTTTTTCTCTTTAAGTGCATTCAAACCAATTGTAAAATTTTGAATTGGCGCATTCCAAACTTGTAAAAGCATCGCAATAAGCTCATCACGGCTAGGCATTTTAGATAGAGCTTTAACTTTATCAACGCTAGCAATTTCGCCATCAATATAAGCTGTTTTTATTTTAAAAAGATCAGCATTAGACTCTTCAAATTTTGCGGCTACTTTAGTTACTGCTAATTGATCTCCACTCCAAAGATAGATATTTGTATCTTTGAGTTCCATTCCGACTTTATCAGAATTTTTAAGAGCAATATTTGCAAGAGTATTTTTAATAACCTGAACTTTTACATTTTGTTCTTTAGCAGAATTTCTTAAAACTTCAAGTTTCTTTACTGAAAGGCCACGATAGTCACAAACTATAATAGCTTCAGCAGTTTTAAATTCACTCTCTAATTTTGCAACAACTTCAGTTTTTTCGTTACGTGTCACTTTTTCTCCTTTCCGACCGGTGATTTCAAGCAGAGCGGGTCGAATCAATTAAGCCCAATGGCCTCGGCTATCTCCAATCTAAGATATAAATTTTAATTTTTAGTTTTATTTTAAGTCCATAACTTCTTGAGTATCAAGAGCTATAGATGGGCTCATTGTCAAAGACAACGAAGCATTTCTAACATATCTGCCCTTTGCTGTTGCAGGCTTATGTTTATTGATCGCTTTAATAAATGTTGAAATATTTTCATTTAATTGTTCTTTAGTAAAATTAACTTTACCAAGACCTGCATGTATATTTCCTTGCTTATCAACACGGAAATTTACTTGGCCGCTTTTTGCATTGTTAACAGCTTGTGCAACATCCATTGTAACTGTGCCAGTTTTTGGGTTTGGCATTAATCCTTTTGGTCCTAAAATTCTACCGACCTTACCTACAAGACCCATTAAATTTGGAGTAGCTATAAGAACATCAAAATTCATTATACCTTTTTGAATATCTTCGACCAAATCATCTGCACCAACAATATCAGCACCAGCTGCTTTTGCCTCATCAGCTTTAGTATCTTTTGCAATAACTGCAACTCTTACGGTTTTACCTGTACCAGCTGGTAAAACTACTGAACCACGAACCATTTGATCAGCATGTCTTGGATCAACATTTAATTTTAATGCAATCTCAACTGTTTCATTAAATTTAGCAGAAGCTAGAGTTTTAACTGTATCAATAGCCTCACTAAGGTTATAAATTTTATCTTGCTCTACTTTTTTGAGCAATTCTTGAAATCTCTTACTAGTTTTTCCCATAAATTTCTCCGCATATATATTGCTTCCGTCTTTTGCTAATCAACCTGACGGTAAAGGTTTTAGTCTATTACTTCGACACCCATTGATCGAGCTGAACCAGCAATAATTTTAGCTGCTTGCTCTTTATCATTTGTATTTAAATCAACAAGTTTTTTCTCAACTATTTCTAAAACTTGAGCTTTTGTTAGTTTGCCTACTTTATTTTTTAAAGGATTATCAGTTCCTTTTGTTATACCTGCAGCCTTTTTAATAAGATCTGTAGCAGGAGGCTGTTTTGTGATAAATGTAAAACTTTTATCAGCATAAACAGTTATAACAACTGGAATATTAAACCCAACCATATCTTTTGTTCTCTCATTAAAGGCTTTACAAAATTCCATAATATTAACACCTTTTTGTCCAAGAGCTGGACCAACCGGCGGACTAGGGTTTGCTTTTGTTGCAGCAATTTGTAATTTTATTTCACCTATAACTTTTTTAGCCATTTCTTGCTCCTTAAATTATCTTCTCAACTTGTGAATACAAAATATCAACAGGGGTGCTTCTACCAAAAATAGAAACATTAAGCCTAAGTTTTCCATGTATCATGTCATATTCTTCAACAATACCTGTAAAGTTAGCAAAAGGACCTTCTGTTATACGAACACTCTCACCATCCTCAAAGAATATCTTAGGTTTTGGCGCAGCTCTTTTTTGAACTTTTTCTAAAATAGTATTAATATCTTTTTCAGATAATGGTGTAGGTTTTTTAGCTTCACCAATAAAACGTCCAACTTTTGGTAAAGATTGAATCCTGTGCCAAAGAGCTGTATCAAGGTCTAAGCATGCAAAAGCATAACCTGGATAAAGAGTTCTTTCGTTGATTTTTTGCTTGCCATTTTTTATTTCAATTACGTCTTCTGTAGGAACTATAACTTCTTTTAGCTGATCTTCTATTCCATGATCTTTTACTAAATTTTCAATTCCTCTTTTTACTGCCATTTCACTTCCAGCGTAAGTCTGTATAGCATACCATTTATGTGACATTACTTTTCCTTATATCATATAACTTTAGATAGAACAAAGGACATAATAACATCGACAAGAGCTAAAAAAAGTGATACAACAGCAACTACGATAAAAACTGCAAAAAAAGCATTTCTAATTTGTTCTTTTGTAGGATAGATAACCTTCATTATTTCCAATTTAGAAAGCTTAATATAATTTATAATTTTCTCCATAATCTTAACCTTAGTCGTGGCAGGGCAAGAGGGATTCGAACCCCCAACCATTGGATTTGGAATCCAGCGCTCTACCGTTGGAGCTATTGCCCTAATAGCTTCTTAATTAACTTTTTAATTTAACTTCTTTATGTATAGTATGTTTTTTTAGTCTTGGGCAATACTTTTTAAGCTCAACTTTATCTGTAGTAGTTTTACTATTTTTAGTTGTTGTATAATTTATATCACCACTTTCAGAGCATTTTAAACCAATTTTAATTCTCATATAAGTCCTTTTCAAAATATCAAAGGGAATATTCTCCCTTTGACAAATTTTTATAAATTAACCAAGTATTTTTGAAACAACACCTGAACCAACAGTTCTACCACCTTCACGGATAGCAAAACGAGTACCTTCCTCAAGTGCTACTGGAGCAATCAACTCGACTGAAATTCTTACATTATCACCTGGCATAACCATCTCTGTTCCTTCTGGAAGCGTAATTGAACCAGTAACATCAGTTGTTCTTACATAGAATTGTGGTCTATAGTTATTAAAGAAAGGAGTATGACGACCACCTTCTTCTTTTGTCAAGATATAGACTTCGCCTTCAAATTTTGTATGAGGGGTAATTGATTTAGGCTTGCAAAGAACCATACCACGCTCAACATCCTCTTTCTTAGTACCACGGAGAAGAACGCCAACATTATCACCAGCTTCGCCTTGATCCATCTCTTTTCTAAACATTTCAACACCAGTAACTGTTGTTGTTTGAGTTGGCTTAATACCAACAATTTCAATTGTATCACCAACCTTAATAACACCTTTTTCGATTCTACCAGTTACAACTGTACCACGACCTGAAATCGAAAAAACATCTTCAATCGGCATAAGAAGGTCTTTATCTGTCGCACGAACTGGAGTTGGAATATAGCTATCAACTGCATCCATTAATTCCATAATTTTTGCCGACCATTCACCATCTTGACCAGCTTTTGCCTCTTCAAGAGCTTTAAGCGCTGAACCAGAAACAATAGGTGTATCATCGCCTGGGAAATTATACTCATTAAGTAACTCGCGGATTTCCATTTCGACCAATTCAAGTAGCTCAGCATCATCAACCATATCAGCTTTGTTCATGAAAACAACAATATATGGAACACCAACTTGGCGTGATAATAAAATATGCTCTCTAGTTTGTGGCATTGGGCCATCAGCTGCAGAAACAACCAAAATAGCTCCATCCATTTGTGCGGCACCTGTAATCATATTTTTTACATAGTCGGCGTGACCAGGGCAATCAACGTGAGCATAGTGGCGTTTCTCTGTCTCGTACTCAATATGTGAAGTAGCAATTGTAATACCACGCTCTTTTTCTTCTGGAGCATTATCAATATTATCATAATCCTTTAGCTCAGCAAGTCCCTTGCGTGAAAGAACAGCAGATATTGCAGCTGTTAATGTAGTTTTACCATGGTCTACGTGACCAATAGTGCCTATGTTTACGTGCGGCTTGTTACGTGAAAATTTTTCTTTAGCCATCTTTTCCTCCATATGTGATATATGTCTTTTTTCTTACTAAATTTGTATAATCATAAATAAAACCATATTAACCAGTGGAGCTCATAGCGGGATTTGAACCCGCGACCTCTTCCTTACCAAGGAAGTGCTCTACCTCTGAGCCATATGAGCGAAAAACGCTTGGCAGAGATGATTCCAATTAAACAATACAAACAACTAAAAATTTTGAAAATAAAGTAAGGAATAACTGTGTTTAGTAAAATCTAGATACAGCTCCCAGTTTATTTTCCCAAATTTTGGAGCGGGAAACGGGGCTCGAACCCGCGACCCTCAGCTTGGAAGGCTGATGCTCTAGCCAACTGAGCTACTCCCGCATAACAATGGTGGTGAGACGTGGATTCGAACCACGGAAGACATAGTCAGCAGATTTACAGTCTGCCCTCGTTGGCCGCTTGAGTATCTCACCTTAAACATTAATAAACTATTTTGGTATTTTCTGGTCAAACACTGTTACAAAAATGGAGCTGGTGAACGGACTTGAACCGCCGACCCACTGCTTACAAGGCAGTAGCTCTACCAACTGAGCTACACCAGCACCTGTTTTGTGAAGTGGCAATTATATATCAAAACAAGGTAAAAGTCAAGGGAAATTTAAAAAATTTTCATAAAAATTAAAATCATAAAATACAGCCATTTAAGAATACAAATTTTTATTACATTTAAATCCGTAATGCATCATTAAATATTTATGAAATATGTATAATTTTTATAGTTTTATTTTTTTTAAAAGCTAAAATTTCTATAATTACAAAAAAATATATAAGGACTTAATATGCAATTTTTACCTTGGGCAATAATTTTATTACTGATTTACGTAATTTATTTTCTAATGATACGTTATGAGAAAAGAATATCAACTCTTAGCAAATTAATTGAACAAAATAGCGATGGCATTAAAGAAAATAGGGATTTGATTGGACAAAATAGATCACTTATTGAAAAAAATAAACATGATATTGAAAAAAATACAAAAGACATCATAACAAATGTTGAAAAAGTAGATATCGATTTGGAAGACTAAAGTTTCTGATTTCTTATCTCGGCTATTAATAAATTTGCTAGAATTTTTTATTTATTTTATTCTTTAGCCAGTAAAAGTTGTGTATGTATTTCTTATAGGCGCATATATAAAAATTTATAGTTTTTGAAGAAGGATTTTAAATTTCTCACAAAAATAAATCAAGATTTTATGCGTCAAGCTGTTTCATTAAAAGCACAAGTCCTATTCTATCCTTTACATTTAGCTTACTATAAATTGAGCTTGTATGTGCCTTGACCGTCCTTAGTGTAATGCCTGTTTTTTCTGAAATTTCATTATTTGTTAGACCCTGATAGATTAAATCTGCAATTTCTCTTTCCCTTGAACTAAGCTCAGAGAGATCGGTCTTTTTGTCTATCTTTTCACTTTCGCTATTAATATATGAGCCGGTTAGCTCACTAATCATTGCCTGAACAAATTCTTGGTAAAGCCATATATTTCCATTAAAAATAGTTTCAAAAGCATCTTCAAAGTGAGTCTTCCTCATATGAGAATTTGCATAGCCCTTGATTCCAAGCGTAAGTAGATGCTTGCCTTCGTTTATCGTTGGCCTATTTGAGAGTATGAGTATTTTTATATTTGGGGAATTTTCAATTATATTTTTTATAACATCATCAATATTATCTTTAAAAACATCAATATCAATGCCTATAATATCAACATCATCATTTATATGAGAAAAAAACTCTTTTCTATTATGTATAAATTTCACATCGCTATTGCCAGTAAAATAACTTCTCCAAATATTGTTTAATGCACTATTTTGTGTAAATAAAATAACTTGCATTACCTTTCCTTGGATTATTTATATGATTCTTTCATAAATTTTTTTACTATTTATAAAAAATTCTATATGACGACTTTCGCCATTTCTGTGTATCTTGTAATCTATTGATGAGAAAAATTTAGTAACCACAGAAGGTTTTTCTTCTAAAAAAATAGTCATTTCAAAAAAATCTTGTGATATAGCATATTTATAAGGAGTATTTAAATTTAAAATTCCAGGATCAAAGTCAAATTTATCCAAACTCTGGTCAAAGCCTTTTATTAAAATTTTAATACTTCTTACTATATCATCTTGAATTTTTATATTTTCAAATAGTTTTTTATGTCTACTAGCAACATCTACTAATTGTAAAAATTCTATTTCACAATCACTAAATTTAAATCGTTCAATTTCATCATTAACTATATCGCAGGAATGATCATCTTTTATGAGATAGAAATTTTGTAAATTTTGAAATTTTTCAATCTCATATTCACCAAATTTCTTATCATAAAAAGCGATCTTGCCCATTACCTCTCCGTTAAGGCATTTTGTTTTGCCTTTAAAATAGGCTTTAATAAATAATCAAGTATTGTCTTTTTACCGGTAATGATATCAGCTGAGACTATCATACCAACTTTTATTCTAAGCGGTTTTTCTTCGCTACCAAGATAATTTTTCTCAGTTTCTATCCTGACCAAATAATAGCTCTCGCCAGTTTTTTCATTAGTCTCCGTATCGGCACTAATCTGCGTTACTTTACCTTTTAAACCACCGTAAATACTAAAATCATAAGCCGTAAATTTAACCATCGTATCAAGTCCAGGTCTCAAAAACGCAACATCAGCTGGTTTTACTTTTACTTCAGCAACCAATTTATCCTCAAGAGGAACGATCTCGGCAATATTTTCACCAGGCTTGATAACTCCTGATACGGTATGAACCATCATTTTGCTGACGATACCATTTACTGGAGATCTTACATATGTTCTTTCCACTCTATCGCTTAGGCTGATTTGTGATTCATTTATCCTTGCGATCTCTGCTGAAACCTCATTTAGCTCTTTTTTTGCATTGTTTTTAAATGCAAGTTTTGCTTCTTCGATTTTATTTTTCGCTTCTTTTATAGTTGATTCGACCCTTGGCACGGCAAGCACAGATGCGTCAAGCTCGCCTTTTAGGTCATTTACGCGTCTTTGAAGCTGGATATACTCGACCTCGCTAACAAGACCTTTTTTAAAGATAGGCTCCATGATAGCTTTTTCTTTTAAAACAAGGTTGTAGCTATTTTGAGTTTGAGAAATTTTATTTCTAAGCTCATTTAGCTCACTTTGGCGTTGATGGATCTGCTCTGTTAGAATTCCTATTTGCTCATTTAAGTGATCAATATTTGAATTATGCAGACTTAGCTCGTATCTTATGGCTTTACTATTGTTCGCATCTCTAGCTTCGTCGTAGTCAAATTCCTTATCATTTGCCTCAGCATCAAGTCTCATAAATTTTGCTTGAAGTTCATCAAGTCTTAGTTTTGACTCGCCATAACTACTCGTAAAATTTTTATTATCTAGCCTTATTAGAATTTGATCTTTCTTGACTTCATCACCCTCTTTTACAAAAATTTGATCGACTATACCGCCTTCGAGATTTTGTATCGCTTGGTTTTTTCCAGACGGGATGATTTTACCACTACCTCTTGTGATCTCATCTATTTGTGCCCAGGAAGCCCAAACAAGAAGCCAAAAGATAGTTATAGCAACCGTATAGAGTATCTTTTTAGATGTAGATGGGGCTTTAGCCAAAACAGCCTCAGAAAGACTTGACATAAATTTCAAATCATAAGCATCATAATTTTTTGTTTGAAGATTAGACTTTATATCATCTACACTATTTAAAATTTTATTACTAGCTTCCTCTTGTTCTTTTATACTATTTTCAGAAATTAATCTCTTTTCAGTTTTTAGATTTTCATTTTGTTTATTCTTGATATCTTCTTGCATGATCACTTCCCACTAAGTCTTGCTAAAACTTCATCTCTTGGTCCGTCCAATAAAATTTTGCCATTATCCATAACTATAAGTCTATCAACAAGATCTAGCATCGACGTCCTATGTGTAACAAGCAGCATCGTTTTATTTGCTGTATTTGTCTTTAAATTTATTTTTAGCTTATTTTCAACTGTATTATCAAGAGAATTTGTTGGCTCATCAAGCAAAATAATAGGACTATCTAGCAAAAATGCCCTAGCCACAGCTATACTTTGACGCTGTCCACCACTTATGCCGTCACCTCTTTCAAAGACTGGCATGTCAAATCCAAGTGGATGGGCATTTACATATTCATCAACTCCGCTTACTTTAGCTGCTTTTATAATCTGAATATCATCAACATATGGTGCTTTTTGAACAATATTTTCTCTAACCGTTCCTTTAAAAAGCACAACATCTTGCGGAACATAGCCGATGTTTCGCCTAAGATCGGCTGGATCAATTTGATTAATATCAATACCATCAATTAGCACTGAGCCTTCAGTTGGTGAGTAAAGTCCCAAAATGAGCTTTTGCAAAGTAGTCTTTCCAGAGCCATTTTTGCCTATAATGCCAACTTTTTCACCTGGCTGAATAACAAAATTTATCCTATCAAGCGAACCTTTTGTGGTATCTGGATATGTAAAGCTTACATTTTTAAACTCGATCTTTCCATCAAAAGAATTTCTTCTAACAAATTTTTTACCTTCTGGCCTTTCAACAGGCATTTGCATAATCTTACTAAGACTTTGATAGGCTGTTTTTGTCTGCTCAAAATTTGCAGCTAGTGAAGCTACCTGTCCCATAGGAGCGATAGCACGAGAGCTAAGCATAACTGCAGCGATAAGACCACCCATTGTAAGATGCGTATCTTGTATCATATAGACGCCAAGAACGATGATGGCAATAGTATTTAATTGCACTAAAAAAGATGTAACAGTCGTTATCGAAGTTGTAATAATTTTTGATTTAATGCTTCTATTTGCTATCTCACCGGTTGCCTCTTCCCAGTTCCACTGTATATGTCCGCTAGCGCCAAGAGTTTTGATGGTCTCAAGACTACTAAGGCTCTCTATTAAAATTCCATTTTTTATAGCCGAAGCCTCAAATGTACTTTTAATAGCATTTTGAAGTGGATCTTTTATAAAAAATGTATAACATAAAATAGCTATCATAATAACAATTGGCACTAGTACGATATAGCTTCCTATAAAATAAGTAACTATCAAGAAAATGATCGCAAATGGAAGATCGACAATGGCTGCCAATGAGGCTGATGAGAAGAAATTTCTAACCGTATCAAACTCTTTTAGATTACTAGCGAAAGAACCAACAGATTTTGGTTTATTGCTAAATTTCATATCCATAACGCGCTCAAATAAAATAGAACTCATTATGATGTCACTCTTTTTGCCAGCAATCTCAAGAAAATATGATCTTACAAATTTTAAGAAAAGATCTATGCCATAAACTACACTTACGCCAAGCGCCAAGACCCAAAGTGTCTCAACTGCATTATTTGGCACGACACGGTCATATACGTTCATCGTAAAAAGCGGACTAGCAAGAACAAATAAATTTATAATAAAACTTGCAAGAACAACATCAAAATAAATCTTTTTTGAACGTTTTAGAGTTCCCCAAAACCAGTGGTCGTTGCCCGCATCAATTAGCTTTGTTGAGCTAGTATCCTCTGGAACAAACTCGCGCTTTAAATAGTATGCATAGCCTAAATATTCTTCTTTTAATTTACTTATTTCTATCGTGCTAGTACCAGTTGAAAGTTCTGGAGTTATGATATTTGCTGTCTTTTTATCTTTACTAAAAGATTGCAAGATGCAAGCTTTTTTGCCTCTAAGCATTAAAATGCAAGGTAAAACTAAAGGAGAGATTTGTTCGAGATCTTTTCTTACAAGGGTAGAAGCAAAACCAGCACGAGAAGCAGCACGAGAAAATAAAGACCTTGAGCTTTTAAGTGAAAAAAGCTCAATCTCATCGCCATCTTTTACTGGCAAGCCAATAGTTAAAGCATCGGCACTGTATGGATTATTATGAAGCTTGGTAAAAATAACCAAGCATTGAAGCAGCTCATCTTTTATCTTATCACTATGCATCTATCATCCAATGTTCTTAATTTCATCTATATAAATTCCTTGCATATTTTTAATGCCAAGATCAATTAGCTTTTTCTTCTGCTCTTCGCCTTCAACACCAATTGCGATCAAAATAATGTCTTTTGAGCTTAAAACAACGTCAAGCGATTGTTTTGTATTTACTCCTGACTTATCACTTAAGAAGTCGATTAAGACATTTGACTGAATTTTTACATAATCAGGGTTAAATTCTTTTAGCTTCTCGATACCTTTTGCATTAAGCTCGAAGTGGTCAAAGCCAAATCCAAAGCCAAGTTCTTTTAATTTTTTAGTAAGCTTAACTATACTTTCTATGCTAATATCGTCTTTATTTGGAATTTCTATATAGTTTTTATATTTTGAAATTTGACTTATCTTTTTAAGTGTAGCTTCAAGTTTTGAAAAATTTTCATCTGAATTTAATATCTCTTTTCCCAAATTTATGGCCAAGTTGCCACTTGGTAAGATATTCTCCGGTAAAATTCTGGCTACTCTATTTAAGATATGAAGATCAAGCATTGCACCTAAATTTAGCTCATTTACCATCGGCATGAAATATGAGGCCATACGCCATACACCATCTTTATCAACAAGCCTCAAATAAAGCTCATACTGCTCAAAATTTGAATTAAGATCAATCACTTTTTGAGCTGCGAATTTAAATTCATCTTCTTTTATTGAGTCAAAAATAAGCTCTTTATACTTCTCTTTACCAATCACTAAAGTATTTTGATTTTCATTAAATACCTTATATGTAAAGCTTCCAGCAAGTCTTGAGCTAGCCAATGTAACGTCAGCTGAAGTAAGAAGTGTCTTGATATCAGTATTTGGTGAATACTCAACTATCGCAGCATTTACTGGATACTCGCTATCATTTAGCGCAAAATTTGCATAAAGCTTTTTAAACTCGTTCATAATTTCATCACATAGAGCCAAGAAATTTGATGAATTTCTACCATACGAAAGTACAATGAAATCATTATCGTTAAGCCTTGCAACAATCGCATTTTTATCATTATGGATTGATTTTTCTTGTAAAATTTGAGCTATTTTCATTATAACGCTTTGCCATTTTTCAAAGCCAAGCGTACTTTTTAAATTTATTAGATCTTTAAAACTAACAAGTAAAGCAACACCACTTGAATATTCTTCACTTGCTAGATACTCACTAAATTTAGTTTGAAAAAATCTTCTGTTATTAGCACCACTCATTGTATCTTTATATAAAAGTTCTTGATACTTACTAAGTGTGGCTGCCTCTCTCTCAAAAATGTCTTTTACTTTACTAACCATAGAGTTCATAGCTAGAACCATTTTTTTAAGATCAGCTGTAAATGGAATTCTTTTCTGAATAATAAATTTATTATCAAGTATGGCCTCAGCCTGATCTTGAACCTTCATAAGTGGTCTAAAAATAGCTTTTAGAGCGAAATATGCCACCACGAGAGTGACAATTATCATTAGAAGAAGAAAATTAAAAATATTTTTTGAGTTAGTATAAAGCTCATTGTAGGCAAGTGCGGTGCTGCCTTGAACATAAAGCGTGCCAAATTTTGCCCAGCCAGTCATAATCTCGCTATCTGCTATTGGCGCTTCAAACTTGGCTATTTTGTAAAACCACTCAGGAATATCTTTAACAACAGTTTGTTGAGAATTTTCAATAAGAACCTTGCCATCAACATCTTCAAGCTTGATAAGCTTGTATCTACCGCTGTCAAACATAGAATTTATCATTGTTTGAGCCAAGGACATGTCATCTGGATCGATAATAGGCTTTAAAGCAAGTCCAAGCGAATTTGCTGTATGTCTTGCGTTTTCACCAAGCTGGTCATTAATATATCCATTTAGGCTCTTAAAATTTAAGTAGCCAACAGCCATAAAAATCATGATACCAAAAGTTATCACGGCGATCATAATTTGTTTAAATAGCGTCATAAATCCTCTTTTCCTATCCTATCTATTAGTTCCATCCACTTAGGATTTTGTTTTTTATTTCCACCTGGTATTGCTTGACCAAGACCTTCTTGTTTTGCCAAGTATAGCGAATCACCATTAAAACTATAAACCGGAACAAGGTCTGTTCTTTGAGTTGCGATTTTTATTTTACCATTTATGTTATCTAAAATTAATGGAATAGATTTTGGTGTATCGTAGTATGCTAAAACCATATGAGCTTGATTGTATCTTAAGGCTTTAACATATGTGAAGTATAATTTTTGAGTTGGAATTCCTAGCTGCTTTAGTGTAAAATATTTTGCGATAACGTAGTCTTCGCAGTCACCAGCACCTTTTCCTATAAATTCCATTCTAGTAGCCCAATAATCCTTTTTGTGCCAAAGCTGCATATCATCAACCCATCTAAAAGAGTTAAAAAAGTCATTTACTTTTATCAATTTCTCTTGTTCAGTTGCATCTTGCAATGAAGTCATTAAAGAATTTAGAGCAGAAGCCCTTCTTCTTGCATCTTCTCCATAAATTTTAGCTACCTTTGCTATAGTTGTTGATTTTATAAAATCCCCAATAGCACTTGCTAATAATAAAAAAAGGACGCTTACTATAAGCGTCCAAAAATTTGTCTTGACCCTCATGGTCATTACTTTTTACATTTTTATCTTAAATCGTTTTGAATGCTGCAAGCACCTTGAATGTATCTCTTTGCAAAACCTGGTTCAAAGCTATCTGAGATCATTCCCATATTATCTAATAGTCTGTATTTTGCATAAGATAGTGCTGTCTCAGTTGTAGCGATCTCTTTTAACGCAGAGTTATATTCATTTTCAGCATCAAGCAAGTTTATAAGATCACGACGACCGATTCTAAATTCATCCTGATAAGCATCAAGTGTAGCTTTAGCATATTCAACGTGTTGATTTAGATATCCCATTTTTTCTTGGTTAAGAATATAATTTTGCCATGAAAATTCCAAAGATTCTTTAAGCTCTCTTACAAGATTATCCAAAGTTTGTTGCTCTTGTTGAACGGCAAGTTGGCTTTTTTCTTTATCTAGTTTATCATTACCTTTATTGTAAAGGTTATAGTTTAGTCTTAAAAGTGCATCAAATGTTTGTTCTTCATAATTGTCATATAAAACATTTGAATGATCATACGCACCAGATACAACAAGATCTAGTTTTGGTAAGAATGGCGCATTTTTCTCTTTCACAACTGACTCTGCCATAGCAATATTTGATTTTTGAACCAAAAGTGATGGGTTGCAAAGAATTGCTTTATTATAAACAGCCTCTTTTGTGCTAGGCAAAGGAAGGCTAAACTCAGGCATTACTAAATTTTTAGCTGCAACTTTTTTTCCATATAATTTCTCAAATGTAGAAAGTGCATCTTCATAGTTATTTTTAGCAGCTGTATAGTTTGATTGAGCTAAAGTATAGCGTGATCCAGCTTGTCTCTCTTCAGAAGCTACGCCATAACCTGACCTTGCTCTATCTTTAATTTGGCTATAAATTTCCTCATGACTCTTTACGTTTTCTTCTTCAATGTCTAAAATTCTCTTAGTTTGAAGAACTTGTAAGTAAGCATTTGCAGCATTTAATGTAAGTCTATCTGCAGCTTGTGCTACTGAATAAGCAGCTGAATCAAGTCTTGCGCTTTGAGAATTTATTCTATTTTTATCAGCACCACCATTGTATAAATTTTCAACCAAGGTTAGAGATGTACCAGAAATTCTTCCATCTCCTCTTCTTGTAGAAACTCCATCATCAAGGCGTTTTTTCTCATATCCCACTCTAGCAGCAGCGTCAAGTGTTGGATAATAGGCATTTTTTGCTATTTTTAGATCTTTACCAACTTGTAGATAGTTAAATTCTGTAGCTTTTAAACTTGGATTTTCATTTAAAATAGTCTTTATAACTTGATCTAAAGTCAAAACTCCATCATCAACTTGTACTACTGGTTTTACTTCAGTTGATATAGCTTGTTCTATATTAGATTTTTTTGTTGTTTGAGCATCAGCTACAGGTGCTTTTGCTCTCATTAAAGCATCCTTATAGCCTGATTCGTTTTGAACTTTAACTAATAGACTATTAGCTTCATCCTCAGAGACTGGAGTTGTGTCAACATATAAAAATTTTCGTCCACCAACCTCATAGATACCTGTGGTCAGCCTACTATCAGAAATTTTACTATTAACTTTATTAATAGCACTGTCGATTCTAGCCTGATTATCATCTTGTGCAAATGAAGCTAGAAAAATCCTATAAGGAACATCTTGAGCTGACAGCACAGTTGCTGCCAAAGCACTAATTGCTAACACCTTTTTCATAACTAAGATCCTTTTACCTTTTTATTAACTTTATTAACAAGCCTAGACTTGAACTTTTTGGTACGAATTATACACCAAGAAATATTAAATATATTTTAAATATCTTATGACAAAAAAATAATTTTTATATAGTTTTAGAAAAACGCCTTAAATTCTCTGGAATTTTCTTTAGATATTCATCAAAACACATTGCAATATTTCGTATTATCAGTGTTCCAGTTTCATTTACGCTGATTTTATCTGCTGTAACATTGACAAATTCACTTAAATTTTTAAGCTCCTCAAGCTCTTCCTTAAAGTGTTCAAAGAAATTTATATGGAATTCATTCTCGATAAATTTAATATCAAGCCCAAAATTACTCATTAAGTTCATAATCACACTTTTTCTAAGCAAATCTTCATCACTTAGATAAATTCCCTTTGCATATGGCAACTTTCCACTATCGATCGCCTTTTCATACTCGTCCATATCTTTATGATTTTGTGCGTAGTGCCTTTTGCATTCACCTATGCTGGTCACTCCAATGCCAATAAGATCAGCGCCACCCTTTGTCGTATAACCTTGAAAATTTCTATGCAAAGTACCATTTGCAAGAGCACCAAAAAGCTCATCGTTTGGCTTTGCAAAGTGATCCATTCCTATCATTTTATAGCCATTTTTAGTTAAAAACTCAGCTGTAAATTTTAAAATTTCAAGCTTCACTTCTGGATTTGGCAATGTGGTTTCATCAAATTTACGCATTGATTTTTTTATCCATGGCACATGAGCGTAGTTAAAGACTGCAAGCCTATCAGGATCAAGCGTAAGAGCAAGCTCAAGCGTCTTTTTAAAGCTCTCCAGACTTTGATATGGCAGACCGTAAATTAGATCCATATTTATTGATTTTATGCCCTTTTCTCTAGCCATTTTTACGGCATTTTGAGTGACCTCATAGGGCTGAATTCTGTGAATTTCTTTTTGCACCTTCTCATCAAAGTCCTGCACACCGTAGCTTATACGGTTAAAGCCGTGAGATATGAGCACATCAAGCTGCTCATTTGTTAAAAATCTCGGATCTATCTCGCAGCTTATCTCAGCCTCTTTTGAGAAATTTTTAAATTTAGCTTTGATAAGCTTGATAATCTCATCAAGCTGCGCAGCATTATAAAATGTCGGAGTACCGCCACCAAAGTGCATCTGTAAGACCTCGGCACTGGTGTCCAGGTGGTGAGCTAAAATTTCAAGCTCTTTTTCTATATATCTTATATATTTCTCTTTGCGGTCCTCTTTGCTAGTGTAGATGACATTACAGCCACAAAAATAACAAGCACTTCTGCAAAATGGCAAGTGTAAATAAAGCGAAAGCGGTCGATTCAGATCACGATTTTCAAGCTCTTTTATATAAGCTTCATAGCTAAATTTGTCACTAAACTCTGGTGCTGTCGGATAGCTAGTATATCTTGGCCCTGGCCTTGAATACTTCACATAAGCACTAAAATCAATCATCTGCCCTACTCCTTGCCATTTGAATCACCTCTTTTATGTCTACAAATAAATTTGGGTGCTCTTTTTTGATATTTTTTACCAGTTTGTCAAGATCAATATTAAATTGTCTGCTTTTTTTATCGCTTGCGATCTTTTTTATCTCATCCATAGCAACCACCCAAACATCGCTAAAATCAACCGGTATATTTTGCCAGATCGTCTTTTCAAGCCTTAGATCAAAATTTTCTTTTTGAGACTCTTTTAAGGCCTCGATCAAAGCTGAAAGCGATTTTACAGAGATTACCGTGTGTAAATTTTGATTTTCATCAATACCAAACCACGGCTCTTTTGAGTCCCAAGAGCCACTTTTTAAATTTAAAATATGCTCATTTGGATTTTTTGTTGAAACTATCTCAAAGATCGTTTTTTCAGGGCTACTCAGCCCAAGATTATTACCGATCTCATCTATCTCATCATATATATTTTTCTCTTTGCTCATCTTCTTCTCTCATCCAGCCAGACCATCACGCCTTTTTGGGCATGAAGTCTGTTTTCAGCCTCGCTAAAAATTTCATCCGCGTGCTTCTCAAAAACCGCCTCGCTCACCTCATAACCTCTATAAGCTGGCAAGCAGTGCAAAAATATCGCATCTTTTTTAGCTAAACTCATCAATTTTTCATCCACGCAGTATCCAGCAAAGTCTTTTAGCCTCTTTTCTTTCTCGGCCTCTTGACCCATCGATACCCAAGTGTCCGTAGTCACTACATCGGCACCATTTACCGCTTCTTTTATATCATTTGTGATAAAAATTTTCGCACCTGAAATTTTTGCGTTTTCATTGGCCATTTTTAAAATTTCAGCATCCACCTCGTAGCCTTTTGGCGTGGCGACCCTTAGCTCAAGGCCAAGCTTGCTAGCTAGCATGAGCCACGAGTGAGTCATGTTGTTGCCGTCCCCTACGTACGCAACCTTCTCGCCTGCGCTAAATTCAAGCATAGTTAGATAGTCTGCCATTAGCTGCACTGGGTGAAATTTATCGCTTAAGCCGTTTATCACTGGCACGCTTGAAAATTTAGCAAATTCTTCTAGCGTCTCGTGCCTATCAACCCTTAGCATAGCCATGTCACACATCCTGCTTATAACCCTAGCGGTGTCACGTATAGGCTCGCCACGACCTATTTGTATATCATTTTTGCTTAAAAATAGCGCATATCCACCAAGCTCATGCATGCCCACATCAAAGCTTACTCTCGTTCTAGTCGAGCTTTTTTCAAATATCATCGCAAGCTTTTGATCTTTTAGATATGGCTTAAATTCTCTAGCCTTCGCCTCTTTTTTGATCTTGCGGGCTAAATTTATCATCTGCTCGATTTCATCTTTGCTAAAGTCATTTAACGTCAAAAAATGTCTCATCTTAGCCCCTTAAAATTTTGGCTGCTTCTTTTGCGTGATACGATATGATCAAATTTGCCCCCGCTCTTTTAAAGCCAATCAAAGTCTCCATCATAACGCGCTCGTAGTCGATGATGCCAGCTTTTGCGCCAGCTTTTAGCAGTGCGTACTCGCCGCTTACGTTATAGACACAAAGTGGTAGAAGTGTTAAATTTCTTAGCTCTCTAACGATGTCAAGATAGGCAAGCGCTGGCTTTACCATCAAGATATCAGCGCCTTGCGCCTCGTCTTGCAAGCTCTCGTTGATCGCCTCTAGACGGTTTGCGCTGTCCATTTGGTAACTCTTTCTATCGCCAAAGCTTGGAGCGCTTTGCGCCACGTCACGAAATGGTCCGTAGTAGGCTGAGGCAAATTTAGTTGAATAAGCCATCACTGGTAAATTCTCAAAGCCGTTGCTATCAAGTGTCTCTCTTAGCGTTGCAATGATGCCATCCATCATGCCGCTTGGTGCGATCATATCAGAGCCATTTTGAGCGTGTATCAAGGCTTGTTTAGCTGAAATTTCAAGTGTGGCATCGTTGTCGATGGTGTTGTGTACGTGATCGATTATGCCGCAGTGGCCGTGGTCTGTGTACTCGCAAAAGCAAAGATCAGTGACGACTACTAAATTTGGGAATTTATCTTTTATGGCTCTAAGCGCGGTTGCGATGATGCCGTCGTTGCTTAGTGCGTCGCTACCAACGCTATCTTTTAGGCTTGGTATGCCAAATAAAATGATCGATTTTATGCCTAAATTTACTATCTCTTCGCACTCTTTTAAAATTTCATCGATACTCATTTGATAAACGCCCGGCATCGAAGCAATCTCGTTTTTAACGCCTTTGCCCTCGACTACAAAGAGCGGATAGATGAAGTCATTTACGCTAAGGCTAGTCTCTCTTACCATGTCTCTTAGGGCTGGATTTATTCTTAATCTTCTAAAACGTTTAAACATATTTTTGCCTTTTCTTTGTTAAAATGCGTGATTTTTAGCTAGTTTAGCACAGTTGGAGTAAATTTAAAATGAAAATAGAAATTTCAAACGCCGCAAATCTACCATCAAGATTTGGCACTTATAAGGTTCAAGCCTTCAAGGAAGGAGCAAAAGAGCACCTAGTGATCTACAAAGAGCCTTTAAACGAGGTGGTAAATCTTAGAATTCACTCCGAATGCCTAACTGGCGATGCGATCGGGAGCCTAAAGTGCGACTGCCGCGACCAGCTTGAAGCGAGCCTAAAATATATCGAAGAAAATGGCGGCATGGTCATCTACCTGCGTCAAGAGGGCAGAAATATCGGGCTTTTAAACAAGATAAACGCTTATAGCCTCCAAGACAAGGGCTTTGACACCATTGAAGCCAATCACCAGCTAGGTTTTAAGGCTGATGAGAGGACTTACGAAGTGGTCGATTTTATCCTAAATCACTATGGCATAAAAGAGGTAAATTTACTCACAAATAACCCTTTAAAACTTCACGGACTAAGCTCAGTAAAGATCGTAAAACGCGTGCCTATCGTCATCAAGCCAAATAAATTTAACGAAGGCTACTTAAAGGTCAAAAAAGAGCAAATGGGGCACATCTTGTGATGAAAAATGAGCTTTGCTTGCCGGCAGAATTTAACGAAAAAGTAAAGGCTTACACTCAAATTTTTGCTAAATTTAACAAAGTTCATAGCTTAAGCAACTATAAAGATATAAGCGAGCAGGTGCTTGATAGCATAAAGCCGCTTGAAATTTTTGATCTAAGTGCCAAAACGGCGATAGATGTAGGCAGTGGAGCTGGCTTTCCAGCGATATTTTTAGCGCTTGCGATGCCGCAAACAAAGTGGCACCTTTTTGAGCCGATAGCCAAAAAGTCATCATTTCTAAGCTTCGTTAAAATCGAGCTTGGCTTGCAAAATTTAGAAGTTCATAGCCAAAAGATCGAGCTTGCAGATAAATTTACGGCCGATCTCATCACCTCAAGGGCACTTAGCAAGACAAAAGAGCTTATAAAAATTTGCGATGGATTTTATGATGAAAATACTAAATTTCTCATCTACAAGGGCTCAAGCGTTATGGAGGAAATTTCAGGCATAGACGCACAAATTTATAATGATAAAAATAGAAACTACATTTTTTTTAATCTCAAAAATCAAGGGAGAAAACATTGAAATACTTGCTTTTTGTAGCGATTTTGGTTGCGATTTACATTATATTTTTTAAAAATAGAAAAAAAAGCGACAAGATAAGCAGCAGCAACTTCGAAGAGTGCAGCAAATGTGGCGTCTTTACAGACATTGACCAAATGGTGCTGCGAGACGGAAAATACATCTGCAAAGATTGCATAAAGGGTGAGAGATGAAAATTTTGGGTGATGAGCTGATAAAATTTGAGCCGCTTTTTCTTTGCAAAAGCAAAGATGAAATTTCAAATGGCAGGCAAAATCTCTTTAAATTTGATAGAAATTTAATAAAAAGGGCGTTAGAGGCTGGAGCAAGCTTTAGTATCATCGCAAATGACATAAACGAAGCTATCATCGCAAACGCCGCTGGAGCAAAATTTATTATCGCAGATATTGATATTGCAAAAGATCTAGCAAAGATTGCTGAGAGTTATCTATTTGACGCACTTATAGCTGTTTTGATAAAAGATGAAAGCGAGCTAGCACAGCTTGCAAAATTTAACATAGACGCTGCGATCTTACCAAACGCTATAAAAAAATAAGGACAAAAATGGAAATTTTTAAAACTGCTTTTTTAATGGTTGCTTTAATGCTGATTTTTATCGCTGTTGGCGGATATATTGGAGGTGAGCATGGCATGATGATCGCCTTTTTGATGGCAGCTGGCATGAATATCTTTTCTTACTTTTTCAGCGACAAACTCGTGCTAAAAAGATATAACGCTATCCCAGTTGATGAGAGTAACGCTCACGGGCTTTATGAGATCGTATCTCGCCTCACACAAAAGGCAAATTTGCCTATACCAAAAATTTACATCATACCAGAAGAGGTACCAAACGCCTTTGCCACAGGCCGTAACCCAAGCCACGCAGCTGTCGCGGTAACCGAGGGGCTTTTAAAAATTTTAAATGAAAACGAGATCGAGGGCGTGCTAGCTCACGAGCTAAGCCACGTAAGGCATTACGACATCCTAACTGGCTCAATCGCTGCCATACTAGCTGGCGCTATCGCAATGCTTGCAAATTTTGCTAAGATTGGTGGTATTGCTGGGCAGAGTGGCGGTTCAAGAAGAGGTGGCGGTAATGCCATCGTTATGCTAGCACTTGCTATACTCATGCCAATAGCTGCCACAATCATACAAATGGCGATCTCAAGGGAGCGCGAGTATAAGGCAGACAAGGGCGCAGCTTATCTAACAGGACACCCAGAGTGGCTTGCAAGTGCCTTAAGAAAGCTTGAGAGCTACTCAAATTCTTACATTATGCAAAACGCAAGCGAGCAAAGTGCTCATATGTTTATCGTAAATCCATTTGGCTCGCTAACTAACAAGCTTGGCGTACTTTTTAGAACGCATCCAAGCACTAGCGATAGGATCGCTGAGCTTGAAAGACTTGAACAAGAGATAAAAAGAGGCATGTAGAAAATTTAGTTCTAGTAAAATTTGGGCTAAATTTCTTCTTTTTACCATCTTTTTTGGCTTTAAATTTATAAATTTACAAAAATTTTAAATTTCATGAGTGAGTAATTTAGGCTCTGATTTTAGTAGCAAACTTTTCGAAGCTTAAAATCAGTAGTCGATTCTTATGAGTAAATGGAATTTTAAATTTTGCAAAAAAATCAAATTTACAACCAAAAACTGAAATTTAGCCCCAGGTTTCACTGCAATTTCTTGCAGTCGCGATCTTCTATAGTGTACTCAAAAATAAGCTCTCCATTTTCTGAATAGAAAAGCTCGTCCAAGGCAACACCGATACTTAGCATATTTAAGATCTCTTTATCTTTGCAAGCAGTTCGTAAATTTTCCTTTTTGATAGCTTCGATAAATTCTAAAAGCTCTTTTTCCTCAAGTCTTTTGATCTCTTGTTTTCTTGCGTATTTGATGGCATATCTATAAATGAGCGTATCGCCGACATTTAAGATATCATTAAGTGTCAATGTTGGCGTGCAGATAAATGGAAGCTTTTTTTTGTAGTAAGTTGCATGATTTTTCGCTGCCATATCTGGCGTAAGAGCCAGGGCAAGCGAGTAAAAAAACAGTAAAAAAATGACTACTCGCAACTGCTTTTATCCAAATTTATATCAAAAAAATGCCTACCCTCAAAGCCGTAACTACCACTTAGCGTGATGCCACGATTTAGCACAGCTCTAGCCATACCTGAGTTGCAAAGCGCCTCTTTTCCGTTTTTATAAAACTCATCTTTTAAAGCTAAAATTTGAGCTTTGTTGTAGCCTTTTATCCTCTTTGTCTTGGTCTCGTTTAAAACAAACTCGCCATGTATGTTTAGCCCGCTGCTACTCACATCTTTTAGCGTAATCATCTCATCGACTCTGCTTGGCAAATTTGGCTTTGCAGTTTGGACGACAAAAGCTGGGATCTGCTTAGTATCAAGCTGATTTAATATCTGCTCATAAATTTTAAACTCACTCTCTTGCACACCAAAAGCAAGGCTAGCAAAAGCTAATAAAACGATCTTTTTCACATATTACCTTTATATAAATTTCCTAGTGATGTTTGGCGAGAGCTTTACTAAAATGTCATAACTTATCGTATTAAAAAATTTCGCCCAAATATTTGCATCCTCAAAGACACAGACCCACTCGCCGCTATCTTTACAACTAAAGCTATCCATAGAAATTTTGCCTAGTATTGGCTCGTTATTGGCAAGTCTTAGCTCGCCACATCCATTGTATCTTAGCAATCCATCGCCATATCCAAGATCATAAGTGGCTACATTTATATCTTCTTTTGTACTAAATTTAGCGCCATATCCAACACTTTGACCACTTTTTAAAATACGCTTGCTAACTCTTTTTGCCCATAGTGAAAGTACTGGCTTTAAGTCCAAACTATCACCAAACTGAGTATATCCATACTGAGCGATGCCAACGCGCACCATATCATCATCGATTTTACTTGCTCTTTCAAGCGCAGCTGAATTGTGAGAGTGAAAGATCGGTTTTTTTATACCAAACTCATCGCAAAGAGCTAAAATTTTCTCTTTTGCAGCCCTAAAATTTTCCCTTTGCACAAAATAATCAGCATTTAGCTCATCACTTGCACGAAAATGCGTATAAGCTCCAAGAAGCTCCAAATTCCTTCTTGTTAAAATTTCAAAGGCGTAATCAAGCTCACTTATATCAAGCCCATTTCTATGCATACCAGTGTCAATTGCAAGGTTGATTTTTGAGCCATCTTTTATCTTTAAAAGCGCCTCTATATCATTTATCGCATAGATAAATTTACTACTTTCATTTCCGGTTGGGATATGTGAGAGAATGAGAATATTTTCAAATATGTCAGAAATTTCATCTGCCTCAAACTCACTTTTTACAGCACAAATTTCTATGCCAAATTTTTTAGCTTCACTAGCAATAAGCCTTACGCCATGGCCATAAGCATTGTCTTTTAATACAACTATTACTTTCTCTTTGCCGCCAGCTTTGGCACAAATTTGAGTGAGGTTATGAATATATGAAGCTTTACTTAGACGTATTTCAGACATTAAAATTCACATTAAAAGCAGTATAGACATCCGGTAAAAGTTTTCTTACGTTGTAATCAAATGTATAAAATTTAGCGTAAATTTCTTTCAGATCAGCCTCTTTTACTTTGCTGAAATCAAAAACATCAGTACCATTTTTCTTTGGAACCTGACGGTCAAGCTCAGCAAAAAAAGCAGCTCTTGCCTCTAAAATTTTTTCGATTTTTTCTTTTACTTCTTGAGATTTTTCCACTTTTACTCCTCTATAAAAATTTTCATATCATCGTTATAAAGCTTCACATAAAGTGTCTTTTGACCAGCAAATTTATGTGTATCTGAAACATAATCTTCATAAAAACTCACACGAAAAAGCCTATCATTTTTAAGATTTGGATAAGGCGTGATGAGAAAATTTGAAAAAGAAATGCGTTTTTTCTCTTTTTTAGAAAAAATAGCTCTTTTCATACTTTTAAATTTTTCCAAGCTCATACCATCGTATCGCTCAAAGTTCTTATCGTAAAATTTAAGATAGTTTTCAATGTCGCTCTCACTCCATGTCTTTTTCCAACCCAAAAGTCCAGAAATGATCACTGCAATATCTTTTGCGCTAGCTTCTGGACGCTTATCTTCGTAGATAAATGCAAGTGTTTTTTTGTGATCCACTACATCATCAAATTTCATCAAAGTATCATTTTGCATAGCCACGCAGCCTTTTGTTTTTAGCTCGTCTGTCCTTTGACCATCAAGCGGATAGCCATGTATCCAAATGCCACCACCATTTCGTTTTGCAAGTTTGTCAAGCAAATTTGGATACGAAAGCGAAAATGCAAGTGGGCCAAGATATCTATCATTTGGCGTAAATCTACGTGTAAGCTGATACACTCCAATCGGTGTTTTTAGATCGCCTTCAAGAAGCTTATCACCATTTTTGCCAACTATAACGCTTGAGCTAAAAAGCTTTTTTGTAATGCCGCCATTATAAGAGATCACTTCAAGCTTCTTTTTAGTTTTATCAACTACACTTAGAAGTATCTCGTTGTCATAATATCCATATCTTACATCCTTGCCCTCAAGCTTTTTTAGCCAGTAATCCTTACTTAAAATATTTTTTTCGATGGCATCGATAACAGCAGCAGAGCCATTTTTTAAGTAAATTTCTTCGTAATTTTGGGCAAAAAGACAAGGCGATAACGCGATGAAGAAAAATATAATTTTTTTCAAGTGAAATATCCCAAAAAGTAAAATTTAGTCCGTAATTATATCCTAAAAAATTTATATTTTTAGATTTTAAAGGTAAATTAAGTAGTTCTAAATGTATAATGTGAAAACCATTATTAATTTTATCACAAAGGAAAAATATGAAAAAAATCGTTTTTGGTGCGATGCTTGCAGCTTCTGCTCTTATGGCGGCTGATATCAGCCTAGAAAATGTTAGAGCTAGAGATACAAAACCTGGCACAAACAATAGTGCAATTTTTATGGATATAAAAAATGCTTCAAATTCTGATGTAAAGCTTATTGGTGCTCACTCAAGCGTTTGCAAAAGTACAGAAATTCATACACACAAAATGAATGATGGCATGATGGCTATGGTTCAAATCGAAGATGCAGTGATCCCAAAAAATGGTGAAACAAAACTAGCTCCTGGCGGTTTACACATTATGCTTATGGATCTAAATAAACCATTAAAAGATGGTGATAAAGTTGATTTAGAGCTAAAATTTAGCAATGGCGAGAGCATAAAGCTTGATAATATTGGAGTAACTAAAAACTTTAAATAATGAAAAAAATCATAATTATTTTTTCATTTATCTTTATTGTTCTAGGTGCTTTTTCGATAGGCTATAAGCTTATGACAACAAGCAAAGAAGATCCACCTGAATTTGCCGATGTAAACACATCGTTAGATCCTTTAAAATGTGATCTAAACAATAAATCTTGTGAGATGGAATTTAAAGGCGTAAAGCTAAAAATAGACATCTCACCAAGACCTATTTATGCCATGAGGCCTTTTAGCTTTAAAATCATTAACGGTAAAAATTTAGGGCTAAAAAACCCTAGTCTTGAGATAGACGGCATAAATATGAATATGGGATCGATCAAAGCAAGACTTGAGCCAAGAGGCGATAACTTAACTGCTCAAGTAGTGCTAAGTGCTTGTGTTGTCGAGCTTATGAGATATCGATTTAAAGTGCTTGATGACGAAAAAGAAACTGGTTTTTTTGTAGATCTTGATCTAAAATTATAGAGGGTAACGATGAAAAAGGCATTTTGGGGCTTAATAATAATCTTAATTTGTATAGGTGTTGCACTTTTGCTAATAAAACCAAACAAGTATGATTTTAAGGCACTTTCACAAAATGGTGAAGTAAGTCTTAAAAATTACGACGGAAAGTACAAAGTTATATATTTTGGTTATCTTTTTTGCCCCGATGTCTGCCCTACTGCACTCTCTTTGATTGGCGATGAACTAAATAAACTAAAAAGAGATGACTTTGAACTACTTTTTATTACGCTTGATCCTGAACGCGATACTCCTGAAAATTTAACTCTAATGGCAAAAAATTTCTACAAAGATGCCGATGGATTAAAACTAAATGCCTTAAAAGAAGTGGCAAAAACCTATGGTGTAAAATTTCAAAAAGTCCGTCTTGAAAACTCAGCCATGGGCTACTCTGTTGCTCATAGCTCTTCAATATATTTAATAGACAAAAAAGGAAATTTTTATAAAGAAATTTCAAATCTAACAAATGAAAACATTGGAGAAAATTTATTAAATTTGATTAAAGATAGGCCTTAGGCTATAAATTTAGTAAGCCAAAACTGGCCTACTAAAATTCTTTATGCAAGCATCATCTCAAGATCTTCTAAACTAAAATTTAATTCACTTGCTATACTTTTGATTTTAATGCTTGCTGAGTGATTTTTCACCAAAAATCTAAATTAATCCTTGAACATAAATTTAATCTAAAAGCCAAACAAAGTTGATTAAATATAAGCAGTACTAGCAACAAATTTATTAAGAAGATCTATATGAAGGATAGGCTTTTGTACTATAAATTTTTAATTATGATGCAAAAGCCAGAAATTTAGTTTTACTATTTCACTCTATGATGCACGCTGCCGCCATAAGTAATATCCTCTGCCTTTACCTCATCACTTGTTAAAATTTCACTTACCTTGCCATTTTCTTCTAGCTTTTTTCTATTTTCTTCGGCATCTTCTTGATAGCTGTAAACCATCGCAACGCTCACTACTCCACTGATAGCTTCTATCTTTTTAAAATTTTTTATCTCATCTTCAATACTATCTGAGCTAACTACCACTACGATTCTATCGTCTGCGTCGGTTATTATTTCACACTCTTTTAGCTTTTTTATTTCGTTTTTTACACTTTCATTTTTATTGTCCGTATAAACTATCAAACTTGAAATATTCATTTAATTCTCCAAAATAAAATTTTATTCTCATAGGCTGAAGTTACGACTTCGTTATCGCTTATAAAAACTATGCTATTTATCGTACTTTGTCCAGTTTTTAGTATTGCGATATTTTCTAAGCTTTTGCTATCAACTAAATTTACATCGCTCATCTCATCACTCATATAAGCTGCCACTCTACCATCATCGCTAAGGCCGACACCATAGACCAAAAAGCCAGTATTTATCTTTTTTAGGCTTCCAGCTGAAAATATCCCCACTATCCTGTCGGTGCCTCCGCTGATCATGACTCCATTTTTATATGAGATGTCGTAGATATTGTCTGTATGAATGTCTAAAATTTGATCCATTTTTTTAGCTTTTATATTATAAAAGTAGACCTTCCCACTCTCGCAAGCGATAGCTAGCCTGCTTCTATCTTCATTTATCTCCATATCTGAGAGCATTGCAATTGAAATTTTAAAGCTGTCATAAATTTCACCACTTTTTAAGTTCAAAAAGTAAATTTCATTGCTGATTGAAGCAAGCGCAACATGCTCATCATCTAAAAATAATGCCTTTTTTGTCGCTTGATTTGGTATTTTTATGCTTCTCATCTGTCCATTTTCTCTTATATAAAGCACCTTTGTAGCATAGTCACCCTCGCTTAGGATGAGTATCTTGCCGTTTAACTCATCAACGTTTAGAATTTTTGGTCTTTCGTGATCACTAACGTAGGTTTTTATATCATCCATCTTAATGATCTCTTCAAATTTAGACTCTTTAGGATCATAAATTTCAACCGTCCCTCCATCAGTCGCGATAAAGAGTTTGCCATTTATTAGCGTTGTGCTTAGTACATTTGCACTAGCCTCTATTTGCTTATATGGAGTGGTGATCTCACTTGCAAAGATAAAATTTAATAGACAAAAAATAAAAAACAAAGCTCTCATAAGGCCTCCATTTGAAGTGAATTTTTAAAGCAAACATCAAAGCACTCGCCACAACTTAGGCAGTTTTGATTAACAATAGGACGAAAAACGCCAAGAAATTCGACTGCTTTAAATTTGCAAGCATCAAGGCAGTTGTAGCAGATTGTATCGTTCCATGCTAGACAGCTAGAAACATCGATGCTAACTTTTGCATTTATACTCTTTGGTGAGTTTAAGCTTAATGTCTTCTTACCAAGACTCTCGCAAGCCTTTGCGCACTCTTCGCAAAAGTCACAGCCCAGCTTTTTAACTTTAAAAACTACCCTTTCATTTTCAAAGCTAAGAAGCTCTTTTTCACAAGCATTTACGCAGCTAGCATCGCATCTATCGCAGTCAAACTCTCCGCTAAAAAAAGGCGGAGTTATAAATTTGGGAGCAGATTTTGCCCCCAAAATTTTACTAAAAAGCTCTCGCCTGCTTTGCATTATTTAACACCATCGTTTAAAACATCTAGTAAGTTTGACTTATGAGTGCCATTTTTATCTCTAAAATCAGGCTTAAATTTATTACCAACAAGCTGCGTTACGCCGTTTTGTTGCTCAACGTGGCATGTTGTGCAGTTATATCTTTCATCATCAAGCTTGCCTGCAAGATCTTTTTTGTTTCTGATATCATAAAAGTGAGATGATGGTATCGGTGTTGCTCCACTATCTTTTGCAAACTCAGGCATATGGCAGGTTACGCACATATTCATATCTTTTGTGATAGGCACTAAACCCTCAGTATCGTGTGGGATAAATGGTGGTGCATTTTCAAAAGACCTATCAAATTTCTTTGACATACCAGCTGGCTCTTTTGTGTAGTTCACATCTTTTAATACAACGTCTTTATCGTCTAGCAAATCGATATTTCTAAAGCCGATTTGCGAATCACTAATACTTGGATTACTAAAAGTACATGCCGCAAAAAACGCAGCGCACAATCCTCCAAGCATCATTATTTTTATTTTCATTTTTCTCTCCTTAAATTTCTAATACTAAATTTCAAAGCCCCGTCTCCACAAACATCAATGCACCTGCCACAGCTTATGCACTCGCTTGAGCTTACCGAGCGGCTCTCTTTACCGATCATGTCAAGCACTTGCATCTCTGGGCAAATAAGCTTGCATTTCATACATTTTGTGCAAGCCTGGGCATCATGTTTTACTCTAATTAGGGCAAATTTTGAGATGATGGCGTAAAAGGCACCAAGTGGACAAACATGCGAGCAAATACCACGCTTTAACACAAACATATCAAAAGCAATGATCGCAACCGCTATGCCTAAAGCACTAGCTGAGCCGTAAATAATGCCACGCTGAATAATGCCAATATAACTAATGCTCTCAAATACTGGATAAGATAAAGTAAGACTTAATATAAGAGCAAGAGCCAGCAAGTAATAACGTAAATTTTTACTCACGTTTAAGACCTTCTCGCCCTTAAAACCAAATTTCTCTCTTAGTTTAAAAGCAATATCAGTTAGCAAATTTATCGGGCATATCCACGAACAAAACGCTCTTGGAGCAACCAGTGCATAAAATGCAAAGATAATGCCAGCTCCAATAATTGCATTTATGCCAGCGCTAAAGCTCGCAAGTAAAATTTGAACCAAAGCAAATGGATCGCTTAGTGGAATTTTTCCAAAAAGCAAAGATGAGCTTAAATTTCCGCTAAGTATCTTAACTCCATAAAAATTTCCTAGGACAAATAGTGCTAGGATAGAAATTTGAGTTATTCGTCTTAAGATTAAAAATTTCATAGCTCACCACCATTTAGATAATCAGTCGCTTTTTTAATGTCAAGCTTTATTTTGCTGTCTGCATCGTCTATGCGTCTTTCATCTTCTTTTATCCAGCCTTTGACGTAGTTATCGCCTACTTTGCCAAGTACGGCGTCACGGTTTAGCACAGTAATGGCTGCTTTTTTAGTGATACAGGCTCGCTCGCATAGGCCACATCCGGTGCAGATGTCGCTATCGACCACTGGAAGCAAAAACGCATGCTTTTGCGTCCTTTCGTTGCGGCGATACTCAAGATACAAGGCCTTATCTATGAGCGGACAGGATCTGTAGCAAGCATCGCACTGTATGCCCCAGTATGCCACGCAGTTTTTCATATCGACCACTGCGACGCCCATTTTGGCCTTATTTATGTCAAGCTTGCCTTTTGTGCTTACTAAATTTACGTCCAAAGCTCCAGTCGGACAGGCTGGCACACAAGGGATATTTTCACACATATAGCAAGGAATTTTTCTAGGCTCAAAATAAGGCGTTCCAATGCTTATGCCATCTTCTAGCGATGAGAGCTTTAGCGTATCAAATGGACAAGCCTCTACGCAAAGCCCGCACCTAATGCAGCTTTGTAAAAATTGCTTCTCTTCTTTTGCACCAGGAGGCCTAAGAAGCATAAGTGGCGAAGCCTTGGCACTAAGCGACCAAACAAAGCCTCCGCCAAGAGCCAAAAGCGCTACTTTTGCTCCAAATTTTAAAGCCTCTCGCCTACTTGAAAATCCCATATCGCTCACCTATGCTTTGTAAATTTTAACCGCACACTTTTTATAATCAGTCTCTTTTGAGATTGGGCAAGTAGCGTCAAGACATACTTTGTTTATATATACGTTTTCGTCAAAGAAAGGCACATAAACAAGCCCTACTGGCGGCTTATTTCTACCTTTTAGATCTACTCTTGCTTTTACCTTGCCACGGCGTGATTCGACCCAGACAATCTCGTTTTGCATTACGCCAAGATTTTTAGCATCATCTTCGTGCATATAGCAAAGCGCCTCTGGAACCGCTCTATAAAGCTCAGGAACACGCATAGTCATCGTACCTGTATGCCAGTGCTCTAGCACACGGCCAGTACATAGCCAGAATGGATAATCTTTGCTTGGCATCTCGCATGGATCCATATAAGGGCGGAAGAAAATTTTTGCTTTATTTGCAAGAGATGTTTTATCTTTATTTGTAACGCCTTTTAGATCACCTGTTGGAAGTGCTGCATTTTTGTTGCCGTAGAATGCAAATTTCTCATTTGGAGCAGCTTTTTTAGCGTATGGGTCAAATTTAGTATTAAATCTCCACTGAGTCTCTTTGCCATCAACTACTGGCCATCTAAGACCTCTTACTCTGTGGTAGGTGTCAAAATCTGCTAGGTCGTGGCCGTGTCCAACGCCAAATTTTCTATACTCTTCCCAAAGATATTTGTGGATGAAAAATCCATATCCTTTAAATTCTTTGCCATCTGAGCCGATCACCTTTCTGCTATCGCCAAATACTTCTGTATTGTCGTAGTTTTCTATGATCGGATCGTTTGCACTAAATTTCTTAGCCTCTTCGTTAGCGAAAAGTACATCAAATAGCGTATCTTCTTCGCTGTATCCCATAGCTTTTGCCTCTTCAAGCACATTTGGAAGTGTAACTTTGTCATTTACTTTTTTCTCACCCCAAACATCTTTTAGCTTAAAGCGCTTGCTAAATTCCATCATTTGCCAAATATCAGGCATCGCTTCACCAACTGGAAGCACTTGCTGTCTCCAGTGCTGTGTTCTTCTCTCGGCATTACCGTATGCGCCCCATTTTTCATAGATCATCGCAGTTGGGAGGATAAGGTCAGCAACTTTTGCAGAAATTCCTGGATAAGGATCGCTTACGACGATAAAGTTATCCATCTCACGAGCTGCTTTTATCCAGTGGTTTGCGTTTGCAGTATTTTGCCACGGATTATTTACTTGAACCCAGATAAATTTAACCTTACCATCTTCAAGATCACGCATCATTTTTACGTAGTGAGAAGCGAGCACACCACTTAGTGTTCCAGCAGGAAGTTTCCAAATTTTTTCAGTTATCTCTCTATGTTTTGGATTCTCAATAACCATGTCAGCTGGTAAGCGGTGAACAAATGTTCCAACCTCTCTTGCAGTACCACACGCACTTGGTTGGCCAGTTAGAGAAAACGCTCCTGAGCCTGGAAGTGCTTGTTTGCCGAGCAAAAAGTGAACCATATAAGCTTGCTCATTTACCCATGTACCACGTTGGTGTTGGTTAAAGCCCATAGTCCAGAAACTTACGACTTTGCGGTTTTTCTCTATATAAAGATCAGCAAGTGCTTTTAATTTTTTCTTAAATTCTTCTATATCTTCGTTTGGATCGCCCTTTGCCACCTTTGCTGTAAAGTCAAGCGTGTAAGGATCAAGAGCTTTTTTAAACTCTTCAAATGTTATTTGCCAATGTGCGCCAGATTTTGCAGCATTTTTATTTTCTAGCGTATCGCCGGCTTTTAGTCCAAGATATGCAAGTGTAACGCCCTCAGCTTCACTTAGCACCTTTGACTTCTCAGTAGCAGCAGTGTCTAGCTCGCTTGGAGCATATTTTTTATGATTAATGTCTGGACGAAGACCATATCCGATATCGGCTGGACCAGTTGTAAATACACAGTGTTTTTTAACAAATTCTTCATCGATCATCTCTGGGTGGTTATAAACTATCTCACGAGCGATGTAGTTCCAAATAGCAAGGTCAGATGACGGAGCAAAAATGATCTCGATATCGGCCAAATTTGATGTTCTAGTTGAGTAGGTGCTTAAATTTACAACCTTTACTCTATCAGGATCGCTAAGCTTTCTATCGCTTACGCGTGCCCAAAGGATCGGGTGCATCTCAGCCATATTTGCACCCCAAGCTACGATAGTATCAGTTAGTTCGATATCATCAAAACAGCCTGATGGCTCGTCTATACCAAAAACTTGCATAAAGCCAACAACCGCGCTTGCCATGCAGTGTCTTGCGTTTGGATCGATGCTATTGCTTCTAAAGCCACCTTTTATAAGCTTAACAGCAGCGTAACCTTCTGGAATAGTATATTGACCAGAGCCTAGAACTCCGATGCCGTGAGGACCTAGTTCATCATATGCTTTTCTAAACTGAGCCTCCATAACATCAAATGCTTGCTTCCAGCTTACTTGCTTAAATTTACCTTTTTTATCAAATTCGCCTTTTTCATTTACACGCAAAAGCGGATGAGTGATCCTATCCTCGCCGTACATGATCTTAGCATTAAAATAGCCTTTAATGCAGTTTAGACCGCGATTTACTGGTGCTTCTGGATCTCCTTTTACAGCTACTATCTTGCCCTCTTTTGTAGCGACCATGATACCACAGCCTGTTCCACAAAACCTACAAGCTGCCTTATCCCAGCGCCAGCCTTTTTCGGCTTCGCTTGCTGCACTTAGCGAGCTTGGTACGGCTATACCAGCACTAGCACAAGCAGCACTAGCCGCAGCACTTTTTATGAATTCTCGTCGATTCATTCTTTCTCCTTTAAAGATTAAAACAAATTGAGTTGATATTAACCTTGTAAAACTTATTTACAACTTATTTACATTTACAAAAATTTCAAAAAACTTAAGCCAAAAATGTAAATATTTTTCTACATAAAAATATTAATTTTCTCACAAAGCACGATTTTAAAAGAAAATACTATTTAATAAAATTTAAAAATTTTAGAGTTGTTATCAAAAAAGCTAAAGAAAACAAAGTAAAATTGTTTTTGAATATTTGAGTAAAAAAGTAACATAAAATATCATTAAAAATTTTTATATCTTTACCGAAATAGCAATAATTGTAAGGATAAATTCCAATAGACTTCACTACTTTGCAGCAAACATAATCTATAAAAATTTAACTAGTAATATCACTATAAAGCTATAAAAATTAGATAATTTTTAAAAATTTTATTATATTTATAAAACAAAAAACAATTTTAAGATTAGAGATAGAATAGAGTTATTTTCATCCTCAAATTTTGAGGATGAAATATTAATGAATTTTTAAGTATCAAGCCATAAAGTTAAAATTTATTCTTTTTAACATCGGCTACTATCATCTTAGCCATTTCATCGATTTGGGCAGTGATTTCATTCGTTGAGCTCACGATATCAACATTTTGCTTTGTAATGCTATCAATCTGGCTTACACTTTGATTTATCATATTTATGCCTTCGCTTTGCTCTCTGATGCTCTCACTCATCTCATTGATGCTTTGAGTAAGTATATTTGCATTAGTTTCGATCTCACCAAGTGATTTTTGAGTTCGTTCAGCTAGTTTTCTAACTTCATCTGCGACCACAGCAAAGCCTCGTCCATGCTCACCAGCACGCGCCGCTTCGATAGCTGCGTTTAGAGCAAGTAAATTTGTTTGATCGGCTATATCTCTAATAATAACGATGATGTTTTTAATCTCTTCAGATTGTTTTATAACATCTACAGTCTTTTGACTAATTGCGCTCATTGAGCTACTCATTTGCTCGATCGCAGCAGCACTTTCTTGGAGAGAATTTGCTTGTGTGCTAGCACCTTGAGTTACTTGCTTCATTGATGCATCTAAATTTTTAGCTTTTTCTTCTAAGAATTGTGCTTGTTTTAAGTTAAACGCAAGCATATTAGCTATCTCTTCGCCAAGCTCATTTGTTACTAGTTCGACATTGCCTTTGGCATCCAAAATTCTTGAAGTAAAATCAGAATTTCTAAAATCATTAAAAGTTTTTTGGATCATATTTAAATCGCTACCGACTCTTTTTTCCAAAACATCTAGCATTTTATTTAAGACATCTTTTAATTCAATTAGTTTTGGATTAGCTGGAACATCTACTATTCTTGCTTTTAAATTTCCATTTTCTATCGCCTTTGCAGTTTCAACAGATTGAGATACCACTCTAGAGTCTTGATCGGCATTGTCAAAAATTTTAGCAATATTATCATTTATTAGTTTGCTCATTACGCCAAATTCATCTTTTGTTGCCACCTTTGAAACAACTGGCTCTTTTATCTCAAAATTTAAAAATCTAAAGAAACTAACCAAAGCATCTGTAATAGTTTTAATAGGATTAAGCGATCTTTTTAGCAAGAAATACACAAACGCAGACAAGACAACTATAAATATAAAGGCTAAAATAATTTGAACTTTTAAAATAGGTAAAGTATGCGAGCTAAAGATATTTTGATCCATTGCTGTTATTGCCAACCAACCTTTATCATTTATCTCTAACATATAGGCATAGACATCTTCGCCTTTTGTATTTTTATATGCTATTAATCCATTTTCATCAAATTTCTTTTCATTATATTGTTTTATTAGACTCTTTGCGATCTCATGAGGTTTGCCGACTAATTCTTTATTTGGGTGCATTATAATGTTGCCATTTTGATCTGCAACAAAAGCATAGCTGTATTCAGTCTTACTAATTTGCGATATATTATTGCTCAACTCCTCAATAGATGCATCTATACCCGTAACTCCAATATTTTTAATAGGTGCAGCAAAAGTTATAACCATCGCATTTAATGAAGCTGCCATATATGGATCAGTATATATTGGTTTATTCTCGGCTTTAACTTGTTTATACCATCCTCTAACTCTTGGATCGTATCCAGCTTTATTTTGCCCATTTGATCTAAACATAGCCCCATCCTCATATCCAGCATAAACAAGAGTGATCTCTTTTCCAGATATAGCTTTTGCTTGAGATAAAGCTAAATTTATACCATCAGCATTCATCGAGCCATCACTTTTCTCGCTTATCTTACTAAGAGTCTCAGCCATTTTCTCTATAGCATACTGATTATTGGTAAAAAAGCTATTTAGTGTGATTTTCACATCTTTTAAAATTTGCTTTTGAGTTTGTATTACTAACTCAATGGCTTTATCATGAGCTGTATTGTAGCTGGCTAAAGATATTAGTGAGAATGATATGAATAATGCCAGTATGAGCATTAAAGATATTTTGTTTGCAATCGAGCGCATTTACTTTCCTTTTACAAAAAATTAAGATACGATTTTATATTTTTTTATATTAAATAGTCTTAAATAATATTAATTACAAAATAGTGATGTATACATTAAATAATAATTTTGAATTATTTTTTCATTTTAGGTAGTTAAAATCAGCTAAATAAAATTAGAATTTAGGGGAGGCAAACCCCTAAATTCGGCTCTAAGATTAAAATTTATTCTTTCTAACGTCGGCTACTATCGTCTTAGCCATTTCATCTATTTGGTCAGTAATTTCATTTGTTGTACCAACAATATTAATATTTTGTTTTGTAATACTGTCGATCTGACTTACGCTTTGATTTATCATATTTATGCCTTCGCTTTGCTCTCTGATGCTTTCACTCATCTCATTAATGCTTTGAGCTAAAACATTTGCGTTAGCTTCGATCTCGCCAAGTGATTTTTGAGTTCGCTCTGCTAGTTTTCTAACCTCGTCGGCGACTACGGCAAATCCTCTGCCGTGTTCACCAGCACGTGCTGCCTCGATAGCCGCATTTAGAGCAAGTAGGTTGGTTTGATCAGCTATATCTCTAATAATAACGATGATATTTTTAATCTCTTCGCTTTGTCTTGTTACGTCGCTAGCTTTTTGGCTAATGGCGTTCATAGAACTGCTCATCTCTTCTATAGCAGCCGCGCTTTCTTGGATGGAGTCGGCTTGCTTATGAGCTCCGTCGGTTAGAGTTCTCATAGATTCTGCTAGGATTTTAGCTTTTTCTTCTAGGACCTGAGCTTCTTTTAAATTTTCCCTTAGCATATTGCTTACTGCGTCGCCCGCGCTTTGAAGGCCTACTATCATATCTTTTAGATCGCTTTCAAGCTCGGGTTTTAACTCTAGTCTAGGAGTGTAGTCGTTTTTGTTGTAAGAAGCTAAAACTACGGCTATTCCTTTTAAATTTTCAGAAATAGAAGCGAAGAATTTATTTAGTAGATCTTTTAACTGAACTAAAGCCGGATTATTAGGGACGGAGTTAATCTTAGCCCCCATGTGTCCTTTTATCATGAGATTTGCTATACCGTTCATCTCCTCTATTAAGGCGCTGTCTTTTTTAACGCCGTTAAGGACTTTTTCTATATTTTCGTTAATAGATTCGCTCATTCTGCCGAATTCGTCCTGCGTAGTTACTACTAGCTTTTCCGGAGCGTTAGGGGTTTCGTAGGTGATGAATTTAAACGCGTCTTCAAGCTTAGTTTGAATAGTTCTAATAGGACTAAGAGATTTTTTAAGAAGAACAAATACGATAGCCGAAAGTATGACTATAAAAGCTACGGCTAGGATTATTTGAGCTTTTAATAAAGGCAATGTATTAGACGAAAAAGTATCTGCTCCGATAGCGGCTACGGCTAGCCAGCCTTGATCGTTTATGGCCATTACTTTTGCTGTTACGTTTTCGCCCTTATAGTTGGTGTAAGGGATTAGCCCGTTTTCGTCAAATTTTTTAGCTGCAAACGCCTCGGCTAGATATTTGCTTGCGGGAACGGTTTTACCGACGTTGTTTGGGTCGTTATGCATTAGTATTAGGCCGTCTTTATTCATTAGATAAACATAGCCGTATTTTGTTTTACCCATTTCAAGGATTTTTTTACTTAAAGCATCTATATTTAAATCAAGCCCCAAAACACCATCAAAATTTCCATTTTTATTTACTGGAGCGGCAAAGCTAATTACTAAAGCATTAGACAAGGCAGCTTTGTAAGGTTCGGTATATATAGCACCATTTGCACTCTTTGCTGCTTTATACCAGCCTCTAGTTCTAGGATCGTAGTTATCGGCTGGAGTTGTTCTAGTGCCGTCAGACTGGAAAAAATGTCCATCACTCTCGCGACCATAAAAAATATCAGTAACTAGATGACTAACGCTTTCTTTTTGCATTTTTGTTTTTTCCATGTACGAGTCATCATTATTTGGTATTTGTGCTATATCTGAAGCAGACTTTTTGGCAACTTCTAAATAATCTTCAAAAAAAGAATCCGTGGTTGCTTTGATATCACTTAGAATCTGATCCTGGGTCTGGCTGACCAACTCTACTACCTTACTTTCCGCTGTATAGTAGCTGACTGCTGAAATAGCAGCAAACGAAATAACTAGCAATGAGATGATAATCATCGCTATCTTTGAAGTTATGGACTTCATCTTTCCTCCTTTAAAAAGTTAAAATCGCTTTAATTTATCGAAAAAGAATTAAAATTAGTATTAAATTTACCCTTTATTTAATGCTTTTTAAAAATTAATAAAGATATCTTGATAATTAAAATTTTTGAATAAATTTTAGATCACAAAATATCATTAAATAAGCTAGTTTTACTTTTTATTCTTTTGCTAGACATAGAGTATAAATTTTTACTTGAAAATCAACAAAACAACACCTGAAATAATAAGACAAATGGCTAAAATTTCTTTGTAATTTAGTCTCTCCCCAAGAAAAACAACAGCCAAAATAATAGTAAGCACAACGCTAAATTTATCAACCAAAGCCACTTGATAGACTTTACCAACTTGCATCGCTTTAAAACACACAGGACGAAATAACACAGTGGTGATATCCTTTACGTCAAGTTTTACAAATATAATTGCAAAATAAAAAATTTATAGAGCTATAGGCTTTAAATATAAATTTAAGCTTTTTGTGAATAGAAGATTTGTTTTAAATTTTAAGTTCAAAAGCAGGAGAAGACTCCCCTGCTTTTAATATTATTTAGAAATTTTTGGCTCAGCAAAAGCTGTAAGCTTTAATGCCTCGCCACCTTTATATTTCTCGATATTTACAAGAGCTGTGTGGCTGATGTTGCCGTTTGCTAGCTTACTTGTTGGGATATCTATGGTTAGCACGTTTGCACCGCCGTTTTTGCAAATTCCACTATCAAAGCCGTCATACCAAGCGCCCTCAGCTAGTTTTACAACGCCCTCTTTGATATTTTTAGTCACATGAGCACCTGCTAAAACCTCACCACGTGCGTTAAATACACGCACCAAATCGCCTGTTTTTACGCCAAGCTCTTTTGCGTCTTTTTCATTGATCCAGATAGGCTCGCGGTTTGCGATCGCGTAGTTGTCACGAAGTGAAGTTTGGCTTAGCTGTGAGTGCAAGCGGTCTGTTGGGTGAGCGCTTATCATGTGGAATTTAGCTGGCTTATCTTTCATGCCTAGCCACTCGATTGGCTCAAACCACATTGGGTGTGCCTTGCAGTCGTCATAGCCCATTTTCTCGATAGTCTCTGAGTAAATTTCTATAAGACCACTTGGAGTTCCAAGAGCATTTAGCACAGGATCTTCTCTAAATTCGCCAAATCTCACCCAACTATCGCTATCTTGAGATGAGGCAAATGTAACTGGCTTGTTCTCGTTCCAAAACTCTTCAAATGGCTTCATATCAGTAGTTAGCTCTGGCACAGCCTTGACCTGAGCGTAGGCTGCGTCATAGTACTCTTTGATCCAGTCAAACTCATCCTTGCCGTTATCTGTGTAGGCAATGACTAAATTTTTAGCATAAGCTTTGCAAAGATCGATGAAAATTTGATAATCATCTCTTGCCTCGTGGTATTTCTCAACGACTTGTTTCATCGGCACGATGTTCATATTTGAGTAGTCACCGGTCATGGTGATATCGTTTCTCTCATACTCTGTAGTGACTGGAAATACTATATCAGCCATTTTTGCTGTCGGTGTCCAGTATGATTCATGTACAACAACCGTTCTTGGCTTTCTCCACGCTTTTAAATTTGTATTTGTATCTTGGTGGTGTACAAGTGGGTTGCCGCCGACCCAGTAGATAAAGTCGATGTCTGGATAGGTTATCTTTTTGCCGTCGTGGTCGATCACTTTACCAGGATGTAGCAACGCATCAGCAATCCTTGCTACCGGGAAGGCATAGTTGGTTGCTTTTTGTAGCCAACTTTGGCCTGTGCCTGCTGCTGCGGCTGCCTTTGCGACGAAGCGACCTCGTTTATCGAACTCGCCTGTATCTGTGCCGATAAACTCACCTTTATCGTTAAATTTACCAACACTTGCACTATTTATGCCGCCGATGACCGCACCTTTGCAAGTCGGAGCGCCACCGTTTGAGTAATGGTAGCTAAGTCCAAATCCCCCACCAGGAAGCCCTATCTGACCGATCATAGCTGCTAGTGTCACCATCGCCCAGTGTGGTTGCTCTCCGTGGTGAGCGCGCTGCATACCCCAACCACTCATTAGCATCGTGCGATTGCTTACAAATGTATCAGCTAGCTCTTTTAAAGTATCTTTATCAATGCCACAAATTTTGCTCGCCCACTTTAAATTTTTAGGAGTATTGTCTGTCTTACCAAGTAGATATGGGAGAAATTTATCAAAGCCTGTTGTGTAGGTTTCAATGAAATTTTTATCATACTTGCCGCTTTCATATAGGTAGTGCATCATACCAAGCATCATCGCTGTGTCGGTGTTTGGCACAGGAGCTATCCACTGAGCGTTATCAAAGTATTGCGCTGTGTCACTCTTGATAGGATCGATGATGATCACTTTGATATCTTTTTTATTTTTGAGCTCTTCAAAGTATTTAAAGCCCTGCTCGTCGGTGCTAGTCCAAGCTATGCGAAGTGTCGCAAGTGGGTTTGCACCCCAGATGACTACGACTTTTGAGTTCTCAAGTACGACTGGCCAGCTGGTTTGCTGCTCATAGACCTCGATACTACCCACGACGTGAGGCATTATGATCTGGCTAGCACCTGTTGAGTAGTCACCTAGTGAGCCAACAAAGCCGCCACTTAAATTCATAAATCTATGAAGTAAAATTCTTGAGTTATGTACGTTTCCACTTGACTTCCAGCCATAGCTACCCGCAAATACACTTTGTAAGCCTTTTTGTGCTCTTGTCTTTTTAAGCTCTCTTGCAACTAGCTTGATCGCCTCTTCGTAAGGCACCTCAACCCACTCATCCTTGCCGCGAAGCTCTGGCTTTGGACTATCTGGATTTTCAAGGTAACTCTTTCTTACTGCTGGTCGCTTGATACGACATTTGTAGATCATATCTGGTGTGTAGTGCTGAAGTGGGTTGTAAATTTCACTTGTTTTTTGGATAGGCTCTGACTTTACTGCTACACCGTTTTTGGTTGTCACTTTTAACATACCCCAGTGGGCAGCTGTGATGACCTCGCTATCTCTTAAAACACTCTTTTTTACGCCATCAGCAAATAAATTTGATGCTGTTACGCTTGAAAGCAAAGGTGTCGCTGCAATTGCAGTAGCACCTTTTTTTAGAAATTCTCGTCTGTTCTCGTTCATCTTATCTCCCTTTCATTTTTAACTTCTCGCTTGAGCAAGCCCAAGCTCCGACAAACCCCATCGGTTTGATCCCGCACTAAAGCCTAAGATCGCAAGTCTGCGATCTAAATTTTGATTTTTCTTAAGTAAAACCTTTTAAATTTAAGCCTTTTTCCTTGCTAAAATTTAGTGAAATTTAGCCTGCTAGGTTTTACTTATTTGCCTAAATTTACGTCAGATGAGTGTTTTTGAAGGTATTCAACAACCAACCACTCGTCTTTTTTCTCTATTGCGGTTCTACCGATCATTGATTTTAGAAGTGACGGCCATTGGTTAGCGTTGAAATGTGTGGTTTGAGGCAACGCATGGCAAACACCACAACTCTCTTTATACATCTTGTCAGCTTTTGCAAACATTGCGTTTACGTCAGTGCTAAAGCCATCTTTTTGAACAAAAACTGTTGTTTCTACCTCGTTCCATTTGCCGTTTTTGCCCTCTTTGATCACTTTAATATCAAAAGGTGCAGTTTTTGCAAATGCAACTGAGATAATCCTCGCACCATCAGCAAAATAAACTACGTTGCTAACGGCTGGATTTTGATAGCCTTTTACTTTAATTTGCGCTCTGTCACCGCTTGTTTGTAAAATTTCAACTGCGTTGGTTGGTAGCAGTCTGCCTATACTTTTTGTTGAGCTAGCATCACCGTAAACATCTTTTACAACATCTGTGTAGTTTACACTAGCACCAAATGTCGCACAAGCCACGATGGTTGATAGAATGATTTCTTTCATATTTCTCCCTTCAAAATGAAATTGTTCAAATTTTAGGAGCTTTTTAATTAATTACAAATTAAAATTAAAAATATATTTTAAGAATAATGCAGAAAATTTTATTTAAAAATGAGTAAAAATACACCAGACACGATAAGGCAGACGGCTAAAATTTCTTTTAAATTTAACCTCTCGCCAAGAAAGACAACAGCCAAAATAATAGCAAGCACAACGCTAAATTTATCAACCAGCGCCACTTGATATACCTTGCCAACTTGCATCGCTTTAAAATACATGAGCCACGAAAGCCCAGTCGCTATGCCACTTAGTATGAGAAAGAGCCAGTTTTTGGGGCTTAGTGAGTTTAACGGTTGCCATTTTTTAGCCACGCTTAAAAGCAAAACAAGCATCAAAATGACGACGATCGTTCTTATAAATGTTGCAAAATCGCTATCAATATCCTTTACACCAAGCTTTGCAAAGATCGCTGTAAGCGCAGCAAAAACAGCTGAAAGAACTGCGTAAATAAACCACTCTGGCATTTTTATTTAAAATTTAAAAGGGCAAGTTGCCTCACCCATTTAAATTTAGCCCTCATAATCGCTTAACATATCAACTGTTGGAACAAAGTATAGAGCTCCAGTTACTGGCGTACTAAAGTCAAGCAGCCTATCTGAGTTGCCCTTTGGCTCGCCGATAAACATCTTTTTAAGCATAAGCTCAACCGTTGAAAACGTACTCGCATAAGCGATGAAGTAAGTGCCTGTTTTACTACCTTCAGTAAATGGCATATTGCCACGCACGACTTTTTTATCATCTCCGATGTTTGCAGCAGCTGAGTGTGAATTTGTAGGTTTTACATCTTCGCTCATCTCGATGTCAAGCTCTTTTGAGCGACCTATTACCTTTTCTTGCTCACTTACGCTTGTAGCGTTCCACTCTTTCATATTGTGGAAATATTTTTGTACAAAAACGTAGCTGCCGCCTTTAAATTTAGCGTCCTCATCGCCAACTTTAGCAAAGAAGTCTCTCTCCTCGCCATCAGGATTTTCAGTGCCATCAACAAAGCCTATTATCGCCCTACCGTCATGATACTTAAAGCCTTGTGTCTCGTCTGTAAGCTCTGCAAATTTAAAAAGCACGGCCTTTATCGCTTGAGCCATATCGAAGCAATCAGGTGCATTTAAAGCGCGGATATGGATGTGGATATCGCCCTTTGTGCTAACAGCCTCGTGTTTATCGCCTTTTATCGCTTTAAAATTTACAAGCTCTTTTGGCAGATTTTTTGAAATTTCAAGCTTTTTCCAAGCATCATGACCCACACCAAGAACGCAGTTTACATTTTCATTTGCGCCAAATCTAATCTTGGCAGTTTTATTTAAATTTACAACCAAGGCGCAAAGCTCAGCAAACCCCTCTTTACAAGCCTTTTTATCAGCTATTAAAACCCATGTTTGAAAGACTGTGTTGTTGCCTGGTGTCTGCGTGACTTCTTGTGAATTTACGCTCATTTTTTCTCCTTTTTAAAATTTATGCAATATTTTCTAAATTTAGTTGCGAGCTTATCTGCTCATCATTATCGTCAAAAATAAACTCAACTTTGTTTGCTCCAAAGCTCTTAGCTATCGCTTCAAGCGTATCGCGAGCTGATTTATGAATTTTACTTTGAAGCTGTGAGATAAGGCGAACGCTCATCTTTTTGACTTCATTTCTTGCCTCTTCGATTAGTCTATTTTTATCTTCTTCTGTAAAAGTACTACCAAAAAAGCCATTTAGCGAGTCAGGCAGCAAAAATGGTATAAATTTACCGTTTTTCTCATCGTAAAATTTCATGTCAGCGATCGAAAATTTATACTTGCAAGGAGGCATTTTTATCTTATAGCTAGAGTTTGCGATCTGCGTGATCTCGAGCTTTGGGCTAGTTAGATCGTAGATGAAATTTATCTCAAACTCAAATATCATCGAAAGCTTCTTCTCGCTTATAAGCCATCTTAGATACTCTTTGCCAAAATTTCCAAACGCATGATCTGTCTTTGTGACGATCTCTTTGCTATAAACTTGAAAAACAGATAGCTCGCCGATGCTTTTTAGCTGCGAAATTTCGGTGCTGACTGAGAGATTTTCGCTATCATCTTTTGCCTTTTTTAAAGCCTTATTTGACCTATAAAATGCAAATGCCAAAACAGCTAGTAAGATAGCTAATATCAAATTTGCATATTCGCTCATTTTTTCTCCTTTTAAGGTTTGCTATTTTAGCTTAAATTTGTAAAGCAAAAGTGAAATTCTACTTTTATTAAAAATTATATTTAAATAATTGTTTTAAAGTAAAATAGTAATTAATAATATTTAAGTGATATTATCTTGATCATTTTTTCATATCTTATAGTAAAAATAGCGTAAAAATGGGATTATTAAAGTAAATTTTTATCATAAATTTTAATATTTTAATTAATAATTTATTTTAAGGATATTACAATCCATTTAAATTTTATGCAAAAGGATGAGATGTGAAAAGATCCATTTTAAACAAAAAATGTATTTTGATAAGCGCGGCTTGTTATACTCTTTTGTTTGCAAATTCACTAAATGCTAACGATCAAGAAAGTGGCAAATTTGGTGACATAAGTAGCTGGGAGAGCACTGAGTATAAAGCATACTGGGGGCTAAAGCGTATAAATGCAGCTATCGCGTATGCTCTTGGAGTGACGGGCAAAGGTGTGACGCTTGGTGTTATGGACTCTGGCGCATTACTTAGCCACCCTGAACTTAGCGATAGTAGGATAAGCGCACTAAAAATTTCTGGCAGCTACTACAAAGACGGACAAAAATATCCAGATACTGAGCACGGCAACTCTCCTTTTTTAAAAAAGGGAAGCACTGATAAAAATAGAGCTGACTTTGGCGACTTTAAAAAAGGTGATAAATTTGAAGCTGATGGCAACTGGATCGCTGGTGTAAACGATTCGCACGGCACGCATGTAGCTGGCACAATTGCTGGCTCAAGAGATGGCAAAGGGATGCATGGTGTAGCATTTGGCTCAAAACTTATAGTAGGAAATACTGGCGGAACCGACGGTATGACATATGGACCAAACCAAGACTACAACTTCTTTTTAGCATCTTACGAGGGACTAGCCAAAGGTGGCGCAAGAGCTATAAATAATAGTTGGGGTTCAAACCGAAAATTTTATAAAGCTTATGAGGGAGCAACTGGATTTGATGGTGGCAATAGCTTAGATATAAAAGACCTTGACGCAGCCTATAAAAGCTACTATCCATTTGTCACAAATGGTAAAAATTTCATAGATGCTACTTATGAAGTTGCCAAAAAATATGGCATCATTCAAGTCTTTACTGCCGGAAATAGAAATGGCATGAAAGAGTCATACACAAGAGCAATGCTTCCATATTTTCGTCCAGATGCTGAAAAATACTGGATAAACGTCACTGGAGCGACAGATGGCGATGCACAATACTTTAATACCGCAGGACACTCAAAATGGTGGAGTATCGCAGCACCTGGTAAAAGCATAAAATCAAGCACGGTCGATCCTAAAAATGGAGAGGCTGGCTACGAGAGCTGGGATGGTACATCAATGGCAGCTCCACACGTCACTGGCGCACTTGGTCTTGTCATGCAAAGATATCCATATATGAGCAACTCTCAAGCAAGAGATGTTTTACTAACTACCGCAAGACAAGTTAGAGATGAGTTTAAAAAGCCAGCCGATACAAGAAGAATTTCTGGTTTTACTGCGCCACTTGGCGTACCTGATGAGCGCTGGGGCTGGGGAGCACTTGATATGTCAAAGGCTATGTTTGGACCAGGACAGCTACTGGGCGTATTTGATGTAAGTCTAGACACAGATGATCTTTACTCAAATAATATCAGTGATGTAGCTATAAAATACAGAAAGACTGAAGATGAGGCAGAGGCAAAAATTTGGGCTAATCGCAAGGCTGAGCTTGAGAAAATGTCAAATTTGACAGCTGAGCAAAGGGCTGAACTTGATATAGGTAACGCTAGAGAAAAAGCAAGAGAACAAAGAGCTAGCGAAGGCTATGAGGGAACTCTTATTAAGAGAGGTCTAGGCACCCTAAAACTAGCAGGAACTAACTCATACACTGGCAAAACCATAATAAAAAGCGGCAAGATCACAGCACTAAATCAATCACTAAAATCAAGCGAAGTAGTAGTTGAAAATGGCGGTGCACTTGAGATTGTTAAAGAGATGAGTGTTAGAGAGATTGATAGAAGCAGATTTTCTAAAAAGCTATCTTTTAAAGATGTAACTAGAAAAAGTACAAGTGACACAGTAAAAGCTACTATAAAAACAGGTGGTAGTTATATCATCTCAAATAATGCAGCAAATTTAAATCTAAATTTTGAGAAGAACTCTATTATAGATGTAAGTGAGCCAGATGTAGATGTCATGATAAGACTATATGATGATAGCTCAAAGGCAAAAACTTATGCCGTAACTGGAAATTTTAGTGGCTACAACGACACCATCTCAAAAAAATACGCATTTTTTGACCTTACTAGAAATTATAGTGACAACAAGCTAGAGCTAACACTCAAAAAATCAAAAAATACAATAACAAGTATAGCAACTAGTGATAACCAAAAAAGAGTAGCACAGCTCATAGAGAGCACTGCTAGCAGACCGGCACTCCTTACTTCGCCGTTTAGAAGTAGACCAGCAGTCATCACAAGCGATCTATATAGACACTTCATCTACGCTACACCAAAAGAAGCAAGTGACACACTAAAAACATTTGCAAATAATGCAAATTTAGCTCAACATAATGCATTTTTACTAGAAAACATCTTGCTCAAAAATGTAATCATCAACCATGAATTTGATCCATTTGGTGCAAAAGCAATTGATGCGAGTGGCATGAATTTTTGGTCAAATACCATGGCTAATGCTATGAAATTTGATGATGTAAAAGCAAACTCATTCACTCAGCTTTTTGGATTTGACGGCAATGTAAATGATGCTTTCACACTTGGTGGTGTGCTTGGTGCTAGCAATGAAAAAGTAAAAGAAGATGGCGATGATGCTTATAAAACAAAAGGCACAAGCATCGGCATCTACGGAAAAAGCCTGATCGCTAGCACAAAACTAGACCTCGGTCTCATATACACAAATGCAAAACGAAAAACGCAAAATGGTGCTACGATCGTTAGCTTTTACTCAGATGAGCATGTAAAAAGCAAGGAAAAAGCACTTACTGCTTATGCAAATTTGGCATTAACAGCATTTAATAGTGCGAATTTCTCACTAAATCCTTATGTAGGTGAAAGCTATCTACGTATGAAAACTGATAGCACTAGCCAAAATGTAGGAATTTTCAGAATGGATGTTGATGAAAAAACTAGAAATTTAGGTGTATTTAGCATAGGCCTAAACCCTAGTATGCCATTTAGTCTTGGTAGTACAAAGATGAAATTTGAAGCTGATCTAGCTTACAATAGACTAGTTGGCGATACAAGACCAAATATCGGCGTAAATATCGCAAATGCTGGATACTTGGAACTTGAAGGAAAAGAGGTGCGCGATCTTGGCACAGCTAGCCTTGGTGTAAAGGCGAATGTTTATAAAAATATAAATTTAGGCCTATCTTACACAGGTGCTTTTGCTAAAGACATGAAGTCAAACAGCGTAAATGCAAAATTTGAAATTTTGTTTTAATAGGTAAATCATGCTCGCTACTTTAAATAGTAGCGAGCCATTAAATTAAAATAGTTGAGTGAAAGAAAAACCGTTCTTAGTAAGAACTTCTTTAATCTTTTCTTGATGCTCAAGACCCTTTGTCTCAAGCGTGATCGTGATATTAGCATCACCGTAATCAAGCCTTGTTGAGAAGCGATCGTAGTCGATTTTTACAATGTTTGCATTTGCTGATTTTAAGCTATCTGTTAGGCTCATGAGCGCTCCTGGCTTATCCACAAGTGTGATTTGCAAGGTCATCTTGCGGTGAGACTTGATAAGACCCTTTTCGATGATGATAGAAAGTACCTGAACATCGATATTTCCACCACTTAGCACCACGCCTATCTTTGCGCCTTTTTTAAATTTGATTTTATCATGCATAAGTGCTGCCACGCCAGCTGCGCCAGCTCCTTCTACAACGATCTTTTGCGTCTCTAGTAAAAACAAAATCGCAGTCGCGATCTCCTCATCATCGACCTGCACAAACTCATCAACACACTCAATAATATTTGCCAGCGTGATCTCGCTCGCATCACGCACAGCGATGCCATCTGCTATGGTGCGGACTGATTTTGAGTTTATGCTCTTTTTAGCACCATAGCTATTAAACATCGCTGGAGCGCCTTTTGCACCGACACAGATTACTTTTGTCTTTGGATTGACCTGCTTTATACAACTAGCCACACCACTAGCTAGCCCACCGCCGCCAACTGGGACGATGACTATATCAAGATCGCTTATCTCATCAAGCATCTCAAGCCCAACAGTGCCCTGCCCCGCCATGACGTACTCGTCGTTAAATGGATGAACAAAGGTCATACCCTTATCTTTGGCGTAATTAACCGCAAAAGCGTACGCCTCGTCAAAATTATCACCTTTTAAAATAACCTCTGCACCAAGGTCTTTCGTACCAGCAACCTTTAGAAGCGGGGTTGATTCTGGCATGATGATACAAGCGTGTACGCCAAATTCTTTCGCGCTTATCGCTACGCCTTGAGCGTGGTTGCCAGCACTTGCAGCCACGACACCACGCTTTCTCTCTTCATCGCTTAGGCTAGCTATTTTATTGTAAGCACCCCTTATCTTATATGCTCCGGTTCGTTGTAAATTTTCCTCTTTTAGATAGATGCTTGCTCCCAAATTTTTACTAAGTTTCGCACTCAAAGCAAATGGAGTTTTATTTACAAAATGACCGATCGTGATCTTTGCTTGGATGATTTTATTTAGTGAAACCATTTTTTATTTTTCCTTTTTTAAATTATTCTTTTGCCCTTAGTAGCACGCCACACTCGATGTGATGAGTATTTGCAAACTGATCAAAAATGGCAAATTTTATCACTTTATGGCTTTTACAAAGCTCGCTTAAATTTTCTTTTAGAGTCTCTGGATTGCACGATATATAGATGATATTTTTAAAATTTTTGATGAAATTTACAACACTTTCGCTTAGTCCTGCACGGGGTGGATCAACAAGGACGTGAGAGAAGTTAAAGTCGCTTAAATTTATATCCTTTAGTCTATTAAATTCCCTAACGCCAGTAAATGCGCTCATAAGCTCATCAGCATCCATTCGTAAAAATTTGATGTTTTTAGCCTTATTTAGCTCGCAGTTTTTAAGGGCATTTGCGATCGAGCTCTTTGAAATTTCAGTGGCAAGTACATTGTTAAATTTAAACGAAAGCGGAATAGTAAAATTTCCATGTCCGCAGTAGAGCTCAAGAAGGTCGGCGCCGCCTTGCACGCACTCTTTTGCCCAAGCTATCATTTTTTCATTTACAGCTCTATTTGGCTGAATAAAGGCATTTTCAGATAGGCTAAATTTATAGATTTGCTCTCCAATATTTAGCTCATCGATCAAATTTAGCTCACTACTTAGTAATTTTTGTCCGCGAGATCTTGCAAGTATGGTGACATCAAGCTTGTTAGCTAAAATTTTCATAGCCGCTTCAAACTCGCCATCAAGCCTTTTATGGTAAAGAAGTGTGACCAAAATACCACTTTTACAAGAGATAAATTCCACTCCAAAAAGCTTTGCGCGCAGTATTTCGTTCTCTTGCAAGTTATAAAGCAAGGTTGGCATAAGCTCTGAAATTTGCTCGCAAACCTTTGGGCAATCATCTATAAAGACCTTTTTGCCCTTTTCGCTTGCATACATCGTGTAGCTAAGCTTGCTGCCTTCATGCCAGATGCCAAACTCAGCTCTCGTGCGGTAGTGTTTTGGTGTTGAGCTAAAAACATCAAACTCACCATCATAAAACTCTGAAAAATTTTGTTTTACAAGGTCAGTTTTAAATGAAATTTGCTCATCATAAGGAGTAAAAAGAGTGCAAGAGCCGCACTCTTTTAAATAATTGCAATCCAAATTTATGCTTCTACTTTCTTTCCAACAAATCTAACTAGTGCCCAAATCGCTAAAAATCCGCAAGGAAGCGCGATCCAAACGCTAAGACCAAGTGCAACTGGTAAGTAACCAACTAGCACACAAACCGCACAAACGCTAAGCGCATAGACCATTTGAGTCGATACGTGATCGATATGATTACATCCTGCACCCATTGATGAAAGGATCGTAGTATCCGATATCGGTGAGCAGTGATCGCCAAAGATCGCACCTGTAAGTACACCTGAGATATTTACGATCATGTATGCATGCATCGCATCACCATCTAGGCCGTAGTTTTTACCAACAGCGTAAGCTAATGGAATAGCTAGAGGCATCAAAATACCCATCGTGCCGTAGCTTGTTCCAGTTGAGAAACTAATAAACGAACCAAGGATAAAAACAGCAACTGGCAATATAAATTTAGGTGTAGAAGAGCTTAATAAATCAACCAAATATCTTGATGTGCCAAGCTCTTTGATAACAGCACTAAGGCTCCACGCAAGAAGCAGGATCACAACTGTAATTATCATAGTCTTCCAGCCCTTTACCCATGTGCTGATAGCCTCTTTTACGTCAAAAATTTTACGCCAAACGCCCATTGTGATAGCTACGATACTAGCAAGTAACGCTGCTTGAAATAGCGATGTAGCTGAGTCTGCCTCACCAAAAGTATCTTTAAAAGTAGAAAAAGCAAGCGGATTGGCAAGTGCATTTTTAAGAGCATCGCCCTCAAGTACAGCAAGACCACTAAAGTAAAAACTAGTAAAAGCACCAATAACTAGCACAAGAAGTGGCACGACAGCGTTTGAGGCACTTAGCTTTACGCCTTCTTTTGGCTCAAGTGTTTTATCTTCCAAGTCTTGAATTTGAGTTTTACCTGAGTGAAGTTCGCCCTTTCTGGCACGTCTTTCAGCTAATAGCATTGGGCCGTATTCACGTTGCATCAAGGCAGTACAAACTATAAAAAACAGTATAAAAAGGTTGTAAAATCTATATGGAATTGTCTCGATAAATATAGAATAAGCGTTAATTCCAGTCTCTCCAACTAGCTCATAGCCCTTTTCAATGAGCGAAACCTCAAGGCCAACCCATGTCGAGATGATAGCAATACCAGCGATCGGTGCCGCAGTAGCATCGATGATAAAAGCTAGTTTCTCGCGGCTTATTTTAAATTTATCGCTTATTGGTCTCATAATAGGGCCAACGATTAGGGCATTTGCGTAGTCATCGAAAAATACAAAAATTCCCATGAGCCATGTTGAAATTTGAGCCGAGATACCTGTTTTTGCCTTTTTGCTAAGCCAAAGAGCGACCGCCTTTGTGCCGCCCATCTTTGTAATGAGTGCAACCACACCGCCGATACAAAGTACCTGAAGCAAGATACCAGAATCAGTCTTATCAGCCATTGATTCAACTACTCTTGAAACGATACCTGTAAAGCCTTTTACGATACCCATAAAGATGTTTTCATTGATGATATTTATGAGAAACGTTCCGCTAAAAACACCTATAAATAGCGACAATATAACGTCTTTTGTGATAAAAGCAAGTGCTATTGCCACAACAGGTGGTATAAGCGTAAATACGCCATAAATTTCAGCGTTTCTCTTTGCCACTTCTGGATCGACACCAAAAAGCGCAACGCTAAAAAAAAGTAATAATAAAATTTGTCTCACAAGAACTCCTTAAAATTTTTCTATCGCAAGTCCGGCCCAAGTCTGCGTATTTGCCATGACTTCGACTCTATTTATATTGACACTTCCAGGCATATTTAGACAATTTACCAAAATCGTCGCGATATCCTCAGATGTGATGAAATTTGTATTTTCATAAAGACTATCCGCCTTTGCCTTATCTCCCCTAAACCTAACCTCGCTAAATTCAGTCTTGCAAAGCCCCGGCTCAATGTTTGTCACTCTGATATTTGTACCGACTAGATCGTTTCTTAAATTTAAACTAAACTGCTTCACAAAGGCCTTTGTGGCACCATAAACGTTACTTCCAGGATATGGCCATGAGCCAGCTGTCGAGCCTAGGTTAAAGATATAGCCCTTTTCCTGTTTGTAAAGTAGTGGCAAAACCGCCTTTGTCGAGTAGATAAGACCCTTGACGTTGGTGTCTATCATCGCCTCAAAGTCCTCCACTTTCGCATCTATCGTCTTTTCAAGCCCAAGTGCCATACCAGCGTTATTTACAAGCACTTCGATGTCCTTAAATTTATCAGGCAAGCTCTCAACCGCTTTAAAAACAGCCTCTTTATCGCGTATGTCAGCTACGATGATATACGTATCGCCAAGCTCGCTTGCAAGCTTCTTTAGCCTATCTTCTCGCCTTGCAAGAGCGACTATCTTGTAGCCCTCTTTTGAGAGTCTTCTAGCGATCGCCTCGCCAAATCCAGATGTTGCACCAGTTACAAAAGCTGTCTTTTTCATGATTTTTCCTAATTGAAATTTGGTTTTAAACCCAAATTTTCTAAAAATTTGATCGTCTTTTCGTTTTGTTCTTTCATGGCATAGTCAAGCGCATTAAACCCAGCATCATCAGTGGCATTAATATCAGCACCATTATCCATCAAAAGCTTTAAAATTTCTGGCGTTGCATGAGCTGCTGCATGCATAAAAACGCTTCTATTTGTGTGTTCTAGACCACAAGTATCTTCAACCTGCGTCATACCCAAATTTATCATATTCATCTTGGCATTTTCATCTATGTAGCTCTCATTGGCATTGGCACCATTTTTTAGCAAAAGCTCACAAAGTGGCTTATCGCTAAACTGCACAGCATAAAAAAGTACACTTTTTCCAAAGAAATTTTTGTGATTTACATCGGCTTTATTTGCAAGTAAAATTTTTACATTTTCTATATTTTTTAAAGCAAAAAATAACGGCGTCTCATCGCCCAAATTCACATCGGCCCCACGCCTTATGATCTCTTTTATCATGTCGCTACTTTTTTCGTTTAAAAGTGCGATATTAAGAAAATTTGTAAGCTCAGCAGTACTAAAATTTTTCGAGTAGAGCAAATTTGCCAGCTCATCGGAATTTATCCTTTGTGCCATCATGTTTTGCTCAGGTGTTAAAATTTTAGCTTTATTTACATTTTTACCAACGCCAAAAGTCAAAAACTCATTTACCACGCTAGTTGCGTAGTAAGCAGCACTTGCCGTATCAAGTCCCAGGCTTTCATAAAATTTTACAAGCGGAGTTTGAGCGTTTTTGTAAGCTTCGATAAATTTTTTATATTTTAAAAAATTAAACAAGCTCTCGTTTGCCCAGTATCTAAGATACTCCATTCTAGCGTCTTTTTCACCCTCAGCAACCTCTGGCTTTGCAAGCTCTTTTTGATAAAGCTCAGGTGCAAATGACGCTTTTAGCAAAAGCCATCTAAGCTTATTTAAATTTTCTTTATAAACTCTATCACCAACGCAACTTTGAGACTCACTTCTCACAGCCACACTCGCGTCAAAAAGCTCTTTCACCTCTTTTAAATTTAAAAGCGAACCATCACAGTAAAATAGCCCTTCATTCGTGTAAGCAAGATCGTTTGGAGTAGTTTTAAAGCTCTCTTTTTTGGCAAGATCACTGCACTCTAAAGCGTGTAAACTTATAAAAAAACAAACGCTAAAAAAGAGAAAAAAAACTACTTTTTTCATCAAAGCTCCTTAAAATTTCGCGATATTGTAACAAATTTATATGCTAAACTCGCTTATTTCATTAAAATTTAGATATTTATAAATTTCATCTTTATTTAAGCTAAGGCTATCTTTTACTATCTTTTTATATTCATCTACGCTTGGTAAATGCCCAAGTAGCGCACAAACAGCGGCCAGCTCGGCACTTCCTAGATAGACCTTTGCGCCCATGCCCATTCTATTGTCAAAATTTCTAGTCGAGGTCGAAAAAACGACGGCATTGTCATTTACTCTTGCTTGATTACCCATACAAAGCGAGCAGCCTGGTACCTCTGTCCTTGCGTTTAATCTTTTAAAAATTTCATAAACGCCTTCATCTTCAAGTATGCTTTTATCCATCTTTGTCGGCGGTGCTATCCAAAGCCTAGTTGTAAGCTTGCTCTCGCGCTCTAAAATTCTAGCAAGTGCCCTGTAATGGCCGATATTTGTCATACAGCTTCCCACAAAAACTTCATCGATTTTATGCACTCTTTTGTCATCAGCTAAAATTTCACTTAGCGTTGCCACATCGTCTGGGTCATTTGGGCACGCCAAAATCGGCTCATCTATCTGAGCTAGATCGATCTCCAAAATTTCAGCGTATTTTGCATCTTTATCGGCTCTTAAAAGATTTGGATTTTCAAGCCATTTTTGCATTTTTTCTTTTCGTCTAAGCAAAGTCTCACGGCTCTCGTAACCAGCTTTTATCATCGCGTCAATTAGCGCGACGTTTGAGCGAACATACTCCACAACGCTATCAACGCTTAAATTTACCACGCAAGCAGCCGCTGAGCGTTCAGCCGAAGCATCACTTAGCTCAAACGCCTGCTCTACTTTTAGATTCTCAAGCCCTTCTATCTCTAAAATTTTACCCGCAAAAACATTCTTTTTATCTTTCTTTTCAACACTTAAAAGCCCTTTTTTGATCGCAAAATACGGTATTGCATTGACAAGATCGCGAAGTGTCACGCCCTCTTTTAGCTCGCCTTTAAATTTGATCAAAACCGACTCTGGCATATTTAGCGGCATCATGCCAAGTACCGCTGCAAAAGCCACTAGACCACTTCCCGCTGGAAAGCTGATACCGATAGGAAATCTTGTATGACTATCGCCGCCAGTACCCACCGTATCAGGTAGTACCATGCGGTTTAGCCACGAGTGGATGACGCCATCGCCTGGCTTTAGACTCACACCGCCACGTAAATTTATAAATTTTGGCAAGCTCTCATGCATCACAAGATCACTTGGCTTTGGGTAAGCGGCCGTATGGCAAAAGCTTTGCAAAACAAAATCCGCGCCAAAACTAAGGCTTGCAAGCTCTTTTATCTCATCTCTAGTCATCGGCCCAGTCGTATCTTGCGAGCCAACAGTTAAAATTTCTGGCTCCACATAAGCCCCGGCTCTAACGCCAGCTACACCACAAGCCTTGCCAACCATCTTTTGAGCCAGCGTATAGCCACCACTCTGCTCTTTTGGCTGATCCGGCTTTATAAAAATTTGCTCCTCGCCAAGCCCTAGAGCCTCTCTGGCCTTCTTGGTCACTTGGCGTCCTATCATAAGTGGTATCCTGCCACCCGCTCTTATCTCGTCGCTTAGAGTGTTTGGGCTAAGTTTAAAATTTACCACGAGCTTTTTCTCAGTGCCAATAAGCTTATAAATTTCGCCTTTAAATGGATAAATTTCTATCTCATCGCCCATCTCAAGCTCGTTTACGTTTGCAACTATTGGCATTGCACCGCTATCTTCGGCAGTGTTAAAAAATATCGGAGCTATAGTAGTGCCTATCACGATGCCGCCCGTTTTTTTGTTTGGCACGCCCTCTATCTCATCGCCAAGGTGCCACTGGATAGAGTTTATGCCACTCTTTCTGCTGCTGCCAGTGCCAACCACGTCACCAACATACGCCACTTTTTTACCACGAGTTTTAAGTTCTTTTAAAATTTCTAACCCCTCAGGCATCTTTTTAACAAGCATTGCTTTTGCGTGAAGTGGTATGTCAGCCCTTGTGTAGGCCTCGCTCGCTGGACTTAGGTCATCAGTATTTGTCTCACCAGGTACCTTAAAAACGACTGCGTTTATACAGGTTTCAATTGACTTTTTATGAGTAAACCACTCCGCATTTGCCCAAGAAACAAGCACCTCTTTTGCAAATTTATTGCTACTTAGCTTTACTATCTCATCAAAATATTCATGCACCAGGATGATATTTTTTAGCTCATTTGCTGCAGCACGAGCAATATTTTCATCGCTATTTTTTAGCGCTCGCACCAAAATTTCCACGTTATATCCGCCAAGCATCTTGCCTAAAATTTTAATAGCACGCATAGCGTCAAGGCCGTTAACAGCAAGCCCGTCTATTACTTCACCAAGAAATTCTGCCTTTATCTTCGCTGCATCATCAACGCCGGGATTGATACGAGTTTCAAGCAAATTTATAAGAAATTTTAGCTCGCTTTGTGCCTTTTCGTCGCAACTAGACTTGCTGGCAATCTTTATTAGCTCGCAAACTTCACTTGTTTGCTTGGCATTTAGCGCAAGCGGTGGCACGCCCTCTTTTTCTCGCTCGCTCACGTGTTTTTCGTAGTCGGTAAAAAAGCTCATGAAATTCCTTTGTGGTTTTTACTCGTTATTTTTAGTCTAAAATCGCTATTTTGCTTGCATTTTATCAAAAAGCAAAACAAACTAAAGTAAAATTTGCCCAAAATTTCAAATTTCAAGGAGCAAATGTGTCAAAAGCTTACCTAAAATCTCCCATTGGATTTTTGGAGATCGTTGCCAGTAAAAATGGAATTTGTGAGATAAATTTTGTAGATAAATTTGAAAAAATTTCAGTAAAAGATAAAAATTTAAAGCTTTGCTTGGATGAGCTAGAGGCTTATTTTAATGGCAAGCTTAAAAAATTTAGCGTAAGGCTTGATATAAAAACCACTAATTTTAGAGCAAAAATTTACGAGGCTTTACAAAAAGTACCATACGGAGAAACGACCACATACGCGGCCCTAGCACTTGCCGTAGGTCACAAAAATGCCTACCGAGCAGCAGGCTCAGCCAATGCTAAAAATCCAGTGCCTATCATCGTCCCTTGTCACAGAGTGCTAGCTAGCAGTGGGCTTGGTGGCTACTCTGGCGGCGAGGGCTTGCCAACTAAAATCTGGCTTTTAGAGCATGAAGCAAAGCATAAATAGTTAGAAATTTACAGCAAAATAAAAATCTATCAAATTTTAAAATTTACAAGCGAACATTTCTAAAATTTATCAGAGCATTTGAAATGCATGCAGTGCTTTAGCGCCATTGAATGCATCTTGAACGTGAGTGATTTAGCAGATTTAAAAAAAGGAAGATAAGAGAACGGTCTCATAATTCAAGCCCCATTGTCTCTCTTTTGAATAAAAAAGGAATTTACAAATTTAATCAAGCTGTCTTTACAAATTTTAAAACTTCATTCACTCGCAAGAGCTGGCTACTAAAATCTGAATTCACTTACTGCTTAGCTCAAATTTTAGAGCCAAAATTACTCGTTTATGAAATTTTAAAATTTACTTGACACTCACTTGATTTAATAAAGCAAATTTACAAATTTTAAAACTTTACTCAATCGCCTTAGCAACTTACCAAAATTCAGGTCTCACTATTTGCTTGTCACTGAAATCGAAGCGTGATATGCTCGCTCATAAATTTTAAAATTTATTTTTCTCTAGTGTGCTGCATGTGATTATATTGTTTAAATTATTAATTGTATTTATACGTTATATGGCTTTTTGCTTGGATTTTATGATCATCAAAATTTATAAATTTCCCTAGCCCTAATCTCGCTTAGGGCTAGGGAAGGATTATTTTTTAGCTACAAGAGCATTTTTTAGCACATCATCGATCGTGTCTACGGCGATGATCTTCATATCAGCTTTTACTTCAGTTGGGATGTCGATAAGATCGCGGTCATAGTTTTTACGAGGTATCAGAGCTGTTTTGATGCCAGCTTTGTGTGCAGCGATGAGCTTCTCTTTTAGACCACCGATCGGTAGCACTCTACCAGTTAGCGTGATCTCACCAGTCATTGCTATGTCGTGTCTTACCTTTGTATCGGTTAGTATCGATGCGATCGCAGTTGCCATCGTGATGCCAGCGCTTGGTCCGTCTTTTGGCACAGCACCCTCTGGCACGTGCAAGTGAAGGTCATAGCGTCTATAAACGTCGCTGGCTTCTAGCTTGTGCTTGTCATCGTCAAATTTTGGCACGATAGTCATCGGTACTTTTATTTTTTTGTTGTCTATTAGCACTTTAACAACACTAAATGCGATCTGAGCACTCTCTTTCATCACATCGCCTAGCTGTCCTGTGATTTGCATATTGCCTTTACCCTGGATCCTTATAGCCTCGATCCTTAGTACGTCGCCACCGACACTAGTCCACGCAAGACCATTTACCAAGCCTATCTGATCTTTTTTATCCGCTGGCTCGATCTCATAGACCTTTTTCTCTAAAAATTCTTTCAAATTTTTAGCCGTGACGCTGATCTTGCCCTCGCTTTTTTTGGTAAGGATATTTTTGGCGACTTTTCTTAATATATCAGAGATCCTGCGGCGTAAATTTCGCACGCCACTCTCTCTTGTATAGTCGCTGATAATTAGCTCAAGTGCCTCTTTGCTGATGCTAACATCGCTTGGTTTTAGGCCGTGCTTTTTAAGCTCTTGAGGCAATAGATATTTTTTAGCGATCTCAAATTTCTCTTGTGGTGTGTATGAGCTAAGCTCGATAAACTCCATCCTGTCACGAAGTGCGGCTGGGATCATGCCCACGTCATTTGCTGTAGCGATAAAGATGATCTTGCTAAGATCGATGTTGAAATTTAGATAGTAGTCTCTAAATTTATTATTTTGCTCTGGGTCTAAAATTTCAAGTAAAACAGCGGTCGGATCGCCTCTATAGCTTCTGCCAACCTTGTCGATCTCGTCTAAAACAACCACTGGATTCATCTGCTTGGCTTCTATGAGCCCTTGCACGATGCGGCCTGGCATAGCGCCTATATAGGTGCGGCGATGACCTCTTAGCTCATTTACGTCCTCAAGTCCACCAAGTGCGATCCTAACTAGTTCGCGCTTTAACGCCTTTGCGATCGAGTTTGCAAGGCTTGTTTTGCCTACGCCTGGAGGGCCTGCAAAGCATAAAATGGCGCCGTTATTTACCTTTTCGCCAACACCTCTAAGCTCCAAAAGCTCACGCAAGGCAAAATACTCCTCTATGCGCTCTTTTGGCTTCTCTAAGCTGTAGTGATCGGCATTTAAGTGCTTGCTCACTTCAGCGATAGATGACTTTTTCTTAGCTACATTTTCAAATGGTATCTCAAGTACCCAATCAAGATAGCTTTGTAAGGTATTTGCGTCAGCTGAGTCTGGGTGCATACGAGAAAGCTTATCTATTTGTTTTTTGATCTCTTTGTAGGCGTCCTCAGCCATAAATTTTTTCTTCGCATCAAGCTTTTTGCGGTACTCTTCAAGCTCCTCTTCACGGCTCGTATCAGCTCCAAGCTCAGCTTGAATTTGCTTTAGCTGCTCTTTTAAAAAGTACTCTTTATTTGTCTTGTCGATCTTTGAATGGACTTTATTTTTTATCTCTTTTTGAAGCTTATTTGCCTCAATCTCTTCGATAACGTAGTCGATGAGCTTTAGTAGGCGTTGCTCTAAATTTTCCTCGACAAAAAAGCTATATGCGATCTGTTTTTTTAAGCGAAGTGCACTTGAAACTAGGTCACAAACCCTGATCGCCTCAGCGCTCTCTTCGATCGTTTTTAAAAGATCAGGCGGGAAAAAATGGCTAAATTGCGAAAGCTCTCTTACTTTTTCTCTTAAAACCACTATGAGTGCGTCAGTTTTGACCTGCGATGGGCGCTTGACGTGGAGCATATCGACAATACCACGGAGTGGATTTATGCCTGATTGTTTTAAAATTTTACCTTTGTCAATGCCTTGAAATAGTACTTTTACACGTCCATCGGGTAATGGCACACGGCGCATTATCGTGCCGATAACGCCAGCATCATAGATACCATCAAAATCTCTAGCGCCATCTTGCTGAGGCTTTGTAGGCACCACAAGGATCGGAGTCTCTTCTTGTATGGCAAGTTCGAGTGCCTTTAAATTTTCATCGTCGCTTAAAAAAAGCGGAGTTATCATAAATGGATATAAAAATAGCTCGTCCTCAACGATAATGGGAATTTCGGTTGGGAAGCCTTTATTTTCGTTTATTTGCAAAATTTCTCCTATTCAAACAGTTTTCTATACCATGCCACGTCAGGTTTGATAAGATCTGAGTTTCTAAACGGTGACTCTTCAAGTTTTTGCTCGTAAATTTTGGCCGAAACATCACGACCAGTCCTATTGTAAAGATCAGCTATTTGCATATCTAGGAAGTAAAGCGCGAGTTTGAATTTAATAAGCATAGTCTCGATAAGAGGCTTATATTCGGTATTTGGATACATATAAAGAAATTTCTCGATCTCTGTTACGCTATCTTCCATAAGCTTTTGGTTGCGATTTGGCTGAGTAAATGAGTCAAAATTTGCTTTTATTTTTAGATACTGAGCAAACTCTGTTTTTGGGCCGTTGTCACCATATCTTTTGATGTACTCGTCAAGATAGTGATTTGCCATCAGATACTCTTCATCATTTGCGTGAGCTTGGGCAAGGATAAGTAAAATTTGCTCCAAAAGCGGGCTTGCTACGTGTTCGCTTGCCATTGAAACATAGTGTTTATCAGCCGCTTCAAGATCACCATCTTTTATATCAGCGATAACCTGAGCATACCACTCATCAGGAGTTAGATTGTAAAGCTCGGTATATTTTTCAGCACAACCACTAAAAAGCCCCAAAAGAGCTACAACTGCTAGAAATTTAGAAAATCTTTTCATGCTTTTCCTTAAAAAATTTAAATCCTCGTATTCTACATTTTTTGCTATTATTTTTGTATAAATTTTTTAAAACTATGATAAAATACGGCAACTTTACAAAATAGGAGTTAGTATGATTTTTAGTGTTAAAAGCCCTATTTTAGGCTTTGAGCATATCAAAACGATGGAGTTAATTGAACTTGATAAATTTTTTGTTAAGCTAGCGAGCAAAGATGACGAAACATCTTTTACAATGATAAATCCTTTTGCATTAAGAAGCTACGAATTCGACATTCCAAGCTATTATGAAGATCTTATGGAGATTAAAGAAAGCTCTCAACTTAGAATTTATAACATTATCGTTGTTGCACTCCCGCTTGAAAAATCAACTGTAAATTTTATAGCTCCTATCGTTTGCAATATGGACAATATGACCTTATCCCAAGTCGTTTTAGACATTGCCAAATATCCTCAGTACGGGCAAGCTGAAATGATAGAAAATTTTATACAAAAATAGTAGCTAAAAGCTTTTAAAAATCTAAGGAGAGATTTTTTATTGTTATTTAGAGGATTTGTTGTGAAGATAGCATACTTACTCTGTTTTATTGTCACGTTTGGTTTTTGTGCACCCAGAGCTTGTACGACAGCAGAAGCAGCTTCTATTAGTTGTAGTGGAGCAAATTATTCTTGCTTTATAGATGCTGAAGAGTACCAAGACAACTCTTCTAAAAATATCCCACATTGCATAAGAAAATCTGATAGAACCTGGACGATAGATACCAATAGCTTTTCTTCAGGCTTAGCACAAGATCACTATCATATTTACGTTGAGCAATTTTCTCCATGGAATCAACGATCATTAATAGGTATGTGGGATGATCACTCTAAAGGCTTAAGACAAAGATCAATAAATGGAAATCTAAATACCAGAGTAAATGGAGATATAGCTACCATTGGTGCTACTATTATGATTCCACAATACGCTGGATATAATTTTGTTCCAGATCCATCTAACGTAACAAGAACATCATCTACAGCCGATAGAATATTTTTAAATGATGGTGGCTTTACGTCTAGTAATTACACGCTTTGCCAAAAAACATATATTTATAATCCTAGCAAGTATCCTTATTGTAAAAATTCATCCTCTTCCACGTTTGATTTTAGTGAGAAAAATACCTTTATACAAAATAATTTAAAAGGTAAAAATGTGGTCTATGCCAGACTTTACTGGGGTGGCTCTCTTTATCAAAACTGGGCCATTAAAACAAATTTATATACAAATGCTCTAAATTACATAAAAGGATATAGCAGGATTGATTTTAAAGCTCCTGGCAAGAATGTAATTACAATAGATGCTGATCCAAAAGATATCTTTTGGTTTGGCTCATTTAGTGAGTATAAACCAAAATCAATGACTCTTGAATCATATAATCAAAACGAGTCTAATAGCTACTATGTAAAGGCTGGAATAAACTACCAATATGTAGCAAGCGCTGATGTAACAGATATAGTTAGAGACTCTCTTGGTACTAGTGAGTCAGATAGGACATTTTATGCTGGCAATATCAGATCAACTACGATTCCCTTTAGTGATGAATTTATAGACCCAAATGATGGCATATATAAGGTAAACAACTCTACTAATAGAAAACTAAAAAAAACATACGGCACGCTACTATTCTCACCAGTTCAAGGGCAAAATGGTTACTGGATACAATCCATCGCACCACAATTTGCGGCTTGGAGTTTGGTCATCATTTATGACTTTGATGATAAAACTGCCGCAGCAAACAATATAGAGCCAAAGCTTGTTAGTATATTTGATGGACTAGAAAGACTTGCGGCGGACTGGATGAAGTCAAGCGATCCATTTGGTACTGTAAAGAGCTCAACCATAGATGTAAAATTTGAAAATATCTACACACCAAAAGCAGGAAATATAGATGCTTCGCTTACAATGTTTTCATTTGGTGGCAAGCCAGAAACAAAAGGTGAAGATATCAAGATAAAAAATGGTGGTAGCTATCAGAGTATTACCAGCGGATATAACGCGCAAGGCGATCAGTTTAATTCAACTATGACAAAATTTGGACAACTTATAAATCCAGGTAAAAAATTTCACTCTCAAGCAGACTTAGATATATTTGATATATCGGACAAAATGTCATATGCTCAAAAAGAAGCGGATATAAAATTTACAGTTACAACAATTAAAAGCTCAGGCGGTGCCAATGTTGTAAGCGCTGACCGTATAAATTTAGCTCTAGTTGGCTTTTCTTCTCGTATATACAAACCAGATGTTTGCTATATGGAATATATTTATGCAAAAAAACCTAGCGATAGTACTTTTACAAAGGTGCAAGAAAATACTCCGACGGTAGTGCCAGCAAATACTATTTTAAAAACTTTCGTTGAAGTTACAAATAATACTAATGAAGCTACCCAAGACTTTGCACTAAAAGCTACAATAGATCCAAGCCAAATTTATAATCCAAACTCAACTTACATTTACGCAGATAAAGCATCGCAAGGACCTAGTGATCTACTTACTATGTCAGGACAGGTACACTATAACGACAACACAGGCTTGCAGCAATTAAGCGGAAATGACTTAACTTTTTATTTAGGACAAGGTGCGGCTGCAAATAAGGGTGGAGAAATGCTGATTCATCAAGGCAACTACGCTTATGCCATATATGAAACTACCCTTAAGTCTAAATTTGAGCCAAATAGTTACAAAGCCACAGTCGCAAATGCTGATATAAATTTACAGCCCTATGACACATACATAAGAAGATGTAGCAATCAAAATTACAACATTACTTTAGGCGTTAGTGCCAGTCCAAATAATTTCGTCGCAAGCAATAGACAAGACGATGGCTCGGCAGCTTTTAAAACTAAATTTAAAAATAGACTTCTAACTAAAATCGTTTCTACGCCATTTAATGTCTATATCACGAACTATGATACAGATGGCAACAAAAAAGTACCAGATGCCCCAGTAGATGTAAAAGTAGAGTTGGTCGAGTCTTGCAGTGCTCCAACAAATTTATATGAACAAGATATAACATTTAATGGTGTAACTGATATTTTGTTGTCAGGCATTAGTATTGACAGAGCCTATAAAAGCGTAAAATTTAGAATTTCTCATCTTGATCCAGTGACAAATACCACAAAGGTTGAATGCGAAAAATTAGATGATTTTGCTATAAGACCAAGTCACTTTAGGCTATGGGATACCGACAAGAATACGATAAATAATAACAATGTTTTAATAGGCGGCAAAGTTTATAATAACATTGCTCTTGCAGCTATGAAACCTCTTGATAGTGGCTTAGCAAATGGATATATAAACAACATAAGTGGCTCAAATGGAGAGATAAAACTTGTACCAGCATATAGTGCGACTTGCGATCCTAGCATTATAGAGAGCGAGAACAAACTAAGCGTAGATTTTAACGATCCAAATAAAGCATTGGGTAAAATTTTCCGTCACACATCAAGTGGACCTGTTGGCTTCTCTTACTCAGATATAGGCGATACATATTTTTATGTATTAGACAAAGACTATACAGCAACTGATCAACATACACCATCAAGAGCTGATGATTGTGTAAAAAACTCAATTAGCAACGATCCGTCACAAGACACTGCTCAAGAAGGAAGGATCGGATGTAGTATAAAGCTAGAAGGTAATAGAGATTATTTATTTAGACCAAAAGATATACAAATAAGCAAGCTAAAGATAACAAAAGATAGCGATATAACATACCTTGATAATGAAGGCATACAAAAAGCAAAGCTTGACTTTGAAGTAACTGCTAGGTTGTTTAACGATGACCCTGCAAAACTTTATAATGAAGATTGCTATGCAAAGAATATGAACTTTGACATAAAGTTAGACAGAGTTCCTTTAAATTTTACAGACAACGATGGCAATGCCGGTACATTAGCAAAAGCAAATGAAGAAATTTTATTTTTTGAAATTCCTGGCTCAAATACTAGAAAAGCAATAGATCCAAGTGCTACAAAATCAACATTTTATGTAGAGAAAAATACTTTTGTAAATGGCGTAGGTAAAGGTGAAGTATATTTTAATTTTGAAAGAAAAGTAAATCATGCCAAAAATCCTTTTACTATTTCAAGTAATGATTTTAGCTTTAGCGGCATGTCAGATAGCACCGATACAGTAAAAAAATATGAAAAACCAGCAACAGAAACGACAGCAAAATTTTACTTTGGTAGGGTTTATGCACCATTTTATGAAGGGCTTTATAGTGGCTTTTATGCCAAAATTTATTATGGCGCCTACTGCGATGGATGCAATAAAAATATCTATATGAAAGATAATGGCAAACTATGGCAAGACTTTCCAGCAGCACCATTTTGGGCTACCAATCCAAAACATAGCGCAGGAGTACTTAACTATCATGACTTTAGCTTTACAAACACTTACAGCGGTACTGTTTTAAGAAATGATGTAAGTAGCATAAGCAATGGCGAGCAAATAATTTTTATAAGAAATCCTTCAGCGGTTACTGATGTGGCTAAAATGAGAGCACCTAGCTGGCTTCTTTATAGTGAATTTGATGAGAAACCTGAAACAAATAATTTCAATCTAAATTTTCTAGTACCAAATGGCGAATGGGCTGGTAAAGTCCTAAAGAGCAATAATATAGAGGATAAGACAAGCGGTGCAGTTGGAGGTTTTATAGGAGTAAAATCTAATAGTGATAGTAACCTAGATATAAGCGACAAGACAAACAGGAGAATAGAGTGGTAAAAAGAGATGGCTTTTCATTGATAGAGCTTATCTTGTCAGTGCTTGTAGTAGCCATAGTAAGTGCAAGCCTACCACTAGCAGTAAGAACTACTTCAAATTTAAGCGAGCAGTCCTTAATGCAAGAAGGACTAATGAATACTAAAACTTATATGTCATTAATATTAAAAGCACCATTTAGCGATCAAGTCTTAATAGCCGGTAAAAATACCATGCCATCATCTATAACCACTCAAGAGGCTATAATTTTTCCTCTTATTATCTGCGATCAAGGGGCAAATCCAGATTTTTATGAAAAAAGCGGTGTAAAAGGAGAGGGACATAGGATACTTGCATATCCAGTGCAAAATTTATCTGCATGTGCCACAAGACCTAATGATTCAAAGCTTCCAGAATCAATCAAAAGCGTAAATTTTAAAGTAAAATCTATCAAAAATTTCAATACTCAAAAATCCATCTCACCAACTGCTAGCACTACTAAACGTGACTTTATCATAGATACAGAGACGACTCCAACTATAACAAATGGAGCTGATAAATTTGTAGTTAGCACTCCTTTAAATGATAGTGACGTTTTACAGATAAAGCTAGATACGACTATGAAAACTACAAAAGAGAGCAAAAGCGTACTTTATGGATATGCCTTTAATATAGGTGAAAGCAGTACTTTAAGTGTAAAAGAATGGAAATGAAAAAAAGAAAAAAAGCTTTTACATTAATTGAGTTAATAATAGTCATCACCGTGCTTGGCGTTATCTCACTTATGAGCTTTAATACGCTTATGAATTTATATCAAAACTATTTTCAAAGCAAAGTAATAAACGAACTAGAAACACAAAGCGAAATCGCTCTAGAGCAAATTTCAATGCTACTTAGCCACAGAATCAAACAAAGCGTTATCGCTAGAAAAAAAAATGGAGATTATCTAGCCCTAAATGATAGTGGCGTAAATTTAAGTAGTGACTTTGAAATTTTAGAATTTATCCCAGCTGCTTATGAGCTATTTGATGGCATAAACGAATATAAAGGAGATGATACTAACGGAGATCCGATCATCGAAGAAGGCATATATAGCGGATATGTAGATCTAGCAAATAGCTCTGTTGCAAATGGACTAAAAAGTCCTGGAAGCAAATTTAATGACGCTTTTAGAAACGGCGTAATGGACTTGACCTGCGAAAATGATAGCGATGAAGAAGATGTAAATAGTGGCTCTAGGTGCATAAACGCCAATAATGAAAATGGTGGTTTAGTAGCGATATTTTCTAGCATACTTTATAGGGTTGGTAGCAGCTTTGGCTATCAAGAAAATTTAGACCAAAGGCACTTAGATATCGCAAAAGTAGGCATACAGTCAATCGACACGCTTAAAATTTCAAGTGATTTTAAAAATAAAAAAATTTCAGAACAGTATAAACTAGCTTACACAGCCATTGCCATAGCGCCAGCTGAGCAAAGTGCCGAGGATATACAAAACGGCTCTTTTGACCTTAAAATTTACTACAACTATAGGCCATGGCTAAATGAAAGCTTTAAAAAATTTAGCCCAACATCTACAAAGGCCATCAAAGCCGAAAGTGCAACACTAGCTAAACACGTAACAAGATTTGTCTTTACAGAAAAAAATGGTGTCATCGCGCTAAAGCTTTGCCTTAAAGCAGAAAAATCAGAAATAACCATTTGCAAGTCAAAGGCGGTTTATTGATGAGAAAAGGATTTACATTAATAGCGGCGATATTTTTTCTAGTTGTGGCAGCTTCTATCAGTACTCTTGCTCTTTCGATAGCTAGCACATCAGCTAGACAAAGTAGTGAAATTTATCTAAGAGAGCAAGCACAACTCGTTGCTCAAGCAGCAGCAGAGTATGCGATGTTTGAAATTTTTAGAACTGATTTCTCAAACAAATGCTTAGATAAAGTAAATGGGGAATTTAACGATATGTTCGACTTTAAAGTAAAAATAACTTACTTTGGCGATATCGGTATATGCACTCCACCGACCATCATGCCAGGAACAAACGAAGTCGCAAGTACTGGCAACATGATCTTTGATGTTTTTGTAACATCAAAAGATAAAAAAACGCCAAATCCTATAAATTTTCACAAACGAACTCTTCAGAAACTTTAAAATTTTATAAATATTTTACTTTAATTTGCTTTTAGTTTCGTCGTGTTATAATCATCTTACTTTCTATAAAGGAGATTGCGATGAACATAAGCATTGTAGGAAAACAATTTGAGCTAACAGAGCCCATCAAAAACTACATCCAAGACGCTTTTGACACCCTTGGCAAGTACAACCTTGACATCATCTCAGCAAGATGCGTAGTAGGAGCGGATGAAAAGCAAGGTAAAAAGGGCTTTAATGCAGAATTTTCTCTAAATATGGCTCACAAAGACACGATAGTCGTTCGCCAAAAAGATAAAGATCTCTATGCAGCGATCGATCTTGCTATCGAAAAGGCTTCAAAAGTTTTAAGAAGAGAGCACGATAAGAAATTTACAGTAAAAGGCAAGGCTGATGATAAAGAATTTCGCTCGAGAATAGGCGAAGAAAAGATCGAAGGTGTCGAAGAGATCGTGCCTATGGAGCTTGAAATTTACAAACCTCTTGAGGTAGAAGAAGCACTCGATAAGCTAAAATCAAGCGATAAACAATTTTACGTATTTAACGATGTCGATGCCAAAATGCGCGTCATCTACAAAAGAACAGACGGAACTTTTGGTCTTTACTAAAAATAGGGGCAGCTTTGCCCCTAAAATTTATGCTAATTCACTATAAAATTTCTTTCTGAAATCTAAGAAATCTTGTTACAAAAACTGCTACGCCAGCAAATGGCTTTAAATTTTCAAAAATAGAATAGATATCCTTGCATAAGATAGATGTAGATACAATGTGGCTTTCATATGAGCCACATTTAGAAGATCTTGGCAAACTAAATTTAACGACATAAACTAGGTTACAACTGATGAATGGCAAGGCAAAGAATTACATGCCATAAAAAAAGTGGGCGATTTTCTTAAAAATAATTTTAAGCATCTGGATGTGGAATTTTACTTTACAAGCTGGAAAAACGTAGATGAATGTGGTAAATAATATAGCAGAGCAAACGAGCTAAAAATGCTTGATAGTACTAGAAATTTTTAAAGATAAAAGAGAGACAAAGCTCTCTTTTTGATTTTTAAAATATCAAATAACTAAAACAAATACTATCTATTTCTCTAAATTTTCACTAGTTTTTGGTCTAAAGGCCTTATTTATCTTTCTTATCCAAATGATTAGCGAGATAAACAAGATAAAGTAAAATACATAGCTAGCTACCGGCCAACTAGTATCAGTGCCGCTTTCTTTTAGCGAGATGACATTTCTAAATTCTTGAAGCATAGAAATTCTATATCCATAATATTTTACAGTTACGTTTTTATCGCTATTTGCAAAGCCTTGAGCCTTGGCTTGTACATCAGCTGAGTTAAATTTAAAATAAAACGGAAAACTCCATGCAGTATCTTCATTTCTATAAGCCATGACTTTATTTGAATTATTAGAATCTTTAGTGTAGATAAAATAAACATCTCTGGTAGGGCCATCTGCCGGATTTTTAGCATCGATGATGCCATCTTTGTCCATACGTTTGACATCGCCACCTGTTATTTGCACATTTGCATAGTGTGGAAACGAATAATCAACTACAAGAGCCAAAAAAGAGTGTAAGAGTACGATAAAAATAACGCAAATTCTTTTAAAAAATATAATCATTTCTTTCCTTTTAAATTTGCGTTATTTTATGAAAAGATAGCTTAATAAAGGGGCAAAACACCCCTTTAATTTTAAGCTTTTTTATTAAGCATAAATTTTAGAAGTTGTGCAAGGAAGCTGATTCCACCGATTATTAAAATCGTATCACCAATCATTCTTACCCATCTTAAATTTTGCAAGTGTGATTGTTGTAAAAGCTCAGCGCTTCTTGCATACCACATACCATGCTCTAGGCTTGCAAATGCTTGATAAATTCCTATTGGAAGTAGTGAAAGCACGATCATTAGCATAAGGCCTATATTTAAGCCCCAAAAACCTACTTTCATAAGTTTCTCGTCAAATTCTTGACCTTTGAATAGATAAGTAGCTACTAGCCAAACAAATCCAAGTGCTAAAAATCCATAAACACCAAATAGCGCAGCATGTCCGTGAACTGGAGTCGTATTTAGGCCTTGGATATAAAATAGTGAAATCGGAGGATTGATTAAAAATCCAAATACACCAGCACCTAGCATATTCCAGAAAGCAACTGCGATAAAGCAGTAAAGTGGCCATTTTAATGTCTTAGCCCAAGTTTGAGCAAACTGAAGTCTGTAATGCTCATAAGCTTCAGCTCCAAGCAATACAAGAGGAACTACCTCAAGTGCTGAGAAGCTAGCGCCAACTGCCATTATCGGTGTTGTAGTGCCCGCAAAATATAAGTGGTGGAAAGTTCCTGGAATTCCGCCTACTAAGAAAAGTGATGCACTCGCAAGTGTTGAAAACGTAGCAAATCTCTTTGAAACAAGACCAAGACTAACAAACACAAAAGCAAGTGAAGCGGTAGCAAAGACCTCAAAAAAGCCTTCAACCCAAAGGTGTACAACCCACCAGCGCCAGTATTCCATCACTGGAAGTGGACTTCTTTGGCCGTAAAATAATCCTGCTCCGTAAAATAATCCAACTGCAACAGCAGAAGCTGCGAAGATAGCAAGTAAATTTTTGTCACCTTTGTTCTTAAATCCGCCAATAAATCCGCGAAGTAAAAGTAGCATCCAAATAACAAGGCCAACAAATAAAATAATTTGCCAAACACGTCCAAGCTCGATATATTCATATCCTTGATGTCCAAACCAGAAGCTTAAATTTATAGGCATAATATTTGCGATCGCTAAATACTCGCCAGCAAAACTGCCAACTACAAGGATTAATAGTGCGTAAAATAATAAATCTACGCCAAGCTTTTGGAATTTTGGATCTTTACCGCCATTTATAATAGGTGCTAAGAAAAGACCGCCTGCTAAAAATCCTGTCGCAATCCAGAAAATACTAGCCTGAATGTGCCATGTTCTAGCAAGTGAATAAGGAATATAAGCTGATAAATTTATACCGTAAAATTCTTGTCCTTCGACTGTATAGTGAGCTGTAAAGCCGCCTATTAAAATTTGGAATGCAAAAAGAGCCAAAGTCACAAAAAGATATTTTTTAAGAGCTTTTTGAGATGGAGTTAGGCTTAATTTACTAAGTGGATCTTCGCTAATAGCTTCCAACTTTTCATCATCTTTTTTGCCATAAAAAGAGCTAAACCAAACAAGAAATCCAATACCAGCAATAAGTATTACAACGCTTGCAATTGACCAAAAAATATTTTCGCTTGTTGGTACATTATCGATTAGTGGCTCATGTGGCCAGTTGTTTGTGTATGTAGCATCGCTGTTAGGTCTGTTTGTTGCGGTTGCCCAGGCTGACCAGAAGAAAAAGTTATTAAGATCATCTCTATCAGAAGCATTTGGAAGAGTATTTTCTTTCATCGCATAAGCTTCTCTTAAAGATTTAAACTTAGGGTCATTTCCAAAAAGTGATGAATACTCTTGGCTTACTTGTTTCATAGCCTTTAATCTATCGCTGCTAAGTACGATCTTATCGTCTTTTACGCCATTTTCTCGGTACTCTTTTTTAAGTAGAACTTTTAGATTTGCCTTTTGCTCATCATTTAAGTCAGCATATTTTGAGTGGTAAATTTCATCTGCTTTTAACTCTAAAAATATAACTAACTCTTTGTGAAGCCAGTCCGCGCTCCAATCAGGTGCTTGATATGCGCCGTGTCCCCAAACAGAGCCAACTTGCATACCTCCTATGCTTTGCCAGGCCTCTTGACCTTTATAGATGCTCTCTTTGTCGATAACGACATTGCCATTCTCATCTGTAAAATTTACAACTGGTGGCGAGCTTCTATAAACCTCAACGCCGTAGTAGCCTAAAATACTAAAGCAAATTACTAGTACTGCAACAAGTGCTAGCCAATACTTTTTGTATTCACGCATTGATTCTCCTTTTTTTAAAAATTTTAAGGCGAAGTTTATCTCATTTTAAAAAAGCAAATAATGACATATGTCAATAAGAGGAGAGAATTTATCCCATTAGTTTTATAAGAATTTACAATATATGCAAATTCTTCATAATGTATATGCAAAATTTACATAGAATTAATATAAATATTATTAACATACATGTTTATACTTCAAAAATAAAGGAAAAAATATGCAAACAAATTTTATGCATAAAGTAGCTAAATTTAGCCTTGTTGCTTCACTATTTATGGCTCTTAGTCTAAGCGCTGCTGAGTCTGCTAGAAGCATCACAGATATGAAAGGTGTCAAAGTAAGCGTGCCTGAGAAGGTTGAGAAGATCGCAGCACTGTGGAATGCAAACAACGAGATCATCCTAGCACTTGGTGGCATGGATAAAGTTGTAGCCACAACTGATCTGATCAAAACCAACAAGTGGTTTGAGCACGTCTATCCAAAACTTAAAAATTTGCCAGCTGCACTAAATGGCAAAGACCTTCAGATCGAAGAGCTTGTTAAACTTGCTCCTGATGTTATCGTGGTATCAAGCAAAAACTACCAAGATGAACTTATCAAAAACGGCTTTAGCGCGGTAAATTTGATCTTTAGAGACTATCCAGATATGGAGAAAAGCATCTACGCAACAGCTGAAGTCATAGGCACTGATGACGCTAGAAAAAAAGCTGAAAAACTTGCTAATAAAATCCACGATAACTCTGAGTTTGTAACAGCAAGAACAAAAAACATTCCTGACGCTAAACGTCCAAAAGTACTTCACCTTCTTGGCGGAGCGAATTTGCTAAAAATTGATGGTACAAACACTATCCAAAACACTTGGATCAAGCTAGGTGGCGGTGTAAATGCTATCCAAACTGAGGGCTCAATGATCGAAGTTAGCGCAGAAGAGATCATCAATGCAAATCCTGATATCATCATCGTTGGCGGCAATGACACAGATGCACAGATCAAAAAGATAAAAGAGCACCCTGCATTCTCTGGCTCAAACGCTGTTAAAAACGGCAAAATTTACGGCAACCCAAAAGGTGTATTTAGCTGGGATAGATATGGCGCTGAAAACGTGCTTCAAATTTTATGGGCAGCAAAGACTATCCAATCAGATCTATTTAAAGATGTCGATATAAAAGCAAAAACAAAAGAGTTTTATAAAGAGTTCTTAAATCACGATCTTAGCGACACAGAGTACGGCTATATCCTAAAAGGTCTAAATCCAGACGGTAGCAGCAAGTAAGATATGAAAAACGCAAATTTTTCAATAGTTGTTATCTTTTTAGCTCTACTAACGCTTCTTTGCGCCTTTGTCGCACTGGGCGTTGGTAGATTTTACATACCATTTAACGACGTCTTTAGCGTGCTGGCTCACAGCTTTGGTTTTGGAGATGGCGCAGCTAGCAACATCACAAATGTGATAGAAAATTTACGCATCCCACGCATCATCGCAGCCATCCTTGTTGGAGCCGCTCTTAGCGTGAGTGGTGCGGCCTATCAAGGCGTCTTTAAAAACCAGCTAGTTAGCCCTGATCTTCTAGGCGTTTCAGCAGGCGCTTGCGTGGGGGCTGCGACTGCTATCATCTTTGATCTATCGCTATTTTGGGTGCAGGCTTTTGCCTTTGGCTTTGGCCTAGCAGCCGTTGCTATCACGCTAGCCATACCAAAGATGATGGGTCGCACGAGCACGCTTATGCTAGTTCTTTCTGGTATCATCGTAAGCGGCCTTATGGGCTCAGTGATCGGCTTTTTAAAGTATGTCGCCGACCCTGAGACAAAGCTGCCTGACATTGTTTATTGGCAGCTTGGTAGCCTTGCAAAGCTCGATAGTGACAACTTAAAATACATAGCTCCAGTGATGATCATCTGCGCCATTTTACTAATCGCCATGAGCTGGCGTATAAATTTGCTCTCTCTTGGCGACGAGAGTGCGGCTAGACTAGGCGTAAATGTCTCATTTGAGCGCGCTGTCATCATCATCTGCGCTACGCTTCTAACAGCCTGCAGCGTCTGCATAAGTGGCATAGTCGCTTGGGTGGGACTTCTCATGCCTCACTTAGCGCGCATGCTAGTTGGCGCAAATAACATAAAAAGCATGCCTGCAAGCATATTTATGGGTGCGATATTTTTGCTATTTGTCGATACTCTAGCGCGCAGCATAAGCGTGAGCGAAGTGCCTCTTGGCGTACTTACTGGCTTTATCGGCACGGTATTTTTCGTCTGGGTTTTATGGCGAAATAAAAAGGTTGCATGATGCTTGAAGTTAGAAATTTAAACTTTAGCTACCCAAATGGGGCTGGCAAACTAGAAAATGTAAATTTAAAGATAGGCGCTGGGGAAATTTTAACCATACTTGGTCGAAATGGAGCTGGCAAATCAACAACTTTAGGCTTAATAAGCGGCTCACTAAAGCCAGTTTCAGGAGAGATCTTTCTTGATGGCAAAAACGTAGATAGTCTAAGCAACAAAGAGCGCGCTAAGATCATGGCGTACGTGGCTCAAAGCGAAGTTACAGAGTATGACTACACCGGACTTGAGTTTATCACGATGGGTCGCGCGGCGCACCTTGGCATCTTTGCAAGACCTAGCAAAGAGGACGAAGAGATCGCTAGAATTTACACTAAAAAGCTCGAGATCGAGTATCTTGAGGATCGCTTCATCACGCAGATGAGTGGCGGTCAAAAGCAGATGTGTATGATCGCTCGTGCGATGGCTGCGCAGCCAAAGATGATCATATTTGACGAGCCAACTAGCGCGCTTGACTTTGGCAACCAGTATAAATTCCTACGTACCGTCAAATGGCTAAAAGAGCTTGGCTACTCGGTCGTGCTAACCACTCACAACCCTGACTTTGCCGTGCTTCTTGGCGGATATGTCGCTCTTGTAAAGGGTGATGGCGAGGTTGGATTTGGCACGGTTGATGAGATCATTAGAAGTGAGAATTTAAGCAAGCTTTACGGACTAAATTTAAACGTGAGCTACATCGACGAAGTAAAAAGAGAGTGCTGTTTAACATATCCTCTTTAAATTTATACTCTCAAAAGAGAAATTCTTTTGAGAGCGCTTTTTTGTATTATTTTTCTTATTTAATACTGCCTTTGGAGTAAAAATAAAAAAAGTAGTTTTGATTTTATTTTTTGCATTGATGGCAAACGCGGCGGATAAATTTGATTGTTCTAAACGCTACTGCAAAGAGATGAAAAGTTGCGAAGAAGCATATCACTATCTAAGAAACTGTGGACGCAGTGGGTTTGACCGTGATCGTGACGGCATACCATGCGAGAATGTATGCAAAGAGCACAGAGTAGAAAAATAATTTTATAAATTTTAAAAAGCTTAACCTTGGCACTTACTTTAAATTCGATAAATTATAAAAAATTTAAACAATCCAAAAGAGCCGGTAAAAAAATCAAAAATTTAGATTAAGCTAAAAGCAACTAGGCATTATTTTTAGCAAGTGCCGCCACTCTAGCCTTTGCAGCCTGTGTGATATCATCCTCATAGTCGTAGAAGTTAAATGTCGCTCCATGCTGTACAAAGCCGTTTAGTATATCGCCGCTTTGGCGGTTTTTAAGATCAAGCTCAGCCACCTTAAAGCCGTCATTTGTCGCGCAAAATTCTTTTAGCCTAGCTGGCGTCTCTTTTAGCTTAGTAAACAAAAAACAGTATCCATCGCCACCGTTTCGCCCTACTCTGCCCCTTAGCTGATGAAGCGTGGCAAGGCCTAGCCGCTCAGCCCCCACGATGACGATGGTATTTAGCCTTGGCAGAGAAATACCAACCTCAACAACGGTGGTTGAGAGCAAAATTTCACCCTCTTCTCTAAACCGCCTTAAAATTTCCTCTTTCTCTTTGTCCTTGCCGTGCGTAACGAAGACATTTTTGAAATTCTTTAGCCAAAAGCCCTGCGCCTCGCTTAGACTTTGGTAGTTTGAGCTCTCGCTGCTCTCAACTAGCGGATAGATGATAACCACCTGAAAGCCGCCCGCAAGCTGCTTTTTGATGTGAGTTAGCAAAAAGCCAAACTCGCTAGCGCCTAAAATTTGGCTCGTTATATTTTTCTTAAATGGCATCTGCTTTAAAAAGCTAAAATTTACGATCTCAGACTGGATTAAACTTAGCGTCCTAGGTATCGGTGTAGCTGAAAACTGCACGAAATTTGCTCGCTCGTCCTCGTTTGAGGCAAGCTCTTCTATCTTTTTGCGCTGATTTGAGCCAAAGCGGTGCTGCTCATCGACCATGACAAGCGGTGAGTTTGGCAGCTCGTGAAATAGCAGTGCATGCGTGCCGATGATCAAATTTACCCCGCTAAAGTCTATCTTTTTCTCCCCGCTTCGCACTAGCATCACATTCATAAAAGCAGGTAGCAACCTCTTTGCTTCGTCATAAATTTGCTCGCTTAAGATGCTTGTTGGCGCCATCAAAATGGCACTTTGCGGATATACGCTAAGAGCAGCTGCTAGGATCACTAATGTCTTGCCACTTCCCACGTCGCCCATTATGACGCGCCTTTTTGCCTGCACAGCACTAAGGTCGTCTCTGATATCATTTATTGCATTTAGCTGGTCATTTGTCGGCGTAAATGGCAAACTCTTAAGCCAAGAGCTTATGTCAAAAAGCTTGATTTCTGGGCTTTTAAAGTAGGTTTTTTTGGCACTTAGCTTTTTTATGTAGTTAAAAATTTCTACAAATTTTAAAATTTCTAAACCCTCGCCATCATTTTTTAGGCGATATAAAATTTGCACGCTTTGATCATCTAGCCTTTGCAGATCAGCTAGAAATTTAGCCTCTTTTTCATTTAAACCTTCGGCCATTAAATTTTGTAAATTTAGATATTTTAAGATGAGTTTTTTTAGCTCTTCGTCTTTTAGCTCGGTCTTAAATTTAGGCACGATCTGACCTATTTTTGTGGTGATTTTTGGATTTACTATCTGCCATGAGCCAAAGGCGTAGGAGCAAAGCCCATATATTGCCATCTCTTTGCCCGTCTTAAAAGCGCCGTAGTGCCAAGACTTTGCGTTAAAAATGACGATCTTTACGCTACTTTGCCACTGCTCGCAAAAGGCAAGTGTTGTTAGCATGCCAGGGCGCGAGGCTAGCGAAGTGATCTTTACGTTTATGCAGACCTGCCCCTCTCTTGGGCTCTTAGCGATAGTCGTATCCTCAAAGCCCTTTGGCAGCACTAGAGCAAGGTCAAGCAGGCTAAGCACGCCTATTTTTAGAAGTTTTGCTCTGTCGCTTGCTTCAAATTTCATTTTTTAGGACGCAAAAACTTAGCTGATTGATCTCTACGTGGGCTTTTATAAAGCTATTTAGCTCGCTTAGCGAAAGGGCTGAAATTTTATCAAGGTCCTTTAAAAATGCCCCAAGCTCGCCATGCTCATAAAACTCGCCCTGCGCGATGTCGAGGCGCTTAAATAGCGTCTCAAGTCTAAGCGGCAACGAGCCAAGTAAAAATTTCTTCGCCTGCTCAAGCTCGGCCTTGCTAACGCCTTTTTTACTAAATTTTAAAATTTCCTCTTTTATAACGGCGATAGCCTCATCTTTTTTCTCATTTTTTGTCTGCATGTAGCCATAAAGCTGGCTGTAAGAGAAATTTAGCAAATTTCTAGCGTAGGCACTGTATGCAAGACCTCTTTTTACGCGGATCTCCTCCATGAGCCTCGAGCCAAAGCCACCCTCGCCCAAGATAAATGTCGCCACTGTGGCCTTGTATTTTTCTTCAGGTTTTACATAAAATGGCGCTCCAAAGTAGATGTATGCCTGCTCGCTTTGCCTGATGATCTCGCTACTTTCGCACTTGTTGCTTGGACTAAAGCGCTCTAACTTTCGCACCTTGCCAGGTTTTAGTATCTCTAAAACACTAGCAAGCTCTTTTGTCTGTTTCTCGTCGATGTCGCCACCTAGCACGCAAAGCAAATTTGAAAGGTCTAAATGCTCGTTTAAAAATTTGCTTACATCTTCAAGCGTGATCGCTTTTACGCTCTTTTTAGTGCCAATACTTGGCTGAGCAAGCACACTTTTTGGGTATAAAAGCTCAAAAAGTCCCTGCCTTGCTAAGTAGTCAAAGTCATTTTCATTTGCTGCGATCTCGCCAAGTGTGACGTTTTTGCACCTATTTAGAATTTCTTCTGTCAAATTTGGAGCGAGCAGTAGCTCTTTTAGCTTGCCACACGCAAAGGCAAAGTGCTCTTTTAAGCAGTTTATATCGATGCAAAATGTCTCAAAGCCGCAGCTTGCATTTAGGCTGATCGCCCTTACTTCAAGCTCTTTGGCAAATTTAGCCGAGCCTAGCTTCATATCGCCCTCGTTTAGCAAATTTGCACTTAGTCTTGCAAGGCCTGCTAGCTTGCCATTTTGCGAGCTACCAGCTGCTTTGAAAACTAGCTTTAAGCTCACTACTGGCATCGCTTTTGAGCTTTCAAAAACGACTGGGATTTTTACATTTTTTACATTGATATCTAAAATTTTCATCTAAAATTTCTCCAAAATATCATAGTTTGTGTTGCGCTTAGCTGGAATTTCTCCGACATCTTTTATAAGCTCGATCATCTGATCTTGATTCATCCTAAAGCTTGCGCCTGCGGCCTTTACGACGTTTTCTTCCATCATTGTGCTACCAAGGTCGTTTGCACCAAAAAGAAGCGCTAGTTGACCTACGTAGCTACCCTGCGTGACCCAGCTACTTTGGATATTTTTAAAGTTATCCAAAAAGAGCCTTGAAACCGCAAGAAGCCTTAGATAGACATTTGAGCTTTGCTTTTTGATCTCAGGGAATTCTTGCATGAGTTTTGTATTTAGCCCTTGAAAGCTCCAAAGTATAAAGGCTCTAAATCCAGCCGTTTCATCTTGTAAATTTCTGATGTGCTCCCAGTGCTCCACGATCTCGCGAGTGCTCTCAACCGTACCAAACATCATCGTAGCAGTCGTTTTCATGCCAAGCTCGTGCGCCTCTTTGTGTATGCGAAGCCAGTCTGCAGTGTCACACTTTTTAGGGGCAATGATGTCGCGAACGCGGTCGCTTAAAATCTCCGCTCCAGCCCCTGGCATCGAGTATAAGCCCTTTTCGTTTAGGCGTCTTAAGACCTCTTTTGTAGAAATTTTTGAAATTCTTGCGATGTAGTCGATCTCAACGGCAGAAAAGCCATGTATCGTGATGCTTGGATAGTGCTTGCTGATGTAGCCAACAAGCTCCTCGTACCACTCGATCTTTAGCTTTGGATGAACGCCACCTTGAAATAAAATTTGAGTACCACCAATGGCGATTAGCTCCTCGATCTTCTTGCCGATCTCTTCAAAACTTAGCACATAAGCGTCTTCTTCTTTTGCGTGACGGTAAAATGCGCAAAATTTACAATCCACCCAGCAGACATTTGTATAGTTGATGTTGCGATCTACGATGAAGGTCGTTATGCCATCTGGATGAAGCTCTTTTTTTCTAGCTAGTGCCATCTTGCCAAGCTCGTGAAGCGGTGCATTTTCTATAAGATCGATGGCCTCATTTACACTAAGTCTTTTCAAATTTAACCTTTTATTTTGCTTATTTTTGGGCGAGAGTTTAGCCAAAAATGCTTTTAAATATGATAAATCAAGCGTTATGAAAAATTAATTTTTAAAGGCTAAAATGTGAGAAATTCTTTAAAGGAGCAAGTTATGAAAAAGATAGTATTTGCCGTTATTTGCGGACTATTTTTAGTTGGTTGTGCTAAAAATGAGCCAAAGCCAGCAAGCCATGAAGGTTGCGGTTGTTCTCATCATCAAAAAATGATGCAAGAAAATATGCCAAGCTGCCCACATCATGGCATGCAAGGGGCGATGCAAGGCTCAATGCACGGCGACATGCAAGGCTGCCCAGCTCACGCAAAATAACTAAAGTGCCAAATGGCACTTTTATTTTAATATCACCTTGTCACCTTTGGTGCCAAGAACCGTCACTTTCTCTCCATTAGCTAAATTTCCGTCATATTTCCAAAGTGTACCTTTGAAATAGACCATATTTTCTCTGATCTCGCCAACGCCGGCTTCGTCTAAAAATTCCTCGTTAAAGCTCTCTTTTCTGGACATAAATTTACTCTTTAACGGCGCTTTTAAAAGCACAAGGAGCACGATCGCAATCACTGCCGTAATTAAAATTTGATAGCTCCAAGCAAGACTAAAACCAAAATTTATAGCTCCAACTACGATAAAAGCTATGCCAAAAAATAGCAAATAAAACGAGAAAAAGATAAACTCGGTGATGCATAAAACCACACCGATTGCTATCATTATAAAAGGGCTGATCACGCCTTATCCTTAGCTAGGAAATTTTTCAAAACGCTAAGTGAACCAATAAGCTCAGTCGACTCGTAAGGAACTAAAATTTTATCTTTTGAGTTATTTTTAGCTAGCTCGCTAAATGCCCCTACTCTATCGCGCGCGAGCAAAAATTCTGCCGCATTTGCGTTTTTGCTCATGCTATCATTTATCATATCCATAGCCTCTTTTTGAGCCGTTGCGATAGCGATTTGCTCGTATTTTTTCGCATCAGCCATACGCTCGATCGCTTCTGCTTGAAGCACTTTTTCTTGTTTTAGCGCTTCGGCGTTGCGAATTAAAGCCTCTTTTTCAGCCAAGGCTTTTAGCTCGATCGCACGTTTTTCGCGCTCAGCTTTCATCTGCATATTCATCGCCTCTTCGATGCCAAGTGGGACAGAAATTTCAGAAATTTCTACACGCATGATCTTTACACCCCAGTTGCCAGCAGCGTCGCCAAGAGCCACTTGAAGTGCGGCATTTAGGCGGTCACGTGAGCTTAGTGTATCGTCAAGATTCATCGCACCTATCTCGCCACGAAGCGTTGTCATGGCTAAATTTGCAATGGCACGCTTGTAGTTATCGACATTATAAACCGCCATTTTTGCATCAAACACCTTTAAAAAGACGATACCATCGACGCTTATATTTACGTTATCTTTTGTGATGACTTGCTGTTTTGTGATGTCTACAAGCTGCTCTTTTACGGTAATGATCGCTCTTATTTGATCGACAAATGGGATGATTATGTGAAATCCGCCATCAAGCACTTTGTGGAATTTACCAAGTCGCTCGATGAGTAGATTATCAGCTTGTGAGACGATCTTGATGCCAGCCTTTAAAAACAAGAACGCAAAGATAACCAGAACTACGACTAAAACGCCAAATGCTTCGATTTGCATTTTTACTCCTTTAATTTATAATTTGTTATTTTCTTAAGTATTATAATACATTTTAAATTTTGTTTTCAAAAAGGATTAGCATGAAAAATTTTATATTTGCACTAAGTGCGGCTCTACTTTTAGCAGGTTGTGCCTCATCTAGCCAAAACGCAAACGTCCCACAAGGCAAATGTGAAGTAAAAAGCAGCTGCGAAGCTCCAATTAGTAGCATCGAGGGCACTTATAAAGCATTTTTACCTTGCGCTAGCTGCATGGGTATAGACTCAACCCTTATACTAAAAAAGGACGGCACATTTGAAAGTGTGATGAACTACAAGTCAAAAGACAACTACAAAGCCGTTAGTAAAGGCAAATACTCGATCAAAAATGGTGTGATAACAACGATTGATGAGTATAAAGAAAAGAGCTTTTATAAAATAGAAGGCGAGAACCTAAAAATGCTAGATATGGATCAAAAAGAGGTCACTGGCGAGCTAAAAGATAAATACATCTTTAAACGCGTAAAATAAATTTTAAAGGCAAAATGATATAATTTTGCAATTTTTAAGGAGTTGCAAATGAAATATCTTTTTGCCATACTTATCTCATTTTTCATCCTTGGCTGCGCAAAAAATGAAAATTTAGAGCCAAAACAAAACACACAAAATACAGTAAAAGAAGACAAACCGCTAGTTCAGGCAGATACACCCAAAAAGCCAGAAAAGCTAATACTTCCAAACTCAATTTATAGTAGTTTTCACACTATTTTGCCTTGCCCAAACTGCGAAGGTATAAAAACTATCATCACGTTAAATAAAGACAAAACCTACACAAAAACAATGCTTACTATGGATAAAGAAGTAAGCTTAGTTGAAAAAAATGGCACATTTGATGTTGATGATAGTGCTATCATTTTAAAAGATGAAAATGGCAATCTTAGCTACTTTGCACCAAATAAAAATTCCCTTCTTCAACTTGATGACAAGAAAAATAAGCGAGTTGGTGTGCTAGCTCAAATTTATAATTTTGAGCCAGTAAATAAAGCTTACAAAGATAGTTTTTTTGCTAAATTTTATAAATTTAAAAACAAAGATAACTTTTTAGATATCGTAATCGTGCCAAGTAAAAATGGTGCGAAAATAAGTTTTTATTCATCATTAAAAAATGGCTCGCCACTTTGCGAGTTTAGCTCTGAGCTACTTTACGACAAAGGAATTTTTTACCTTTTAGATGAAAAAGGCATTGCTCTAAGCATACACAGGATAAATAATGCAATTTTTCTAGTATCAAACGATAAAATTTGTAAAAATGCTCACATAAGCGGACGATATAAAAAAGATAAAGATCAAAAAAATCTCTTTGGCAAAGGCTTTTTTGCAGAGCTGACAAACGAATCAGCAAATAGAGATGTGATAAAAATTTACGGCTCAAAAAACATAAAACGAGATAACACAAAAAAAGAAAACAGCTACATCGTAACAAACAAAAATGAAAGAATTTTTGAATACACCTTGCTAAATGGCATTATCACAAGCATTGAAATTTATTCAAACGAGTTTAAAACTCCAGAAAATATCAGCCTTAAATCAAATTTCAAAGATATAAAAAATTCTCTCGTTATCTCTAAATTTAGTAGCGATAAAAACAATATCTATCTAAAAATAGATAGCCACGATATGCTAATCACACTAAAAAATCCACTTGCCAAAGAGATAACAAGCTTAAACGATATACCAGATGAAACAAAGATAGAGCAAATAACGCTAATGTGGAATCAATAAGTTGAAAGAATATCTTAAACTTTTAAAAGAAGAGAAAAATTTTCGCCTCTTAAGCATCATTCAGCTTATATGCTATTTTGGCGTATGGTTTTCGCACACAGGTATTTTTACACTTCTTATCAAGCTTGACGCTCCTGTTTGGGCGATCACACTAAGTGCAGCGATGGCATTTATCCCAGGTGTTGTTATAGCTCCATTTAGTGGGATTTTAGTTGATAAATTTAGCCCAAAACCGATGCTTGTCATCATGATGGCAGTTGAGACGATAAGCGTTTTCATGCTTCTTTTTATAGACTCACTTGATTTTTTATGGTTACTTTTACTTATCATTTTTGTTAGAAATGGCACTGGAGGAATGTACTTTCAAGTGGAAATGAGCGTGCTGCCAAAAATTTTAAGCAAAGAAAATCTCAAACTCGCAAACGAGATCCACTCTATCATCTGGGCAGTCTCATACACTGCTGGCATGGGGCTGGCTGGAGTTTATATACACTTTTTTGGGATAAAAAGCGCCTTTTTGCTTGATGGCATACTATACATTCTTAGCTTTGGATTTTTATATTTTTTAAATTTACAAGGTTTAAAGCCAGAATTTATAGAAAAACCACTAAAAATGCTCAAAAATGGGCTTAAATATTTAAAAGAAAATAGACTCATCGTGCATCTTATATTCTTGCACGCCTTTGTTGGCATTACCGCTTATGACGCATTGATCGCACTTTTGGCTGATTACAAATATGCAAATTTACTCTCGACATCACTAATTATAGGACTATTAAATACTTCAAGATCCATTTCGCTTATGTTTGCTCCAGCCATACTTAGTAAATTTATAAATAAAAACACGCTTATTTTCGTATATATCGGTCAAGGCCTTGGTATCATTATTTGGGCTTTATCGCTTTGGAATTTTTATCTATCGCTTATTGGCATTATCTTCGCTGGATTTTGCACATCAAGTCTTTGGAGCTACACCTATACGATGCTTCAGCAAAACTGCAAAAAAGAATTTTATGGCCGAGTGATTGCATATAACGATATGGTTTTTCTTGGCTTTAGCGCTCTCATTTCATTTATCATTGGTCTGCTTTATGATATTGGACTTAGCGTTGAGATGATTGCGAGTTTTATGGGAAGCCTCTTTTTTGTAGGGGCTTTTTACTATCACATCGTATTAAAAAGCTACAAAATAAGGTGATTGATTTTAAATTAAGTCGCCCAAGTTAAAAGGCGACTTGGCAAATTTTTATTTTTTTAGATAGTAGGTAGTTCCATTTGAAAAGCGTTTTTCATAAGCTGGAGTGTAAGGCACAAGATCAGCGTGCCCAGCATAAAGCCTACCGTCTGGCTTAAGCAATTTATGAAGCCTCTCAACGCATTTTAATCTAAAATCATCATCAAAATAGATCATCATATTTCTTGAAAGCACAATATCAAATTTTCCTAGATTAAAAATAGCATCATCAAAAACATTTAAAATTTTAAACTCACACCTTGGTAAAATTTCTTTTTTTATCTTAAATTTATCATCGACTTTTGTAAAAAATCTCTCTTTTTGAAAATCGCTTAATCTATGCAAGCTCCTCTCACTAAAAATACCATTTTGACAGCTTGCTATGGCTTCTGAGTTTATGTCTATACCTACGATTGAAATTTCATGCTGTTTAAATCCCATCTCATAAGCAAGCATCGCGAGCGAATATGACTCATCTCCAGTAGAGCAAGGAGCACACAAAATTCTAGCTCCTCCAAGCTCCTTTGCGTAATAGATCACATCTTTAAGTTGAGGTAACTCTCTATAAAAATAAGTCTCATTTACAGTTACTAAATTTAAAATGTCTTGTCGTAAGCTTGAGTTATATCTTATCATTGAAACAAGATCTTTAAAGCTTTTTATCTGGCGATCTCTAATAAAAATGGTAATTCGCTGCAATGTGATATCTCTTTTTGGCTCCAGATCAACTCCGCAAAGAGTTTTGATAACATTCATAAATTCATTAAAACTATCCATATCTTGTGAAGTATTTGTTTGCATTGTTTTTGTATCTTTTGCGTCATTAGTTAATAGCATTTAAAAAATCCTCCAGCTCTTTTTTTATCATAGTTAGATTTAATGATTTTAAGCTTTGATTTAGCTCTTTTGCACGTTTTGGCATACCATAAACTATCGCGCTCTCTTCATTTTCAGCTATACATTTTGCTCCAGCCTTATAAAGCTTATCAAGCCCAGATGCACCATCGTCTCCTATGCCAGTTAGCAAGATAGCTAGGACATTTGCGCTTTTACAAATTCCAACTCCAGATTTAAACAGCACATCAACATTTGGCGTATATATAGTCTTTTCTTCTGTATTTGGCTTTGCGCTAATTGGTAAATTTGGCGACACCACTACATTTTGTTCACAGACATATACGGTATTTTCTTTTAAAATTTTCCTCTCATTTAAAATTTCAACATCCAAGCCACACTCTTTTCCGATTTGCATAGCAAAAGAGTTTATAAACATTTTATTCATGTGCTGGGCTATCACGATGATAGCTCCATTTAGTTTTACGTTTTTTAGTAACTTTTTTAAATGCCCAGGCCCGCCAGTAGACGCCCCTATTAATATTAATTTTTGTGCCACAAATAGCCTTTAAAATTTTAATTTAATATTTAGCTTACGCCACTTTTTGTATATCGTCAATATCCCTGCCACTCTTTATATGCCTTGCTAATTTTTAAGCAAATTTATAGATTATTTCTTTGTGATCTTATACAAAAAGCTAAAAATTTCAGCAACAGCTTTATATAAATTTGGTGGAATTTCTTGATCAACTTCAACCTTGCTTAAAATTTCAATAAGATCAGGATCCTCTTTGATCGGTATATCATGTTCTTTTGCAAGATCAATTATTCTATTTGCTATCTCACCAGCGCCACTAGCCAGCACTCTTGGAGCATTATCTTTAGATCTGTTGTAGCCAAGAGCTACTGCTTTTTTCTTATTTACTTGCATTAAATTTTCTTATCAAAGCCCACATCAAGGCCACCAAATTTTTTAAATCTATCATTTAGCTTTACTTTTGACAAAGTTTTGATATTAAAGTTTGAAACTATAAGTCCAAACTTTGATATTGCTTGTTTTAATTCGCTAGAGTTTGAGAGGATTAGCTCCTTAAACTCATTTGTTTGCGTAGCTACCGAAAGATCGATGTATCTTTTATCAATAAGTCCAACCATCACATTTATCTGTCCAAATTTCTTAAAATTTAGATCGATCTGAGCGTAAAATTTATCCTTTTTGCCTTGCTTAAATGCGATATTTCCACCCTCAACGCCGTCCCAAATATAAGGCATATAAGTTTGAATCCCGCCTTGAAGGCTTGATATCATTTGATGCATCTCGATCTGCGAAATCATCTTATTTGCAGCATTTACGCTTTGTGGGTTTTGACTCTTTTCACTGATATTTAAAAGCGTACTTTTTATATCTTGGCTTAGCACTTTTGAAATTTCGCCACTATTTTTAGTCGTAATGTTATTTATATCGTTTGTAGCGAGATTTAACTGCTTTAAAAGCGCCTTGCTCTCGCTTAGCTCATTTTTAGCCAAACTTGCCTTAGCGTCAGCAAGACTTAGGCTATGAGCAAGACGTCTCGCCGCACTTTGGAGCTTATCTTGCAAGCTGCCATCCTTTGAAACATCACTCATCTCATTAAACGCTTTTACAAGCCCTGCTTCATCGCCTATGTTATTTAGCGTTTTTAGATCGTTTTTTATGCTATCAAGGATAGTTTTTAGCTCTTTGTGATTTTGGCTAAAACCAAAATTTTGATTTAGCTTTTCATTTGCTAGGCTTGCGACTTTCTCGCTTAAATTTGAGATGAAATTTTGCATTTTGCCTATTTGATTTTTTACTAGCTCGCCATTTTGATCTTTTGAAAAATTTTTATCTAAAAATTTAACCACACTATCAAGCTTATCAACATCTTTTAAAAGGGTTTTTATGCTTGAGTTATCAAGGATATTTTTTGCGTCACTACTCGCTTTTTCAAGTATAGAAGCAAGCTTTGAAAAAGAGTTTTGATTGTCTAATTTTTCATCATTTAGGGTTAAAATTTGATTTAGTAAATTCCCGCTTGAGAGATTTTTTATATCGCTTAGTAGCTTCTGAACCGAGCTTGGAAGCTTCTCTGGACTAAGTGCATCTTTTAAATTTGCTTCAAGCATTACGCCTGAGTTTTTGATCTGATCATTTAGTGAGCCAGCTTTTAGATCGGCTATTGGTTTTAGAAATTCTTTTAGCTTTAGTGCAAGGCTCTTTATTTCACTATTTTCATTTTGCGTTGCTTCTGCTTCTAAGCTTTTTGCAAGGTCTGATAGCTCGCTGGCTAAATTTGGAGCGATTTTCGTATCTTTTGCCTGAGATAAAATTTGTTCAGCCTTGCTAAGACTTGAAGCACTTTTTAGATCATCAAGCACTCTTGCAACGAGTTTTCCAACATTATCAAGTGTCTCTGAAACGCTTTGCTCACTAGGCGTTTGTACGCTTGGCTGATTTTTAAAAAGCGAGCCTTCATTTTTACGAACTGGCACATTTTGAGTAGTATTTTGCCCGGTTTGAACCGAAGTATTTGATATATTCAAAGAATTTCCTACGTCCATTTTTTACTTTTTATTTTTTCTATCGGCAAAATTTCCATTTTGCTCAATAGTAGCTATGCCAGCCGTCCTTGCAACGAGCCTATCGTTATACTCTTTTCTCATGTGCTGTGGTATTGTCTTTTGCGTTAGTGCAAATAAAATAAGTCCAGCAAAAAGCACCAAATAAACATAGATAAAGCCAAATGCTCCAAAAATTTTCATCGCATAGCTCATAAGAAGCGGTGAGAAAAGCGAAGCCAAAGAGTAGCTAAATAGCAAAGCACGTGCGACTTGCACACTCTTTGTCTTGTCTGTGATCTCATCATTTGCCCTAGCCAGAGAAAGTCCATATGTGCAAAAAATTCCAGCTCCAAAAAAGAATGAAAGCAGATATTCAATCGTCAAATTTTTGCCATTTAGCAAAAACAAAACCGCACTTATTAAAGCCACGCTACTACAAAGCAAAATAGCTGGCCTTCTACCATATCTATCAGAGAAACTACCGATAAAAACTTGAGCCAAAAAGCCTCCAATCATCGCAACCGTCATAAAAAAAGATGCCTCTTTTGTGCCGTATCCTTGAAGCAAGACAAAAAGGCTTGCCATCGAAAAAAAGCCATTTATCGCTAAGCCTGCAATGAGCGCGCCAACAAGAGCGAGCGGGACTATGCCAAAAATTTTTGGAATATTTATTGGCTGACGCTCTGGGATTTGAGGCTGATTTATACGGATCAAATTTAACGGAATGCTTGAGAGCATGATAAAAGCTGCGCTTATGATGAAAATTTCAAAGGTATTAAGATCAAGTGCTAAGATCAAAATGCCAAGTCCAAAACTCGTGTAAAAAACGCCTTCATAAAAGGCAATCACGCGAGATCTTATTTTATTTGGAATTTTTGCATTTAGCCAGCTTTCTATAACCATCAAAAGCGCGTAGTAGCAATATCCCAAAAATGCACGCAATATCGCCCAAAATACTAAATTTTGATTTACCGCATGAAGCATAGCTGAGACTGCAAAAATAGCTGAAAAGATGGCAAATGCTCTGATGTGGCCAGTAGTTGAGATGACTCTGTGAGCTGTAATGGTGCTAATTAACGCACCCACAAAAAAGCCTGTATTAATTAACCCAATCTCTAGCTCGCCCACTCCATTTTGCTTAAGAAGTGCGCTACAAGATGCGATAACTAGGCCATTTCCGATAAAAAGCAAACTCATGCCCAAAAATAGCGGTCCCATCGAGCGGATGATCCTAAAGCTACTTGCCATCAGTATCCTTTGCGGTATTAAATTTATTCTCCATAAGCCCAAAAATAAATGCACCAATAGGCATCGGAGCAAGCCCAACTAAAAAACCAGACACATTTAGTAAATTTTCATTTTTTAAAAAAATAAATCCAAAAAAAAGTATCGCATAAGCCACCAAGCGGTAAGGCATAAAGGCTGCTGCGAAACTCTTATCTTTAAATGAAAATCTCTGCTTTTTTAGCCTTGCTTTCTCATCCTTTAGGCTAAATTCTTTTGCCTCATTTTGTGCCAAATTTTCGTCATCTTCATCATCTTCTTCTATCTTGGCTAAAATTTCATCTCTTGCATTTTCTAGTCTAGAATTTATGCGGTTTTTATAGGCAAAAAAGCTAGCCGTTAAGATGATAAGCGAGGCAAAAAATGAAATTTGTGAGCTTATGAAAAATTGATTTGATATAAATTTGCCAACCACGCTAAGAGCTAGCCAAAGCGCAAAATAGCAAATCAAAAGCCTACTAATCATCCTCATCATCGTCTTTTGTGTAGCCTTTGTATCTGCTTTCATCTTTTAGCTCATCTAGGCTTTTAACCTGCGCTTTGTAGGCCTTATAGACGTTTAAAATGGCAGCTGCGATGCCGATAGCAAAGCCTATCCAAAGTGCTGGCGTGAAATTTGTAGCCTTTTTTACAAAATACCCAAGCCCAGTGCCAAGCAAGATCGCAACTACGATTGAAACGCCAAGGCTTAGCTGCTCAGCACCCGCTACGATATCTTTTATCTTAAATTTTGCCATTAGGCTTTTATCTCCAAAAACGCCTCTTTAGCTGCGCTTACCGCTAGATCGATATCAGCTTCGCTCATCGCATCGCAGACAAATCCAGTCTCAAACTGACTTGGAGCTAGATAGATTCCGCGCTTAAGCATCGCTTGGTGAAATTTAGCAAAGAGCTTTGTGTCGCTCTTTAGCGCATCATCGTAGTTTTTTACCACGTGATCTGTAAAAAAGTAGCCAAACATCGAGCCACGAACCTCAGTTTGGATGGTGATGCCAGCGCTCTTTGCAGCCTCTTTAAAGCCGTCCATTAGTCTTTTAGCTAGTTTTTCAAGTCTAGAATATAAATTTGTATCGCTATTTATCTTAGAAATAGCCGCTATACCAGCACTCATCGCTACTGGGTTGCCACTTAGCGTGCCTGCTTGATAGACAGCGCCCTCTGGGCTTAAGCAGTCCATTATCTCAGCCTTGCCACCAAATGCAGCGACGTTCATACCTCCGCCTATAACCTTGCCAAATGTAATGAGATCAGCGTCCACTTCGTGAAATGGATATGATCCAAACCGAGAAGCTCTAAAGCCACTCATAACCTCATCAAGGATAAGCACAGCTCCAAATTTATCGCAAAGTGCTCTAAGCTCCTCTAAAAATTTCTTATCAGCTGGCACAAGCCCCATATTTCCTGCGATAGGCTCAATTATGACGACACCTATTTTGTCTTTATTATTTTCAAAGATAGCTTTTACGCTCTCGGTGTCGTTGTAGATAGCTAAAAAAGTGTTTTTCACAACATCTTGTGGCACGCCGCCACTTGAAGCGTTGCCGTATGTCGTAGCACCACTTCCTGCTTTGATAAGAAGTGCGTCGCTGTGTCCGTGGTAGCAGCCTTCAAATTTTATTAGACCATCTTTTTTAGCATACCCTCTAGCCACTCTTATCGCGCTCATAGTGGCCTCTGTGCCAGAGCTAACGAAGCGAATTTTATCTATTTGTTTAAATTCATCACATATTAGCTTTGCTAGAGCGGTCTCTTTTGGAGATGGCGCGCCGTAAGATACGCCTTGTTTTACAGCAGAGATGATCGCCTCTTCGATATCTTTGTCACAGTGGCCAAATATGAGCGGTCCCCAGCTTTGGATAAAGTCAAGATATTTTTTGCCCTCGACGTCGTATAGATAAGCTCCCTTTGCGTGATCGATCATTACAGGCTCACCGCCAACGCTTCCAAATGCACGAACAGGCGAATTTACACCACCTGGGATATATTTTTTGGCTTCGCTAAATGCCTCTTTATTTGTCATTTTTTATCCTTTTGATTTTGTGTTTTTAAATTTGTCTTTTGATTATCTTTTTGATTTGTTACTGGTTTTACTGGCGACTTTGGTGCTTGCGTAGTAGCAGTTTTTGCTGACTCAGCTGGCTTAGCCGTGGTAGTTTTAGCTGGCTCTGCTGGTTTTGTAGCAGGAGCGACTTTAGCAGATTGCTCTGGCTGTTTTTGCGTCGTATCAGCAGCAACTGGCTTGCTTAAATTTTGCGCTTTTGCTACTTTTGAAGGAGTATTTATCTTATTTGTAATGTACTCATAAAGGATGGTTGTCTCCTCATCTGTCAAAAAATAACTTGGCATGACACCTTTTGGCTTTGTTAAAGCGGCTTTAAAGCTCTCAAAATCTATATCATTTATCTTTGGCGCTCTAAGCTCATCATCAACCGTTTTGTTTGCCTTTTTGTCAAAGTGTTTGTATTTGGAGATTAAACTACCCTCGCCCTTTACACCGTGACATTTGTCGCATCCTATGCCACGTGGATTTAGGTATAGCATCTTGGCGTACTCGGTCTTTGTAATAAAATCAGCACCAAAGATCGCTACACAAAAAAGCAAAATCAAAAAAACAGACCGCATAAACCTCTCTTTTAAAAATTTAATTTAATTTTAGGTATGATACCACCCTTGTGATTAAAAAAGCTTTTAAATAAGGATCCAATATGAAAATTTTAGACGGCAAAGCCGTATCTTTAAAGGTCAAAGAAAGCGTAAAAGTAAGAGCTGAAGAACTAAAAAAATTTGGCGTAGAGCCAACCCTAGCTGTCATCTTAGTAGGCGAAGATAAAGCATCTCAAACATACGTTAGAGCCAAAGAAAAAGCCTGCAACGAATACGGCATAAAAAGCGTAGCTCACCGTCTAAGCGAAAATACAACTCAAGCAGAGCTTCTAACACTTATAAATGTGCTAAATTTAGACGATAGCATCCATGGAATTTTAGTGCAGTTGCCACTTCCAAAACATATAGATACAAACACCGTTTTAGCAACGATCGATCCAGCAAAAGACGTAGATGGCTTTCACGCTGTAAATGTTGGCAAACTTGTTAGCGGACTTGATGGATTTGTGCCTTGCACACCGCTTGGAGTTATGGAAATTTTAAAAGAGTATGGTATTGATGTGGCTGGACTAAACGCGGTGGTGATCGGTAGAAGCAACATTGTTGGCAAGCCTATGGCAAATTTGCTTTTAAACGCCTCAGCAACCGTTACCGTGACTCACAGCAAGACTAAAAATTTAAAAGAAATTTGTAAAAATGCCGACCTCATCGTCGCAGCCATTGGTAAGCCATTTTTCTTAAAGGCTGACATGGTAAAAGATGGCGCAGTAGTCGTTGATGTGGGCATAAACAGACTTGATGATGGCAGACTTGTAGGCGATGTGGATTTTGACGAGGTTGCGCCAAAATGCTCATACATCACGCCTGTTCCTGGCGGCGTAGGTCCGATGACGATTGCGATGCTTTTAAATAACACAATCCTTGCAGCCCAAGCTAAGATAGCTAGCCACAAAAGAGCGTAATAATGAAAAAATTTTTTACTAAATTTTATGACTTTTGCTCGAGCTGGACTGGCACGGTCATCATCGTGCTTTTTGTTATATTTTTCATAGCTCAAGCCTTTGTTATCCCGTCTGGTTCGATGAAAAACACGCTTTTAGTTGGTGATTTTTTATTCGCCAAAAAATTTGTTTATGGTATACCAACACCAAGAATTCCATGGCTTGAAGTAAAAATTTTACCTGAGCTAAACGATAATGGACATCTCGTAACAGGTGATGGCCCAGCAAGAGGAGATATAGTCGTCTTTCGTTATCCAAAAGACGAAAAGACCCACTTTGTAAAACGCTGCTTTGCCACAAGCGAAGATGAGATAGTATTTACCGAAAAAGCCCTCTATCTACGCCCAAAAGAGGGAGATGATTTTATAAAGGCAAACTGTCGTGAAAATTTAAACGGTAAAGAGAGCAAATTTGGCTACTCATGTAGCGATATAACCGAGCTTGATGGTAAGCTTTTCATAAAAGAGCCATATAGATTTAGCGGCATCCACTATGACGAAAATGTAAATTTATTTGAGCAGATGGTTTTCATGCTAAATACAAACAAAGATAGTGTTTTTATGAAGCTAGTGTCCATTAGCTCACTACCGCAAAATCCAAATTTTAACCTTAATGCATTTTACGTCAAAGTGCCAAAAGATGAGTACTTTATGATAGGTGACAACCGCGATCACTCAAATGATAGCCGTTTTTGGGGAAGCGTGGCTTACAAGGACATAGTCGGACAGCCTTGGTTTATTTATTTTAGCTGGGACAAGAACTACAATGTGCGCTGGGAGCGTATCGGACGCTTTGTAGATACGATAGAAAATGACGAATTTTTCACTAACAAAGCTCTAAAAGAAGGCGAAGTAGATGGGCTTCATTGATAACATAGACATAGTCAAAGTCGCCACTATCGTCATCTCTTTAATAATCGCCATCGTCGGCCACGAGATCGCCCATGGCTATGTCGCTTATAAATTTGGCGACAACACCGCAAAAAGCCTTGGCAGACTTAGCATAAATCCAATAAAACATATTGACCCAGTTGGCACTATCATCGTGCCGCTGGTACTTTACCTAAGCACTGGCATGATGTTTGGCTGGGCAAAACCAGTGCCTGTAAATACCTACACAGTCGTGCGAAATGGCGGATATAAAGCAGCTATCTACGTAAGTCTAGCTGGCATTTGCTACAACATCATCTTGGGCGTCTTGTCGCTTTTTGTGCTAAAGGCTTTATTAAATATAGAAACCTTTGCAATTTTACTTCAGTTTTTATTTACGCTTGCGCTTTTAAATTTGATGTTAGCCATCTTTAATCTCTATCCGATCCCGCCACTTGACGGCTTTCACGCGCTCGAGTATGCGCTTAGAAATTTTGGCTTTCACGCACTAGCTGAGAAGCTTGAGGGCATCTCAAGATATGGCTTTGTCATCCTTATCATTATCCTCGTCTCGCCTTTAAAAGATACTATCTTTTATCCGACAAGATACGTTTTAGATATCGCAAGTACCTTTATAAATGGCTAAATTTAGAGCAAATTTGCTCTAAATTTTTGACTTTGTGATCTTATAAGAGTACTCTCTTTTAAATTCCTCTTTTGGTGCAAGGCTAAATTTAAGCTCCACCTTGCCATCTTTGCTGATATCTTTTTTATCAAAGCCCTTTACCTCAACCTTTACCGCCTCATCAGCAGATACTGGCACGCGCTCCACCAAAGTGACATCAACGCTCTTACTTGAGTTATTTTTGACACTTATCTCATAGCCCTCTTCGCTTATGCGATCCTTACCAAGAAGCGAGCTCTTTTTAAATTTATTTAATCGCTCTTTTTTAAGCTCGATTAGCTCGTTTTGTCCCAAAAATAACTGTACTGGCTCATCTTTTGCTTTCATCTCAAACTCACTTGGGCTGCCAACACTCACACCATTAACGTAAAACTGCGTTTTAGCTGGCGTTAGATCGTCATTTAGCTTAAAGCTAGCTACGTTATATGCCTTTAGCGAGCCGTAAAAATCAGCAAAAACGCTAAAATTTGCATCCATTTTTTGCGTGTCGTAAGTTATATATTTACTCTCACCTTTTGCTAAATTTATCCCATCTATCTTCCAAATTTTGGCAAACTCATTCTCATCTCTTTGCACACGCATATCAGCGACCTCAGCGGTGACTTTTGCGGCTCTTAGCATATTTTTTGAAGTGCCGTAACCATCAGCCTCCGCCTCGCTCTCTTTATACCAAGGGTAAAATTTGCTTGGAGCAAGCGCCTTTTGATATCTGGTCGGATAGATGGCGAGCTTTAAATTTTTAACATCGCTAGCAAATGGGTTTGTAAGCAAAATTTCTTGTTTTATCAAGATATTTTTGTTTTTTGTGTCTGCATAAATTTCATTTAGCGTCTTTGGGGCCTCATCATCCATATATGAAAGCGTCGCCTCTTTTGGGTCGCAAGCAAATTTCATATCAAGCTGCAAAAATCCAGCCATCTCGCTCTTTGGCTTATTTTCTTTAAGCGTTTCAAGCTCGCCTTTGACAGCTGAAATTTTCTCGATATTTTCTAAGCTAAATTTATAAAACTCATCAGCCCTTTTTGTCACATCGTTACTTTTGTTTTCTGCTATCAAAGCTTGCTCTATAAACCTGCCTCTTGCTTTTAGTGCCTCAAGCTTGCTACTTAAATTTACAACTTCTTGCCTCCATTTTATGTAACTTGGGTTATCTTCTTCACGGATCTTTTTTAGATAAGCATTCGCGTCACAATCGCCATTTATAGTGATACTATCACTCTGTACGCCCTCTGGCACAAAGGCGCTAAAAGAGCTATTTGCGTCGCTAAATTTTTGAGTGATGATGGTTTGATCAGTGTAGATCTCTATCAAATTTTCATTTGCAAAGGCTAGCACTGAAGCCATTAAAAAGAGCGTCTTTTTCATATTTTTCCCTTTTAAGAATTTCACAAATTATAGCCTTTTATCACATGCAAGCAAAATTTTATTTTAATGCAACTTTGACTATAATCTGCAAAAAATTTATTGGATTTTTCATGAAAATAGATAAAATTTTTATCGCTTGCGATCACGCTGGAGTAGAGCTTAAGGTAGAGCTAAAGGAAGCCATAAAAAAGCTTGGACATGAAGTCATTGACCTTGGTACGAATGACAAAAATAGCGTTGATTACCCTGATTATGCGCATTTGCTAGCGAGCAAGCTTGAGCCTAACTACTACGGCGTGCTCATTTGTGGCACTGGTATTGGCATATCAATAGCCGCAAACAGGCATGAAAACGTAAGGTGTGCCCTTTGTCACGACGAATTTACCGCTAGACTTGCGAGAGAACATAACGATGCAAATGTTATCGCTTTTGGCGCAAGAGTGATCGGAGCTGGCGTTGCTACAGCAGCACTTGAAACATTTTTAAAGACAGAGTTTGCGGGCGGCAGACACGAAAGAAGAGTTAAAAAAATAGAGATTGAGGCAGACAAATGATAGGTGAGTGGATCGTTTTTACCGCTCTTGTTTGTGCTGCGATCTACCTAACTGTAATGGTTTTTTACTTTAAAACGCTTCTAAAAAAAGAGCGTGCGACAAAAGATTTTATGAAAAATAATCTCCAAGACACCGAGGTCGTCATAAGAAAATTTCAGATCCAACTCCAACGAAGTCTAGGCAACATCGACATCTTAACAGACGAGCTAAATAAGACCAAAAACGACGTGACCTCACTTCGCACAAGAAATTCCCAGTACCGCTTAGAAAACGACAAGCTAAGACAACGCATACGTGAGCTTGAAGGCAAAATCGAAGCGCTACTATAACATCAAATTTAAGGAAATTTATGAAAGTTTTAGATCAAAAAGGCAAAGAATTTTTACTAAACTCTATTCGCTGCATAAACGACTTTCCAAAGCCTGGCATAGTCTTTCGCGACATCACGACGCTGCTAAACAACAAAGAAGCATTTAACTTTTTAATAGATCATTTGGTGGCTAGATATGAGGATGCAAAGATTGATTACATCGCTGGCATCGAGTCACGTGGCTTCATTTTTGGCGCAGCGCTTGCAGCAAGACTAAGGCTGCCTTTTGTGCCTATTCGCAAGCCAAAAAAACTGCCTTTTATCACGCTTTCTCAAAAATATAGCCTAGAATACGGCGTCGATGAAGTGCAAATTCACATCGATGCTTTTGGAGAAAAAGCAGGTGCTAGAGTGCTTTTGATGGACGATCTAATAGCAACCGGAGGTACTGCAAAGGCTTCAGTCGAGCTTATCAATCAAACTAACGCAACCTGCGTAGAGGCGTGCTTTATCGTAGATCTAGTCAATCTAAAAGGTAGCGAGAAGCTAAAGTCACTTACTAAAATTTACAGCGTTTTAGAGGTTTAGTATGGAAGAGTTTTTTATAGAACTGCTTAAAGAGTACGGCTACATCATACTTTTTGTCTGGTGTATCATGGAGGGCGAGATGGCCTTAATAATGGCTGGAATTCTCGCTCACACCACACATATGCACATCGCGCTTGCTATCTTTGTGGCTGGACTTGGGGGCTTTGTGGGAGATCAAATTTACTTCTACCTTGGCCGTTACAATAAAAAATACATCGCAAAAAGGCTCCACGCGCAGCGGAGAAAATTTGCAGTGGCGCACATAATGCTGAAAAAATACGGCTGGCCGATCATCTTTTTGCAACGCTATATGTATGGCTTTCGCGTCATCATACCGCTTTGCATAGGACTTACTGGCTATGATGCTAAAAAATATGCCTTTATAAATTTGATCAGCGCTTGGTGCTGGGCGGCGATCACCACCATACCTGCTTGGATACTTGGCGAGCATATACTAGTGCTACTTCAAAAAGCAAAAGAGCACTGGTACGTCGCTATCCCAGTGGTTGCTATATTTATGGGACTTTTGATATATACATTTAAGCGCATCGAAAATAAAATTTTAAACGAAAGGAGAGACAGAAGACATGCAGTTTCAAATAGTTGATAAGAAATTAAAAGATATAAAAGCTGATATTGAACTAATTTTAGTAGTAGATAAGGACTTAAAACATAAATTTATAGGCGATAAAGAGGCTATTAAATTTAACAATTACAAAGGCGATAGCGTCCTCATCCTAAGCGAAGCAAAAAGGGCTTACGTGCCACTTTCTAAGCTTGATCTTGACGAGCTTAGAGTTGCAGCCGCTAAAGCTTATAACGCGCTAAAATCGCTAAACATCAAGAGCATAAAGCTAGCTTCTTACGTAGCGGAGTGCCAAAAACTAAGCTTTGAAGCGCTAGCTGAGGGCTTTTTGCTTGGGAGCTATGAATTTAACAAGTATAAAGAGAAAAAAGAGAGATACACCCTAAAAGAGATCATCTTTTCTACTGAAGAATTTTCTGGCAAAAAGGTCGATCTAAAGGCAGCAAATGAGGGCTTTAAAGAGGCAGAGATAATAGCAAGTGCTACAAATTTCACAAAAGATATCGTAAATGAAATCCCAGAAATTTACACACCACAAAAGATGGCGCAAGATGCACAAAATTTAGCCAAAAATATCGCAAGCATAAAGTGCGAGGTCTATGACGAGAAATTTCTAGCAAAAGAGAATATGAACGCATTTTTGGCGGTAAATCGCGCAAGCGTGCATAAACCAAGGCTCATCCACCTAACCTATAAGCCTAAAAAGTCTAAAAAACGCATCATCTTTGTTGGCAAAGGGCTAACATACGATAGCGGCGGACTTAGCTTGAAGCCGGCTGATTATATGCTCACTATGAAATCAGACAAAAGCGGTGCAGCAGCAGCTCTTGGCATCATAAAAGGCGCAGCGGAGCTAAATTTACCATTTGAAATTCACGCCATTTTGGGTGCAACTGAAAATATGATCGGCGGCAACGCCTATAAGCCTGATGACGTGCTTATTTCAAGAAGCGGCGTTAGCATAGAGGTTAGAAACACCGACGCAGAGGGACGTTTGGTCTTGGCTGATTGCCTAAGCTACGCGCAAGACTTTAAGCCAGACATCTTAATCGATATGGCAACTCTAACTGGTGCTTGCGTCGTGGGACTTGGCGAATACACAACAGGCATCATGGGTAACAGCGAGAGCCTAAAAAATGAGTTTAAAAACAAGATAAAAGATAGCGGCGAACTAGCAACTATGCTTGATTTCAACCCTTATCTGAGCGAGCTTATCAAAAGCCAGATCGCAGACGTTAGCAACTGCGCCTCAAGCAGATATGGTGGTGCGATCACTGCTGGTATGTTTCTAGCTAAATTTATCAAGGACGAGTATAAAGATAAGTGGCTACACCTCGATATCGCAGGTCCAGCATACCGCGAAAAGGCATGGGGGTACAACCAGGCAGGTGCGAGCGGGGCTGGCGTGAGGATGAATTTATACTTTTTACAAGCACTTAGCAAGGAGAATTGATGGGACTTTCAGTTGGAATAGTAGGCCTGCCAAATGTGGGCAAATCAACGACATTTAACGCACTTACAAAGGCGCAAAATGCCGAGAGTGCGAACTATCCGTTTTGCACTATCGAGCCAAACAAAGCCATCGTGCCAGTGCCTGATAAGCGCCTAAACGAGCTTGCAAAGATAGTTAGTCCTAATAAAATTCAATATTCAACCATCGAATTTGTCGATATCGCTGGCCTTGTAAAAGGGGCTAGCTCTGGCGAGGGACTTGGCAATAAATTTTTATCAAACATTAGAGAGACAGAGCTCATCCTTCATATAGTTCGTTGCTTTGAAGATGAAAATATCACCCACGTTGAGGGCAGCGTCGATCCAGTAAGAGACATCGAGATCATCCAAACCGAGCTAATACTAGCCGACATTGAGCAGCTAAACAAAAAGATAGAAAAGCTCACAAGAGAGGCGAAAGCAAACGCAAAGGGCGCTAAAGAAGCGCTTGAGATAGCAAATTTACTTTTGGCTCACCTAAATGAAGGTAAAAGTGCAAGCAGCTTTGAGCAAAGAGATAGCGAGGTATTTTTGGCGTTAAATAGAGAACTAAGACTTTTAAGTGCCAAAGAGGTAGTTTATGGTGCGAACGTCGATGAAGAAGGGCTTAGCGAAGATAATAAATTTGTAAAAGCGCTAAAAGAGTACGCAAAAGCCTCAAATCACGAGGTGATAAAGCTTTGCGCCAAGGTCGAAGAGGAGCTAATAGGCCTAAGCGACGAGGAGGCTCACGAGTTTTTAGCCTCTCTTGGCACGAGTGAAAGCGGTCTTGAAAAGATCATAAGAACGTCTTTTGCAAAGCTAAATTTGATAAGCTATTTCACCGCTGGCGTCGTTGAAGTAAGAGCTTGGACGATCACAAAGGGCTGGAAAGCACCAAAAGCAGCAAGTGTCATCCATAACGACTTTGAGCGTGGCTTTATCAGAGCTGAAGTGATAAGCTACGACGACTATATCGCACATGGTGGAGAAAATGGAGCCAAAGAGGCTGGTAAGATGAGACTTGAGGGCAAAGACTACATCGTACAAGATGGCGACGTGATGCACTTTAGGTTTAATGTTTAAATTTAGCCCTCTTTTGGGCTAAATAGTTAAAAAATATTTAATCCTTGGGCTGCATAAGGTAAATTAAAACTTCCTTATTATAGTTGATAAAAATTCTTTTGAAAAATATACTAAGCTATATCGTCTTATTAATATCTTTATTGATACATAAGCTTTTCTATACAAGCAATGATGTAAAAGTTATCAGCTCTGTGATATCAATATGGGTTTTATAAGTAAAGATAATAGCTCTTAGTTGCAGAGGTTGATGGTTTAATGAAGAACACAATTAAAGCAAGAAAGATTTCGATAGATAAAATAATACACTCATTATATTTTACAAGCTTTCATATCTATAATATTTTGAAGCCTATGAGCTTATGACTATAAAAAACATGATACTTTTTTAAGCTCATATTATAATGAATATATGAAAAACCACCAAAGTCTGAGCAAATAAGACACCGGCCAAGTAGGGTATAAAAATTTTACTTATATACCTAGCGTATTTATTTTATTATTCCAATGGTCTCGGCAAATTTAAGCTCTTTATTTTCAAAGAGATTGTATTCAATTGCATCTTTTTCGCTAAGTATCACGATAGTTGAGCCAAGCTCAAAATTCCCAAGGCGCTCGCCCTTTTTGATATGTAAATTTTCATACTCGTAAATTTGTGTAAAATTTGCCATCGCATTTGTCTGTATACGCTCATCAAAACAAAATTTCATCTTTCCGACATTTAACGCACCTACAAAAACAAGCCAAAGTTTCTTACCATTTTTTATCTCACAAGATAGCGCTACGCGTTCATTCTTTGTATAAAGGCTGTCTACTTTTGCAAGCCATTTTGCAGCCACGCTGTAAAGCTTACCCGGAATGTATATGGCTTTTTTAATGGCAATATCGCAAGGCGCATGATAATGATGATAATCTTTTGGGCTAAGATAGATATTTGCAAAGTCATATTCGCCCTCAAGCTCACTCTGCCCCAATAGTTCGCTTACACTATACTCCATGCCTTTTATGCTAAAGGCCTTTAGTTCCTTTGTGCTACCAAAACTAAGACAAGTACCATCAACTGGGCTTATAAACATCTCATCTGCTGCATCAAAATCTCTTGGTTTTATGAGCCTTCTAGTAAAAAGCTCATTTAAATTTTTATATTCATTTGCTGGCTTAAACTCGCTCATATCTATCTTAAACAGCTTTATGTAAAAAGAATTTATGGCTTCTTGAAGTGGTTTGAAAAAGTTAATCTTTGCAACCTTTCCAAAAATTTGAGAAAACAGATTGTCTTTACTCATTTTATTCCTTACTTAAATTTAATATTGCAATCTCACTTGGAGCAAAAATTCTAACAGGAGGCCCCCAAAATCCAGCACCACTGCTAACATAAGCTTGCATTTTATCATTAATCTTATAAAGGCCATGTAAAAATCCCTGATCAAGTAAAACCAAAAGACCAAAAGGGAAAATTTGACCAGCGTGCGTATGGCCGCAAAGCACTAGATCAACGTCTTGCTGCATTGATTTTATAAATTTTGGCTGATGAGAGAGCAAGATAGTAGGTAGCGATGGATCACATCCTATCAATGCTTCATCCAAATTTGGCTCTAAATGTTTAAACCTAATACCAGCCAAATCGTAAACGCCTGCTAAATTTATACTTGCAATTTTTTTGTTTTTATTACCTAAAATTTCTATGCCAAGAGAACTGATCTTTTCTAAAATACCATCTATCCCGTGATAATACTCATGATTGCCAGGGACATAAAAAGTCCCATAAGTGCTTTTAAGACTTTTTAATGGCTCCAAAAAATCTCCTATAAAAGCAGCATTTACATCAACTAAGTCGCCCACTATCACTACGATGTCAGGATTCGCCAAATTTATGTCATTGACGAGTTTTTTCATAAAATCTTTCTGCAGAAATTCTCCTATATGCACGTCCGTTATCATGGCTATTTTTATGGTGCTTTGTAAATTTTTTATTTTTATATCTACTTGTCTGATCTTTGGTGGTGTTAAAGCATTGAAAATACCTTTTAAAAAACAAGCAATTACAAAAATGACAAATGTAATATCAAAACAAAATTTTATAAATTTTCGTCTTGTTGGACTAAAATTACTTTTAGAAAAAATACTACGTAAAATATCGTAAAATAGACTAACAGCAAACAAAAATAGTGAAAAACCTATGAGCATACCAGCGATCAAATAAAGCTCAATACTTAGGAATGAAAACCTGATCTGAAGAACAAATATAAACTCAAAGATACAAATAACATATAAAAATATTCTAATTTTAGCAAGATATGGTATAAAAAATGAGACCTTTTTTATGAAACGATTATACGAATAAAAATTTATAAGAAAACTAAATACGAATGCTCCAATAATAATTCTCAAAAGTCCCAAAAATTATCCTTGTAAAAATAAAAAATTATATTTTATATTTTTAAATTTGTACTATAAAAATTAATATCTTACTTTTAATGTTATTAGTCTTAAAAATTGTATAGTTTTGAACGTATAAAAAATGATTTAAGTTGAGTAAATCTAATAGTTATTTAAGAAAGTAAGGTGGGAGAAAACCCACCTTATAAAGAATTATTTAACTTTACCAGTCTCAATTCTTTGTTTATAGATCTCACGAAGTTTTCTAATGTCGTTCTTAACTTCAAATACTCCATGCCAGTGTGAATAGTCAGGACCACCCATTAGAGCGCCTTGTCTCATACGGCGACCTTCGTGGTGCCACATATGATAGTAAACATCTTGGAATTCATCTTCCCAAGCGTCTGCGAGTAGTAAGTTTTTAGCTTTCAACTCTTCAAGCATCTTAGTTGCTTCAGCATTGTAAACGTTATAAAGCTCTACTTGCTTATCACCCATAATGAAGAAGTTATCTGTATGAGTTGATGTATGGCAAGCTTTACAAACTAGCTTCATCTCAGCTCTTGCTGCTTCTGGTCCATTTGGATGACCTGCAAGTGGCGTTCCTATGGTTAGTTTGCCAGTTTTTTCGTAAACAACAGCAGCTTGTTCATCACCAGCTGTTCTTAGCTTACTGCTGACGCCCCATAGGTTCCATTTTAGTCTTCTTGAAACATTGTGAGTTGTTGTTGTTTCACCAACACCACTCATGTGGCAAGCTGCACAAGTTGGAGCTCTAAAGTCTGGTACATCCCATGTATCAGGAGCAGCATCAAAATTCCATTTGTGAGCTTCGCTATTATAGATATGTCCGTGCATTGAGTTGTTAAAGATCTCAATATCTGGGTGATCAGGTCCAAGGTGGCAAGATGCACAAGCAGCTGGTTTTCTAGCTTCAGCTATGCTAAATGTGTGTGCGCTGTGGCATGATTTACATCCGCCTACGCCACCATCAGGATAAACATTACCTATACCGTAGTTTGGCCAAGTCTCTTTTGTAGGTTTGTGATCAGCGTCTAGTTTGATGACGGTTCCGTGGCACTGTGTACAACCAGTAGCGTCTGGAGCCATTTTGTATTCTGGATGATCCATACCTTCATAGTGATACATTAGTTTTACCATCGCAGGGTTAGCATACATTTGCATAGCACCTCTTGCGTGACCACTCTTAACAAATTCTTCAACCTCATTCTCGTGGCACTTAGCACAAGTTTTTGGGCTAACTAGCATTGATACGTGGTTGTTAGAATCTTTTGGATGCACCTTAACTGAAGCCATAGGATTATCTGCATTTACAGAGTGGCAATCCATACAACTTACGCCAACGTGAGCGTGGCGACTATTTTTCCAATCGGCAACTATGCCGGGTGTCTCTTTAGCGTGGCACTCAACACAGCTTTTTGATAAGTCTGACATTTTGTGAGCAACTTTAATGTTTTTTACAACATTAAGGTTTAAAGCGTCAGATTTATTTGCATCCATGTTTGCGGCAAAGCCAAAAGACATTAGACAGGCTAATAACATTAGCGACTTTTTAAACATCTCTCCTCCTTACTTGGTTTTATTGTTTTCTTGTTTTTTAATTGCTTCAAATTTATCGATTTGTAGTCCTAAATTCTTGTGACCAACATGCTCGTGGCAGTCAACACATGATTTCTTATTAGGATTTCCAAGAACGAAATAATCTCTATGTGGCAAGAATGATTTACCAGCTTGAATAACATTTTTTAAATTTGAGTGGCAAGTCAAACATCCACTATCATAGACAAAGTGAGATGCATGCTCACGTTTTTTACGCCAGTCGATCTTGTCTGTATCTGTAAAAAATGTCTTATAGCCATCATTTATCGATACTTTAAGTTTTGTAAGTACATAGGTATAGGCACTTGTATGGTTTAGGTGACAGGCTGAACATTCAGCTTTTATGCCAAGCTTGTTATTGCCGCCGTGCGCATCTTCATGATATGCAGCATTCATAGGATCCATCGTGTGGCAAATAGTACAGATGTAGCCGCTACCAGTTGCATGAAGTGCATCAGCAATACCCATAGACGCAATAAGTCCGATCACAATGCCGATAATAACAGATGACCAAACAAAAAATTTCTTCTTAACTTCAGCCAAAATCTCCTCCTGAATTTATCAATATATCGTAAATTTTTACGAAAATTTTAAGTGAATACTATCAAAAAATATATAAATTTTTTCTTTAAGTAAATAAAAATATTTATTTGATATTAACTTTCAATAAGAATAAATTTCTTGTAGCCCACCTATATCTTTTTCCAAAATTTGGTTCTTTTCGTCAAGTTTAACCAAACCATTTGTTTTAAATTTATTTAAAATTCTCGAAAAAGTTTCTGGCGTCATGTTAAGTATTGATGAAATTTTTGTATGTTTTAGCTCATTAAATAAATCTTCATGATCTAAAATAAACCTAGCCACTTTTTCTTCTGAGCTTAAAATTAACTCTTGATGAAGTAGATTTGTTGTGATTCTTATCTTTTCAGACATTGACTTTAAAAATTTCATACAAATTTCTGGCTTTATTAAAAATTCTGCCGCGAATTTTTCATAATTTATCTTTAATACCTCGCCAGATATGGTAAAAATGGCACTAGCTGGGTAGACAATATTTTCAAAATTTACGACTTCAGCTACAAAATTCATAGGTGCTAACTGATGAATAAAAATTTCTTTTCCATTTGCCGTGGTTTTATAAAGCTTAACAGAGCCGCTTATTAAAAATATTAACCATTTTGGCTCCTCGCCTTCTATAAATAAAAATTCACCCTTTTTATACTTTTTTACGACACTTATGGCTTCAAGTTTGGCTAAATCTTCTTCGTTTAAGCCTTGAAAAAACGGGATTTTTTCTATCATATTTTTACTCGCCTTTTTAAAATAAAAAACATTTTAGCATATAAAAATAAGATAAATTTTAATAGATTTTCAAAGGGAATTTTCCCCTTTGAATTTATGAAATTATTTTTTAAGTAGATCTCTAATCTCAGTTAGAAGTGCTATGTCAGCTGGAGTTTCAGGCTCTGCTGGAGCTGGCTCCTCTTTTGGTAATTTATTTTTAAGTGTATTTAAAGCTTTGATAACGCAGAAAATACAAAATGCGATTATTAAAAAATCAACCATTGTTTGTATAAATGAGCCATAGTTTATCGTAACAGCAGGTACGCCATCTACCGCTTCTTTTAGTGTAAGCTTAAGATCAGTAAAATTTACACCGCCAGTTAAAACGCCAACAACTGGCATGATGACATCACCAACTAGTGATGAAACGATCTTTCCAAACGCGCCACCTATAACAACACCAACAGCCATATCTATGACATTTCCACGCATCGCAAATTCTTTAAATTCGCTTATAAAACTCATTGTTTCTCCTAAAAATGTTAAATTTTTGTTCGGATTTTATTCAAGAAATGCTTTGCTTCGGCTAAAAAAATCAAATTACATAACTTTAAATTTATCAAGCTGGTGCTATAATCCAAACTCAAAATTTAACGTAAGGAATGAGCTTATGTATCGTTTTGCACCCTCTCCAACAGGAGATATGCACATAGGAAATTTACGTGCCGCTATTTTCAATTATATTTGTTCTTTACAAGATAAAAGTGGCTTTATTTTACGCATAGAAGATACCGACAAAGAGCGAAATATCGAGGGAAAAGAGAAAGATATCTTAGAAATTTTAAGCAAATTTGGTATAAAGCCAGAGCAAATTTACATCCAAAGTGAAAATTTAAAATTCCACAGGCAGCTAGCTTCAAAGCTTCTTATCGACAAAAAGGCCTTTGCTTGTTTTTGCACCGAAGAAGAGCTTGAGGCAAAAAAACAAAAAGCAAAAGAACAAGGCGTGGCATATAGATATGACGGTACCTGCGAGAGACTAAGCGATGCTGAAGTTTTAAACTGCGAGAAGCCATTTGTCATCCGCATGAAAAAGCCAACACGCACTATGAGCTTTACAGATGCGATCAAAGGCGAGCTAAGTTTTGAACCAGACGCAGTTGATAGCTTTGTCATCATGAGAGCAGACAAGACTCCAACTTACAACTTTGCTTGTGCAGTCGATGATATGCTTGAGGGCGTAACTTTTGTCATACGTGGCGAGGATCACGTGAGCAATACACCAAAGCAAGATCTCATACGCGAGGGCCTTGGCTACACTGGCAAGATGAATTACGCGCATTTGCCTATACTTTTAAATATTGAAGGTAAAAAAATGAGCAAACGTGAGAATGAGTCAAGTGTAAAATGGCTCTTTGAGCAGGGATTTTTGCCTGAGGCGATCGCAAACTATTTGATACTTCTTGGTAACAAAACTCCGACTGAAATTTTTACCATCGAAGAGGCGGTGAAGTGGTTTGATATAACCAAAATTTCACGCTCGCCGGCTAGATTTGACGTGAAAAAACTTGAGCAAATAAATAGAGAACACATCAAGCTTGCTTCAAAAGAGCGTATAAAAGAAATTTTTGGCGTAGATGAGAGTAAGGCTGAGTTAGTTAAATTTTACACTCAAGAAAGCTCATTAGTGCCTGAGATAAAGGCAAAAGTAGAGGCTATATACTCACCAAAAATAGCTCCAGATGAGTACAAAAACGAATTTGAGATCATCAAAAAAGCAGCTCGTAATTTAAAAGCTTGCGAAACTTTTGATGAGTTTAAAAAAGAGCTTATGAACGCTACAAATTTAAAAGGCAAAAACTTTTTCATGCCGCTACGTGCGCTTCTTACAAACGACCTTCACGGTCCTGAGCTAAGCGAGCTCTATCCTCTTATCAAAGATGATCTGGCCAAAATTTTAATCTAGGAGCAAAAATGATACTTTCCACTCTATTTTCAGCGATCGCAAACATTTTGCACCTTATTATCACGGTCTATACTTGGGTCATCATCGCAGCAGCTCTGATTAGCTGGGTCAGACCTGATCCTAGCTCGCCGGTCGTGCAGCTACTTTATAGGCTAACTGAGCCGGTTTATAGCTTTATTAGACGCTATATAAAGACAAATTTTAGCGGCATCGACTTTACTCCGCTTATTGTGCTTTTAGCACTTCAATTTTTAGATCAATTTTTAATAAGGCTTTTATTTGGTTTTGCTGCGTCACTTTAGTATTCTCTCTCTTGCCTGTGTTGCTCTTTTAGGTAAAATTTATACCTATGAGGAGCTAAAAAATGAGCCAAAAAGCCTAGCAAAAGACTACTATATTAACCGCCTTATTAACGAGGGCAGTTACACAAAAGAGCAGATCGCAGATCTTTCGCGTGATGTGTTTAGAAAAGCGGGTCTTGTTCAAAAATCAATCGATAAAATTTTACCTCCAAAAGTGGCTCCTAGCAAATGCCCTGGTATAAATGCAAAAAATATCACCCAAGCAAATCTAACCTGCCAAAATTTTCTAACATCTATTGCTTTTAGCTTAAAGCTTGATAATCACACTCGTGAAATTTTAGCAGCCAATCTTGCAAAGACAAATCCAGAAAAATCAAAAATTTTACTCGTATTAAATGAAGCAAATCCGGCTAAAGTTTTTGCAAATTTAAACGATACAAAGAGCTTTTTAGAGCTATTTAACGCCTCTAGCCCGCAAAATAAAAGCATACTTTTTAGCGAAAGCTTTGATGCAAATTTTATGACCAAGCTCTACTCACAAAAGGGCTTTACAAATTTATTAAACGACCTTGTTTTTAATAAAAAATATGAAGGTTTTAGAAGAAATTTGCTAAGTATCGATCCAGCCATCACTGAGAAAAATGATGCTTTTACGCTTGGATTAAATGCCATTTTACTAGGACAAGACGATATCGCTTTTAGTCTTTTTGCAAGAGCTAAAAGTACATTTGAAAGAGCTTGGCAAAGAGACAATGCGACCTTTTGGCAGTACCAGATAAGCAAAAACGAAAGCTTTTTAAAAGAGCTAGGTGCCAGCAAGGACGCAAATATCTACTCACTTTACGCAAGAGATTTGATCGGTGGCGAACCACTCGAGGTCATCGTACCAAGGCCTAGTAAGCAAAATATCGAAAATTTTGACGTAAGCGATCCGTTTTTATGGAACAAAACTGTAGCCCTTGCAAAAGATATGAATGCCACGCAAGCAAGCGAATTTGCGAAGAAATTTTATACAAACGAAAGCATCGGCGCCTATGCATACTTCATGCAAAAGGCGCATGGCTGGGAGAAGCAATACTTCTTAATGCCAAGCTCTCCTGAGCTTGAGGGCATCAGCAACGAGAGAAAGTCAATGATCTACGCTCTGGCTAGACAAGAGAGTCTCTTTATCCCAAGCGTAGTTTCTACTTCATACGCCCTTGGTATGATGCAGTTTATGCCGTTTCTCGCAAATGCGATCGGCAAAAAAGAGCTAAAAATCCCAAATTTTGATGAAGACGATCTTTTTAAAACCGATGTCGCCTTTAAATTTGCAAATCACCACCTAAACTACCTTGATAAATTTCTCTATCATCCGCTCTTTACCGCATACGCGTATAACGGCGGTATCGGCTTTACCAAAAAAGTCATCACAAGAGATGATATGTTTAAAGAGGGAAAATTCGAGCCATTTTTATCGATCGAGCTTGTCCCAGTCGCAGAAACTAGAAACTACGGAAAGAAGGTGCTTGCCAACTACGTAATCTATATGGCGCTTACTGGTTCCAATATAAAGATTTCGCAACTTTTCGAAAATTTAACAAAACCGGCTTTGACTGATAAATTTCGAAACTAAGTGCTAGATCATCGCTTTGCTTACTTGGTGCGGTCACTTCATAATAGAGCGCCCAAGGCATAGAAAATCCAGCAAATTTTAGCATCTCGTCATTTTCATCAAGTAGCCTTGCATTTGTGGCATTTGAGTCGTCATTTACTTTTATGTTCTTTAAATTTTGTGCATGTTCTTTTGGATTTATAGCCACCAAAAAGTGCTCTTTGCTTGCATCTAAATCTGAGTTATAAATAGGATTTAGATAGGTTGCTACAATTAGCGTTCTATCGGTACCGTCAATAATCTCGCTCTTGCTTGTGTAAGCTAGAAGCTCATTTTTTAACGGCTCATGTACAATTACTTTTTCACCAGCACAGCCAAATATCATCAAAATAAATACAAAAAACGATAAAAATTTGCTCATAAAAACTCTTGAATTTCTAAAATTTCTGCCATTTTAGCATTTTAATTTTTAAATTTCACTCATAAATTTTAAAGCCAACATAAGTTATAATCGCGAGAAATTTTAACAAAAAAAGGTTCTTATGAAAAGACTTGCTATTGCTTTTTCTGGCCCTTCAAATAGCGGGAAAACGACTCTTATTTTAAAGGTAGCAAAAAAATTTATAGATGATGGTTTGAAAGTCGCGATAGTAAAACATGATCCAGGCGACAAGGCCAAATTTGATGTTGAAGGCAAGGATAGCTTTAAATTTTCACAAACTGGGGCAGATGTGGTGGTGATGAGTCCGACTAGAACAACTTATTTCTCACAAAATCCACAAGAAATTAGCGATGTCATTAAAATGCTAGGTGAGTTTGACATGCTCTTAGTCGAGGGTTTGAAGACGCTTCCACTACCAAGATTAAGTGTTTTTAAAGATGAAATAGATGAAAAATATCTTAGCTTTTCAGATGCGATCGCAACATACAAAAAACAAATTCCTTACGAGATAAAAAATATAAATTTAGACGATATAGACGCAATTTGTGCGTGGATAATCAAAAATGCAAAGGCTGTATAATGCAAGAATTAAACCAAATTTTTAACACCATAAAAGAGATCGCAAAAGAGATAAGCGAGGTCATAAAATACGCCGATCTTGGCTACACAACTCACGAAAATGCAACCGGAGACACACAGCTAAAGCTTGATGTCAAAAGCGACGAGATCATCACGGCTAAATTTAAAGAGCTTGCCTGCGTAAAAGCACTAATTAGCGAAGAGAAAGAGGACGCTCTTGAGATAAATAAAAATGCTAAATTTATAATCGCTTACGATCCACTTGATGGCTCAAGCTTAGTTGATGTAAATTTCGCTGTTGGCTCGATCTTTGGTATCTACGAAAACGAAGTAAAACCAGAAAATTTAATAGCCGCAGCTTACAGCATCTATGGTCCAAGACTTGAGCTTGTAATTGCCGAGAAAAAGGGTGCCTTGCCTAAATTTTATAGACTTGGCAAAGATGGCGAGTTTAAATTTGTAAAAGAGCTTGAGCTAAAAGAAAAGGGCAAGCTAAACGCCACAGGAGCCACGCAAAAAGGCTGGAGCCAAACGCATAGAAATTTCATAAATGAGCTATTTAACGAGGGCTACAGGCTAAGATACTCAGGCGCGATGGTAAGCGACTTGCATCAAATTTTACTAAAAGGTGGTGGTCTTTTTAGCTACCCTGCAACGAGCGATCATCCAAATGGTAAGCTAAGGGTCGTCTTTGAAGTGTTGCCATTTGCCTTTATATATGAAAACGCAAAGGGCGTAACCTCAAACGGCGAAAACCAAACACTTTTTAATATAAAAATAGAAAAAATTCACCAAACAACGCCATGCTTTTTTGGCTCACGTGATGAAATTTCTCTTTTGCATAAATTTTACGAGCAAAAATAATGCAAGAAACACAAGCAAACGAGCCACTTGACGCATTTGAGCTAGCCTTAAAGCAAAAAGCAAAAATTTTGCAAGAGTGCCAAAGCCAAAAAGGGCAAAAAAGCTGCTTTAACTGCGAAGTATTTTTTGACTGCGAGACAAGAAAAGAGTATGTAAATAGCTGCTATAACTCGATGTCAAAAGGCAATACTGGCAGCGATGGCGGATTTGATTTTTAAAATTAAAGGAAAAATATGAAAGAAAAAGCTTATATAACGACCCCAATATACTATGTAAACGACGTGCCACACATCGGCCATGCATATACAACCATTATCGCTGATACACTTGCTAGATTTAACCGCTTGCAAGGCAAAGAAACATACTTTATGACAGGTACAGACGAGCACGGACAAAAGATCGAGCAAGCAGCTCGTGCTAGAGGCAAGACTCCAAAAGAGTACGCCGACGAGATCAGTGCGAAATTTAGGTCACTTTGGGATGAATTTGAGATAAGCTACGATCATTTTATAAGAACGACCGACGAAGAGCACAAGCAAACTGTGCAAAATGTCTTTGAAAAGATGCAAGCAAATGGCGACATTTACAAAGGCGAATATGAGGGATTTTACTGCGTTAGCTGCGAAACATTTTTTAATCAAAGAGATCTACTAGAAGACAATCACTGTCCGGACTGTGGCCGCGTGACGTCTTTAGTCAAAGAAGAGAGCTACTTTTTCAAGCTTTCAAAATATGAAGACGCGCTTTTAAAATGGTACGAAAACGACGAGCTTTGCGTCATCCCAAAGGGTAAGAAAAACGAGGTCGTAAGCTTTGTAAAAGGTGGACTAAAAGATCTCTCTGTGACAAGAACGAGCTTTGACTGGGGCATAAAGCTACCAAAGAGCGCAAACGATGAAAAGCACGTTATGTACGTCTGGCTTGACGCGCTTATAAACTACCTAACAACACTAGGATATTCAAGAGATGACGCTAGAATGGATCTTTGGCCATACACTACTCACATCGTTGGTAAGGACATTTTACGCTTTCACGCAGTTTACTGGCCGGCATTTTTGATGAGCCTTGGTTTACCATTACCAAAACACGTAGCAGCTCACGGCTGGTGGACTATAAATGGTGAAAAAATGAGCAAAAGCAAGGGCAATGTCATAAACCCAAGAGAGGTCGCAAACGCTTATGGGCTTGAAAATTTCAGATACTTTTTGCTTAGAGAGGTGCCATTTGGTCAAGATGGCGACTACAGCCAAAAGGCTTTGATCGAGCGTATAAACTCAGAGCTTGGCAACGGTCTTGGTAACTTACTAAGCCGCATTGTTGGCATGAGTGCAAAGTATAGCGACTATAAAATAGACTCAAAAGACGTGATCAAATTTCACAAAGCCGAGCTTGATGAGGCAAAGGGCTATCTTGATGAGGCTATAAAAAATTTAGAAAATTTAGCGACAAACCGCTACTTAGAGGATCTTTGGAAGGTCGTAACGCTTGCAAACGCAGCCGTTGCGAAGTATGAGCCATGGTCACTTGTAAAAGCTGGCAAAACTGACGAGGCAAACGCACTTGTGGCACTTTGCGCGAATTTGCTTACAAAAGTGGCGATACTACTTAGTCCAGCTATGCCAAAAACTTGTGCCAAGATAGCTGACGCGCTTGGCTTTAGCATAGACACAGCATCTTATGAAAGTCTTGTTTTGAAAAATGGAATTTCAAATTTTTTAGCAAAAGCTACTGAGCCACTTTTCCCAAGGATAGAAGAAGAGCTAATGGGCGAGGCTAGCGAGCCAAAAGTGGAGGCAAAGGCTGAGCCAAAAGAGGAGAAAAAAGAGGACGAAATCATTAGCATTGATGACTTTGCAAAGGTGGTGATAAAAGTAGGTGAAGTGCTAGAGTGCGAGAGAGTTGAAGGTAGCGAGAAGCTACTTAAATTTAAGATAGATCTTGGCGAGGAGCAGCCACGTCAAATTTTATCTGGCATTGCAAAATACTACGAGCCTAGCTCGCTTATTGGCAAACAAGTTTGCGTTTTAGCAAATTTAAAAGAGCGAACAATGATGAAAAAATATGTATCTCAAGGCATGATCCTAAGCGCATCTGATGGCTCGCTAACGCTTCTTGGTACGCAAGGTAAAGTTAAAAACGGCGCGATCGTTGGCTAAATGACAATAGAAAATTTAACTCGTCTAATAAATGCCGAGGCTCTAAACGCACCGACGATAACTAGCGTAAGCGAATTTGTTTTTGAGCTAAAGCATGTAAGACGTGGCTTTGCGTATATTTGCTTAAACGCAAACGATAGCGACATAGAAACAGCGATTAAACAAGGCGCATACGCCATAATTAGCGAAGATAATGTGCCAATTATCGACAAAGAGATCGCTTTTTTAAAAGTTAGTAGCTTACAAACAGCCATGATAAAACTCATGAGATTTGAGGCTACTCATAAAGATTTAAAATTTTGCGCCGTAAATCCTTTTATAAATGACTTTTTAGAAAAATCAAAACTTGGCTCTAACGCACACGTTATGTCAAAAAATATTACTGAGCTTTTTAATCAAATTTTTCACGCAAAGGTCTTTGATGTCTTTTTTGGCGATGATACAAGAACACTTCAGCGAATATCGCCTCTTTTTGAGACCATTTACACAGATACAACTATGCACGAGATAAATCCAAGCTCGATCTTTTTTACAAACACGGTCTTTAAGCAAACATACTATCAAAACTTAAACATACCACGAGTTTTTGCTGGAATGTTTTATGGGCTTTTAAAATTTCTTGATAGCAATAAAATTTCATTTAAACCTTACGAGGGCAGGATTCACGGGCATTTTGACCCGATTTTTATAGATAAAAATTTTCTTCCTACTAGTTTTGGAAATAGCTTTAGAGCCATAATTACTGAAAGCGATGAAGATTTGTTCATAAGCCAAAGCATATTTTTAAATAAAAAATTTAGCCCTGATGAGATAAAAATTTGCTTGCCAGAAGGCTCGTTATTAAAAGTACAAAACGCAATCTACTTTAAAAATTTAAGCGAGATAAAAAAGCTTAAAAATTTTATCTACATATTGATTTTATGCCAAAAAGAGGAGCTTTTAGAAGAGCTTCACAAAACATCTGAAGAAAATCTACTCTTTTAAATTTTTATTATTTATAAGATCGATTAGCCTAACATCCTCGCTTCTTACGATTAGACTTTTAGGCAGCTCAAATTTTTTTATCACTTCGCACTCTTTTTCCCTCATTTCGCCATCATCTTTTTCATGATCAAATCCCAAGATATGAAGTAATCCATGTGTAAAAAGTAGTGCGGTTTCGGCCTCTTCGCTATGATTTAGCTCAGTTGCTTTCTCTTTTACCATATCTTTGTTTATAACGATTGAGCCAAGTGGGGCGTGAATGACAAGCTCAAGCGGAAAGCTTAAAACATCTGTCGTTTTATCGATGCCTCGCTCAGTTTTATTTAGTTCTCTCATTTCTTCTTTATCGACAAAAACTAGCTCGATTTCTCCTAGTGTCAAATATTCGCAAATTTCATCTAAAATTTTTGGATAGCTCTCTTCGCAAAGTATCATTTTAGGCTCTTTCCTTAGTAACTTTTTGTATAATTCTAGCAAAAATAAAAGGCAAAATATGAAAAAAGCAGTTTGCATAATGAGCGGTGGTATGGATAGCACGCTTTGTGCTGTAATGGCAAAAAAGGCTGGATATGATATCGTAGCGCTTCATTTTGACTATGGTCAAAGGACGATGAAGCGTGAAAAACGTGCATTTAACGAAATTTGCGAAAGATTAGGTATTACAAAAAAGATGAGTTTAGATGTTAGTTTTATTGCCCAAATAGGCGGAAATTCTTTAACCGATGAAAGCTTGCAAATAAGAAAAGATGGGGTGGAAAAAGATGTGCCAAATACCTATGTGCCTTTTCGAAATGGCATTTTTATCTCGGTCGCTGCCGCACTTGCTGAAAAAGAAAATGCACAAGCTATCTATATCGGAGTCGTAGAAGAAGATAGTTCAGGCTATCCTGACTGCAAAGAGAGCTTCATAAAAAGTATAAACGAGTCCATAAATTTAGGCACTTCACCTAGTTTCTCGTGCGAGATAATTACTCCACTTGTAAATTTAAGCAAGGCTGACATCGTAGCAAAATCTCTTGAGCTTGGCTCGCCACTAGAGCTTACTTGGAGCTGCTACGAGAGCGATGACGAGGCATGTGGACTTTGCGATAGCTGCAGGCTAAGGCTAAATGGCTTTAAAAAGGCGAACGCCACTGATAAAATCGCATATAAAAATCAAAAATTTTCCTTATGAGCTTCTATAAAATAGCAAAGAGATATCTTACTTTGCTACGTTTTTATATATTTAAACATTTTGGAAATTGATATTTTTCCTAATCACCACATCTTATTAAGCAAGGCTATTTAACGAATTTAAAGATATATCAACGCTTAGGTTCTTGCTAGCTACCAAAAACATAAATTCTCAGTCAAGTTTGCCAAAATTTAATAAAGAAGATTAAAAAGTAGTTGATAAATTTAGCCAAAATGCACTAAGCACAAGGTAAAAATTTTAAGCAAGCGGTCACTACCACGGCTTTTTAGTGATCTTATTTTTTCTTATTGTCTTGTTTCTTATTTTGATCGCTTTGGATTTTTTCTAAATTTATATATCCCATTTCAACGAGTTTATTATAAATTTGAGCAATTTTTGGCCCAGCCGCACTTCCACCATGGCCACCATGCTCGATAACCATTGTGATGACATATTGCGGATCTTCATAAGGCGCATATGTAGTCATCCATGCATGAGATCTTTGCAAATACGCCATATCCTCCTCTTTCATACGTTTCTTTTCAGTTTGAGAAATTCCAACGACCTGGGCAGTACCTGTCTTTGCAGCAACTTTAACTAGGCTTCCAATAAAATGCCTATTTGCCGTTCCTCTTGGGTGATTTGCTACTTCATACATTGCATGCCTAATGGCTGGTAACTGTGATTTTTCAAACGGCGTAAAAGCATCATCTGTTGGCGTAAAATCAACATCCTTGCCATCAATGCTCTTTAAAAAATGTGGAGTCACATTTAGACCAGTTGCAAGGCCTGCTGTATATTTTGCCACTTGCATAGGCGTGACCAAGAAATTTCCCTGTCCGATAGAAGTGATAAGGGTCTCACCTTGAAACCACGCTTTGCCATACTTCCTCATCTTCCACTCTCTACTTGGCAAAGTCCCTACAAACTCATTTGGCAAATCAACCTCGGTTTTTCTACCAAATCCCATACGCTCAAGTATCGGAACAATAGCATCTATGCCGATCTTTTGACTACCTTTATAAAAATAATCATCACAGCTCTCTCTAATTGCCGTATTCATATTAACATTTCCATGTCCGTGAGAGTTCCAGCAGCGAAATTTACGTCCTCCAAGCTCATACGAGCCACTACAAAAAAAGCTATCATATTTACTCATGCCATTATCCAAAAACGCAAGCGCCATACCCATTTTTACTACCGAACCTGGCGGATAAAGGCCGTTTATTAGCTTATTTGTAAAAGGATGATCGACGTTTTTTACAAGCTCTTCCCATTCAGGCTGAGAAATTCCAAGCACAAATGGGTTTAGATCGTACTCTGGAAAGCTACCAGCAGCTATGATAGCACCATCTTTTAGACTCATAACGATAACGCTTCCTGCATCCTTACCAAAGACATCGGACACAAACTGCTGAAGCTCAAGATCGACTGCAAGCTTGATATTTTGACTTTGTGGTGCTTGATAGCTTATCTGTTCGATCTCTTCATTTAGGGCATTTACCTTTATCTTTTTAAATCCCTGAATTCCTTGTAAGATCGGATTATAAAACCGCTCCACGCCACTTCTTCCAATGTAATTTGTAAGCTTTGTCAAAGGATCATTATCCATATCTTTTTGATTTGCCCTACCGACATAGCCGATGATGTGAGAAGCTAGATCGTTATACGGATAGTGGCGTTTTGAAGCGGGCCTTATCTCTAAATTTTCACGCAAAGAAAGTGATGCAAAAAATGGCAAAAATTTATCATAATCGATAAATTCGACCACATTTATAAAATCTTGGTTATAAGCTGAGTCATTTTTTATGTATTCATTTTTAAGCTTTGTGACATTTAGATCACTAAATAGTGAGCCAATGTAAGCTAGCTCATCATCTAAAATTTTTACCTTTTTATTAGCACTTAAATGAGGTCTAATGGATACTGAAAAGCCAAGACGATTAACAGCCATTGGCTTATCATGTGCGTCAAAAATAATACCCCTAACTGGCGGAATATAAATAGTCTTTATCGCATTTTGTTCTGCAATCTCGTTGTAGTAAGTATTTGAGTTGATGCTTAGGTGATAAATTCGTCCCAAAAGTATAATCCAAAAAAGAGCGATCACGCTAAAAACGATGCGCATTCTCATAGCACTTTATCCCTAAAAAGAACGATAGCAAGGATACTTTCAAATGCTATAAAAAATAGATATTCAGTCGAAAATGCTAAATTTTGCTCATTTAAAACGTAAGCAAATAGATTATTTACAAGAAATGTTAAAGTATATCCAGCTGCTACAAAGATGATAAGTAGACAGTTTCGCCACTTCATCGTGGTATATAGCCAATCTAAAATAAAATTATAAAAAAGCAAAAATGCAATAATCGTTGAAAAAAGATGAAATCCATGAATTTGCTCAGCAAATATTATAAAAATTATCGCAAAGTACCAATTATGCTTAAACTCGTCGTATTGCTTTTGTTTTCTTGAATACTCCAAAATCATATAAGTAAAAAAAATACCAATGAGTGGTGGCAAGAAACCAAATTGCGTAGTTGCGATCTCGTATGAGAATAAAAAAACAGCCCACCAAAATTCTTTAAAAATTTTAATATCTAAGCTGCTTATGGTTTGCATTTTATCTACCAAGAGCGTTATTTATGATAGCTTCTCTAGCCTTTTCGATACCGCTTTTATTAAGAGTTGAGACCAAGATGCCGCTTGGATCAAATTTCATTACCACACTCTTTTGGCTTTGATTTAGCTTATCGCTTTTTGTATATAAATTTAAAATTTTCTGGTCAGCCCTTAAAAAGCTTTTTAGATAAGCATCCACATTTACGTCTATGTCTAAATTAAAATGCCTAGCATCAATTAGGTGTATAAAAAGTCTAATGTCGCTTCTAAATTTTAAGAACTCATCCAAATTTTTACGCCACTCATCATGTTTTGACTTTGCTACTTTTGCGTAGCCAAAGCCTGGTAAATCAACCAAGATGAGCTTAAATTTATCTTTGTCTTCCTGCTCATCTTTTTGCTCACAAAACTCGGCCTCAAAAAAATTTATAAGCTGAGTTTTACCAGGAGTCGATGAGCTTTTGGCTAGATTTTTTTGATTTACAAGTGTATTTATGAGGCTGCTTTTACCAACATTTGATCTACCCAAAAAGACAACTTCGCTTGTTACGAAGCTTGGAGCCTCTTTTATACTTGGACTTGATGTGATAAATTTAGCACCTATTGGCCTTATCACTTATCTTTTTCCTCTACCTGAAAGATAAATTTAACAGGCTTTTTCTCATCACTATTTACACTATACGTACCATCTTTTTGGTTAACAACTATCTTTTCACCATAAACATTCTTATCAGTTTCTACTTCATGCAAATAGCCATTTCCACTAACAGTATAGATCTGTTTTGCTGGCTCGTATGTAAGAGTATTGCCTTTGCCATCATAGTGCTTATCTTTTATAAAAATTTTAGCTCTAGCATTGCCAGTAGCCACATATTTTATAGGTTGACGTTTTTTGTCAAAATAGACGACCACTTTGTCTGCCTTAAGCTCATCAAATGAGCCCTTTTTGATATTTACATTACCTATGAATTCACTAGTTTGCTTATTCTCATCTGCAAAAAAATCATTTGATGTGATTTCAACTTGCTCTGCATTTAAAAATGTAAAACCCAATATCACCGCTAAAATCGCTAATTTTCTTCTACCCATGCCCTTAACCCTTTTACCTGCGTTTGTTTCTTGCCAAGATCATAGCTTCCACTCTCACCCAGTGCCTTATCATTATTTCTTATGAGCGTGAAATTTGCTTCAGATCTTACTATTTTTGTTTTTGTTCCATATATCACTTCGTCACTTATAAATCTCAAACTATCGTTGTTTTCATAGTTTGCATTTTTTTGAAAGATGATTTCGTCATTTTGTGAGATTGCTTTGTCTGAGCTTAAAAAATGTTTTAAATTTCCTCTTAAAATTTTTGCTTTAAAACTCAAAAATTCATCTTTATCATTGTATCTATTTAGCTCGTCAGCCTCATAGACTCCGCTTATTTTTGTGGAATTTATCTCATAATCTATCACATCATTTATCTGCATATTTGATATCTTTGTATTAATCTTTAAAACATTTGCAAGGTATGGATCTTGAGCCGCCAAAAATATCATCACGACACTAAAAATGGCCACGACGAAGTAGAAAATTTTTACAACCAACGCTTAGACCACTCGTCATATAAATTTTCTGATTTTATGATCATCTCGATCATCTCTCTAACCGCGCCATTGCCACCTTTGTGCTTTAGCTTTGTCTTTACGTCAAGCTCTTTTATTGCATCTTTTGGCTTAAAGCTCCAAGCAACTGCGTTTAAAATTTTATAGTCATTGTAGTCATCGCCGATAGCTGCTGCGTTTTTAAAGCTAAGCCCTTCAAATTTTAATATCTCACTCGCCACTTCAAATTTATTACCAACACCTTGATAGACGTGATTTATCTTTAGATCTTCAGCTCTTCGCTCAACGATGGCTGACTTTCTGCCAGTGATGATAGCTACTTTTTTGCCAAGCTTTAGCCAGCTTTCTATCGCGTAGCCATCTTTCACATCAAAAAATTTAAGCTCTTCACCATTTGCATTATAGATGATCTTGCCATCAGTCATGCAGCCATCAACATCTAAAAATATAATCTCTATCATAAAACACCCTTTGTGCTCGGAGTGCCTATCCTTGCGTTTTTAGCAAGCGCTCTGCGAAGTGCGACGGCAAATGATTTAAACGTTGCTTCAATGATGTGGTGAGTGTTTTTACCACGAATTTGATTTAGATGAAGAGTGATGGCTGAATTTATAGCAACCGCTCTAAAAAACTCCTCCACAAGCTCAGTATCAAACTCGCCAACTTTGGCATTTTCATTAAAATTTTCATATACAAGATAGGCTCTGTTGCTAAGATCTAGCGCACAAAAAACAGCCGCCTCGTCCATAACGACGCTCGCCTCGCCAAATCTCTCAACGCCACTTAAAGGATATAAGGCCTCTTTTAAAAGCTGACCCAAAACTATGCCTACATCCTCAACGCTGTGGTGAAAATCCACATGCGTGTCGCCCTTGCATGAAATTTCAAGATCAAGCAAAGAATGCTTTGTAAAAGCTTCAAGCATATGGTCAAAAAAACCAATGCCAGTATCTATATTTGCAACACCAGAGCCATAAATTTTAAGTTTCATTGAGATTTGTGTCTCTTTTGTATTTCTAGTTAATTCTAAAATTTCTTCTCTCACGCCCTAGCCTCTTACTATAAATGCACCTTGGAATTTACCGCTTCTTGCATAATCCCTGGCCTCGTCCTCACTTCTAAAGCCATTTAAAAATACTCTATAAATGGTAGATCCATCTATAGTAAATGTCTTAACTACCGACTTATAGCCATCTATACTTTGATGTTCTCTTTGATATCTGTTTGCGCCCTCAAGGTTTTTAAATGAGCCAATTTGCACCATAAAATCTCCACCTACGACTCGTTGCTCCGACGAAATAATAATGCCTCCAGTTGGAGCTGTCGGAGAGACTGGATTTGGCACTTTTATGCCAGTGCTTGTCGGTTTTACTTGAGTGTTAATGCTTGCAACAGCATTAATATCTTCATTAAAGCCTATGACTTCCATACTGACTGGAGCTGTGCCTGTACCGATAATATCAAGTTTAGTTGCAGCCGCCTTTGAAAGGTCTAAAACTCTATCAGCCACAAAAGGTCCACGATCATTTACGCGAACAATGACGCTTTTTTGATTTCTTAAATTTGTTACTTTAAGAATCGTATTCATCGGCAAAGTTTTGTGTGCTGCAGTCATGTTGTACATATTATAAATTTCGCCGTTTGAGGTTGTTTTACCATGAAAATTTGGACCATACCAGCTTGCTGTGCCACTTGCCTTATCACCCACACTTACAACGGTTGGGTAGTATGTTTTGCCATTTATCGTGTAAGGCCTCATTGTTGCTTTTTGGATAGAAGCTGAATTATTGCCCTTTACATTAGTTGGACCACTTGGTGTAAATGGTGCTCCACTCCAAGAGCAACCAGTAACTAAAAGAGTAAAACTTAGTCCTATATAAAATTTTAGGCTCTTATGGTATGACAATATTTGCTCCAACATTTAAATTTGAACTAGCAAAAGAATTTGCATCTTTTAAATCTTTTTCGCTTACATTAAATTTTTTAGATAAAGAAGCTATCGTATCACCAGTTTGGACTATATAGTTTTGAGATTTATTTTGGGCAGAAAATGGAATAATTAGTTTTTGATTATAGCTTACGGCATTTGTGCTAAGCTCGTTGTAGTCTTTGATCGCTCTATGACTAACACCTGTTTTTTTAGAGATAGAAAGTAGTGTTTCGCCTTTTTTTACAACATAGGCATAAAAATTATTTTTACCATTAAATGGCTTGAAATTTTCTGCAAAAAGCTGTTTTTTATTTTCAGGGATATAAACATAATAATCTTTTAGAGTTGGTGGAGTAAATACAAATTTTAAATGCGGGTTGTTATTTTTCATCTTTTTTGTACTAAGACCGATACTATCGCCTATTTGAGCCAAATTTGTACCGCCTGGAACTTTTACTTTTACAAGCTTAAGGCCACCATTTATATTTAATAAAGATGAATCTTTAGACATTAGGAAGTCCGCGTCTTTTGCAGTATATGCTGCTCTTAAAATTTTAATAACAAAATTTCTAGTTTCGGCTGGAAGGTATTTTTTCTCAGCATCAAGAAGCGTTACAAGATCATCTGTGCCAGCTTTTTGTATAGCTCTTTTTAAGGCTCCATCGCCGCAGTTATAGGCCATAGCTGCTAAATACCATTTGCCAAATTGATTTTTAAGCGACTTTAGATAATTTGTTGCTGCAATAGTAGACTCTACTGGATCTTTTCTCTCATCAACATACTGTCCTACCTTTAGACCATGCAGTCTAGCCGTTTGCTCCATAAACTGCCACATGCCAGTAGCTTTTGCGTTTGAGACTGTATGATTTGAAAAGCCTGATTCTATCATTGCCAGATAAAAGAATGACTCAGGTACGCCTGATTTTTTGATCTGCTCTTTTACCATCGGTATATACATATAACCATTTTTTAGAGCTTCTGTAAATGTTTCAAGTTGTGATTGTTTAATACCTTGTCTCATCTTTGCATAGTGAGAAGTCTTCATAAAGCTAGCGTCAATATCCAGCTCTTTTAAAATTTTTACCTGAGTGTCGTATGAGCTCTTTTCAGGCGTATTTGCTAGTAGCAAGGTACTACATGCAAACATTAAAAATATTTTAAGCATTGCTTTCATTTCTATCCTTTTTTGTGTCAAAACTTAAGATGCTAGCATCTTAAACAAGTGCAATGCCCAAAATTTAAGCAAAGCACTTAAACAACCTTTTGGCATTATTTGAAGTTTTTTCACAAACAACTTCAAACTCAAGGTTTAAAATTTCAGCTATCTTTTTAGCAACAAATGTCGTAAACGCCGGCTCATTTCTCTTGCCACGATTTGGTTCTGGCGTGAGATAAGGAGCGTCGGTTTCAATGACTATCCTATCAAATGGGATTTTTGGCAAAATTTCGACTAAATTTTTAGCATTTTTAAATGTTAAAACACCGCCTATGCCAAAGTAAAAATTCCCAAATTTACAAAGCTCTAAAAGAAGTGGCGAAGCATTATAACAGTGCAAAATCGCTCCAGCTTCAAGCTTTGGCGCATACTCTTTTAAGATATTAAAAGAGTCCTCATTAGCCTCCCTAATGTGAAGAATAACGGGTTTTTTTAGCTCAACAGCCAAATCAAGTTGAGCTAAAAAAATACGTTTTTGATCCTCTTTTTCTTTTATCTTTTCATTTTCATCTTTTGGCAAGCGAAAGTAGTCAAGACCGCATTCACCAATCGCCACACACTTTTCATCTTTAGCAAAATTTCTTAAAATTTCAATGCTAAAACTCTCTTTATCATATGGATGAACTCCAGCGGCAAAGAAAATGTCAGAATTTTCACGTGCTATTTTAGCCGCTTTTGGTAAATCATTGATATCAGCTCCCGGGATAATAAAGCCTTTTAGCCCTAAATTTCTAGCTTCATCTAAAATTTTATCAAGGTCAGGATCATAAACTTTACTATCCAAATGACAATGTGTATCTATAATCATAAAGCTATTTCTACTCTGTTTCTACCATTTTCTTTTGCGGTGTAAAGCGCTGAATCGCAAGCCTCAAGCATATCATCTATCTCGCAATGCCCATTGCCAAAAGATACACCTATAGATATGGTCACTCTTATTTTTTGTTTCTTTATAACTACTTCATTTTCAGCCACTTTGGCTCGTAAATTTACAAAAAATTTAACAGCTTCTTCTCTGCTTATCTTTTTAAGCACGACGCAGAATTCTTCGCCGCCAAATCTAGCAACGATGTCACTTCCTTTTGTATTGTCATTTAAAATTTTTGCGATTGATTTTAGTATCCTGTCTCCACCATCATGGCCATATGTATCATTTATCTTCTTAAAATAATCAACATCAATCATCGCAAAAGCATAAGGCTCATTGGTCTCTTCAGCTGCTTGGATATACTCTTCCACGTCGGAATAAAAAAATCTTCTATTATAAACCCCAGTCAAGAAGTCACGATTTGCAAAATTTGCTATCTTGTTTATATTTTCCATCGCTTCGATCGTGTTATTAACACGGCATATTAGCTCTTCTTTTGAAAATGGTTTTGCTATAAAATCGCTCGCACCATTTTTTAAAAATATTGATGCGTCAGTCTTTTCGCTAGGCGATGTCATAACGATTACGCCAAGACTATTTTTATCTTTTTCTTTTCTAACCTCTTTTAGAACTTCAAGACCGTCTTTTACCGGCATTCTATAATCAGTTATTATAAGATTTATATCAGGATTATCCGCAAAATAGTTTATCGCCTCTTCGCCGTGAGCTGCGGCCAAAACCTTAAACTGAAGGCTAGTTAATATCTTTTTTATCATATTTCTAAAAGGAAGCGAGTCTTCGACAACCAAAACCTTGTATTGTCTATTTTTGCTCAGTCTATTTATCATTTGGAAGATATAGTTGATATCGTCCATATTTCCTTTATAAACATAATCCACAATATCTTTATTTATAAAATTTTGCCTTGTTTCATCATCAATGCTACCTGTTAAAACGATAGCCGAAAGCCCTTTGGAAAGCGCATAATCAACAATCTCTCCATTTGGAGCATCTGGCAAATTTAAATCCAAAATAGTCATAAAATAATCTTTGTCATGCTCGCTAATTAGCGTCTTAGCCTCGGCAAAACTGTATGCGACATCAATTGTCATATCATCAATAGTCTTTTCCATTTGCATAACAATCAGCTTTGCTAACGCCTTATTATCATCAACTACAAGGATTCTTTCCATATTATTCCTACAAAAATTTTTATCAAATTAGTGGCGATTTTATCAAATAAATTTATTTACAAAGCTTAAATTAATAATTTAAATTAAGCTAATTTAAAAGCCCTTTAGCAAAATTTATCGCCTCTTCGCTTATGTGCTCGCCACTTATCATACGCGCAAGCTCGTTTACACGCTCCTCTTTATCGAGCTCTCTTACGACCGAGTTTTCTCCGTGACGTTCTACCAAAAAGTGAGAATTTGCCTTTGAGCTAAGCTGTGGCTGATGTGAAATAGCAAAAATTTGATAAAAATTTGCAAGCTTAAGCAAGACATTTGCGATGCTCATCGCCTCTTTTCCGCTTAAATTTGCATCTATTTCATCAAGTATGATGACATCACCGCCAGTTTTTGTGATCTCGCTAGAGGCAGCTATGAAGGCCAGTCTTAGGCGGTTTAGCTCGCCTGAGCTTAAATTTTTAAGCGAAGTCTCATTTAAATTTAGACAAATCTCATCAACGCCCAAAATATCAAGCTTTTTAGCCTCAATACTCAGCGTAATATCTGGCATATAAAGCTCTTTTAAATATGAATTTATCATACTCTCAAGCTCTTTTAAATTTACGCTCCTTGCCTTGCTTAAGATGCTAGCTAGCTCATTTGCCTTTTTGCTTAAAATTTCAAATTTCTTCTCTAGCTCGCTCTTTTCAAAGCTTAAATTTTCATATCTGGCAAGCTCATTTTCCTTTTTATCAAGCGCTTCTAATGCCTCTTCCTCGCTGCCGTATCGCCTAATGATGGCATTAAGAGCTTCTATTCTATCAAGCACGCTCTCCACGTCGATATCGTCAAGCTCCTCCATATTTAGGCTATCTCTTGCAACCCTTAGCTCGTTCATCGCGTCTTCAAAAAAATCATTGTCAAGGTCACTGATGCTTAGCGCCTCATTTACACTGTGCTCTAGCTCAAATATCCGCTCAGCTCTAGCCCACGCCTCATTTATCTTATCCTTTTTACTAAGCCTTTTTTTAGTCTCCATAAGCTCTTCGAACTCGCCTTTTTTAGGGCCTACGCTTCTTATCTTCTCGATCTCAAAGCTAGCAAGCTCTTTTAGCTCCTCGACCTTTTTCTCTTCCTCTTTGATAGTGGCTAGCTCTTTTGAAATTTTAGAAAATTTCAAAAAGGTCTCTTCAAATTCCTGTTTTATCTCTTTAAATTTCTCATTTTTTGAAATTTCAAGCCTATCAAGCAAATTTAGAAATTTCTCATTTTCAAACTCGTTTGCCTCTTTTGCCGAGAGATATTTGATGTGCTCACGCGCCACTTGAGCTAAATTTTTCTTTGAGATGGCTTGTTGGTTTATAAAATATCTCGTGCTTTTATCTTTTAAAAGCTTGAAAATATTGACCTCTTCGTTTTCTATGCCAAACTCATCAAGCTCAAATTTATGTTCCACGTCAGCCTCAATCAGCCTTGCTTCGCTATCTTTTAGCCCAAAAACAGCCATTATAGCGCTCATCAGCACCGACTTGCCAGCGCCACTAACGCCCGTAAATACGCTAAGACCCTCTTTAAAATTTAGCTCGACATTTTTAAAATTTAGATAATCCTTAATCAAAATTCGATCAATCATTATAACCCCAGTGAAGTTTCTCTTTTAAAATTTGAAAATAATCCCTACCAATATGACGTATCAGCCTCGCTTTTTTATCGCTCAGGCTCATGCTAACGGCTGAAATTTTACTCATATCAAAGCGGTCTTGGCCGTCTATTACTAAAATGGCGTCACTATTTGTTCTAAATTTGACCGTATGATTTTTGGTAAGCACGACTGGACGCTGTGTAAGTGAGTGCGAGCATATAGGAGTTACTGTAAAAACTTCGCTTAATGGATAGATAATAGGGCCATTTGCGCTCATGTTATATGCCGTTGTTCCAGCAGGTGTCGCTACTATAACGCCGTCTCCAAAATATGAATTAAAATATTTTTCATTTAAAAGTGCCTCGATATGTGTCATCGAACCGCCATTTTTACTAACAATGACTGCATCGTTAAATGCTATCTTTTGCTCAGTTTTGCCATCATTTTTGTGAAGCGTCACATCAAGCATAAAAGGCGTTTCCACCTCAAATTTATCATCAAAAAAGTCTTTAAAAAATTTCTCACTCTCATTTATCGTAATATCTGTCAAAAAGCCTAGCCTACCAGCGTGTATGCCAAGGACAAGCGGTGAGATATGAGCTAGTTTTCTACAAGTTGAGATTATAGTGCCATCGCCGCCAAGCGTGATTAAAAATTCGCACTCTTTGGCCAACTTTATAAGCTCAAAACCACTTTTTTCTATGCGCTTAGCACAATTTTTTTCAAGCAAAATTTCTGCGTTATACTTTTTTAAAATTTTTTCTAATTTTTCTAAATCTTGCCTAAATAATGGATAATCTTTAGCAATAAGTCCCACTTTTTTTGTGCAAAAAGTATTAAATTTTTGTTCATTTTTCATGTAAATGATTGTAACATATTTTATTTTAACAAAGCTTTTCAAAAGAAAAAAGCGATTATAATTGCCTAAAAAACATTGCAAAGGAGCATTTTATGCGAAGTCATTATTGCACCGATCTTAGCAAAGCTGATATCGGTAAAGAAGTAATACTTTGTGGCTGGGCAAACACATATAGAGACCACGGTGGCGTTGTTTTCATCGACTTAAGAGACGTTAGTGGGCTTATACAGTTAGTTTGCGATCCGGCTGATAGCAAAGAAGCACATGACGTGGCTGCAAAAGTAAGAGATGAATATGTCTTAAAAGCAAAAGGAAAAGTAAGAGCTAGAGGCGAAGGACTAACCAATCCAAAGCTAAAAACTGGCGAGATAGAAGTAATAGTAAGTGAGCTAATCATCGAAAATCCAAGCGAGCCACTACCATTTATGATAGGCGATGAGAGCGTAAATGAGGACATTAGGCTAAAATACCGCTTTTTAGACCTTAGAAGTGAACGCTTGCAAAATATATTTAAAATGCGTTCTCGTGCAGCGATCGCGGCTAGAAACAGCCTAGATAAAATGGGCTTTATCGAGTTTGAAACTCCAGTTTTAACACGCGCAACTCCAGAAGGTGCGAGAGACTACCTAGTGCCAAGCCGTGTATATCCGGGTCAATTTTATGCACTCCCACAAAGCCCACAGCTATTTAAACAGCTTTTGATGTGTTCTGGCTTTGATAAATATTTCCAAATCGCAAAATGCTTCCGCGACGAAGATCTAAGGGCTGATCGCCAACCAGAATTTACTCAAATAGATATCGAAATGAGCTTTGTCGAACAAGAAGATATCATAAATATGGCTGAGACGATGCTAAAAGATATATTTAAAGCCTGCGGATACGATATCAAAACACCATTTAGACGCATGAGCTACAAAGAGGCGACTGAGACTTATGGTTCAGATAAGCCTGATCTTAGATACGATCTAAAAATGATCGATGTTATCGATATTTTTGAACGCTCAAGTAATGAAATTTTTAGTTCTATCGCAAAAGATAAGAAGAAAAACCGCATAAAAGCGCTAAAAGTGCCAAATGGCGACAACATCTTTAGTAAGCGCGAGATGAATAGATTTGAGGAATTTGTACGTAAATTTGGAGCACAAGGGCTTGGCTACTTCCAAATGAAAGAAGAAGGACTAAAAGGCCCACTTTGCAAATTTTTTGAACAAAGCGATCTTGACGAGATCGTCTCAAGATGTGAGCTAAAAGTTGGTGACGTTGTATTCTTTGGTGCTGGCAAGAAAAAAGTTGTACTTGATTATATGGGAAGATTTAGAATTTTCCTAGCAGAACAAATGAATATCATCGATCAAGACAAGCTTGAGTTTTTATGGGTGCTTGACTTCCCAATGTTTGAGCAAAATGACGATGGAAGCTACTCTGCGATGCACCATCCATTTACTATGCCAAAAAATATAGACGAGCCTGATCTTGAGGACATCCTTTCTATCGCTCACGACGTTGTTCTAAACGGCTTTGAGCTTGGTGGCGGAAGTATAAGAATTCACAAAAACGATATCCAACAAAAGGTCTTTAAACTTCTTGGTATAGACGAAGAGGAGCAGCGTGAGAAATTTGGCTTCTTGCTTGATGCCTTGACATTTGGTGCGCCTCCACACGGTGGTATCGCGATCGGATTTGACAGACTAAATATGCTTGTAAATAAAGCAGGCTCGATCCGTGATGTTATAGCCTTTCCTAAAACACAGCGCGCTCAGTGCCCACTCACAAAAGCACCAAGCCACGCTAGCAACGAGCAGCTTAGGGAGCTAGGACTAAGGATAAGAGAAAAAGAGCAAAAAGCTTAAAATTTTGTTGTAATAAATTTGGACTTTTTGGATGTCTAAATTTGAGTTATTTTATTTTAAAGATTAAATTTTTGAGATGATTTTGGATGTTGTGCAGAAAATTTCATCCCAAAGCTAGACATATAGTCTGCTGCAGGGTGAAATTTTCAAACTCATTCAAAGGCGCTCAAAAAATATAAAAAGGGAAAGAATGAAGAATTTATTTTTAATCATAGGCGCTCCAGGCAGCGGCAAAACGACAGATGCATCACTTATTGCACAGCAAGACGAGAAATTTGCACATTTTTCAACTGGCGATCTTTTAAGAGCTGAGGTTGCTAGCGGTAGCGAGCTTGGTAAGCTGATAGACGGCTTTATCTCAAAAGGAAATTTAGTTCCGCTTGACGTTGTCGTAAATGCGATCGTATCAGCCATTAAAGGCTCAGAAAAATCAAACATCATAATAGACGGCTACCCAAGAAGCGTTGAACAAATGACAGAGCTTGACAAGGTATTAAGCGAGCAAAAAGAAATTTCTCTTAAAGGCGTCATCGAAGTAGACGTTAGCGAAGATGTGGCGAGAGCAAGAGTGCTCGGCCGTGCAAGAGGTGCTGATGACAACAACGAAGTATTTAACAACCGCATGAAAGTATATCTTGATCCGATCGTGCCTATCCGTGAATTTTACAGTAAAAAAGAGCTACTTCATGTAGTAAACGGTGAACGCGGTATAGACGAGATCGTAGCTGATATCAAAAATTTACTAGCTAAACTTTTATAAATTTACTGACCTTGCATCAAAAGGTGCAAGGTTTTAAAACTTACCATTCATTAATACCAAAAATGTAATATCCTTTAAATTTAACAACCATTTTAAAAGGATAAAAATGAAAAAATCATCATCGCTTCGCTGGCTGCTAGCATCGCAATGACTGGAGGCTTCACATCAAAGCACTCAAGCGAAACGATAAGTGTAAAAGATGCCTTAAAACTAAACGACGACGCCAAAGTCGTACTTGAGGGCAAGATAAAGTCACATATAAAATCAGACAAATATGAATTTATTGATAAAAATGGTGACGTCATCGTTGTTGAGATCGATAATAATAAATGGGACAACATAACAGTCAATGAAGATACGCCTTTACGAATAAGAGGTGAGATAGATAAAGACCTTACAAAAACAGAGATCGATGTAGATAGCGTAGAGGTTGTAAAGTAGTTAAAATTTACACGCATTTAATGCAAAAAATACTAAAATCACGAAAATTTCTAATAAAAAGGACAAATATATGAACGTTTCAAAGATCAAATTTGGCTCAAACCCAGACAAAATCAATGCCGTAATCGAAATACCTTATGGCTCAAATATCAAATACGAGATCGATAAAGATAGCGGTGCAGTCGTGGTCGATCGCGTGCTTTACTCAGCGATGTTCTACCCAGCAAACTACGGCTTTGTGCCAAATACACTTGCAGCCGATGGCGATCCAGCTGATATTTTAGTGCTAAATGAGTATCCGCTCCAAGCTGGTAGCGTCATCCCTTGCCGCTTAATAGGCGTTTTGGTGATGGAAGATGAAGCAGGTATGGACGAGAAGCTTTTAGCTGTGCCAGTTACAAAGATCGATCCAAGATATGAGGCGATAAAAAGCTACGAAGACTTACCAGTTGCAACGCTAAATAAAATTAAAAATTTCTTTGAAACTTATAAAATTCTTGAGCCAAACAAATGGGTTAAGGTGAAAGAATTTAAAGACGCAAATGCTGCAAAAGAGATTTTAGACGCTGCTATTAAAAATTATAAATAATTTAAAGCCCTATTTTAGGGCTTTTCTCTTTTTAAATTTGTTAGTTTTATACGCTGCATAAAAAAGGATATTTTTATATTTAGATAAGCTTTTTCTTGTATAATACGATTTTCTTTCAACTGCGGGTTCATAGCTCAGTTGGTTAGAGCATCCGGCTCATAACCGGATGGTCCCAGGTTCGAGTCCTGGTGAACCCACCACCTACTTTATCAACACTAAAAAATCAAAAATTTTTCATCACTTTTCCTTAGATCTTAAAATATTTTTAAAATACAAAAATGTTTAATAGTCCAAAATTTAAGCCAAATTTTCTAAGCTCTTTCTAAAATTTCCTTTCGTTTTTGCCAGTCAGGCATATAAAGCGTTAGATAGTCATAAAATTTCTTTGAGTGATTTGGATACAGCAGGTGAGCAAGCTCGTGAAATACGACATACTCGATACACACTCTTGGCTTTTTAATAAGCTCTATGTTTAAATTTATATATGATTTATAAGGATTGCAACTCCCCCATCTCGTCTTCATCTGCCTTATTTTTACGCTTTTGATATCTTGTTTTACTATCTTGTTAAATTCTTGCAAGATATTAAAAAAATATAACATCGCCTTTTCATAGTACCACTCATAGACTAAATTTTCTTTTCGCTCTAGGTCGCTTTTATCTTTCACAAATAGCTCAAGATAGCCACATTGAAGCTTTACACGCTCCTCTTTAGACTGCACGACTTTAAGCCTATAACTTCGCCCAAGATACTTAAAATCCTCGCCGCTTACATACTCTTTTTTCGGCGTCTTAAACGAGGCAAAAAACGCGCGCTTTTGTGCTATCCACTTGGCTCTTTTTTGCATGATAAATTTTATATGCTCATCACTTGCCGTTTTTGGCGCAGTTAGGATAGCTTCGCCGCTAGGTCTAACTTTTAAAGTGATATTTTTTACGTCTTTTCGGACGATTTTTACGCCTTCAAGCATAAAAACTTATCTCTATGCCTCGGATAGTTTGGTAAATTTTCTCTTTCTCATCGATAGAAACGCTGTATTCGTCCTCTATCTCCCAAAGAGCGTCTTCCATCTGGCTTGTTATCTCATTTTCTACATCTTTATTTTTGTGCCATTCTGGTTTTTTTGACGCTTTTTCATAAATTTCATAAAATTTCACGCTCAAATTTCTAGCTACCACCTCGACATCCATAAGCCCCACATCGCCTAAAATGTCAAGCAAATTATCATAAATGGCAAACAAAATTTTCTTACCATTAAATTCTTTTGGATACCTGTCTTCATTTGGCTTTAAAGCACCAGTTATTAGGTCTTTTAGCAGTTTTGCTTTGGCAAGCTTTTCCTCTTCGCTTAGCCTTTTTGCCTTGTACTCGTCGATGATATCTTGTATCTGTTGCGCTATTGATTTATAAAACGCTGGATTTGAGTCCATTTTCTCTTTTACCACCGCGCTTATGGCGCTGATGATCGTATCAGCCTTTGCATTTTTGCCCTCAACCCTTTGCACCTCATCGTCAAATTCCGTCTCAAAGATATTTACGAGTTTCGTAAGCTCATTAACCCCTTGTGCATTTACGTAAGTATCAAGTAGCTTTTGCATCTGCGCTTCGTATTTGCCAAAGTCGCAAGCCTCATGATACCTTAGCTGCACCGTCTTTCTTAGCTCGTTATAAAATTTAACCCTCTGCTTATAAGCTTTGATCTCCTCTTCGCTTAATATGTCATAAATTTTCTCACTTGAAAGCGCTAGTTTAAACGCCCTTGCAAACTGTGATAGCCACTCTTTAAAGTCATCTCGTTTTTGCACGTCCTCTAAAACCGCCACGTAGCTTTCCAGATCGTCTTTAAATTTCACACTGCTAAAAAGATCGTCCAGATGAGTATAGTAAGTCTTTGCCTTTATTATCTCGCTTCTTACGTCTATCACGGCTCCAGTTATATCTTCTGGGTCAAAGCCACTTAGCGAAGCATAGCTAGTAAGCGCCTGATCAAGCTCACCTAAAAGCCCTCTATAATCAATAATGTAGCCGTAGTCTTTCCCGTCATAAAGCCTATTTACTCTAGCTATGGCTTGGAGCAAATTATGCTCTTTTAGCTGTTTATCTATATAAAGCGTGCTTGCTCTTGGCGCGTCAAAGCCAGTTAAAAGCTTATCCACGACGATGAGCAAATCTATCTCGTCGCCATAAATAAATTCATCCTTCACATGCTTTAGATACTCTTCCTCGCTGCCGTAGCCCCTTATAGTCTCTTGCCACGCCTTTGCGACATACTCTTTATGTCCGCCCTCAAGCTCCTCGTGCTCGTTACTTGATATCACATAAGCACTTTTTATCTCTCCAAATTCTTCAAATATCTCATGATATTTTATGGCGTCATATTTTCTTTGAGTAGCCAGCATCGCTTTAAAGCCGCTTTTTTTCAAAGTCTTTTTGATGTGCTCATTTATATCCACAGCTATTAGCTCCAGTCTTTGCTCGCTTGATGCCACACGCTCAAACCTCGCCCACTTTTGCTGCAAGTCCCTCTTGGCTTCATCACTTAGCTCTCTTGATATTAGATCAAATTTTCTTGTTAGTCCATCGGGATCTAGCACCTCTTGACCCACGTATCGCCCCTCGTAAAGTAGCGGCAAGACAGCTCCGTCTTTTACCGCATCATCTATCGTATATCTATGAATTTCTCCGCCAAATTTCGCAAAGCTGTTTTTCTCACGTTTTAAAAGTGGCGTGCCGGTAAATCCTATATAACAAGCAAGAGGCAACGCCTTTTTCATAGCCTTATGCAGGTCTCCGCCTTGCGTGCGGTGACTCTCATCTACTAGCACGAATATATCGCCATCTCTTATCACTATCTTTTGGTTTTTCACCTTTTCAAATTTATGCACGAGCGTAGTTATCACGCTAATGCCGCTTTGTAGCTTTTCTATCAGATCGCTTCCGCTACTTGCTCGCCCTGCTTTTACATCCGTGTTTTCAAAAGTCTCGTGTATCTGTCCGTCTAGATCTATCCTATCAGTTACGACGATGATCTTTGAGTTTATGTAAATTTGCTTTAAAAGCTTTGTTAGCATCACCATCGTGAGCGACTTGCCGCTTCCTTGCGTGTGCCAGATGAGTCCGCCCGCTCTTGCTCCGTCTTTTTTCGCCGATACCCTCTTTAGCGTCTCTTCGATAGCGAAGAACTGCTGATAGCGGCAAACTTTTTTCATCCTTTTATCAAACACTATATAGTGCCTAACTAGCCTTAGCAGCCTATCTTTAGATAGTAGCGCAAAGAGCGTCATATCAAGCGCACTTATCTCTCTATCCTTTACTACACTCTTTAGGCTCTCTTTTGCTTTTACCTCGTCTTGTTCTTTCCACACGCTATAAAATTTAAACGGCGTTCCAGTTGTGCCGTATCTTGCCCCGCTTCCATTTGCTGCGATAGTTAGCTGGATGTATTTAAAAAGATGCGCTATCTCATCTTTGCCCTGCTCTTTTTCTAGCTGCTTTATGCCGTTTTCAAAGCTCACGCTTGATTTTTTAAGCTCGATCACGACTATTGGTATGCCGTTTATAAAAAGCACAAGATCAGGCCTTCTATGCTTTTGCGCATCGCTCTGGCTTACTCTGCTTACTTCAAATTCTTCCGTTACGTAAAAGTCGTTATTTTGTAAACCTTCAAAGTCTATAAATTTAAAAGAGAAGCTCCTTTTTGTCCCATCTTCTAAATTTTCCTCCAAACTGGTGCCAAGTAAGAGTAAATTTGTGATCCTTTCGTTTGCGACCATTAGCCCTTCGTTTAAAGATACCCCAGCTAGCTCATCGACCGCTTTTAAAACGTTACTTTGGCTAAATTTATATCGCTTGCCCTTATACTCATAGCCATTTATCTCGCCAAGCTTTTTGGTTAAAATTTCCCTAAACAAAACTTCGCTTGATTTACCGCCGCGAAGCTTTAAATTTTCCTCTCTACTTACAAATTTATAGCCCAAGCTTTGAAGTAAATTTATGCTATTTTGCTGGATCTTATTTTCTGAAGTATCTGGGGTCATTTGGTATCCTTATTTGGCTAACTTCTCTTTAAAGATTTTTTTACAATGTCATTATTATCGTATTTATTAGTATTACTAATATCATTCAATAAAAACCTCAATGCCTCTTTAGTATCTTCATCTATCTCATCTTTTTTAAAGCGTATAACAGAGAAAAAATCATCATCTAACTTATCAAAATTCTTCTCCAGTAAATCCGCAGTATGCTCATTTTTATTTTGATTTAGTTTCGCTATTTTAGCCGTTCCAATATAATTTCCATTATTCCATACATAAAACGAGGTTTGATATCCGTGGTCATCCCATGAATATTTTTTTAAATATATTTTATTTGCCTTGTTAGTATCTTCTAATTTAAATCCTTCCGTTTTAAGAACACTTAAATAATATTGTTTATCTCTTACTTGATTATTGGATTTTTGTATGTTTATTTCTGTAGTATTTTGCTTATTATATATTTGCAATTTTCCATTTGTTAAGTTTAAACCAATTCTATCTATCGTAGATTTTATAATAGCATCTATCTCCGATCCGTCAGTATAGTCAGCTTTAGCAATATAATTAACTCTATTTTGCTCCAAAAGAGTTTTGGCAGTCTCTTTATTTTCATCATAAACAGCAATTGAAGTTCCACCATTAGTTTTTAGTAACTTCATAGCTGGAACATCGGTTTCTCCATCACCTATATATATCATATTCTCAAATAAAATACGTCTTTCATTCTCTGGTATATATTTATTAATTAGTTTATTGTCCCAAGCGTTAAGAATTCCTTTGCTTATCCTGTATAAATATTGAGTTTTTGTCGTATAGTTAATTGCCAAAGCTGGCCAAGTCGGTTTGCCGTATTCATCATACATAAATGATGACGCATAAATATTTTTAAATTTATTCGCTATAGTCGTTCCATCGATCATTTCTTTGGTACCTGATGATACTATATAATGCTCAATCAATATCCCCTTTTGTGCAGCATAATCATTAATCCTTTCAAAAAACTCTTCCACACCGTTAAAGTATTTAACAGTTTTACCGTGTTTACTAAGCTCCTCTCTTGTAATTTTTGCACCAGCACCATCTGCTTTTTTCACAATCAAATACATATATGACAATATCTCATCCATATTGTTTTCTTCAGATAGTTCCTTTACTTTATTCCAAAAATCTTCTTTTTTTATACCTAGTGTTGTTGGTATAAAAGAATTTTCTTGTATATTTCCTCTTGCTAGTGTTCCGTCAAAATCATATGCGATTGCCATTATTACATTGCTTTTTTCACATAACATGTTCTCATTTCTCCTTTTAGTAGTTTTTGCATTAAGTCTTGTTTTTGTTTTTTTAAATTTTCTAGCTTTAAATTTAGTAAATTTATTTTATTTTGTTGAGTTGCATATTTCAATGTGATATCGTTATTCATCTTCCGTTCCCATCCTTGGCTCAACTCCAAATCTTTCCCTATATGTTCTAAAAATGAACATTGCCATTGTTCCAGCCAAATTTACTGCCAGCTCACTATGTCTCTCCAATGGTTTCATATTTTTACTAGCCCTACCATGTGCGTCTCCAAGTTTGTTTCTTAGCTCACTAAGTCCAGTGACGATACCACTCATGCCACCTAAAATTTGTTTAAGAACATCTTCTTGATATTGTTCTGGTGAAAAATTTAAAATCTTAGCTACTTTTTTATACAAATCATGCATATTTACATTTTTATTATTGTATTCAATTCCTTGTTTAGTAAGCATGTATTTAAACAAATCCTCCAAAAGCGTTCTAGAAAGTGTTATAGCACCCTCAGGATCATTTTTTTTACGTTCCAACGCCTTTTCCCATCTCTCTTGTATATATTTTATATCAAATACGACTTCATCTTGCAAAACGGATTTTTCTAAAAATTCTAACTCATCCAATAATTTTCCAAATTCATTCCACAGAAACTCTCGTCTTGGCTGATAACCTTCTATTTTTTTAATAAAAGCCCAAAATTGATCTATGGTTCTGCAAGTAAGAATACATTTAGGAAGCTTATCTTTTAAATTTTGTCTTTGAAGTATTCTTGCTCTGACATATTCATAGTCGTCAAAACTGCCACCAGTTGCACGAGATATTAATCCATTTTGGAGATACTGTACTATTTCAAAATCATTAAAATCATCTATAGTTTTTGTTTCATACATACCTTGCTCTTACCTTTCCGCTTAGTAGTTTTTGCATCAAGCCTTGTTTTTGTTTTTTCAAATTTTCAAGCTTTGAATTTAGTAAATTTATCTCATCATCGCAAGCCGTTAAAACCTCTGCGATTTTTTGTTGCTCGTCTAAATTTGGAAGTTTTATTTTATGATATCTAATGTTACTTGTAATTTGAGGCTGTCCTGAGCCAGAGATTAGATATTGGAAATTTGTATTTGATAGTAAATAATAAATAAAAGTTTTTATAGCTTTAGTTGAATTGTCTAAATTTATAACCATAGCATTACCAGTTATCCATGATTTTGGTTTTGTAAAATTAACCGCACCGCATGTGTTTCCTCTGCAAGTTATAACAACTTGTTCAAATTCGTGATTATAACTACTATATTTTCCTATAATGCCATTGGCGCCATAAACGTCAAATCCACTATCTGTTAATTCACTTTGTGAAATTGTTTGCGGTTGATATATTTCAGAAACCTCTTCCAATTTCACAATTAGCCACTCGTCTTTGAACTGGGGAAAGCGGATCTTGGCTGTGAGTAAATTTTGCATAAGAGCTTTTTTAAACTGCTTTTTGCTTTCTATTAAATTTATAGTCAAATTTATAGCCTCATCCCAAGTAGATAAAATTTCTGCTATCTTTTCTTGCTCGTCCAATGGCGGAAGTTTAATTTTTAAATTTAATAAATTTGATTTTGAAATCCCCAAAACAGAAATACCTGTGGCTTTTTTCTTTAGCTCTTTTGCAACCCAAGGCTCGTAAAGAATATATCCTTTATAACCGTCTGCAAAATAATCACCTTTATCTCTAAGCAAAAAAGTATGTAGCCCAGCAACCGCTTTGTGTTCTAAATTTTTAATTTCCACGCTTTTTGCGATATCTATATAATCTTCCGAAGCATCGGCAATGACCAAATCTCCATTTTTGATAAATTCTGGCTTGTCCCCCAACTTGCTTTGATGTATTTTTGGCAAAGAGGCAACACGAAAATCTAAGTAAAATTTATATTTTTTATGTATTTCCCCATAATGGATATATGAAATTTCATCATAATCATTTAGACTTTCACGTGAATTTGTATAAGTTTTTAAAAAATCAAAAACATCCCCAAGCCTCACGACCCTCCATCCACTAGGTAAATTTTTAAATTCGCCTTTCATCTTCTGTCCTCTAGCTTTTTAACAAATTTATCAAAATCAGAAATTTCGTCTAACTCTTGCATTTTTTTAAATTTTTCAAACTCCTCTAATGCATGTTTTTCAGCACTTTCTCTGCTTATAGAGCCGTTGTTATTTAATATCTCTTTTTCGTTGAGGTTTAAAAAATCATCTAGCTTTTTTATCCACTCTTTTTGCGTCATAGTTTTTTTATTTTTGGCTTGAAATTCGGCGAAATTTAGATACATCTCTACTATCCTGTTGTAGTTATCTAGCTCGTCTGCACTCAGATAATTTTTAGCTACCGATATATCAGACTTTCTTATTTTGCCAAACGGAGCATTCTTAAAGCTAAATAATCCCATATTTGGCTTAGTTGCGTCAGCTCTTTTAAATATTATCTCACATGCCGTAAATCCAGTCATAGCATAGTGAAATTTATCTTGAACTTTTGCGTAAAACTGCTTCGTCATATCTGAATTTGGGTCATAGTCTATGCTGCATTTTGCGTAAATGTCTGTTACTTTTTGATAAAACCTGCGCTCACTAGCTCTAATATCTCTAATGCGCTCGAGCAACTCGTCAAAATAATCATTAAGCGGTTGGTTTGGATTTTTAAGACGTTCATCATCCATAGCAAAACCCTTGATTAGATATTCGTTTAAAATTCCAGTAGCCCAGATCCTAAAACGAACCGCTTGCTCGCTGTTTCTAAGACGATATCCTATGGATATGATCATTTTTAGGTTGTAGTATTTTACTTGATATTTTTTGCCATCAGATCCAGTTGTTTCCAAAATGGAAACAACTTCGTTTTCGTCAAGCTCTTTTTCAAGCAAAATATTTTTTATGTGCTTACTTATGGCGGATTTGCCCACACCAAAAATTTCAGATATTTGAGTGGCTGATAGCCAAATACTTTCGTTTGATACTTTGACTTTTATGTCTAAATTATCAGTTTTGTATATAACTATATCGCTCATAGTCCAAGCTCCGCAAGATACTCGCTCATCTTGCTTTGAACGCTTTTTAGCTCAGCCTCTAGGCGTGAAATCTCAGCCTTTGTAGCCTCGATATCCACAAGCTCTTCTTCTTCAAATGTATCGACGTAGCGAGGGATGTTTAGGTTGTAGTCGTTATCTTTTATCTCGCTAAGGCTTGCTAGGTGGGAGTATTTTTCTATCTCGCTTCTGTTTTTGTAGGTAGCGACTATCTTTTTTATGTTTTGCTCGGTTAGCGAGTTTTGGTTTTTGCCTTTTTCAAATTCCTTGCTAGCGTCGATAAATAGCACGTCTTCGTTTGCACGGTTTTTCTTAAAAACGAGTATGCAAGCAGGGATGCTCGTGCCATAAAATAAATTTGCCGGTAGTCCGATGACGGCGTCAAGCAAATTTTCTTCGATCAGCTTTTGGCGTATCTTGCCCTCATTTGCCCCGCGAAATAACACTCCATGCGGAAGCACGACGCCCATTTTGCCGTTATTGTTTAGACTTTTTATCATGTGTACGACAAATGCGTAGTCGCCCTTGCTCTTTGGCGGCAAAGCATAGCTAGCAAATCTCATAAAAGGATCGTTTAGGGCAAAGTCGGCACCCCATTTATCTAGGCTAAAAGGGGGATTTGCCACGACTATGTCAAATGTCTTTATAAGGTTGTCTTGTAGGTGAAGCGGGTTTCTGATCGTGTCACCCCACTCGATCACCGCATCATTTATCTCATGCAAGAACATATTCATCTTGCAAAGTGCGTGAGTTTGTCCGTTTTTCTCCTGTCCGTAAAGGCGGAAATTTTTGCTGCCGATCTCTTTTGAAGCCTTGATAAGAAGTGAACCCGAACCGCAAGTAGGATCGTAGATCATATCGCCCTCTTTTGGCTCAACCAGCTTTGCAAGAAGCGTCGAAACCTCGCTTGGCGTGTAAAACTCTCCGCCTTTTTTGCCAGAGTCACTTGCAAAGTAAGCTATAAGATACTCATATGCGTCGCCTATTATGTCGTTGCCCTCAAGCATAGAAGGGCGAAGATCTAGCCTAGCGTCACTAAAATCATCGAGCAAATTTTTCAATATGGCGTTTCTCACTTTCGTGTCGCCGAGCTTGTTTTTGTTATTAAAATCGATGCTTCTAAAGATGCCTTCAAGCTTATCTTTATTGTCTTCTTCGATCTTTTCTAGAGTTTTGTTCATTATCTCGCCTAAATTTACCGCTTCTTTGTGCGCCAAAAGATACTCAAAGGTGCAACTCTCATCAAGCTTAAATTTCTCTTTCTTTAGCTTTGCTTCGATCCTATCACTCTTATCGCCGTATTCGACTTTAAGCAATTCAAGCTTTTCTTTATAAAAATCAGATAGATACTTAACAAAAAGCATCGTTAAAACATAGTCTTTATAATCGCTTCCGTCCATCGTGCCGCGAAATGTGTCGCAAGCCTTCCAAACGACGTTATTTATGATCTCTTGTGTAGTCTTTTGCATCTTAGTTCTCCTCTTTTATTAAATTTTCAAATATGCTTTTGTGATATTTTTGCTTTTGGGCTGCTAAATTTTGCAAAATTTCGCTCTCCTCGCGAGCTAAATTTAGGTATTTTACTATCTTGTTTTGAGTTTGCAAATTTATGGCTGGTATTTTTATATTATTTATGCTTGCAACGCCTATCATCGCTATGGTAGTGCCTGAAACATCTGGCGCAAGGGCTCTTTTAACGGTGCTGCTGTTTAGATAATGTGCCACAAAACGCGGATCAAATATGTCGCTTTTAACCCTTATGCAAACCATCAAAGATGTGTAGATAAGGTCTTTATAGTCCTTGTCTATATAAACGGCGAAATTCGGCTCTCTAAGTCGCAGCAAAACATCGCCAAGTCTTACTTTATACTCATCGCTTATTTTTTCGCTTGATATAAACTCATCGGCAAATGTGTCATCAAAGAGTGCATTTTCATTAAAGGACTTTAGCGAGACTACTTTATAGCGAAATTTCTCATCTACGTTTTTGTCTGCCTTTTTACGGTTTAAAACTAGACCGGTTTTTATATCAGATATGTCGCCTATTTTTATCATCTTAAGATACTCCTTTCTGTATTATTTTAAAAATAATACTAATAATTTTATGAGCGAAGTATAACAAAAAAAGTAAAAACTAGCAATATATTTTTATATTATTTACAAAATAATACATCAAATTGACGACTAAAATCTTAATTATTTTTTTAAACGATAAATTTACTTTAGCAATTTTACCCCTGCGTTTTTTAAATTTATCTCGATTTTTAAGCTAGCATTTGGCTATAATCACTCAAATTTAGATTGCGGTCGCAATTTACATTTGCATAAATTTACCTTCAACTACCATTTTTGCAAATTACAAAAGTCAAATTTCACAAGTTTCGCGTGCCGAAAATATCAAATTTACATTTCTTAAATCCCAAAAGGAGATTTCATGGAATTAAAACAAACCGGTATATCACGCCGTGGCTTTTTAAAAGGTGCTTTAGCCACAGCTGCTGCTGCCACGCCACAAACGATGCTGGCTGGCTTTACGCCATTTAAGTCTGATTCGCTTCAAGTTTGGTCGTGTGGAGGCTTGTCTGAAGCTTTTAATGAGCTAAATGCCATTTACGAGTCAAGAACAGGGCATAATATCCAATACACCGGCGCTTTTGCTGGCGCTCTTGGCAAGTCGCTTTTAGCACTTCAAAGCACGACCGAGCTCTTTGGAGCAAGGGTTTTAGAGCTTTCTAAAAAACTTCGCAAAGCTGGTCTTAGCCTCCACTTTAGGCCGCTATGCTTTACTGACTACGTCCTAGTCGTGCCAAAAGGCAACCCTGCTGGCATTCGCGACTTAAAGGACCTTGCAGAACCAGGAGTTAGAGTGATGCTGCCTCTTAGATCATCGCCCCCTGGCAGTGGCCCAGTCAAAGGGATCTTGAAAAACTCAAATCTCACTGATGCGGTGATGAAAAACATGGTCGCAAACGGATCATGCGTCATAAATATGATGTGCGAGCTAGTTGATGGCAAGGGCGATGCTTCGATCATCGAAAAGCGCCTAACAACGCACGATAGGTTTAAAGACAAGATCGAGTATATGCCCATTGACGAAAAACTTATCCCGCCTGGACCGCTCACTTTTACGCTAAATATAATGAAATATGTAAAAGATGAAAGGCTAGCAAATGACTTTGCAGACTTTGTTTGCAGCACCGAGGGGCAAGAAATTTTTGAAAAACATGGCTTTACCTCCATTTATTCAGCGCGTGGGCTAGAGCTTATAGAAAGGTTTGGTGTAAAAGATGTGTAGTAGCTGTAATAGCGCATGCTCTAATAGCAGTGCATGCGGCAATGCAAATTTAAAAAAGAAAAGCAAAAACTCTCCCACAACAAAGATAAGACGCCTAGTACAGCTCATCTTTATAGCAGGCATCGGTCAATGGGCGTATTACGGCATTTTTAGATGCCCTTTTGTAGTGCCTTTTGTAAATTGCCAAAACTGCCCTATCATCACCTGTTGGGGGCGGATCACGTCGCTGTTTTTTGGATTTTGGCTATTTATCCCAGCGCTTGTCATCCTCTTTGGCAGGGCATTTTGTGGCTGGGTCTGTCCAGCTGGCTTTGTCAATCAAATGCTTGGTAAATTTGCCTTTTTCAAGCTAAAAATTCGCAGCAAAAAGCTAATAATCGCTCAAATAGGCATGCTAATTGCCATAGCAATCAGCCTTTGGGTCTATTTCATCTGGGGCAATCCTCGCATGATGATACCTATAAGAACGAGCGATGAGTACCTAACAGCCCTCACTTTGTCACTTCGCTTTGGCGAATGGGAGTGGGTCACTCGCACAGCAGTCATCATCTCAGTCATGCTAGCCTCGCTAATCATAGCTAACCTCTGGTGCCGCTTCGCCTGCCCATCAGGTGGCGTGCTTGAAATTTTGCGTAAATTTTCGATATTTCGCGTCTATAAAACAAGTGCTTGTGACGACTGCGACGCGTGCTTGCGCAAGTGCGAGATGGGGACAAGACCTGATGAGATAAACTGCACAAACTGCGGTGACTGCCTCAATGTCTGCCATGCAAATGCCATTAAATTTGGAAGGAAAAAGAGCTAATGATTTTTCGCACTAAGGCTGATTTAGACAGCCACCCCTGCTTTAACAAAAAGGCCTCCGCTAACTACGGACGCGTGCATCTACCAGTTGCCCCACACTGCAACATCCAGTGCAACTTCTGCAACCGCATATATGACTGCGCTAATGAAAACCGTCCTGGCGTAACAGCAAAGGTGCAAACTCCAGATGAATCAGTGAAATTTTTAGAAAAGCTCTTTAAATTTAGACAAGACATCTCCGTCATTGGCATCGCTGGACCTGGCGATCCGATGTGTGACGCTGATAAGACGCTAGCAACCTTTGAAAAGTGTAAGTCCCACTTCCCAAATACCCTGCTATGCCTCTCAACTAATGGCTTAGCACTGCCTGAGCATGTTGATGAGATCGTGCGTCTTGGTGTGAGCCACGTGACAGTAACGGTTAATGCCGTGACGCCAGATGTTGGCTCGAAGGTATATTCGTGGGTGAGGTATGAAAATAAAAACTACTACGGCGAGGAGGCTGCTAGGATACTGCTAGCACGCCAGGACGAGGGCATCCGCAAGCTAAAAGAGGCTGGTATGCTAGTAAAGATAAACACCGTAGTCATCCCTGGGGTCAATATGGACCACGTCCAAAGCATCTCGGCAAAAGCAAAGCAATGGGGAGCTGATATAATGAACTGCATGGCGATGATACCGGTGCATGATACGCCTTTTGAAAATTTAAAATCCCCTTCAACTTATGAGATCCACCGCATCCGCAGATCGATAGGCAGTGACATAAATCAGATGTCACACTGCAGTAGGTGCCGCGCTGATGCATGCGGCAAACTTGGCGAAAGATAGAGATAAAAGGCACTGAATTTAGTGCCTTTTTTGGTTTTTGCTTGTAGCTCGTGGATTATGCGCCTTCGGCTCGTGGCTCTGGGCTAAATTTTGTAAATTTTGTTAGATATCAAAGTTATAAAAAGGCACTGAGAAGTGCGGTTAATTTGCAGTTAGAGCAAGCTTTGTTCAAAATCAAAACGGCGAAAATTTCTTTACATTGCTTTGCAAAATATCTTTTTACAAACCCTTTTAAAAGCCTTTTAGATGGGCTTTAAATCATACGTCTTAATGCTTTGCTTACTATATAGACCTCAAACCTCTACTATCTTCATCTATCTAGCAGCTTTGATAGTATTTGTTGATGCTTATGATATTAGTGCGCCATCAAGACCCTTTTAGAGCAACTTAACTATGAGATTTCTGTAAAAGTTTATGACTTTAACTTCGCCTTAAAAATATAGATGCCGTTTTATGCGGCGTTTAAATTTATACTCGTATTTATTTGCTATTTCATAAATTTTGTCTTAGCAAACTGCCTAAATTTTCACTTCTTTTAAATTTACAAGCTCAAATTCTGCCCAAAATTCGCTTCCAGCTCCAACTTCGCTTTTTACTCCAAGCTTTGCGCCGTGAATTTTAGCGATGTTTGCAGCGATAGCAAGTCCTAGTCCGCTACCTGTGTTTAGGCTTTTGTTTCTTGAGCTTTCAACTTGATAAAATTTATTCCAGATTAGCTCGCTATCTTTTTTAGAGATGCCCATGCCATCGTCTTTTACAGACAAAAGTGTGTGCGTTTTTGATGCGCTCAAACATAGTTCAATCTTAGTTGCAGCAAATTTTAGTGCATTGCTTAAAAAATTATCGATTAGCCGCGAAATCATCAGCTCATCGCCCAAAATTTCAACGTCTGACGCTATATCGTAGCTAAAATTTATCCCTTTGGCGCTTGCTAGCTTCTCATAGTCGGTGGCTAAATTTTGCAAGATAGAGCTTAAATTTATGCGCTTTAGCTCCAAATTTCTGCCAGATTCCAGTCTTGAAAGCTCCAAAATTTGATCTATAAGCGAGGTTATTTTCCTTGACTGCCTAGTGATGACCTCCAGTGACTCTTTGGCCTCGTCCAAATTTTGTGAGTAGTTTTTAGCGTAGTCGCTCTCAGCCATGATGACAGATAGCGGCGTTCGCAGCTCGTGCGAGACGTCTGAGGTGAGCTGTTTTTCGCTTTGATAGACCTTTTCAAGCGAGTCAAGCATCTGGTTAAAAACGCTCGCAAGCGCGTGCAGCTCGTCTTTGCCAGCAGGTAGGTCTATGCGCTTTGAAAAGTCCCGGCTGCTGCCTATCTCAAGCGCAGCCTTTGACATCGTAGCAACTGGTTTAATCGCGTTTTTTATCGTTTTGTAGCCGCCGTAAAGCACAAAGAGAAATAAAACCGGCACAAAAACGCCAAGCGCTAGTAAAAATAGCCCCTCTTTTTTGAAAAATTTTTCCGCATTTATCACACCTCTGACCCAGACATCTTTGCCTTTGGCTGCGATATCGTAGTAGTAAAAGCGGTTTTCTCCTTCTTCATAAAGCTGCACTGCACCGCTATTCATTTTAAGTAAAATTTGAAAGCGCTTTGGCGCTAAACCGCCGATCACATCGCCTTTTGCGTTATATTTTATAAAAAATATCCCATCATCATATGGCTCAAACTCATCCATATTATTGGCGATCTTGGTGACTGATTTGGCTAGCTTTTTTTGGCTCGCATCCTCAAAAACCTCATCCGCCACGACCGCCGAGATAGCAACTAGTGCCGCCACGATAACGATGATAAAAAATGAGTACCAAAGCGTTACGCGCGCGGTTATTTGGATATTTGCGAGAGCTTGCTTAATCCTTAATAACATAGCCAAGCCCTCTTTTGGTTTGGATTATTTCGCACTCGCCAAGCTTTTTCTTATGTTTTTTATAAGCACATCGATGACGTTTGAGCCGCCTGTGTAGTCGAAATCCCAAACGTGCTCTTTGATCTGATCGCGGGTTAAAATTCTGCCCTTGTTTAGCATCAAAAGCTCTAAAATTTCATACTCTTTGCCAGTTAGCTCGATCTGCTCGCCGCCAAATTCGACCGACTTTTTTGAAAGATCGATCTTTAGCTCGCCTGCATAAATTTCATTAGCCGCATTGCCGCTGTTTCAGCGAATGAGCGTGCGTACCCTAGCTAGTAGCTCCTTAAAATCAAATGGCTTTATCAAATAATCATCCGCGCCCGCATCAAGCCCCTTTACAACGTCGTCCACATCGTCTTTTGCCGTTAGTATCAGCACAGGGGTCGCTAGCTTTGCGGCGCGCGATCTTTGCAAAAATGTAAGTCCGTCCATCACTGGCATCATAAGATCAAGCACGATGAGATCGTAGTGCGCCACGGCGGTAAAGTCCATCGCCTCCTCGCCGTTAAATGCGCTATCGACGCTATACCCGTTTTTCTTTAGGTGTCTTGTGATGACGCTATTTAGGTCTATTTCATCCTCAACGACTAAAATTTTCATCTTCGCCTCGCTTGGTTTTGCTAGCTATTTTAACAAATTTAGCTTTTTATTTTTAGATTTAAAATTTCGCCATTTGCTGCGCCTATCTTGAAATCATATAAAAAGCCATTAAATTTAGCCCTTGCGTCATAAAAATACTCCACTCCAAGCGTGCCAAAGCTTTGTTTTTTAGCTAGATAGATCGGCGAAAATTCCACCTCGTTTGGCTCTACTTTTAGGCGCTCTAAAATGAGCTCTTTAACTCTTTCTGGTGTGATGCAAGCCAGCCCTTCAAATTTGGCCTGCTCTTCATTTATCTTTGATAGCTCCGCTCTTTTCACCTCGTTTTTTAGGTGGTTTGAAGCGTTTGATAGCCACACTCCAGCCTTGCCTGCGTAGATGAGCAAATCCGCTGCACCTTGAAGTGAAAGCTCAAGCGCATTTTTAAAGAAATTTTGAGCTTTGCATTTCGGAGCTGTTTGGCTTAAATTTTTATCTAAATTTTCAGGGCTTTGCTCGCTCTTGTCTAAATTTTTGTAACTATTTTTATTAGCAGCATTTTTACTTAAATTTTCTCTCTCGTTTTTGCTAAAATCAGCGACTTTATTTTCGTTTAAATTTTTATTCAAATTTCTCTCTAAACTCTGCTTGCTAACTTTCTCATTTAAATTTTGATCTAAATTTTCACTCATCTTTTTCACCTTTATAAAAATTTAATGCCCAAAAAAGGGCGCTAGATCACTTTGTATAGTTGCCGATTATCTCGCCAGTTTGAGCGTTTATGATCACTTTTTTCTCGCTCCTGTCGCGCTTAAGCTCTACTTTGTATATCCAAGCACCATTTTTATTATCAAGGTCTGCCTCATCAAGACTCCAGCCAGCTTCAAGCGCTTGAGCTTTGGCCACAGCCTCATCGATGCTTAGAGCAAATTTTGAAAAATCTACCGCTTCGATCGGCAAGATATGTTTTTTGTTTTTATTCTCCATTTTAACGATCTGACCGCTATTGGCATCGATCTTGATATCTTGTTTGACGCCATCTTTAAAAGACACTATCTTATAAAATGTCACACCGTTTTTGGCATCCATCTCGATATCTTTGACGCTTGAGCCTGGGAAGTTTTTCTCAGCTATGTTTAAAGCATCCTTTGATGTGATGGCTGCTTGCAAACTTGTTGCTCCTAAAATTGCTGCTAAAACTGCTGCACCTAATACCTTTTTCATTTTTGATCCTTTTATTTTTAATTTCCAACTTTCGTTTGGATGAGCGCATTATAAAAGCCTTAAATGAAGCTAGAATGAATAAAGGAAAATTGTTTTAACTTCGTCCAAAGATGAATATCTAATAGTATTTTGACCGCGAACAGAACGATATACTTTGAAACAGCAAATAAATCTGAGGGTAAATAAAGGGGAAAAATACAAAAAAATAATAAAACTTAAAGTTCTTAAAACATCGTTAAAATCGGGATTTTAAAATGATTTTTGAAGAAAAATGGCTCCGGATGCTGGGTTCAAAAATATATAATTCTTAAATACTCCAAAATACTCTATAAATCCCTAAAATACGCCATTTAATAGCTTAAGCATATTCTAAGTTACACTAAAATATCATACATTTTTACAAATTTCGGGAACAAATAGGAAACAAATTTAGGGGGTATTATGGCAGGAAAGCTTAAATTACAACTCTGCTTTTGGAGTCAATAAATATCCGGGAATTTTCTTTAATAATCTAGCTAGCGGCGACGTGGTTTTTTATATGAGAGTTACGCTTGAAGGCAAAAAGGCCAACGTAAAAATCGGATCAAAATCCGAAGGCGTAAATATAATCTACGCATATAATAAAAAGAAAGAATTCGACGCCAAGCAAAGAAACGGCGAATTGCCAGATAGCATAACCAAGAAAATAATAGCCAAGAACAACAAAAACTCGCTTAAATTTGATGAGATCGCAGACGCATTTTTCGGATTTAAGCTAGAAAAAGAACCCGATAACGCCGTCAATATAAAAGAGCAAAGACGAGATTACGAAATTTACCATAAGGATAAGTTAGGCGGTCTAGCCACGACGCAGATAACACTCGAGATGATAAATGAGCATCATAAAGATATTTCTCAGATAATCTCACCTAAAACCAAACGAAAGCTGTCGCAATCCAGGATAAACGTTATAATGGGTATAGTTAGGACGATTTTTAATCACGCTATAAAAAATGACCTTATCGATCATATTAGCCCATACAAGATAGAACTAAAAAAGCCGAGCAACAAGCGAGAGAGATTTTTGGAGCTTATAGAGATAGGGCTTTTGCGAAATGAAGTGGCAAGCAAAGAAGACTTTGCCCTAGAGCTGTTCGTTGAGCTTGCGCTTTGTACGGGAGCTAGATTAGAAGGAATTTTAAATATCAAGAAAAAGGATTTAGCGTTATCTACCAAGTCGGTCACCATAAGCGATTTTAAAACAAAGAGCACGTATACAGGGTTTTTAAGCAAAAGGGCGTTAGAAATGATAAATCAAATTTATACCGCCCTATCCCCGAACGATTTTTTAGTAAATAAGCCAAAAGCTACTATTCAAAACGTTTTACAGCCGTTACTAAACAAGCTTTTTAATCAGAATTTAGATATAAGCGACGCAACCAATAGAGTAGTCATTCACACCCTTAGGCATACGTTCGCTTCGCATCTTGCTATAAAGGGCACTCCGATACTAACGATAAAAAAGCTAATGAATCACTCTGATATCAACCATACCTTAAGATACGCTAAACTAATGCCAGATAGCGGAAGGGAGATGGTGGAGAGGTTGTATGAATAATTTTATGTCAAGTTGTTTATTCAGCAATAAGCATATAAAACAAACTGCATTTTATAGCATATATGGCACAATAAGACTTAGTCGCATAAAAGGGTTACGATGCGGAGCGTAGAATTTGCAAACGAAGCCATAAAAGATGAGTTCTTAGGATTACCCGTAAGACTTAGACAAAGAGGCTATAAAATGTTCGAGCTTTTAGAGACTAGAGACAATAGCTTAGGAGAGTCGCATACCAAAAGCCTAAAAGGCGGACTATTTGAGATGCATAAAGTCTGATGAAGGTATAGCTAGAAGTATATATTGTTATGAAATGGGTAAAAGGATAATAATCCTGTTAACTTTTGTTAAAAAAACGCAAAAGACGGCTAAAAGTATACTAAATTTGGCAGAACAAAGACTGAATGAGTTTAAAGATGAGAACCGTTAATTTTAGAGAAGTTTTAAAAGAGGAGCTAAAGAATCCGGAATTTAAAGCGCAATACGATGCGCTAGAGGACGAATATAAAGCCATAGAAACCTTAATAGACGCTAGAAACGAGGCGGGTCTAACTCAAAGCGAGGTAGCTAAAAGGATGGGCATAACCCAATCAGCCGTAGCTAGAATAGAAAGCGGAGCGTATGACATAAAGTATAAAACATTCTTTAACTACATAAAAGCTTGCGGTAAAAGAGTGGCGATAGTTTGAGTGAGATTAATTATCTAATAAATGCTCAAACCAATGCAGAAGAAAAAATATTAAGCTTTGTAGGTTCTCAAGACGGGATTCTTGCGGATACGATAGCTAGGATTTGGAAAAATAAGGCTCTTATAACATGGGCATATTTAAAACACAACCAAATCGAGATTTTTAATACGACTACAAAAATAAATACGGCTATATTATAACGATGCTTGTTTTGTTAAATAATCTTAATCCCACACAAAAATACTCTTCTTTTTAATTTTTATTTCTTGCTCAAAAAACAATCTCTACTTTAATCTTTATTTATGCTATATAAAAACCAACAAAATCTCAATTTTTAAAATTTGAGCTAAAATACCAAATAAAAAAACAAAAGTAAATTTCCGTATAAACCAAAATTTACTTTAACTTAATAAAAGACAATCGCTTCAAATTCCATAATGCAGTCTTAGAACTTGATATGATTTATCAAAACATCAAGAATAAACAACCCCCACATAAGACAATATGTTAATATAATACTTACTTAGCAAACTCAAATTGAGTTTGCTGTAAGGTCTTGGCAGACGGCCGATATTTTTCTTTGACCGAGCAAAAGAAAAATATAAAAACTTAGACGAAACTTTATCTCTCTAAAATGATTTCTCGCCGATAAAATGTCTAAGTTTTCATATAAAAAACCCTTAATGAATATAATTAAGGGCTTTTTATATACGGTCGGCGTGTTTGAGTCATGCACGGGCTATATAACAGTAAAATACGGCTTGACAAAATTAGTTTTTTGACTCGACTCTATAATATAAATTTCCTTCTCGGTCTTACGTCAGGCCGCAAATTATATTTATGATTTTTCAAGATTTAACCTACATATGCGGCAAGTTATGTGCGATCTCGTTCTAGCCTTATGCTATTTTTTTATTATTCCTTCATTTCTTATGCAAATAATAGATAATGATAAAATCGTGGTCAAAAATATCTTAAGATATATGCTAAATTCGTATATACAAATCATCATCAGATACCGATAAAAACGCGCTAAAATACGTTTAAGTTTTTGCTTGATTTAAGCAATAATTCACTACAATCAAATCTTAAATTTAGATTTTCAAGCTATCATTTCGCAAAAATTAAGGAAAATAATGCAACCTATTTTTACGACGCAAATCATCAAATTTAAAGGCGCGCAAAAAAGCGCCGTGGATGATATTTTGGTGCGCGAGATCAAGCTTGAGATCTACATAAACGGCAAGCGTTTCGGCGCGGTGATGGCGACTCCGACCGATCAGGAGGCTCTGGCCGCAGGCTACCTAATCAGCGAAAATTTGATTGCAAGCCCTGAGGATATCGAGAGTATCGAGCTCTCAGACGACGCTTTAAGCGTGCGGGTAAAGGCTAAAATCAACGAAAAGCGACTTGAGCAGTTTGACGAGGAAAAGGTGATAATCAGCGGCTGCGGACGCAGCTCGACGGCAAACATCGATCCAGAGGCTATGGCGGCACGTTCGATAAAGGGCGAGGTTAAATTTCACAAAGACGAAATTTTGCGCCAGATGGGGCAGTTTTACACGCAGTGCGAGCTTTACGAGATGACTGGCTGCGTGCACACGGCTAAGCTTTTTGTTAGCGGCGAGCAGTTTTACATCGGCGAGGATATCGCTCAGCACAACACCATAGACAAAGCCGTCGGCAAAGCGGTACTAGCAGGAGTGCAGCTGCAAAATTCGTTTTTGATGGTAAGCGGGAGGCTAAGCTCCGAAATGGTAGCAAAGGCTGTCATGCACGGTATCCCAGTGCTCGTCTCGCGCACGGCTCCGACTAGCCTTGGCGTCGTGATAGCGCGTAAATTTAACCTCACGCTGTGCGGCTTTGCTCGCGGCGAAAACATAAACGTGTATAGCGGCGCGGAGAGAATCTATGAGTGAGCAAATCCGAGAACTGATCGCAAAACTGCTAAACCCAAAAGGCAGGCTGGACTGCGGCGCGGCGTTTAAGATCGCCGCAAAGCTAGGCGTAGAGGTCGGGCTGGTTAGCGACGAGGCCGAAAAAATGGGCGTAAAGATCGACAACTGCGAGCTAGGGCAGTTTGGCGGGTTGGAAAACGGACGCGGCAAATACACCGTGATGACGCAGCTAAAGCAGATGACCGACGAAAAAGACAGAATCCTGTGCAAAGACGCTAGAGACGCGGCTGCGGGCGTGGGGCTAAAGACGATACGCTCGACGCTAAAAGACTATAAAATCGACGTAAAATACTGCCAGTTGGGGTGTTTTAAGGAGAAGAAAGGAAAAAAGATGAGAGTAAAAACCAAAACCTGGATAGAAAACGACGAGGGCGAGCTGATCTTCGGCAAGGGTAAAACAGAAGTCCTAGACGTCATCGCCGAGGTCGGCTCGATCTCAAAGGCCGCCGAAATCCTAGGCATGAACTATAAAAAATGCTGGAATCATCTGCAAATTTTGCAAAAAAATCTAAAAGAGGAGCTCTTTACTACCAAACAAGGCGGCGGAGAAAACGCAGGCACGACGCTAAACGAGCGCGCGCATGAGCTCATAAACGCCTATAGGCAGCTTCAAAACGACATAGAGGATTTTGCGGACAAGCGCTTTAAGGAGTTGTTTTTGAAAAAAGACGGCGAGAAAAAGGACTCGACCAAAGACGACGCAAACGATAAAAAGAAATAAAACCACATCAAATTTAAGGGAGAAAAAATGTACGTAAAACTAAACGATAGGGTCTATCTAAACAAAGACAAGATCACTAGAATAAAGGTAGATAGCGTCCAAGACGGTATCAGGATTCGCTTCTACGAGGGGCAAAATCAGGTCGCTAAAAGCGGACGTTTCGAAACCGAAGCAAAAGCTATCGAGTGGCTAGAGAAAAATTTTATAAACAAATAATAAAATGGTCGTGAGCCTCTGTGGCTCGCGCTTCTCTGCTGTATCAAGTTAAATTTGCCGCTTTGCGGTTAAATTTAGCTTGCTCAAATTTAATCTCCAAATTTACTAAATCATTTCCACCGCAAAAGCCCTAAATTTGCGAAAATTTACTATAATTACCGTATCAAATTTAAAGAGTAAGAAATGCTAAATTTAGACGAAATTCGAAAAAATATCATCCTAAAACCTGGCGTGCACTATTTTGATTACACGGCTTCAGGGCTTGCTTATGAGCCCGTAGAGCGCGAGATAGCGGACGTTTTAAAAACCTACGCCAACACCCACTCCGACAGTAGCTCAAGCGCCATCATCACGCAGCGGCGCTACGAGGGCGCGAGAGAGAGCCTAAAAAAGCTACTTGGGCTTGACGAGCGGTTTTATCTCATCGCTTGCGGACAGGGCGCGACGGCTGCGATCAAGAAATTTCAGGAGATACTGGGCATCTATCTGCCGCCTGCGACCAGAAGCGCGATCGGCGAGGCAAATTTACGCGCCGCACAGCTTCCGCTCGTGCTCGTTTCGCCGTACGAACATCACTCAAACGAACTTAGCTTACGCGAGGGGCTTTGCGACTACATGCGCGTGCCGCTTAGCGAGTCTGGCGAGATCGATCTGCTCGCACTCGAGCGCATCCTGAAGCTAAATGCCGGATGCCGCATCATCGGCTCGTTTAGCGCCGCCTCAAACGTAACGGGCGTCATCAGCGATTATAAAAAAATCAGCAAACTAATCAGGACCGCGGGCGGTATCGTGGCCTTTGACTGCGCGGCGCTGAGCTCGCACGCAAATTTAGACTGCGATTACTTCGACGCGATTTTCCTCTCGCCGCATAAGCTACTCGGCGGAGTTGCTAGCTGCGGGCTTTTGGCGATCAAAAAGGAGCTGCTAAATAGCGATGTGCCGACATTTGCCGCGGGCGGGACGGTCGCCTACGCCAGCCGCGAAGGACACGTATTTTTGAAAAATCCCGAGCAGCTAGAAGAAGGCGGTACGCCGCCCATAATCGGGCTCATGCGGGCAAATTTGGCATACGCGCTGCGAAACGAGGTGGGTTTTGAGAGGATAAAAAGCATCGAGGACGAGCTCGCGCGGCTTTTTGAGAGCGAGCTAGCAGGCATTGACGAGATCGTAAACTACGCTCCAAAGGGCGCGCCGCGGCTGCCGATAATTTCTTTTAACGTGCGTGGCGTCTCGGCGTATGATTTCGCCGCGAGCCTTAGCAACGACTTCGGTATCCAGACGCGCGCGGGCGTGATGTGCGCTGGCCCGTACGCTCACGATCTGCTGGGTATCAAGGAGGGGCGCATGCCAGAAAGTAAGCCCGGCTTCGTACGCGTGAGCCTGCACTACACGCACACCGAGCAAGACGTGCTATATCTAGTTGGCGCGATAAAATCCTGTATCAAAAAGCACCGCGAGCTTTGGGGCGAGGAAAAGGCGATGTATGAGATATTCGGCGGGAAAATTTTCTAAGCAAAAAAATAAAATTTAATATATAAAAATTGGAATTTATACAAATTATATAAACTATTTGGAGTATAAAATGAAGATTCAAATACTAACTAAACGCACTTGCTTTTTGAGAGATGAAAGTTTTTGTATAAGCAAAATAAGCGAGCCGAGAAGTTTTGATGAATTTGACTTTAATATAATAGATTTTAATGATGGTAAGCTCTGGAAATCTGATAAAAGGAAAAGTATATGTTTGGACATTAAAGGATTTGCTAGCTTATTATCAGAAATACTTAAGGAAACTAAAAAAGTAATACTTTGATAATAATGCCACAAAATATAACAACAGAAGAAATTAGTGGCGATGGCTGGACAATAAGTATTTCCAATATAAAAATATCTAGTATAATCCAATATTTTCCGGATTCTTTATCGCCAATGATACGTAATTTTCCAACTATCAGATATGAAAGAAGTGTAACTAAAATAGATGATTACACATTCTTATCTGATTTTGTTTTTGATGAGTCTATACACAGATCGTTAAAAAAATCAAACGGCGGAAAAAATGTTATATTGGAGATTAATGGCGTATATATAACAACACTAGACATAAAAGACAATAATGCGGCTCGCGCGGTTCTTTATTTTATATTGTCTAAATATCAGAAGTCTGTAGCTCCGGAATGGATAAACAATATAGAGCATTTTAGTAATATAAGTTATTTGAGTGAAAAAGATGAAATATTAAAACAACTTGATGTATTAGAAAAAGAAATATCTAAAAATAATAGATTTAAATCAATCCTATATTCAATAGGAGATGAGCTAGTTGGTGTAGTGAAGGAAATTTTAGTAGATATTTTCAAGCTAAAAGACAGTCATTTTACAGATGTGAAAAAAGAAGATTTTAGATTCGAATTTGAAGATGTTAACTTTATGGTAGAGATAAAGGGAATAAATACAAACGTCAAAAATAGCAATATAGCACAGTGCAAGAAACATGTAACTGATTTAATAGCCGAAGACGATACCAAGTCTCCTGGCAATGTAAAAGGCCTGCTAATAGTTAACCCTCAACGCGACATAGAGCCTGGCAAAAGGGAGCCGATACATGCCAATCAAATAAGCTATGCAAAAAGTGAAGGTATATTAATAATAACGACTTTAGAATTACTAAAATTATATCAAGCATACACTAAAGACGAAGTTGTTAGTAATAAATGTTTTGAGACGTTTAAAAATAACGTCGGAGAGTTTAAATTTGAAGAAGAGGCAAAATAAATTTTGATTTATAAAAAGGGCGCAAAGCGCGCCCGAATCACGCAATTTTAAGCCATAAATTCGACTCAAATTTGCGCGTAAATAAAATTAGTTTTTGCGAGTATTCGCGTCAGGCGTGAAAAGTGGCTTATCTAGCAGCTTAAAGTTGCCGATAAATTTCTGACCCTCTTCGCTCGTCGCCCACTCTATAAATTTATTTGCGTTTTCGATGTCGGCCTTAGCGCAGTGCTTCGGATTTACCGCGATTAGCGAGTAGAAGTTCTTTAGGTCGTTGTCGCCCTCGTTGATGATGACCATCTCAGGCGCGCCTTTTTTGGTGTCCTCGTACTTGATGTAGGTGCCGCGGTCGGTGAACGTCACGCCCTTTTGCTCGGCTGCAGCGTTGATGGTAGCTAGCATGCCTTGGCCGGTTTGCATATACCAGCTGTCTTTTTCAGGCACTTCGCCGATGATTTTTTTCCAGATACCTTTTTCTTTGTTGTCAGTGCCTGATTTATCGCCGCGAGAGAAAAATTTGATATTCTCTTTTTTGATCAGCTCAAAGCTCTCTTTTATGTCTTTGCCTTTAAATTTATCGGCGATAGATTTATCGGCGATAACGACGAAATCATTGTACATTACGGCTTTTCTCTCGACGCCAAAACCTTTTTCTACGAATTCTTTCTCAACTTTTGGCGAATGCACGAAAAGTATGTCCGCATCGCAGTTTTCGCCAAGTTTTAAAGCAGCGCCCGTGCCTACGGCGGTCCATTTGATATCGACGCCGGTTTTTGCCTTATACGCAGGGTAGATCGCGTCTAGTAGCCCCGTGTTATCGGTGCTGGTGGTGGTAGCCATGATGAGTTCGCTATCGCCCGCAAACGCCAAAACGCTCGCGATTAGCGAGCCTAATATTACTTTTTTCATTTTTCTCCTTTTTTAAAAGTATGCTATTATAGCATATTAAATTAACCATATAAACATACGGAGAAATAATATTTGGACTTTCTACTAAACGGATTCTTAGAGGCCTTTAGGCTGCTTTTTAGCGGCGATGAGGAAACGTATTCGGCGATCAGGGCGACGCTTTACACTTCGAGCGTTTCGATATTTTTTACGATTTTAGTCGGTTTTCCGCTAGGCTTTACGCTGGGATTTTACGATTTTAAAGGGCGCAGGATTTTGAGACTGCTCAGCGATACGGCGCTTGCGATGCCCACCGTTGCGATCGGGCTTATTTTATACGCATTTATCACGCGAAACGGCCCGTTTGGCGAGTTTGGACTGCTTTTTACGCTAAAGGCCGTGATGCTCGGCCAGTTCGTGCTGGCTCTGCCTATCATCGTCTCGCTAAGCGCTAGCGTCGTGGAAAATATGGACAAAAAACACTATCTAACCATCCTAAATTTACGCCTGAGCGCGCCGCGGCTAGTGGGCTGCGTGCTTTACGAGCTAAGATACGCTTTGATGGTAGTCGTAGCGACGGCGTACGGGCGTATCGTGGCCGAGGTCGGCGTGGCGATGATGATCGGCGGAAATATCAAATACTTTACTCGCACGATCACGACTGCGGTGTCGCTGGAGACGAATAAGGGTGAGTTTGCAATGGGTATAGCGCTGGCTTTGGTACTTATCTTTATCGCATTTGCCGTAAATTTGACGATACACGCGCTAAAAAGGCTGGATAAATGAAATTTGATAAAATTAGAAATTTTACGCTCGCAAAATGCGCTCTAGGCGCGTCAAATTTGAGCTTTTTTGTAAATTTAACGAGAAAGGCGCAAAGTGATAAACGTTAGAAATTTACGCCTAAACTACGGCGCGAGCGAGATTTTAAACATCCCGCACCTTGATATCGACGTTAGTAAAATCACCGCGCTAACGGGCAGCAACGGCAGCGGCAAAAGCACGCTGATGCGAGTAATGTCGTTTTTACAAAAGCCCACTAGCGGCGAAGTGCGGCTGTGGGGGAGCAGCGCGCCGAGTCTAAATTTACTGCGCGACGTTAGCATTTTGTTGCCCGAACCGGCACTTTTAAAACGCTCCGTGAGGGAAAATTTTAGAGCCGTTTTAAAAAGCCGCGGAGTGCTAGCGGAATTTAACGAAAGGGCGAGCGAGGCGTTAAATTTGGTCGGGCTTGACGAGAGCTTTTTGAACAAGCGCCACTTTGAGCTTAGCTCGGGACAGACGCAGCGCGTTAGCTTTGCGTTAAATTTGGCGCTTAGATCGCGGCTTTATCTACTCGACGAGCCGACAAATAGCGTGGACGTGGGCACCTCAAAGCTTTTCGGCAAGGCGGTGCTTTATATGCGGCAAAGATACGGCTGCGGCTTTGTGATCGCTAGCCACGACGACAAATGGCTAAGCGCGGTCGCCGAAGAAAACGTCTTTTTACACAAGGGCCGCGTGTGCGAATTTGAGTACAAAAATATTTTTGACACGCATGGCGGGGTTTTAAAATTTGACGAAAACGCGAACGTAAATTTGCCGCAAAATTTACGTAATGCCGTAAAAATCGCCGTAAATCCAAGTAAAATAACGCTAAGCAAAACGCCGATAGAAGGCTACTTAGGCGGCATCTTGCACTCGGTTTCGCTCTATCTTGGCAAAGATCTTTTGGTAAAAATCAAAATCGGCGACTTTTTGATAAAAACCCTGGCGCCTAATTCGCAAAATTTTAATGTCGGCGAGAGGATTTATTTTAAATTTGACGAAGGAGCGTTTTTGGGGCTTGAGTGAGCCCCGAAATTTTGCAAATTTCGCTCCTGATTTTAAATTTAGGCTCGTTTAACGCCCGTTAAAATAGCCGAGTTAAAAGTAAATATCAAAATGAAGCGTAAATGCAATATATATGCTGAAATTTCATATTTATTTTACCTCCTAAAATTCGCCGTAAGCAATATGCAACTAAGGCATATTTAAGTATATATTAATTTTTTTGATTTATTTTTTTTTAAGTATAAGAAATAAGCCAAAAAGTAGTATAGTTTCACAATCGAGAAAAATCTCAAAAAATAGACAAAAATGATAAAGGAAGGCGATGACTAGCAAGGGCGAATTTGCGGCGGGACGTGGGCTTTACTACTCGCTATTTTCGCGTTTTTTTGTTTTTAGCCAAGAAGCCGATAGATTTAGCGGCGTAAACGCGATGCTAGGCCTTGCCTCGGCGCACGCTCTAAACGAGGAATCGGCCGCCGCGATAATGCGCATACAGGCAAAATTCGACGAGAAAAATTCGCAAAATTTAGCGGATGAATTCGATGAAATTTTCCACGCTCTGCCAAGTCCGCTCAGAAACTCGCTATCCTACTACGACGAGGGCTATGAGGTCGGACACGCCTGCGCAAAAGTGCGTAAAATTTTAGCCCGCACAGACATTAGGCGCGACGAGGCTAAATTTAAAGAAAACGAAGACAACGTGGGTTTCGTGTTTGCACTAATGAGCGAATTTATCGCGAGAGAGAGCGAGCTGGAGCTATACGGCGAGCTTGAGGAGCAGCTCTTTAAAGAGATCATAAATCCAAACATCGACGAGTTTATAGAGAATCTTTTTAATCACGAAAGCAGCGAAATTTACAAAGACGTAGCGGTACTTCTGCAAGGATTTATAGAGTTTGAGCGCGTAGTTTTAAACGCGCCTCGTCCTATAAATCAAGGCGAAAACAAAAAGACCTTGGACGGAGTTTCAAGATCCGAGGCCATAAGAAGGCAAAAAAACCGAGTGAGAAAGCTAAAAGCTATGGAGGAAGAAAATGCAAAAAAATAGGCGAGAATTTTTAAAAAAGGCGGGGCTAGTCGGCGCGGCAGCGGCTACGGCCGGAGTAGCGACGGCAGCGGCGTCAAACCTAAAATACGGTAAAAGCAAAAAGACCGAAGTGCTTTATAAAAGAAGCAAAAACTGGGATCTATACTACGAACAAGCGAAATAATAAAATTTAAGAAAGGATGAATATGTCTGAGGCAAATTTACGTCTTATGCCCCACTCAAACGCAGTCGGGCGAAGATCGTTTTTAAAAATGGCCGCGCTAGCAGGCGTAGCGGGCGGCATGAGCGGGCTGGCTGCTAGCGGCGTAACTAGAAGTGCCACAAAAGAAGAAATGGCAAATCCGTTTCCAAACTCTAAAATCGTAAAAACCGTTTGTACGGTTTGCTCCGTTGGATGCGGAGTGCGCGCCGAGGTAGAAAACGGCGTTTGGGTACGCCAAGAAGTAGCCCAAGATCACCCGGTAAGCGCGGGCGGCCACTGCTGTAAGGGCAGCGACGTCATCGATATGGTGCGCTCTCACTGCCGCGTGAAATACCCGATGAAAAAAGTAGGCGGCAAATGGAAACGCATCAGCTACAAAGACGCGCTTGACGAGATCGGCGCCAAACTAAAGGCGTATCGCGAGAAAAACCCTGAACAAGTGATGTTTCTAGGCTCTGCAAAAGACAGCAACGAGCAAAGCTACTACATCAGCAAATTTTCCGCGATGTTTGGGACGAACAACCTAGATCACCAAGCTAGAATTTGACATAGCGCAACAGTCGCCGGTGTGGCGAATACGTGGGGTTATGGAGCTATGACTAATCACCTTGGAGATATCCAAAACGCGAAGTCTATCTTTATAATCGGCGCAAATCCGGCTGTAAACCACCCGGTAGGATTTAGGCATTTTCTAAAAGCGAAAGAAAATAACGGCGCGAAGCTGATCGTGGTCGATCCAAGATACACGAGAACTGCGGCTAAGGCTGATTATTTCGCTCAAATTCGCCCAGGTACGGACATACCTTTTATGTATGGCATGATGAATCTCATCTTTGAAAACGGCTGGGAAGATAAGAAATTTATAGAAGACCGCACATACGGTATCGATGAGATCCGCAAAGAGGCTGCAAAATGGACGCCTGAAGTGGTAGAAGACGTAACCGGAGTACCGGCTGCGACGCTAAAAGAGATAACCGAAGTTTTTGCAAAAAACCGCCCTGGTTCGGTCGTTTGGGCGATGGGTCTAACTCAGCACACCATAGGTAGCTCAAACACTCGTATCGCTCCGATCCTGCAACTAGTACTAGGAAATATGGGCGTATCAGGCGGCGGCTGCAACATCCTGCGCGGTCACGACAACGTCCAAGGCGCTAGCGATATGGCAAACGCGCCCGATAGCTTGCCTGGATACTACGCTAAAAACGAAGCCACCTGGAAATACTTCGCTAAGATGTGGAAAGTAGACTACGAGTGGCTACAAGGAAATTTCGTAAAACCAGAGTGGATGTTTAAGCCGGGATTTACCCTAGCTCGCTGGTGGGCTGGCGTACTTGACGGTAAAAACGGCAATGACCCGGTTGAAAACGCAGGCGATAGCCTAAAAGCGCTAATCGTCATCGGCAACGGTATCACCTCGACAGCTCAACAAGTAAAAGTTCAAGAGGGTCTTGACGGCCTTGAGCTTTTGGTACTGCTTGATCCTTTTGTAAACGACGCCGGCGTTATAACAAATAAAAAAGATGGCGTCTATCTACTGCCTGCGGCGACTCAGTTTGAGGGTAGCGGCACGGTCGTAGCCACAAACCGCAGCGGCCAGTGGAGAAGCCAGGTCGTAGAGCCTTTGTTTGAGAGTATGCCCGATCACGAAATTTTATTTGAGCTAGCAAAGAGAATAGGCTTTTACGACGAGCTAACTCGCACGATCAGAGACTCCGAGGGTAAGATCGAGTGGCCGGAGGCTGCTACTCGCGAGATCGCTAGCATCGTAAAAAGCATCGGCCTAACTGGCTGGACGCCGGAGCGTCTAAAACGCCATCAGGCTAACTGGGATAAATTTGACGAAAAAACGCTAATGGGCAAAGAGGGCACCGAGGTAGCGGGCGAATACTACGGCTTGCCGTGGCCTTGCTGGACGGAAAAACACCCTGGCAGTCCAAATTTATACGATATAAGTAGACCGGTAATGCAAGGCGGCATGGGCTTTAGAAACCGCTTCGGCCTAGAGCACAACGGCGTAAATCAGCTAGCCGCCGACGGTAGCGCGCCTGTAGGCGGCGCTCAAAGCGGCGGATATCCGGAGATCAAAAAAGATAACATCGAAAAGATACTAGGCATCAAGCTAACGGATGAAGAGCGCGAAAAAATGGGCGCTACTTGGGCCACGGACGGTAGCGGTATAATCGCAGAAAAATGTATGGAAAAGGGTATTGCACCGTACGGCAACGCAAGAGCTAGAGCGGTAGTTTGGACCTTCGTCGATCAGATACCGCAGCACAGAGAGCCGCTACATACGCCTCGCCAAGACCTTGCGCAGAAGTATCCGAGCTTTGAGGATAAGCCGAATCACTACCGCGTATTTACGAAATACAAGAGCTTGCAGCTAAGTAAGGACTTCTCGAAAGAATTCCCGATAAATTTGACTACGGGACGCCTTGTAAACTTTAGCGGCGCGGGTATGGAGACACGCGCTAGTATGTATCTATCGCGTATCACGCCTGAGATGTTTGCGGATATCCATCCTGAGCTTGCGGCTAAACACGGCATTAATAACTGGGATTTCGTATGGATTCATTCGCCTGAAGGCACGAAAATCAAGGTACGAGCTAGAGTCGTACCGTCGGTCAAACTAGATACTATATTCTTGCCGTTTCACTGGGCTGGATACATGCAAGGCATCGATATGACTGGTAATTTCCCAGAAGGCACCAAGCCTTATGCGGTAGGCGAGAGCGCAAATACCGTCGCTAACTACGGCTACGATATAGTCACTCAAATACCTGAAACCAAAAGCGGTCTATGCCGCATAGAAAAGGCGTAAAATGAGCGAATTTAACGATAATAATAGACTTAAATTTTACTGCGACGACGATAGATGTATCGACTGTAACGGCTGCGCGGTGGCTTGCGACGAGGCTCACGAGCTGCCTCTTGGTATCCGCCGCCGCCGCGTCATCACGCTAAACGAAGGCGTACCAGGTAAGGAAATTTCAACCTCGATAGCCTGCATGCACTGCGAGGACGCGCCGTGCTCGCTGGTTTGCCCGGTTGATTGCTTTTATATCAGGAGCGATGGTATCGTACTACACGACAAAGATATCTGCATCGGCTGCGGATACTGTCTATACGCGTGTCCGTTCGGTGCGCCTCAGTTCCCGCGCGAGGGAGTTTTTGGCGCCAAAGGTTCGATGGATAAGTGCACGATGTGCGCAGGCGGTCCGCTACCGACGAATAGCGAAGCCGAGCGCGAAGAGTACGGCCAGGATAGAATTTCCGAAGGCAAAGTGCCGGTTTGTGCGGCGATGTGCTCGACAAAGGCACTGCTAGTAGGCGAATCTGCAATGATAGAAAAAATCTACGGCGATAGAGTCAAGGCTCGCGGCTACGGCTTTAAAGACCTAAAACAAACTCTGACCTGGAAGCTCGCCTACTATGCTGGCGATAGGCTTAAAATAAAATCTTAAAATTTAGCTCGCTCTTGCCGAGATTGCGGGAGCGAGCAATCTCATCAAATTTGACGCGGTTTGTCTGCGTCAAATTTGACTCATGCTTCTTTGATTTCATTAAATTTTACATGGGTAGTTCGTCAAATTTGAATGCGGGTAAATTTAAAATAAAAATGGATAAATTTAAGTAGAAAGGGCGGTCTCCCGCCCTAAATTTACGCTCTAATAGGAGACAAATACGGATTTGCCGAGTGCATCGACATCTCGTTTTGCTCTCTAAATTTGATAAATTCCTCTTCGCTTAGACGCCTGATATTTGCTATCGTCATCTTTAGCGGCGTGATGCCCGAGAGCGGATCTGGATCGCCCGCGTTTGCTAGCTCGTTACCGTCGGCCTCGCTGTAGTGGAAGGTCGTAAATATCGTGCCTTCTTTTAGATCCGGATTTACGCGCAGTTTGGCGGCGATCTGGCCGCGTTTGTTTTGTACGAGCGCGTAGCAGCCCTCCTCCAGCTCCCTCTCGCGAGCGATATCGGGACTTACCTCGATGAGCGCGCCCTCGATACCCGCGCCGTATTCAAGAGCCGGACACTCTCTAGTCATCGTGCCGGTGTGGTAGTGATAGACCTTGCGTCCTGTCGTAAATAGGCACGGATATACCTCGTCTGGCACCTCGCTAAGCGCGCCGCTACCGACTGGGTAGCCCTCTGGGATATTCATCTTGGCTCTAAATTCGGCCTCGGCCTTTGCGCGCCCCTCTTTATCGTCTAAGTAAAGCACCGGCGCAAAGCGGAATTTACCGCCCGGCAGCATGGACTTGTGATCGGAGTAAAGTACCGGCGTGCCAGGGTGTTCCTCGTCTGGGCACGGCCAGCTGATACCTCCTAGCTTGCCTAGTCTATAGTAGCTGATACCGCCGAAAAATTTAGGCATAAGCTCCCTTAGCTCGTTCCAAATTTGCTCAGGGCTCGCAAAATCAAACCCCTCTAGTCCCATGCGGTTTGCGATGTTGCAAACGACCTTCCAATCAGGCTCCACGCCGTTAACGGGCTCGCTAGCTTTGCGAGTGCGTTGGACGCGGCGAGAGGTGTTGATAAAGGTTCCGTCCTTCTCGCCCCAGCCCGCGGCAGGTAGCACCACATCGGCCTTGTGCGCGCTCTCGGTAAAGAAAAGATCCTGCACGATAAAGCAGTCTAGGTGATGTACGGCGTGGACGAAGTGCTCGGTCCAAGGGTCGCTCATTACGGGGTTTTCGCCGTAGACGTAGAGGACTTTTAGCTCGCCGCTATCCATTTTATCGGGCGCTTGCGTTAGCTTAAAGCCAGGAACCGGATTTAGCTCAAAGTGCCATACTTTGCGCGCTTGCTCCTGCGCATAAGGGCTGTTTACCGCTCCTGCCGGGATGACGTTAGGCAGCGCGCCCATATCGCATGCGCCTTGGACGTTGTTTTGACCGCGCAGAGGATTTACGCCAGCGCCCTTTTTGCCTAAATTTCCGGTTAAAACGGCTAAATTTGATAGCGAAAAGACGTTTGACGTACCGTCGCTAAACTGCGTGATACCCATCGTGTAGCAAATCGCCGCCGCGCCTGCTTTAGCATACATTCTAGCTGCCTCTATGATGAGCTCTTTTTTTATACCGGTTTCGCGCTCGAAACGCTCGGGCGTAAAGTCCTTAACCGCTTCTTTTAGATATTCAAATCCCTCGGAGTACTTCTCGATAAATTCGCTATCTTGCAAATTTTCGGCGATTATGACGTGCATCATCGTGTTTAGCGTTTTGATATTCGCTCCGATCGGGATTTGCAAGAAAATATCGGCTTTTTTAGCCATATCAGTGCGCTTTGGATCTATGACGATCATCTTGGCGCCTCGCTGAAGGCCGCGCTGCATCTGCATAGCGATGATCGGGTGGCACTCGCTCGTGTTTGTGCCGATGAGTAAAAATACGTCCGTATCGGTCGCAAATTCGACTAAATCATTAGTCATCGTTCCGTTTCCTAGCGTGCTGGCAAGACCTGCCACTGTAGGAGCGTGTCAAAGACGGGCGCAGTGATCTACGTTGTTGCTGCCCTGGGCGCGGAAAAATTTCTGGAAAACGTAGTTGTCTTCGTTATTTGAGCGCGCGGAGCTAAAGCCCATGATCGAGCTTGGGCCGTATTTTGCGACGGTGGATTTAAATTTATCCGCGAGAAAATCATAAACCTCCTCAAAACTCACTTCTTCAAGCTCTCCGTGCTTGTCGTAGACGCCGTTTAGCTTTCTCATCATCGGACGGCTTAAGCGTTTAGGAGAGTTTACGAACTCCCATCCGAACATTCCTTTTAAGCAAAGCTCGCCGTCGTTTACGTGGTGGTCTTTGCTAGGTTTGGCATCTACGATTCTACCGTTTCGCACGATAAGATCGATGCCGCAGCCCGTACCGCAATATGGACAGGTGGTCTTTACGATCTCTTCCATTTTTGATCCTTTCTGGTATTACTGAAAATTATGAGATTATTATACAACTGCAAATGTAAATTTAGTTTTAAAATTAGTATATTTTTTTAAGAATTATTTAAGTAATATGCAAATTTAGCATATTACTCTTTTGGCTAAATTTGTCTTTAAAATCGTATTTTGAAAGCAAAATCACATATTGGTCATTTTGATAAAATTTGTCCTACCGGTACTACTCTATAATAATCTATTAAAGATTTCTCGCTACCGATAACTTGCTTATATCTCCATCCCATCCCTACTATACATCTTGCCTTTTATCTCATTTTTTACCTCATTTGGTTCGTCATCCAGCAACCTGCTAAAATTCGGTATTAGATTGCTTATTTTTGAGATAAAATTAATAACCTTCGTTTTAAAGTTTTCTAATACAGTTAACTTATCCTGTAAATTTTCTATCCTTTCGTCTTTAGCTTTTACTTCTCCTTCCAGCTCGGATATTCTTCGATCTTTGCCATTTATAGAAGTTTGTAGTTTAACGATTTGTAGTTGTTTATTATCGTTATCTTTCTTTATGGCTTCTTCGTTTATTTTGGATGCTTCTAAATATCCGTTTCTTTGCTTTAAATATTGATTTGTTTTTTCTTTATATTCTAGGTCTTGATTGACTTTTTCAAGCTCGCTTTTTAGTATGTCGCTTTGACTTACTTTTTGCTTTAATTCTTCTATTTTTTCTTTATCTGCTTCAAAGCTTTTTATTTGATTTTGCAGTTTAATGTTTTCGTTATCTTTTTGGATTAGCTCGGCAGAGAGATCGCTTATTTGCAAATTTCTATCTTTTATAATTTCATCTTGATTATTTAGATTTGCGTTTGCTTCTTTTAATTTTTCGTTTTCTTGGATTAACTCTTCGTTAGATTGTTCTAGTTGATTATTTTTTGCTATTACTTCACCTTTGTTTAAAAGCTGATTGGTTAGTTCCTCGACCGTTTGTTTTAATTCGCTATCAGTAACTATGTTTATATTGTCCTTCATTTGATCTAAAACCAAATTCGTAAGACTTGTTATAAAAGCCTTATCGTCTCCGATTTCCAGTCTAAAATAATCTTTGCCAAACATAGACTCTTTCTTTTTTATATACTTCCTTGCTCTATCGACTATCGATTGTCTAATTTTGTTTTTAAACTCTTGCTCATTATTAAACTCTTTTTCATCTTTGTGCATTTGTTTTAAATTCTTATGTCTTGCCTTAGTGCCGATTTCGCCACGCATTGCTATGCCTTCAAATGCCGCTCCGCCCATTTCTTGCATACTTCTGCCAAATTTTAACGTCTCGCCTTTGCCGTTGAACCTAAGGTTTTTATGGTTTTCAAATTGGTAATTTGTAAAAATAAGCTGATAATGCTTAGTTTTCTCATCGTTGTGCTCAGCGATTAGCAGGCATTTAACGCCGTATTTAGCGCAATAATCGTTTGCAAATCTTCTAACTCTGTCGAGCGAGACCTGAGCGTTGATAAAATTTACTTCGGTTTTATTTAGCCCTTCTTTGGATTCTTTATTCCGATCGGTGCCGAAACTTATGACTATTTCGGAAAACCCGACCATATTTTCTCGCCAACGATTCTTTACCACCTTGCCGTTTTTATAGATTTTAGTTTGGGCTTCGTAGTCGGCCTTCATTTTTTCGTGGTATTTTTTCAAGAGTGCTTTTATATACTTTCTATCGCTAAATTCCCTATCGCTATTAGGCATCTCTCGCATATTGCCGTTATCGTTATATTCGCTAAGCACTATGTATCTATTATTACGGCTGTTGCCTCTAAGATATCCGATCTTAGAGGCGTGCTTAACCTCTCTAACATTGTGCTCATACCTTATAATAGCCTTTTTGAGCGTCAAGAATTCGCTTCTTACACAAAGAACTAGGCTGTGTCCGCCTATTTGAAGAGCATCACTCATTTTTAGTCCTTTTCTTTATTATCTACTATAGAAATTAAGAGCATGTTTTAACCCTTTTTTGAAAAATATAAGTCGCGATGTCCGTTATCGCAAACGCTATGCGAGAATTCTTTGCATCTCCCATCTTTATATAACGCGGAATATCTCTGCCCTGCGATATACGAAGATCAAGAGTAGATACGCCGATGCCAAGAACCCCTGCGGTTTGCTTTCTGTCTAGAACTACCTTTCCTTTATATTGGCTAGATATGTGCTCAAGAAGCGTTTTGTACTCTACATCGTTATATAGTTCGTTAAGCATCCCATTTTCTCCTTATGCTTATTCTTATATAACTAATTATATGTACTTTTCATTTACTCTTGCTATTTTGAGTAGTTTTTGGATAGTTTTTGAAAAATTTTTAATATCCTATGATTTCTTAGGGTATTTTAGAGTAATTTAGGATAAAAAATGTTTTCTTGTTTTTAAAAACAAAAATAAAGCATCTTAGATTGACTTAGAAAACATGGCGAGAAATTGGAATATTAAAAAATTTCGGGAACAAATAGGGAACAAATTTTATAAAACTAAGAAAACTTAAAGTTCTTAAAATATCGTTAAAATCGGGATTTTAAAATGATTTTTGAAGAAGAATGGCTCCGGATGCTGGGTTCGAACCAGCGACCAAGTGATTAACAGTCACCTACTCTACCGCTGAGCTAATCCGGAACACTTGAAAAGAGCTCGTATTATAGACGAAAAGATATATTTTGTCAATAAATTTTAGCTTAATTTGGAAAAAATCGCACAGAGCTCAATAAATTTTTATAAAAGGCTAAAACTAGCCTTTTATAAATCCACTTGCAATAACCTTATCGCCATCATACATAACACAAAGCTGGCCTTGTGCCACACCAAGTGCATTTTGATTTAGCGTTAGTTTTGCTGTTTTATTCTCTTTATCAACCTCAACAAAAGCATCAAGTTTAGGGCTTCTATATCTTATCTTGGTTTCGCAATCAAATTTATCTTTATCTATAAACAAATTTACGTTTTCAAGCTCGACTACCTTTTGAGCCAAGTCATCTTTTGTTCCTACAACGATCTCGTTTTTATCGGCATTTATCTTTATAACAAAATGTGGCTCATGGGCGCCAAAAACCTCAAAACCACGGCGTTTACCGATAGTATAGTGCATATAACCTTGGTGACGGCCGATTATTTTGCCGTCTTTATCAACTACGTTTCCTGGTAAATTTGTATTGTAATGCTTATTTAAAACTTCGATATAGGTATCTTCCACAAAGCAAATTTCACTACTTTCTGCCTGCGTAGCAAATTCTTCAAGCACTTTTACACTTCTTGCAAGCTCTTTTATATCTTTTTTAAATTTATCCCCAAGCGGAAAAATAACATCTTTTAATATCTCTTTTGGCACTTGGGCTAAAAAGTAGCTTTGATCCTTGCTAGGATCTTTTGCACATGTGATAAATCCATCAATAACTTGCACATAATGCCCAGTAGCAAGCTTCTCACAGCCATTTGCCTTTGCAAAATCAAGCAACGCACCAAGCTTTATAAATTTATTGCACAAAGCACAAGGATTTGGCGTCTTGCCCTCTTTATAAAGCTTCACAAAAGGATCATAGACAAACTCGTTAAATTTTTCCTGCAGATCCAAAATATGCACCTTTATGCCAAGATACTCGCCTACTTTTTTTACTTTTCTGATATTTTCTTCGTGATATCCTGGCTTTTGATGTAGCATCATATAGCAACCTTGCACTTCATGACCAGCTTCTTGCAGAAATTTAGCCGTCATAGTGCTATCTACACCACCGCTCATTGCGACCATTACTTTCATATTTTTTACCTCTTTGAAATTTAAAAGCGGATATTTTATATCTTATTTTTAAATAGTCAAAATTTCGTTTGCGATAAGCTCTAAATCATCGGTGATTTTGTATAAATTTATATCTTCTTTTTTTATTGTTTTTTGGCTAACTAGCGTATTTTTTATAAACTCATCAAGCCCTTGCCAAAACTCGCTCCCAAAAAGAAAAATTTTTACTTTTTTGCTACCAACTTGAGCAAGTACTAAAATTTCAAAAAGTTCATCAAGAGTGCCAAAGCCGCCCGGAAAGACGACAAATGCGACTGAACGATCGGTGAGTGCAAATTTTCTTGGGCTTAAATTTGAAAAGAGATATTTTGCTGTGACGTAAGGGTTTGTATTTTGTTCAAACGGAAGCCTCACATTTAGGGCTATACTTGGCGATTTTGCACTGTCAAACGCGCCCTTGTTTGCGGCTCTCATTATGCCATCCCCGCCACCAGTTAAGATGGCATATCCTAGCTCGTTTAGTTTGTAAGCTAGTTCATAAGCCTTTTTGCAGTAGAAATTTTCTTCATCAAATCTAGCCGAGCCAAAGAAGGTAACATTTTTATTTTTATATTTTAAGACGTTTGGAAAATTTAAAAGATCACTAACTAATTCATTATTCATTATTTTAACTGTTGAAGCCTCTCGCGTTTTGAGCCTATCTGAGTGATCTGGATGCCAAAGTTTCCGTCTATTATTACCACTTCGCCAAGGGCTATTACCTTATCGCCGATCAAAATTTCAAGCGGATCATTTGCTAATTGATTTAACTCGATAACTGAGCCAATATCCATGGTAAGTACATCTTTTAAAAGCATTCTTTTTGAGCCGATACGAACACGAATAGGCAGCCTAACGTCCATTATAAGACCGATATTTCTCATCTCTTCAGCGCTAAAATCGCCCTTAGCTACGTGAGGAGTGCTCGCTGGTGCAGCTGGTGCTTCAGTCTTTGTTGGCTCAAAAAATTTCATCAACGAATGATCGCAAGCAAAACCGATATGCTCGCTTAAGTCTTCAATTTTGACATTAAATAAAAATAGCTTTTCATAAACACTAAAATCAAGCGAAGAATTTTCATCTAAAAAATTTACATTTATTACTTCAAAATTTATCTTTGGCATGCCCTTTTGAGCACCCAAAGATGTACTAAAGGCACTAAAAAGGTTTGAAAATATCTCTTTTGCGGCGTCAAGCTCATCACTGCCTAAATTTTCATTCTTTGAAATTTCCTCTTCGCCCATCATCCATTCGCTAATGGCACTTATTAAAACCGGAGTGCATACTATCTCTGTTTTAGCATTGATGTCGCCACTTAAAGAGATATTGGCCATCACTACTGGTGGCTTTATGCCATTTTGCGTTGGTGCATCAAATTCATTTCTTTCACCAACTTCTGGAGCTCTGCCCGTAAGTCCTTCGATAGTAGCTTTTAATTCATTAGAAAATATATTAAAAAAATCATTCATCATCTTCGTCGTCCTCTTCTTCCATTTTGCGCTCATTAGCTTCATACGCCATTAGCTTTGCTTTTCGCTCTTCTTCGTATTTTTCTAAGATATTTTTGATCTCATCTTTATCAGAGCGTATTAACTGCTCAATCCTTATAGATTTTCTAAATCTATGAAGCCCAACCTCAGCTAAGAAAACTTCTTTTTTATCGATACAAACGATCGCCTTATCATCAGCTCCTCTATCAAGCCTTAAAATATCGCCTTCTTTTAAATTTAAAAACTCATTTACGCTAATGATCGATTTGCCAAGTATGGCTTCATATAAAATTTCTGCTCGTCCGATAAGTGTTTTTAGCTCTTTGTTTCTACTTTTTTTTGCACTCGTTTCACCAAGCATAATGTCCCTGTTTGCAAGGCGTGAGAGTATCGGTTCAAGATAGATGACTGGATAGCATAAATTTATCATACCGCTTGAGCCACCAACTATGATCTCCATAACGACCATGATGACGATCTCGTTTTGAGAGACGATCTGTACGACATTTGGACTGCTCTCTTTAGCTTCCACATTTGGATACATATCAGTTATCATCGACCAGCTCTCTTTAAGACGTTGCATGATCATTCTAAGCACCGCATCAAGTAAATTTACTTCGATGTCGGTTAGCTCTCTATTTGCCTCAAAATTTTCACCAGTTCCGCCAAGCAAACGATCTATCATCGGAAAAGCAATGCTTGGATTTATCTCCAAAACACAGTTTCCATCAAGTGGCTTTATAGAAAAGACGTTGAAACTAGTTGGACTTGGCAAACTCATCAAAAATTCGCCATAAGTCATCTGATCAACACTGTGAAGTCTGATCTCGACAATACTTCTCATCACACTTGAAATTTGACTAGCTAAATTTCTAGCAAGCTTATCATGGATGCCTTTTATCGCGCGAAGCTGCTCTTTACTAACGCGGTTTGGACGCTTAAAATCATAAATAATAATCTGCTTTTGTTCGCCTTGCGATCTCTCTTCGACCTCGATATTACTCGTATCGCCGTCTTCATCGACAACTTCAAGTAGCGCGTCTATCTCTTCTTGACTTAAAATATCAGCCATTAAACCCCCAAGCTACGCCTAATACGATCAAGCAAACGTTTATGAATTTGTGAAATTCTACTCTCGCTGATATTCATGATCTGGCTTATCTCTTTTAAATTTAGCTCTTCATAATAATAAAGCTGAACTAACATCTGATCTCTTTCGTCAAAATCTTTTAAAGCTTCTTCTATTTTTAAAATGAGATCCTCTCTCTCAATGCTTTTCTCGACATCATTTTGACCAATTAGCTCCATTTGCTCGTCTATTGGCAAAATAGTAATGATACCGCTAACGCCTCTTGCCTCTCTTATCTTCTCAATATCTTCATTAAGCTTTTCGGCCAAATACTCATCGCTTGGCTCTTCTTCAAATTCATTAAAATAGTTATCTATCTCGCTATTTATGCTCTTTACTAGCTTTCTATCGCTTCTGCTAACAACATCAAGCGTCCTTAGATAATCAAGCATAGAGCCATAAATTCTCTTTTTGCCATAACCCCAAAAAGAGTCATTTTGCTCCTTGTCATACTTCCTGCTAAGTTTTATCATCTCTTCAACGCCAATGCTTATTAGGTCATTTGTATCTATGCTTGATGGTAACCTCTCTTTAAGCCTAAACGCCATTGCACGCAGTGCTGGCATATATTTTAAGACGATTTCGTCTTGTTCCTTTTTTATCGTATTTTTATAAGCGTTAAGCTGCTTTTGCTTTAACTCGTGCATTTCGTTTACCAGAATCAAAATTTTCAGCAGTCATTTTTACCATAATATTTTCCATACGCTTTTCTCTAGTATTTAGCTCAGAGATGAGATAGTCTGCGATCTCTTCGTGTTTTTGTTTGTCAAAAATTTTAGTTAAAGCCCTTTTTACATCGATGTAGTTCATGATAACAATGTGAATTATAAGATAAAAAAACAAAGTAATAACTAGTGTATAAACAAGCATTTCGATAGGCTCACTCACCTTTAACAAGGTAAAAACTATACCTACAAAAAAGCCACAAACCGTAAAAAATGCTATAAAATTTTCTGCACGCAAAGCTCAATCTCCATTAAAATTGTTCTATCAAACGCTTAAAGAAGCCCCCAAAGCTCCTGCTTTGCTCATCGTTAAGCACTTTTCGTTCCAACCTATAAAGTAAATTCGAAGCTATCTGTTTTATCTGGGCACTAGGCTCAGCATAAGCAGCGTCGTCTGTAAAAAGCGTTCGTTGTTTTATACTTCTTGAAACATTCTTATCAGAAGTCACAAATCCTATAAGCTCTAAATTTAAGCTAGGCCCGATATTTGCATTAGCAACGCGTTTGATATTTTCATAAATTCTAGTCGCTTCTACTTCATTTTTTACCATATTTAAAAGCAAAAGCTCACTATTTTTAAACCTTGAGACGATCTTTATGACAGCGTATGCATCAGTTATCGCCGCAGGATCAGGCACGGTCACCACTACTACCTCATCAGCCGCTTCTAAAAACAGCTGCGTACTGCCGCCTATACCAGCTCCGGTGTCAATGATCAAAAAATCAAGCTCATCAAGCTCGCTCGCCTCATCCAAAAACCTCTCAAATAAAAATTGATTGTTAAATTTCAAAATTTCATCACCGCTTTCGCCAGGAATGAGGATCAAATTTTTATTTATAGGTATCAAGATATCTTTTAGGCTGCACTCACCTTTTAGCACGTGAAGTAAATTTTTACCCATTTTTACATTTAGGATGACATCAAGGTTTGCAAGGCCGATATCAGCGTCAAATAGTCCTACTTTGTAGCCATTTTTTGATAAAACATTTGCTAAATTTGCACTTATCGTACTCTTACCAACACCGCCTTTGCCGCTAGTTATCGCAATAAAATGCGTATTTTTGCTCTTGCTTTGAGACTGGACTAAATTTTGTAATTTTTGCGCTTGATTATTCATCGCTAGCCTTTTGCTTTGTAAAGCCGTCAAACACGCACTCTACTAAAAATTCGCTCTTTGCCTCCACAAGATCATCAGGCACCTCTTGGCCCACGCTAAAGTAGCTAACCGGCGTATTTGTCTCATATATCAGCGAAAAGACGTTACCAAAAATTTTTGTCTCATCAAATTTTGTGATTATCAGCGTGTCAATATCCAAAAATGAAAACCCATTATAAATTTCTATCAGATCTTCAACCTTTGAGCCAGCCGAAAGGACCAAATTTACATCAATCTTTGCGCCGCTATGCTTTAAAAATTTATCAAGCCTTTCAAGCTTTTCTTTGTCATACTGCGAATTTCCAGTCGTATCAATAAGTATCACATCACAATAATTAAGCTGTTTGATAGCATTTTGAAAGTCATCTATCTCGATAACATCGAGAATAGGCAGCTTCATCATTTTAGCGTATTGAAATAGCTGCTCAACCGCTCCGATACGATATGTATCAAGCGTGATGATACCTGTTTTATAGCGCTTTTCATTGCCGTAAGCAAAACGAGCCGCTAGCTTTGCAAGAGTCGTAGTCTTACCAACTCCAGTTGGACCAACTAGCATCATAATACGTTGTTTTTTATCGCTTGGCTCTTTTCTGCATGGCAGCATATTCCGTAAAAGCGAGTAGAAATATCTTTTTACTGCGGTTGGATTGCTCTTCATTGAGACTGGTAAATTTTCAAGCGTCGTTTGCATAATAGCCTCTAAATGCTCATCTTTCATCCCGCTTTTTTTTGCGAGCTTATAGATACTTGCAAACTCAGGTGGGATCGAAAGATTGTTGCGATTTGGGGCTTTTTCATCCCAGATCATGTCAGTTATGAGCCCTATTTTTTCGCTTAGTACGCTTACTTGCTTTGCCACATCGTCTATTTTTTTATTCATGCCATTTGATATGCTCGACTCTTTATCTTTGACGTCATCGATATTTACATTTGCGATCGTGCTTATCTCTTTTGCAGCAGCTGAGATATTTAAAAGCACGCTCTCGTTTGGGTCATAAGGCTCGGGCGACGCTGTCTTTGCCTCAAATTTAGCCGGCTCTTCTTTTATCTCAAATTTTGGCTTAGTAGGCTCATAGTTTTTATTAAATTTAGAGTAGGCATTTTCGTAGTTTATGGCTTTTGTATTTGGTTTTGTGGGCTGCTTTACGTCGTCTTCTTCGACGCTTACTAAAATTTCATAAAGCGGCTTTTTATTTATCGTTTTGGCTTGAATTTGCTTTGTTGTAACAAGTATGGCCTTTTCACCGCACGTTTCTTGAGCCTTTTTCAAAGCCTCAATGGTGCTCTCACCTGTAAAAGTATGAAATTTTGTAGCCATTTATATCCTTTAACCTCTCATAAGCCCTAGTGGCACGATCACGCTAAGCCTCTTACTAGCCCCCGGGTGCGGGACGATAAGGCGCGGCGTCTTATAGACTTTTTTACTAAAATACAAAATATCTAGATCAAGCGTACGTGGCGCATTTTTAAACGTCCTCACGCGCTTAAATTTACTCTCATAGTGCCCCAAAATTTTTAGCAAATTTCTAGGGCTCATAGATGTTTGTAAATTTATAACAGCGTTACTAAAATCATCCTGCGCTTCGTAGCCAAATGCCGCATTTATAAGGATCGGCGAGACTTCAACCACATGAAACCTGCTATCGCTTGTAATCGCTCTTATAAATTTATCAAACCTCTTTGCGCTATCGCCGATGTTGCCACCCATGCCAACTAGCGCCTCATACTTAAACTCATCTCTTTTATGAAAAAAACTAGGGCAAAAACGGCTTTTAACAATCTTTCTTGCTCCAGCTAGCCTCATAAAATCTCGCACCCACCTTCTCTTGCGACCACCACGTCCTCGATACGCACGCCAAATTCATTTTCTAGATAAATTCCAGGCTCCACGCTAAAGACCATACCCTTTTTTATGAGCGTTTCGCTCCTTGCTGAGATGACTGGAAGCTCGTGTATATCGACACCCACGCCGTGTCCTGTCGAGTGAAAAAAAGCCTTTTCATATCCAGCCCTTGCTATCACACTTCTTGCTGCAAGGTCTATCTCGCACGCCTTAACGCCAGCTCTTGCGACCTTTATCGCAACAGTCTGAGCCTCTTTTACGATTTCGTAAATTTCTTGCATTTTGGCGTTTTTAAATTTTTGCTCCTTTGAGAAGTTAAAATTTTCATCAAAGCAAGCAGTTCTGGTGCGATCAGAGCAGTAGTGATTAAATTTAACCCCAGCATCAAGTAGCAGCAAATCGCCCTTTTTTAAAATTTTATCCCCAGGTAGCGCATGCGCCTTTGCGGCATTTTCATTTATCGCTACGATCGGATCAAAGCTAAGACCTAGCTCGTTTTTTTGCCTAAAGATGAGCGAGGCGTTAAAATGAAGCTCTTTTTCGCTCATTCCTTCGCCATTTTCACGCACAAATTTAGCAAATTCATCAAAGCATTTTGCTCCAAATTCGCTAGCTTTTTTTAAAATTTTTATCTCATCTTCGCTCTTGCAAATTCTCTTTAGCCTAGAGAAATTTGCCTTTGGCTTGAAATTTATCTTAAAACCCTTGCTAAGCGCGTTAAACTCGCTTAAGCTTAGCTCATCAGGGTTAAAAACGAGGCTACTTGGCTTCATCTTTCTTAAAAATGCCCTAACCTCGTTTATTAAATTTCTCTGAGCTAAAAGAACGATCACGCCTGCATTTACGCAGCTTTTTGCCTCGAAATAATACCTCGCATCCGTGAAAAAGTATTTCACGCCATCAACGCATAGCAAAAACTCATTGTCGCAGCTGTAGCCGCACTCGTAAAATACGGCGTTTTCGTCCTTTAAGATGAAATTCATTGTGCTTTTTGATTTGCTCTTACTGCTTTGATTTGCTCAAAAATTTGAAGCATGCCTATCATCGCCAAATGATAACCAACTGGTCCAAAGCCTACGATCTGGCCTGCTGTAACTGGTGCGATGAGGCTTTTATGGCGGAACTCTTCTCTTCTATAAACGTTGCTGATATGCACCTCGATAACTGGTAGCGCAACCGCACTTAACGCGTCACGGATAGCGATAGAGGTGTGAGTGTAAGCGGCTGGGTTTATGATGATGCCGTCAGCATCGCCCAAGCACTCTTGGATCTTATCAACTAGCTCGCCCTCAAGGTTGCTTTGAAAAAACTCGATCTCAACGTCATTTTGATCGGCAACGATCTTCATTTGAGAGTGGATATCCTCCATCTTCATAACGCCGTAAATTCCTGGCTCTCTAGCGCCAAGCATGTTGATATTTGGGCCTTGGATAACCATTATTTTTAGCTTCTTATCCATGTCACTCCTTTTTGATTAAATAGCCCAAATTATACATTTTCGTTCCTAAATTTTCGCTACAATAACAAAAATTTAAGGCTAGAAATGGAAATTTTAAAAGCAAAAAAGATCATCACTGGCGGAGAAAATCCAAAAATTTTAAGAAATTCTTGTCTAGTCATCGATGATGATAAAATTTTAGAAATTACAAGTGAAAAAGAGGCGCAAAAGAAATTTAAAGAGGCTAAAATTTGCGACTTTGGTGATAGCGTGATCGCCCCAGCGTTCGTAAATACACACGTTCATTTGGAATTTAGCTCAAACGTTAGCACACTAAAATATGGCGATTTTATAAAGTGGCTTGGCTCTATCATCGATAAAGGGAGCGAGCTAGCCAAAATGGACGCTAAAAAAGCAATGAATGAAGCTATAAAATCACTGCTAAAAAGCGGAGTTTGCACCATTGGCGAGATATCTAGCTTTGGTTCGGAGCTTGAAATTTTAGCCGCTAGTCCGCTAAAAGTCGTGCTTTTTAGTGAAATTTTAGGATCAAGCGAGCAAATGGTTCAGCAAAATTTGCAAAATTTCTTAGCTAAATTAGAAAAAACAAAGGGCTATAAAAATAAAAATTTTACCCCAGCCATCTCACTGCACTCACCCTACTCTGTGCACCCAAAGCTAGCCAAAGCCGCCCTTGAGATAGCCAAAAAGGATGACTTGCTAGTTAGCACGCACTTTTTAGAGAGCAAGGCTGAAAAGCAGTGGCTAGAGCATAGCAGTGGTGGCTTTAAAAAGCATCTTTTAAGATTTAGCCCAGATCCAAAGCCTATGTATGATAAAGAGGGCTATTTTGAGATGTTTCGTGAGATAAATACGCTATTTACGCACTGCGTTTATGTGAGCGATTTTGCTAAATTTAAGCCTCATCACAGCGTGACGCACTGCGCCGTTTCAAATAGGCTACTTGGTAAAAAGGCGCTAAATTTAAAAGAAATTTTCAAAAACAATGTCAGTCTGAACATCGGCACAGACGGCCTTAGCTCAAATATCAGCCTAAATTTTTGGCATGAGCTAAGAGCTGCCCTATTTACCCACACGAGCCTTGATCTAAACGAGCTTGCCACTAGGCTTTTTGTCGCTGCAACGCATGGTGGAGCAAAAGCGCTTAGAACAAATAACGGCGAAATAAAGGCAGGACGAGCGGCCGATCTTGCCGTCTATAACGACCTAGAGTGCGATGATAGCGAGCTAATACTTCAGCTCATACTTCATACAAATGAGGCTAAAAAACTATATATCGGAGGCAAAATTTGCAAATTTTAAGACTTATTTTTAGAGGATTTTTGGGAATTTTTAAATTTATCAACAACTACTTTAAGGCGCTCATATTTTTACTCATCTTATTTTTCGTATTTGCGCCAGATGGTAAGATGAAAGAGCCAAATTTAGCCCGCATAGATATCACTGGTACGATAATGGATACAAGCGAAATTTTAGATGCGCTCGAAAAAGCAAGAAGTGACAGAAACATCAAAGGCGTGCTACTCTACATCGACAGCCCAGGCGGTGCGCTAAGTCCTAGCGTGGAGCTAGCCATGGCGGTCAAGCGGCTAAAAGAGAGCAAAAAAGTGCTCGCATACGCAGCTGGCAACATGGCAAGTGGTAGCTACTACGCTGGCGTAAATGCCGACACTATCGTAGCAAACCCGGGCGCTTTCATAGGCTCGATCGGCGTCATCATGCAAGGGGCAAACATCGAAAATTTAGCCAAAAATTTAGGTGTGAGCGAGCAGGTGGTGAAGGCTGGCGAATTTAAAGAGGCTGGCACCTTTATGAGGAGCTGGAGCAAGCAGGAGCGTGAGAGCTTGCAAGGGCTCGTAAATGACGCTTACATGCTATTTGTAAGCGACGTGGCAGAGGCTAGAAATTTAGATATCAAGAAAAAAGATGAGTGGGCAAATGCGAGAGTCTTTTTGGCACACAACGCCCTAAAGATGGGGCTAATTGATAGCCTTGGTAGCTACATAGACGCTCAAAACGAGCTAGCTAAAATGAGCCTCGTAGATGAGCCAGTTTGGCAAGAAAAACCGCAGATCGAAAAGATAATTGAGAAATTTACAAAGCAAGGCATAAACTCGCTTTTTAATGCATTTTTTGAGACAAGGCTCAAATAATCAAAGCAAAATATTAAGGCGGGGATAAACTGCATATATAATATAAATTTAGCTCATACTTTGCAAAAATTTTTTGCAATATTTTTTAGCTTAAACTCGTAAAGTAGATTTTGGATTTTGTCTGCTGATTTTATATCTAAACCAAGATCATTTGCTAAAATTTTATAATAAATTTGCGGGCTATCTTTTAGATTAATTGGCGGTGATTTTGAGCTTTTTGAGAGCTTTTTGCCATCTTTTAAAAGTAGCTTATGATGAATAAAATTAGCATTATAAAAGCCAAAATTTAGCCTTTTTGCAAGGTATCTTTGAGCTAGCGTGCAAGCCTTTAGATCCTCACCTCTAACAACCAAATTTACGCCCATGTCTTCATCATCTATCACGCTTGCAAAGTTGTAAGCAGGAGTAAAATCTTTTTTGTATATCACAAAATCGCCCATTTGCTCTGCCACAAGCTTACCAAGAGGATCGCCCTCATCCACGCTTAGTCTAATAGCAGTATTGTCTTTTATAAATTTTAGATTTTTATCTTTGCATATTTTAGTATAAATGCCGTTTATGTAGGCATTTTTTGTAGTCCTTGAACATTCGCAGATATAAATTTCATCTAGTTTTTCAAGTACATCTTCGTATCTTTTAGCTCTTACTTTAAAGCTAAAATTACGTTCAAAGTCACTTACATTAATTGGACCTTTGTCGTAATCAATTTCCAAAAATTCTAAAACATCAAAGATATTTTGAACAAATTCTTGCCGGTATCTACTAAGATCATAATCATCAATACGTAAGTGCAAAACGCCACTTGCCGAACGTGTCAAAAGATAAGTTAGGATGAAGTTATAAGCATTGCCAGCATGCAAAAATCCACTAGGCGTAGGAGCTATGCGGGATGCTATGCCACCATTTGGTGGCAAATAGTCATTAATCCCTTGGTCTGGCCTCATTTACCCTTAAAGTACGTCCGCCTAGTTCTTTTTCATTTAGTGCGTCTATAGCTTTTTGTCCCTCATTTGCATCGTCCATTTCAACAAAGCCAAAGCCTTTTGAGCGATCAGTTTCTCTATCTTTTACTATTTTTGCTCGCCTTACTTCACCAAATTGCGCAAAGGCTTCCTTTAATTCTGCCTCTGTCGTTCTATACGACAAATTTCCTACATAAATATTCACAGGAGCGTTCCTTAAAAAAATTACCGATTTATTCGGTTAGTGTGATAATAGCTAATTTTCGTCAAAAAGATGTAAAAAATCAAAAATTTATTATATTTTTTTGAAAAATATTCTTAAAAGCTACAAACTCGTATATATAGAGTTTTTATAACTATCACTAAACAAAATCTAATCTTAAGTTTAAAAAGAATAATTAAATAAAAAACTATTTTATCTTTATAAGCTATTTATAAAGTAAATCATTCTTTACTTGAAGATAGGCTTCATCGCCAAGTAAATTTTTAACTATAAAAAGTGCAAATTCCATTGAAAAAGCAGGACCTTTTGCTGTAATAATATTTTGATCCCTCAATACACTCTTACCGTTATCATAGCCCCTTTTATCACTTCTTACATTTTCTTCAAATCCTGGATAACAAACAAAATGATCTTTTAGCACACCAGCACTCTCAAGCACCATAGGAGCAGCACAAATGGCACAAATAAGCTTATTGCTTTTATCAAAATTTTGCAAAATTGCTTTGAGCCTTGTATCGTTTGCTAGATTGCTAGCTCCTGGAAGTCCGCCAGGAAGGACGATCGCATCGTAGTCTAGCTCTTTCATCTCGCGAAGTGTCACATCGGCTTTTACGCATATATTGTGACACCCTTTGATGTTTACGTCATTTAGCCCAACAATAGAAGCTATCGCTCCAGCTCTACGTAAAACATCAACAGAAGTTAGTGCTTCTATCTCCTCAAATCCTTCAGCTAAAATCACAGCAACTTTTTTCATAAATTTATCCTTTCAAGTAATATGTTTTATTTGTTAAGTAAAATTTTATATAATATTGGCTTATTTCACAAGAAAGGACAGAGCATGCAAGTAAAAATTATTTACTGCAACTCTTGAAACTATCGTCCGGTAGCTTCTCGTGTAGAAGATGAAATAAAAGCGAACTTTAGTGATGCAAGAGTCGAAAAGGTTATAGGTGATGGTGGAAATTTCATCGTCGAGGTTGATGGAGATGTTATATTTTCTAAGAAAGATCGCATCGGAAATGAAGAAGCGAGATTTCCTCACGGTGAAGAGATCACAACTCTTATAAACAAACATCTTAAAGAAAAGTCGGCTTAATGCTAGCTACCGAGACGGGAAACCGTCTCGTTTTTCCCTATTTTTGACTTACGGTTCTACTATCCTAATATAAAAAATTTTATAGTTAAAACATTTGCTTATCTCGTTAAAAATTTTCATTATTTTATATATTTTTTTAATTTTTGAAGATTTTATGAGCTGATATTTGACTATATTTGGATTTTTATAAAATATAAAATTTTGTGTATTCTAAGCTAACACTGTTTGAAATTTTACAATGTAGAAATGAAGTTTTTGCTAAAGCCAATACTTTTTAAATAGTGACTTTAGCTAAGCATTAGGCTTACTAAACGTAAATTTAGTAAAAAAGATTAAGCTGCTTTATTTATTTGCACGCTCGATATACTCGCCACGAACTGTATCCACACGAATAACTTCGCCCTCAAGTACGTGAAATGGTATCTGAACAACCGCACCACTCTCAAGAGTAGCTGGCTTTTTACCACCTTGCGTATCACCTTTGAAATTTGGTGGAGTCTCAACTATCTTTAGCTCAACTACTTGTGGCACTTCAACGCCGATCGCATTGCCATTGTGAAATAAAATTTCAACCATCATGCCATCGATCATCCATTTTTTAACATCACCCACATCCTCATCGCTAATAGCAACTTGTTCATAAGTAACCGTATCCATAAACTGACAATACTCACCATCATCATAAAGATACTGCATCTCTTTTTCTTCAAGATGTGGTTGCTCGCATTTATCGCCTGCGTGAAAAGTCTTTTCAAGCACTTTTCCGTCGATAAAAGATTTGATTTTCGCACGAACAAAAGCTGCACCTTTGCCCGGTTTAACGTGTTGATATTCTACGATTTTATAAGGAACGCCATCGATCTCGATCTTTAGCCCTTTTTTTAGATCGCCCATTGAATATGAAGCCATTTTTTTATCCTTTCAAAATTTTATATAACTGCGTATTGAGCCCAAACGCAAGCTTCAAGTGCGTTTAGCCTCTCTAACGTTTCTGCTTTTATATGTTCATCAACCAAGATGACAGCAAGTGCCATATTGTGATCATCTCTACCAAGGCGGAAGTCTGCGATATTAATCTTTTCATCAGCTAAAATTTTACTAATCTGAGCGATAACGCCTGGCACGTCATGATTTTTAAAGATGATCATCTTACCTTTTGGTTTAAAGTCAGTCTTAAAACCATTTATCGTTACGATGCGTTGCTGATTTTCACCAAATACCGTTCCACCAACGGTTACAATGCCATTTTCAGTAGTTAAGCGAACTGTGATTTTATTTTTAAAAATGCTATCTCCGCCAAGGCTAGTTTCAGTCACTATTCCTTTTTCATCGCATAAAAATTTAGCATTTACGTAATTTATCGCATCACCAAGACTCTCTTTTAAAGCACCTACGATTGCAAAAGTTAGCATTGAATTTGCATATTCGCTAATCTGACCGTGAGTCTCGATACGAATGGCCTTGATAACGCTTTTATTTATCTGTGCAGCAAGAAATGCCATCTTACTTGTAAGATCGATATAAGGCTCAACAAATGGCGGTAGATCTTCTGTTTTTATAGGTAAATTTAACGCATTTGGATAGCTTATACCGCGAGCTGCTAAAATAGCTTGTTCGACTGCCTCAACTGCGATATTTCGCTGTGATTCAAGCGTATTTGCTCCAAGATGCGGTGTGACACTTACATTGTTTAGATCAAGAAGTGGATGATCAGTTGCTGGTTCTTTTGTAAAAACATCAATACCGGCAAATGCTATCTTGCCACTTTTTAGTCCTTCATAAAGCGCTTCTTCGTTATAAAGACCACCTCTAGCGCAGTTTATAAGTCTTACGCCATCTTTCATTTTTGCGATCTCTTTAGCGCCTATCATATTGGTCGTCTCTTTAGTTTTTGGCGTATGTATCGTGATAAAATCACATGCTAAAATATCATCAAAATTTTTAGTATAAGTACCGCCCATATCGATAACTTTAGATGGATCAATATATGGATCATAAGCGATGATCTCCATACCAAAAGCTTTTGCACGAACGGCTACTCTCGAGCCAATATTTCCAAAGCCGATCACGCCAAGCTTTTTCTTAAAAAGTTCAACCCCATACCATTTCTCACGCTTCCAAATTCTATCTAGCTTTAGATCATTATGAGCGTATTCAAGAGATCTAGCTGAAGCTAGCATATGCGCCATTGTTAGCTCAACTGCAGCAATAGTGTTTGCAGTTGGAACGTTCATAGCTATTATGCCACGCCTTGAGCATCCTTCTATATCGACATTATCTACACCAACACCAGCTCTAACAATAGCTTTTAGTTTTTTACCAGCGTTTAAAAAGGCCTCGTTTACTTCAGTTGAGCTTCTTGTTATAGCAACATCAGCCTCGCCTAAAATTTTTAAAAGTTCATCTTTGGGAGTATTAACTGCGTCTATTACGTTTATATCTTGCTCTTTTTTTAAAAGTTCAAAACCTACTGGATGTATCGCATCGCAAACAATGATAGTTTTCATAATTTTACCTCTCTCACACTTGAGTGGATATCATAAACTCTTAGTTCTAAAATGATATTTTGTAGAAGTTTAGAGTCTTGAGTATTTAAAAATATCTGGCTTTTTGCACCATCTTTTACAACAGTAAAATCGACCTCACTTTTTCTTAAAGTCTGCATCAAACAAAACATTGAATAGATATCATTTTTATCTATCAAAAGCTCATATGCAGTAATCTTTGGTTTTTCTATTTTGGGTCGGTTGTATTCTATAAAAATTTCATTTACAGGCAGCACATAATCTCTTTTTCTAATAGTTGCTAGCTCACTCATCCAGTTAATATTGCTGGTTGTATTTTTGGTTAAATTTTGCTCATTTGTGATATTTTCTTCATGTATCTGGCTAAAATTTACACTTGCAAATTTAACAAGAGAAATTCCAACCAAACCCAATATTACAAATAGCAGGACAACTACTAATAAAAGTACGCGTCTGCCCATTTAAACTAAAGTAATTGTTCTTTTATAATATCGCCGAGTGTTACTTTATCATCGTTATCATTGATCTCATTTAACACTTCACGCTCTTTTTGTTTTGCTAAACGGCGTATGCTAAGGCGAATTCTATTTTTCTTCTCATCGATAAATGCGATAGCTGCTTCGATCTCATCGCCGATCTTAAGTGTGCTAACATCTACACTACCTAGATCTTCTTTGCGGATCAGCGCATCAACGTTATTACCAAGCTCTACAAACACGCCAAAGTCTTTAATATCGCGAATTGTTCCTTTTACGATATCGCCTACATTAAATTTATCAGCGAATGCTTGAACTGGACTTTGTTTTAGATCTTTTAGGCTGAGTGAAACTTTTTGTTCAGCGCTATCGATTTTGATGATTTTTACTTCAAGCTCGTCACCAGCTTTAAAGATGTCTTTGCATTTATCGTTTCTATCCCAAGATGCGTCTTCATTGTGCAATAAGCCCTCAACGCAACCTACTCTAACAAATGCACCAAAATTTGTGATAGTTGTCACAACGCCTTTTACTACGTCGCCCTCTTTGTATTTTGCCTTAAACTCATCAAATGGCTTTGGAAGTAAATTTTTAAGGCTTACTCTTAAGCGGTGTCCTTTTGCATCTATCTCAATAACCTCAACATCAATCTCTTGACCTTCATTGATGTGATCTTTTGGATTTTTGATATTTTTGTCCCATGAAATTTCAGATATATGTAAAAATCCTTCAATATCATTTCCAAGATCAACAAATGCGCCATAAGGCTCGATATTGCTAACTGTAACTTTGATAGTGTCACCAACCTCTAGTCCATCATTTATGATCTCTTCCCAAGGATCTGGAGTAGCTGCCTTGATAGATAGAGACAAGTGGCGTTTTTCGTTGTCATAGCTGATAACTTTAACTAAAACTTTATCGCCTTCTTTATATAGTGAGCTAGGGTTTACTGGGCCTTTATAGCTTATCTCGCTGTAGTGAACAAGTCCGTCCACGCCGCCAACATCAACAAACATACCATAAGTTGTGATTTTTTTAACTGTACCCTCTATAACGCTATCATTTTCTACTATGCTTGATAGAGCTTCTTTACGCTTTTTGCGGTCGTCATCTAAAATTTTCTTTCTAGAGACAACTATACTATTTTCTTCTTTATCAATTTTTATAACTCTTACTTTATATGTTTTACCAATTACTCCTTCAGCATTTTTAAAGCCACTGTGAGTTTTTGGTAAGAAAAATTCCACCCCATTTACATCTTGAGTGATAAAGCCACCTTTATTTTTTCCAACTACTTTTACGTCGATTTCGCCAGAATTTTCAGGATCGTAAGCTTCGATGAAAGCTTTAACTTTCTCTTTTCTAAGTGCTTTTTTGTGCGACACTATAAGTCTTCCATTTCTTGATCCAGTTATTACAACTTTGATCGTATCGCCAACTTTATGCGTCAGGTTGCCATTTGCATCAGTGATCTCAGAAATATTTAAAATGCCCTCTGATTTCTTGCCAACGTCGATTAAAACCTCATCGCCATTGATACTGACGATCTTTGCGTCACTATCTTCTTCAGTCTTTTTAAAAGACTCCTCTAACATCGCAGCAAAATCGATATCTTCGATATCTTCGTCTTTTGCTTTTCCTAATTGAACACTTTTGTTCACAGCCATCTTGATCCTTTAAATTTTATTATGCCAGTAGAGGCAAATTGGCTTATTATAGTTAATTGTGGCTTTAGCTAGGATAAATTTTATACTTTTTTGATTCTGTCAACGACTTTTTGTATGATCCAGTCAGGCGTACTTGCACCCGCACTTATGCCACACAAATTTTTGCCATCAAACCATGACTTTTCAAGCTCTTCTTCACTTTCTATCAGGTAGCTATCTTCGCAGAAATTTTTAGATATTAGATAGAGTTGTTTTGTATTTGAGCTGTTTTTTCCGCCAATGATTATCATCACATCAGCCCTTTTTGCTAAATTTTTAGCAGCCTCTTGGTTTTCAAATGTTGCGTTGCAGATGGTGTTAAAAACGCGCACCTCTTTTACATGGAGCATGAGATAGTTTGCGATCTGCATAAATTTCTCAACTTTTCTAGTCGTTTGGCTAACAAGAGCGACCTTTTGCTTAAATTTAATACCCTCTAGCTCGCTCTCTTCAAGCACGACGTAAACGTTGCCCTTGGCGTATGACTTCACGCCCTTTACCTCGGGGTGGTGTTCGTCGCCATAGATCACCACGTCATAGCCCTCTTCACTCATTTTTTCACAAATTTGTTGTGGCTTTGTCACAAATGGGCAAGTTGCGTCGATCACTTTTATATCTGTCTTTTTTAACTCTGCAAGGTCATTTTTAGTGATACCATGAGTGCGGATGATCGCTTTTTTTTCATCTTTTAGCTCATCTATGCCCTCAAGTGTTTTTACATTGTAGTTTTTCTCAAGCCTGTTTATCTCTTCGTTATTATGGATGAGTGGCCCAATGGTCGCAGCATCTCCTGCATTTTCAGCAATCTTTATCGCCCTTTTTACACCAAAGCAAAATCCATAACTACTAGCAAGCTCAATCTTCAACTCTAGCTCCCATTTTCTTTAAAATTTCAGCAAAATTTGGAAACGAAGTAGCGATAAATTCGCTCTTTTCTATCTGCATGCCACACTTTAGTCCAAGCACAGCAAAACTCATCGCGATCCTGTGATCCCCGTGACTATCTATCGTGGCAAATTTAGCCTCTGAACCATTTATGATAAATCCATCTTCAAGCTCGCTAGCATCAACGCCGCACTGCTTTAACGCATTTATCGTGACGGCTATCCTATCACTCTCTTTTACGCGAAGCTCTTTAGCATTTGTCAGCTTGCTTTGGCCTTTGGCGCAGGCAAATACGATGGCTAAAGCTGGAGCTTCGTCAATGAGCCACGAGATATTTTCGCCAACCTCTACACCTTTTAAATTTGGTGAGTACTTGACCTCGATATCGCCGATATCTTCGTATTTACTTGAGGTTTTGTGAAATTTTATCTCAGCGCCCATTTTTTCTAAAACCCTGTAAGCTTCGATGCGAGTTTTATTTAATAAGATATTTTTTAAGATGATATGCGAATTTGGGATGATTAGAGCTGCGACTGCAAAGAAAAATGCCGAGCTTGGGTCATTTGGCACGTCTATATCAAGTGGTGCAAGTGGTGATTTCATAGACTCTAGAGTAATCTCTAGGCCGTCACGCTTTATATCAGCTCCCATACCAGCAAGCATGCGCTCAGTGTGGTCTCTGCTTAGCTCTGGTTCACTAAATTTGCAACCATTTGAGTAAAGAGCCGCTAATAAAAGCGCACTTTTTACCTGAGCTGAGGCAATCTTGCTTTCAAAACTAAATCTTTCAAATTTCATCCCTCTTATGCAAAGCGGAGCATTGTTTGCGTTGTTTGCACCATCTATCTTTGCACCCATATCATTTAGAGGTTTTGCTATTCTAGCCATTGGACGTGAGTTTAAATATCTATCGCCACTTAGCACGAAAAAGCCATCCTGTGCGGCTAATAGCCCCATAAAAAGCCTCATCGCCGTGCCTGAGTTGCCACACTCTAAAATTTCATTTGGCTCTTTTATCTTTTGCGGCGGCATGATCGTTATTTCAGAACCATTGTCCTCAACTTTTGCGCCTAAAAGCTGGACTATTTTTAAGGTATTTAGCGTATCGCCTGCTCTTAGATAGTTTCTAATGCGAGATGGTTTATCGCTTAAAAGCGAAAAAATCGCGCATCTATGCGAGATGGACTTATCCGCTGCGATGTCGTCAATAGTTAAATTTAGACTTTTTTCTAATGGATAAATTCTCATCTTATTCCGATATTTAGTTTCTCTTTTAGCTCGCTTAAAATTTTATCCATAAGTGCGTTTATATCATCATCCTCGAGTGTTTTTTCCATATCTTGGAATGTAAATTTAAGGCTAAGGCTGATCGAGCCATTTAGTTTCGCATCTTTATAGATATCAACCGGCAAAAACTCTTTTAGCTCTTTTAGGTTTAGCTCTCTTATGCACTCATAAATTCGTCCAGCCTCGAAATTTTCAGGCACGATGAGGCTAAGATCTCTTGTTGTGCTTTGGAATTTTGAGTAAGGCACTGCTAAAATTGGTTCGAATTTAAGCTTCGCAAAATCAATCTCGCAGACGTAAGTTCTTGGCAGATCTCTCTTTGCCTCAACTCTTGCGTCAACTCTACCGATATAGCCAATATTTTCGCCATTTTGATAGATGTGTGCTTGTTCGTATGGACTAAGATATGAGATGCCCTGGCAAGGTTTTAGCTCAAATTTACCTATGACATTTTGCACCATAGATGCGAATGCATAGAAATTTGCCTCCTCGCCCTTTGCGCCGTTTATCAGAGTCGGTTCTTTTAAAAGTCCAGACACAACAAAGCCTAAATTTAAGCCCTGGCTTGCATTTTCATCAAAAATTTCTCCAAGCTCAAAAAGTCTAACTGAGCGTTTTGAGTTTTTGATATTTTTCTCGCTTGAGCTTAGAAGGTGATTAACAAGTGTCGGCCTAAGTGTATTTAACTCGTTGTTTATAGGATTTAGTATCTTGACTTTGCATGGTTTAAAATTTAGCTCGTTAAGCTCCTCCTCACTATCAAAGACATAGTGCACGCTTTCAAAAAAGCCATTATCAGCTGCTCTACGCCTTAAATTTAAAGCATTTTTATAGTCAAAATATGTCTTATTTAGCCTATTTTTCTCAGAGAAATTTAGTGGTTTTGAGGCGATATTGTCTATGCCTACTATCCTTACGATCTCCTCACAAACATCGTGAGAATTTACTATATCATGGCGAAATAACGGCACTTTTACATTAAAGCTCTCCTGCTCAACATTTACTGCGATCTCAAAGCCAAGTTTCTTTAAAATTTTAACGACGTCATTTCTAGCAATATCTTGGCCGATCATATTTTTAAGCTCAAAAAGAGAGATGCTTAGTGTTATAGGCTCGGTGTTTAAAAGCGACTGCTGTGAGCCAGCAAAGAGATTTAGCGTATCTTTAAAATTAGCAAGTCTTTTAAATAAATAATCCGCTCCATAAGCTAAATTTGGCTCGCTACCACGACTTGAGCGATAAATTTGATCACCCTTTGGTAAATTTTTATTTTCAAAAATAGCTTTTGAAACTACATCTGGCTTTACATAGCTAGCTTCTACTAGGATCACTTTTGACTTCTCATCTACCCTTGCTACGTCACTTTGGTAAATTCCAGCAATGCCTAAATTTTTATCCTCGCAATAAACGACACATTCGCCATTTTCGCCATTTTTTATATCAAAAACAGCCTTTTCGCCTTCACTTACAAGTTTAGCGTGATCATAAGCCCTAAATAAAACACCCGTGCAAAATGTCGCGTATTCAAGCAGTCTCTCAACTAAATTTGTCTTTTGGCACTCTATTAATGCTAGACGCATGCGAGTTATTAGATTTTCATATAGTCCTTCTTTTAGCTCAAAAGCCTTATACAAAAATGACCCATTTACTTTATCCTCTGCTCGCACAGAAGCTATTCTGCCAATACCTAGTAAATTTTCGCTTTCATCGTCTTCGTGGCTATCTTTCATATTTAGATCAAGCGCTGCACAAATTTCTCTTGCAATGCCATGTAAATTTTGACAATCGCCTCTGTTTGCTGTGACATCAACTTCGATTATCGTATCTTTAAATACCTCAAATTCGCTAAGACTTGTACCAAGTTTTAGCTTGCCAATGCTCTCATCAAGCGGTAAAATTCCATCGTTTACCTTTGGAAGTCCCAGCTCACTTGAAGAGCAGATCATGCCACTTGACTCAACACCTCTTAGCTTTGCTTTTTTTATCTCAAGACCATTTGGCATAGTCGTGCCAATAAGTGCAACTGGCACAAACTGGCCAGCTTCAACATTTTTAGCCCCACACACGATCTGAAGCGTCTCTCCACCAACATCCACTTGACAAATGCTTAGTTTATCGGCATCTGGGTGCTTCTCTCTACTTTTTATGTAGCCAACCACGATACTCTTTGGCAAATTTATCTCTTTATAACTATCAACCTCTAGCCCAATAGAATTTAATGTCTTTGAAAGTGTCTCGCCACTAACATCGCTAAGGTCGATCCACTCGTTTAACCAATGCTTTGAAATTATCATTTAAACTGCTCCAACAATCTTAAATCTCCCTCAAAAAGCGACCTTAGATCAGGCACTCTATGAAGCAACATCGCAAATCTCTCAACGCCAAGGCCAAAGGCATATCCACTTACATTTTTATAGCCAACCGCCTTAAATACATTTGGATCAACGACTCCGCATCCAAGTACCTCAAGCCAAGTAGTCTGCTTGCATACTCTGCAGCCCTTACCGTGGCAGAATATACAACTGATATCAACCTCTGCGCTAGGCTCCGTAAATGGGAAGAAGCTAGGGCGAAAACGTACTTCAACGTCGCCAAACATATGCTTTAAAAAGCCCTCTAACATTGATTTTAAATTTGCAAAGCTAACTTTCTCAGCATCTTCCACAACAAGGCCCTCAACCTGGTGAAACATCGGTGTATGCGTTAAATCCATATCACGTCTAAAGACGGTGCCTGGCGCTATCATGCGAATAGGTGGCTTTTGATTTAGCATAGTTCGCACCTGAACTGGGCTCGTATGCGTCCTTAAAAGTCTAAAATCATCTAGGTAAAATGTATCTTGCATATCCCGTGCTGGGTGGTATTTTGGTAAATTTAGCGCTTCAAAATTGTGAAAATCATCTTCTATCAGTGGTCCAGTCTCGAGCGAGAAATTTAGAGCCAAAAAGTATTCAATTATCTTATCCATCGTGGCCATCACAGGGTGCAGCGCTCCACTAGCAACAGGCTCATTAAATAGCGTGATATCAACGGCTTCTTTTTTCATCTTGTTATCTATCTCTTGTTCGCTAAGCTCAGTTTTTTTAGCTTCTATTAGCGCGCCAAGTTCATCTCTTTGCTTGTTTAAATTTGCTGCAAATTCCTTTTTCTCATCTTCACCAAGCTCTTTTAGCTTTGCAAAACCTTGCGCCAAGATGCCCTTTTTGCCAAAAATTTCTACCCTAACCTTCTCAAGATCGTCAAGCGTTGAAATTTCATTTTTGATTTTATTAACGAAATCTTGCAATTTTTTACCTTTATAAATTTTTGAGTCGATTTTATAGAAAAAGAGTTAAAATCAAGATAAAGAGCACGAAATTTAAGCACACTTTGATATAATTTCACAAAATTTCAAAGGAGCTAAAATGACCATATTTGAAAAGATCGTAGCTGGTGAAATCCCTTGCAACAAAGTGCTTGAAAGCGAGAAATTTCTAGCTTTTAACGACATAAATCCAAAAGCACCGATCCACATCCTAATCATCCCAAAAAAACACTATAAAAATTTCCAAGAGATGGATCCAGGTTTAATGGGAGAGATGACAAAATTTATCCAAGAAGTAGCGACCTTAATGGGCGTTGATAAGAGCGGATACCGCCTTATAACAAACTGCGGTGAAAACGGCGGTCAAGAAGTTATGCATCTACATTTTCACCTGCTTGGCGGAGCTAAGCTTGGCTGGAGCGAAGGCGTAGCTGATCCACAAAGCACATTTTAATAACTTCTAAATTTTAGACTCAAAGCCTGAGTCTAAAATTTTATTTTCTTGCAGACTTAATAGCTTCAAGCAACTCTTCAAAACCTACTTTACTTGAGTTTTCAACATCTTTTAATATTTCAACGCCGGGTAGATTTCCTTTGTCTTTATCAGCAAAAATAACCATCGCTTTTTCTAGTCCATGATGAACATTTTCATGATGAACTGCGATACTTGAGAGAATTTTGGCATCTTTTACAAGAGTATTTTTCACATCTTTTTCATACCATTTGCCAAATCTACACTCATGAACATCTTGAATTTTATTAAATTCATTTAAAAGCACGCCTCTATATCCATTTAGCTTCATATTTATATGATCGATTTTTCCATTGCTTACATAGACTTCATTTGTAACATTTAAAGCCTGATTTAGGATATTTTGCGTATTTGCATTTACGCTTGAGATATTTCCTTCAAATCCACCTAAAATTTTCATAGCATTTGCAGAAATTTTTGAGAAATTCTCACTCATTTCGATCATTGTATTCGCACTTTGCTTAAGTCCATTTATATTTACTTCTACTTCAAGTGTCGCTTTTTGGGTACGTTCAGCAAGCTTTCTAACCTCATCTGCAACGACAGCAAAACCTCGTCCATGCTCACCAGCACGGGCCGCCTCAATAGCAGCATTTAGAGCTAGCAAATTTGTCTGATCTGAGATATCTTTAATAAGATTTATAATCTCAGCAATCGAATTTACGCTTCCATTAAGCGAAGAAGCGTCATTTGAAAGGTCATTACTCATCTGACTTACTTGCTCGATCGAGTTTAAAATTTCAGCCGTTTGCGACTTGAGTTCGCCTGTCTCTTTGAAAGTCTTTTCATTTAATCCGTTTATACTTTCAAGCATTTTTAGGTTTTCTTCCATTGTTAATTGCAAGAAATTTATACCATCTTGATAACTTGAAAGCAATAAATTTACAGCCTCTTGCTTATCCTTAGCTTGTTCTTTTGGCTCACAAGTTTTAACGTTTTTTAGCTCATTTTTAAGTGCTAAAATTTCAGCCTTTAAAGCTTCATTTTTTCTCTCTAAAGCTTCGTTTTTACTAGAAAGCTCTTTATTTTTGCCATCAAAAAACATTTTTCATCCTTTAAAATTTGTAGATTTTGCGTAATTATAACTCTTTTTTCTTAGAGCCAGTAATCTAAAATTTCTATCTGCTCATCAACGCTTTTATTTGCCGTGCCGCCTTTTGAAGTGCGTGCCTCTTTTGAAGCGTAAAGATCTAAAAATTTAATAGCATTTGCATCTAAATTTTCATCCACACTTTTTAGCTGCTCTTCGTTTAATTCACTTAAATCAAGTCCCAAGTTTTCAGCCTTTGCGACAGCTTTGCCTGTGATAAAATGCGCCGTTCTAAATGGAATATTTTTTTCACGCACTAAATAATCCGCCAAATCAGTGGCACTTAGATGTCCAGTTTTTGTCGCTTTTAACATGTTTTTTTCATTAAATTTAGCCGTTTTTATCATCTCATTTAGGATGGTAGCCGAGCTTAAAATGGTTGAGACGCTGTCAAACACACCCTCTTTATCTTCTTGCATATCTTTATTATAAGCAAGCGGCAGACCCTTCATCGTAGTTAGTAGCGCTACTAAATTTCCATTTACACGTCCAGTTTTACCGCGTATGAGTTCGGCTACATCAGGGTTTTTCTTCTGTGGCATGATAGAGCTGCCCGTGCTATAAGCGTCACTGATGCTTACAAAGCCAAATTCTTGCGAGCTCCAAAGTATGAGCTCCTCGCAAAGCCTAGAAGCGTGCGTCATAAAAACGCTAATGTTAAATAAAATTTCCAGCGCAAAATCACGGTCGCTCACGCTATCCATCGCATTTTGCGTGCAACCTGCAAAGCCAAGCTCACTTGCAACGATAGTTCTATCTATCTTATGAGGAGTGCCTGCAAGTGCTGCTGAGCCAAGCGGACTTAGGTTGTTTCGCTCATATGAGCTAACAAAACGCTCAAAATCTCTTTTAAACATAAATGCATATGCTAGCAAGTGATAGCTAAGGCTTACTGGCTGAGCGTGTTGAAGATGTGTGTAGCCTGGCATTAGCGTATCTTTGTGGTTTTTTGCCAAATTCGTAAGCGTGGTAATGAGCTCTTTTATACATGAAGAAATTTCTAAATTTTTCTTCAATACGTAAAATTTAAAATCAAGCGCAACTTGGTCGTTTCTGCTTCTGGCTGTGTGCAGTCTGCCTCCAAGCTCGGCGCCGATGATCTGGCTAAGGCGCTTCTCAACTGCCATGTGTATATCTTCATCTTCTAGCTTAAACTCAAATTTACCTGCTCTTATCTCAGATAAAACCTCATCAAGCCCCCTTATGATCGCCTCTGACTCATCTTTTTTCAAAATTCCGCAAACCCCAAGCATCTTTGCGTGAGCCTTACTTCCAGCGATATCTTCTTCAAAAAGATTTTTATCAAAATTTATAGAGGCGTTAAATTCCTCAAGTAACTTTGAGCTAGCCTCGCTAAATCTACCCTCCCACATCTTTTTGTGTGCGTTTTCATCTTTTTTCATAGCTTTACCTTTAATTAGTTTTGCGTGATTTTAACAAAATAGCACTTAACTGGGTATTTTAACTATAAAGTTGCAAAAAAGTTATAAATATAATTTATCTTTAAGGATATAGAAATATAATTCAAAATATAACTTTTTAAAAACTATTTTAATTTTCTATTGAAATAGTTTAAAATAAAAATAATCTATAAGAGGAAAGATGATATGCAAATAGATGCGAATATGAACTCAAACATTTTCTATCATGACGGCTATACATCTATCTCTTCAAATAGCTCAAAAACAAGCATGTTAGTATCTTCTGGCTATGACAAGAAAAATATTGTTAGAAGCAATGAAGTACATGTAGAACAAAGAGAAGATGCTAAAATTTCCCCTATAATTATTAATAAGGCGAGTGCCACACAGTTACAAAAAGACTTAGAAAAATTACAAGATCAAAAGCTAGATATTTCACATCAAATTTCAAGCATCCAAAGCCTAAAAGATCGTAATTCTATGCAAATGCTTCATTACTTAAATTTAGAGCAGTCAGCCATTCAAAATAACATTTTAAGCATTAAAACTCAAATGATAGAAATGGCACAGGCTTAAAAACTAAGCCTTACCAATAATAGTTTCTAAAACTAAGCAAAAATCTTCTAAAAAATATCCCATTGATTTATAAAAATTGCTAGTTGCGTCTTTTTGTATATCTTTTGAAAGCTGTTTAGCATAGGGCAAGAAAAATGAGACACTAAAAGCTGCAAGAAGCTTCATAGACTCCTTAGATGCTTCACTTTTTAAAATATTTGCTATTAAAATTAGCTGATTTGAGATACTATCAACCTCGCCCATTTTTGGCTGAAAATTTATAGCCTTATAAAATTGAACTAGATCATCTTTTGCAGAAGAAAAATAGTAGCTTGCCTCAAATTTTGACTTTAAAATGACAAAATCGTCATATAAAGCAGCACTACTTTCATCTTTGATAAATTTGGCATAAAGCTCGTTACCTTTTTTATTTGCTTCGCTATTAGTCTGCGTTATCCACGCATTTGTCTTTTTGATACGCATAAAAGATGAAACGTCTAAAATGCCACTAAAATTTGCAGCAAGCGCAGCCGCTACAACACTATAAAGTTCTCCAAGTTTCAAATTTTAATCCTTAAGTCGTAGATATCTAAGTCTAAGTGCATTTAAAACGACAGTAACAGAGCTAAGACACATTGCCATTGAGCCATAAACCGGGCTTAAAAGTAGCCCAAAGACCGGGTAAAGCACGCCAGCAGCCACTGGAATACAAATCGCGTTATACATAAATGCCCAAAATAAATTTTCTTTTATGTTTGCCATAGTAGCATTTGCCAGTCTAACTAGCCCGGTCACGCCACGCAAATCATTTTTAACAAGCACGATATCTCCAGCACCTTTTGCTATATCTGAGCCTGAGTTCATAGCGATGCCAACACTTGCTTCTTTAAGTGATGGTGAATCATTTACGCCATCTCCAACAAAGATAACGCCACCGTGGCTTGCAAGCTCTTTTATCTCATTAAATTTATCTTCAGGCAACATATTTGCGTGATATTTGCTTACATTTAGCTTCTTGGCGATACTTACAACCACCTTCTCATCATCGCCTGAAAGGATCACACTTTGTAAATTTAGACTTGTAAGCTCGTTTATAACATCGCTTGCCTCGTCTTTTAGCTCATCACTAAGCGTTAAAAAACCAACAAATTTTTTATTTATAGCACAAAGTATGACGCCACTTCCATCGTTTGTAGCATCTTTTACAGCGTTACTTTCGTCTAAATTTAAACTAACTTCATTTGCCAAAAGCAGCTTTTCGTTTCCGATTATTATCTGATTATTCTCATCTTCATAGACGATGCCTTGCCCGACGACATTTTGGAATTTGCCATTTAGTTTTTGTAAATCTATACATTTTTGCTTTGCATATCTAACGATAGCTTTTGAGATGAGATGCTCACTTAAATTTTCAGCAGAAGCGATAAGTACTAAATCTTGCTCGCTTAAATTTGAGCTTTTGACGCTAATTTGCCCTTTACTAAGTGTGCCAGTTTTGTCAAATGCTACAAATTTAGCATCTTTTATTAGCTCTAAAACTTCTGGATTTTTTACTAAAATTCCAGCTTTTGCACCACGTGCAAGCGAGCTTACTATTGCTATTGGTGTAGCAAGTCCAAGAGCACATGGGCATGAGATGATGAGAACGCAGATCGCACAAGAGATCGCATAGGCAAAATTTCCATCAAAAACGATCCAAGCTAAAAACGTAAGCACTGATATCGCTACAACGCTTGGCACAAAGATATTTGCTATCTTATCAGCAAGCCTGCCTATTGGCATTTTTTTTGTACTAGCGTCATTTAGTAAGCTTAAAATTTGAGACAACAAGCTTTCAAACGAGCTTTTTGCCATCTTGACGCTTATGTAGCCATTTGTATTTAATGTGCCTGCAAATACATTGTCGCCCACCTCTTTATAAACTGGCAGGCTCTCGCCCGTTAGCATCGAAGTATCGATTTCGGCTCCACCTTGCACTATCACACCGTCACATGGAACATTGTAGCCATTTTTTACAACGACGATATCACCTATTTTTAGCTCATTTACTGGTACTTCTTTGCTTCTCCCATCTGGCATAAGTAAAAATGCGGTTTTTGGAGAAATTTTAAGTAGTCTCTTTAGATAATCCCCTGCTTTTGCCTTTGAACGCTCTTCAAGATACTTGCCAAGAAGCACAAAAGCTATTATCATCGCTACGCCTGAAACATAGATATTTTTCAGATCATCTGGGATGAAATTTGAAAAGATCACAACAAAAAGCGAGTATAAAAACGCACTGCCGCTTCCAAGAGCTACAAGCACGTTCATATCGTAATTTTTGTTTTTTACAGCCTCTATGGCGTGTGCAAAAAAGCCTTTGCCGCTAAAAATAAGAACTAAAAATGCCAAAGCTAGCATAGCTAAATTTACTAGCATGCTGTGAGGCGCGAACATCTCAAGTGCCATTATTACGATACTTGCAATAAATGCAAATATAAATTTATTTCTAATATTTCTAATGTGAGCTTTTCTTTTTGCTTCAAACTCATCAATATCAGTTGCTACAAAGTAGCCAAGCTTCTTTATCTTTTGCTCTAAAATTTCACGCACACTAGCGTCTTTTAGGATAAACTCGCCGCTTGCGTTTGCAAAATTTACATTTGCTTCAAGTACTCCATCTATCTTTTTAGAAACCTTCTCGATAGCATTTGAGCAGTTTACGCAGCTCATTCCTGCTATATTTAGTTTGACTTTTAAAGACATATCAGAGCTCTTTTATTATGTCAAATCCCAAATCAGCCATTTCAGACTTAAATTTCTCAACATCGCCATCTTTTATATCAAGACTAACTTGTCTTGGCTCTTTGCTAAGATCAACTTCTATCTTGCCAAAGTCATCTTCAAGTGCGTTTTTTATAGTGTTTGCGCAGTTTTGGCAGTGGATATTGTTTGCTTCAAATGTTTTCATATTATCTCCTTTATCATATGGTCGTATTCATGTAAATTTACAATTTTCTTGACATTAAATTTAAAACCCAAACTCTCGTAAAATTTACGAACTTTTGGCTTATTTGTATCTACTATTAATGAAACCTTTTTATGCCCTAGCTCTTTTGCCTTGACAAATGAATGCCTTATGAGCTCTTTTGCAAGCCCTTGGCCTCTAAAGTTTTCATCAACAGCGATACTATCTATATAAAACTCATCGTCAAAACACTCTTTTTCTACCTTGGCATCTTTGCCAAGAGCCTTTAAATGTTGTGAAATTTCTCTATCAAGCTGCTCCGCGTCGCCACCAAAATATACACACATAGCAGCGATAATTTCCTCGTTATTTTTATAAACAAAGACATTTTTATAGCTTAGTCTATTTGTCTCACTTTTGAAAAAAATTTCTAAAATTTCATCACTTTTAATAGGATCATCGTAGCCACTTAGCTTGTAGGCGATATCCTCCATTGCTAGATTTAGTAGCTTTATGCAGCTTTTTGCATCTTGTTTTTGAGCATTTTTTATCATGGCATGATTATATGCCTTTAGCTTAAATTTTTACCAAATATTTTTTTAAATTTACAAAGTTAGGCGCTTTGGCTAGCAAACTAAAAATGTTTTAAAAAAGTATAAAATTTTTTTAGTTATAATCCGTAAAAAATTTATTTAAGGATATTTATGGGACGAGCATTTGAGTACCGAAGAGCGGCAAAAGAAGCTAGATGGGATAAGATGAGCAAGGTATTTCCAAAACTTGCAAAAGCTATAACAGTAGCCGCAAAAGATGGTGGTTGTGATCCAGATATGAACCCTAAACTTCGTGCAGCTATCGCAGCAGCAAAAGCTGAAAATATGCCAAAAGACAACATCGACGCAGCTATAAAAAGAGCAAATGGCAAAGATAGCGCCGATATCAAGACTATTTTTTATGACGGCAAAGCAGCTCACGGCGTGCAGATCATCGTTGAGTGTGCGACTGACAATCCAACTAGAACGGTTGCCAATGTTAAAGCGATATTTAGCAAAAACGGTGGAGAAATTTTGCCAAGTGGCAGCCTTAGCTTTATGTTTACAAGAAAGAGCGTTTTTGAGCTTGAAAAACCAAGTGCTGACATCGAAGAGATCGAGCTTGAGCTGATAGATTATGGTCTAAGCGATATCGAGGCCGACGATGAGACGCTATTTGTATACGGTGATTATGCAAATTTTGGCACACTTCATGAAGGTATCGAAAAGCTAAATTTAGTGGTTAAAAAAGCTTCACTTCAATACTTACCAAATCAAACTGTGAATCTAAGCGAAGAGCAAATGCTTGAGGTTGAAAGGCTTCTTGATAAGCTAGAAGACGATGATGACGTTCAAGCAGTTTATACAAATATTGAATAAAAAGGATATACATGCGTTTTGATGAATTAAAAGTTTATGATATAAATTTAGATGAGCTTAAAAAAGATAAATTTGCAGTTTTAGAGACAGACAAAGGCGAGATCAGACTTGAACTTTTTGCCGAGGAAGCTCCACAAGCTGTCGCAAATTTTATCTATTTGATAAAATCAGGCTTTTATAATGGTCTAAATTTTCACAGAGTTATACCAAATTTCGTAATCCAAGGTGGCTGCCCAAATGGCACGGGCACGGGCGGTCCTGGCTGGAGAATAAAATGCGAATGCGATAAACAAAACGTAAAACACGAGCGCGGTAGCCTTAGCATGGCTCATGCAGGACGCGATACTGGCGGATCGCAGTTTTTCATCTGTCATAGCAAGCAACCTCATCTTGATGGCGTGCATACAGTCTTTGGAAAATGCGTTGATGAAGAGAGCCTAAAGGTGCTTGACGCTATAAGACAAGGCGATAAGATCATCTCTGCTAAGATCAGAGAAAGCCTATAAAGGGGAAATTTATGAATAATACTAAAAAGCAAGGAAATCTTGCTGTAAGATTATTTACCAATCTTGCCTTTTGGGTTGTGATCGGTATTGTTGGTGGCGTTATCGTTGGCATGGTCGCACCTGACCTTGGTATAGCAAGCAAGCCAGGCATTGATTATTTTATAAAAGCACTTAAAATTTTAATCGGCCCTATTATCTTTTTAACGATCGTTTCAGGCATCGTTGGACTTGAGAGTCTAAAAGATCTTGGGTCTATTGGATTAAAGGCATTTATCTATTTTGAGATAGTTAGCACACTTGCGCTTGCTGTTGGTATCATCTTTGGCGAGACACTTCGTCCAGGACATGGCATGAATCTTGACTACACTCAGCTTGATGCCTCAAGCGTAGCTAAATTTACATCTCAGGCTGCAAATATGGACGCAAATAGCGGATTTGTAGCACATACACTTCATCTTTTAAGAGGTGCTGTGCCAGTAGATGACATTTTTCCTTACGTGCATATACTTGATCCATTTATAAAATCAAACACACTTCAAGTACTTTTCATGGCTATTATCGTTGCCATCGTGCTTTCGCTGCTAGCTCATGATAAAAAACAAGCTTGTCTAAAGCCACTTGAATTTATCCAGCACTATGTCTTGAAACTTCTTAGCTGGCTTATGCTCTTTAGCCCAGTGGCTGCATTTTCAGCTATGGCTTATCTAATCGGCAAATTTGGTATCGGAACGCTTCTTGGCATGATGGAGCTTTTGGTTGTTATGGCACTTGCAAGCTGCTTTTTTATCTTTGTCGTGCTTGGCGTTATTTGCTATTTTGCAAAAATCAATGTCTTTAAATTTATGCGTTTTATTTCAAAAGAGGTATTGGTAGTCTTTGCAACAAGCTCGAGCGAAACAGCTCTTGCGCCGCTTATGCAAAAGCTAGAATCAGCTGGTATAAATAGAGGCGCTGTTGGCCTTATCATCCCAACTGGCTACTCATTTAACCTTGACTGCACAAACATCTATCTGAGCTTAAGCGTTATTTTCCTAGCTCAAGCTTTCAACATCCCGCTAAGCTTTGAGCATCTAATAAGTATACTAATCGTACTAATGATCACAAGCAAAGGCGCTGTTGGCGTGACAGGATCAGGCTTTGTCGTCCTTGCTGGAACACTAAGCGCACTTCCGAGCACTGGCATACCAGTCGTCACCGTGGCTGTGCTACTTGGCGTCGATAAATTTATGTCAGAAATGCGTGCTGTTGGTAATCTCTGCGGTAATGCCGTTGGCTGCATGATAGTTTCTATCTGGGATAAAAAAGTCGATATGGATAAATTTAGATACGCACTAGATCATCCAGAGGAATTTCACTTTCACTCATAATATACATTTATAACTATAAGGGCAACTTTGCCCTTATTTTTCTCTTTTTATTCTAAATTTATCCGATCTATCTCCTCCTCTCAAACCTATAAAAATTTTTAGAAAACAACACAATAAATGATATTTGATAACTGGTTCAAGCGCAAAAAGAAAAACTAGGGACTAAGTGTAATAGGAAAATTTTGTTAGTAACTCATATATTTGGCAATATCTAATATTTTGTTACTTACTAGAATAAATTTACAAATGTAATAACTTGAGCTTATAATTTAGAAGAGAAATACTTTAAATTTAGTCATATAAAAAATATCAACTAAAAATTCTTGTAAGATATTAGGAACAGCCTTGCAAACTCTTTGCAAGGCTATATAAATTAAGCTTTTGGTCCAGCTTTAGCGTACTCAACGCCCTCTTTTACATCTTCATAACGCTTGAAATTTTCAACAAACATTTTAGCGAGTTTATCACGTGAAGCGTTATACTCAGCCGGATGCGTCCATGTATTTATAGGATTTAGCAGTTTTGTCTCGACACCATCAAGCTCTTTTGGTATAGCAAAGTTAAATTTATCAAAATTTTCAAATTCGCATTTTGTGATGCTACCATCAAGGATCGCATTTATGCAAGCACGAGTTGCTTTTATGCTCATACGTTTACCAACGCCGTAAGCACCGCCACTCCAGCCTGTATTTACAAGATAGACATTAACGCTGTGCTTATCAATCTTCTCGCCTAGTAGTTTTGCATAGACAGTTGGGTGAAGTGGCATAAATGGCTCGCCAAAGCAAGCACTAAAAGTAGCGACTGGCTCAGTTATACCGCGCTCTGTACCAGCAACTTTTGCTGTATAGCCACTTAGAAAATAATACATCGCCTGCTCTTTTGTGAGCTTCGCAACTGGAGGAAGCACACCAAAAGCGTCAGCACTTAAAAAGATGATATTTTTTGGATGGCCGGCACTTGAGCTTGGTTCGTAGTTGTCGATGTGATAGATCGGATAACTCACGCGTGTGTTTTCAGTCTTTGAGCCATCTTTATAATCAACCACGCCGTTTTCGTCAGCCACGACATTTTCAAGTAGCGCATCACGCCTGATCGCTGCGTAAATTTCTGGCTCGCTGCTTGGATCAAGGTTGATACATTTTGCGTAGCAACCACCCTCAAAGTTAAATACGCCATCATCATCCCAGCCGTGCTCGTCATCGCCTATTAGCTTGCGTTTTGGATCAGTTGAAAGTGTCGTTTTGCCAGTGCCAGATAGACCAAAAAATAGCGCTGTATCGCCTTTCTCGCCTACGTTTGCAGAGCAGTGCATACTTAGCTTGCCCTCAAGTGGCAACCAGTAGTTCATCATAGAAAAAATACCCTTTTTCATCTCGCCGCCGTACCATGTGCCGCCGATCACTGCAACATTTTCCTCAACGTTAAATATAACAAAGACATCTGAGTGTAGCCCATCAGCCTTGTAGTCCTCATTTTTTGTTTTACAAGCGTTATATACTACAAAATCAGGCTCAAATTTAGCTAGCTCTGCCTCGCTTGGGCGGATGAACATATTTTTTACAAAGTGCGCTTGCCACGCTACTTCGGTGACAAAACGGACTGATTTTTGGCTCTTTTTACTAGCTCCACAAAATGCGTCTTGGATGAAAATTTCCTTGCCGCTTAGCTGCTCTTTTGCTTTTTTAAGAAGCTTGTCAAAAAGCTCTTTTGTGATAGGCTGGTTGATCTTGCCCCAAGCGATGTATTTTTGGCTTGGATCTTGCTTTACAAAGTACTTGTCTTTTGGGCTTCTTCCAGTAAAAATTCCTGTATCAACCATGAAAGTGCCGTTATTTGAGACTCTACCCTCGTTATTTGCTTTTTCAAGCTCAAAAAGCTCATCATAGCTTAGATTGTGATTTATCTTTTTGATCTCTTTTAGACCTAGCTCGTCTAGTTTATTTATCATATTGTTTCCTTTTAAATTTTTCATTTTTTATAAATTTTGACCTAAAAGTCATCAAAATGTTAATCAAATTTCGCTTAACACTATCTTTTTAAAAGTGGCAAATTTATTTAAATTTAGCCACTACTTGATTGTTCGCGACACTTTGACCTTTGCTAACCTCTATAGAGCCTATCACACCATCTTTTGGAGCCTTGACCTCTATCTCCATCTTCATCGCTTCAAGTACAACTACAGCTTGCCCTTTTTTGACTTGATCGCCAGGGCTTACTAAAATTTTATGTACAGCACCCGGTAAGCTAGCAACGATATCATTTTCTGTTGCACCTGCTACTGCACTTTTGGCATTTTTTACGCTCTTGCCTTCAACCTCGGTGATTGATTTTACTTGGATGCTATCGTTAAAGCCTTCGCTTACTTCGACATTGTAGCGGCTACCATTTACAACGACACTATATCTGCCACTTTGAGTTTGTCTGCATTCATTTGCCTTAGCGTTTGGATCGATCTTTCTTACATTTACTTTGGCTTCGCCTTTCAAGAATGCGATGCCTTTTTCTTTACAAGCTGCTGCTATAAAGACGTTTTCTTCGGTAATTTTTATATTGTTTTGCCTTAGAATTTCTTCTACGTGGGCAAGTGACTTGCTCTCATCTTTATCAGCTATATCAACTGCGTGTTTTGTAGTTGGTTTTAATCCTAGCTGCTCACTTGCAAGCTTGATGATCTCTTTATCAGGCGTAACCGGGGTCTTGCCAAAGTAGCCAAGCACCATTTTGCCATATCCCTCAGCAATCTTTTTCCACTTGCCAAACATTACATTATTAAACGCTTGCTGGAAGTAAAACTGACTAACCGGGGTCACTGAAGTACCGTATCCACCCTTTTGCACTACTTCACGCATCGCAAGGATGACCTCTGGAAATTTATCTAAGATGTTGTTATCTCTCATCATCTGGGTATTTGCAGTGAGTGCTCCACCAGGCATCGGTGAAAATGGTATGAGTGGGCTTACTTGCACAGCTTCAGGCGGCAAGAAATACTCTTTTAAGCAATCATTCAAAACGCTTTCATATTTTAAAATTTTCTCCACGTCAAGTCCGCCAAGATCATAGTTTTTGCCTTTTACTGCGTGAAGCATAGTTAAGATATCTGGCTGGCTTGTACCGCCACTTACTGGGCTTGCGGCTAGATCTATGCCATCAACGCCAGCTTCAAGCGCTGCAAGATAGCAAGCCACACTTACGCCTGCGGTTTCATGAGTGTGAAGTCTGATGTGAGTTTTTTCTGGCAATAATTTTCTAGCCATTTTTATGGTTTCATAGACCTTTTGTGGGCTACTTGTGCCACTTGCATCTTTAAAGCAAACGCTGTGATAAGGGATATTTGCGTCTAAAATTTCTCTTAAAATTTTCTCATAAAATTTAACATCATGTGCTCCCACACAGCCACTAGGCAGATCCATCATTGTAACAACAACTTCATGTTTTAGTCCGTGATGAGCGATCCTCTCGCCTGAATATTTTAAATTTTCAACGTCATTTAGTGCGTCAAAATTTCTAATGGTGGTGGTTCCGTGTTTTTTGAAAAGCTTTGCGTGAAGGTCGATTAGCTCGCGGCTACCAGTATCAAGTGTAACGGTATTTACGCCCCTGCTTAGGGTTTGAAGATTAGCTTTTGGTCCTACGATGCTTCTAAATTTATCCATCATCGCAAAAGCATCTTCATTTAGGTAAAAATAAAGGCTTTGAAATCTCGCTCCGCCACCAAATTCAAAATGCTCTATGCCAGCCTCTTTGGCCGCTTCAAGCGCAGGCAAAAAATCGTTCATAAGCACTCTAGCGCCATAAACTGACTGAAAGCCATCCCTAAAGGTCGTATCCATAACATCGATAAATTTCTTCGCCATCACCCACCTCATTAATTTTATAAATTTATTTAAAGAATTCATAGAAAATGGCTAAATTGATTAGAAACTCAAATTAGCCATTTTGCTTGTTTTTTGGTATTTTACAACCAAAAACTTTTATATCATTTAAAAAGTGAGAGTAAGAAGTTTAATAATCCGCCGTGGCTCGCATCAAGCATTGGCTTTAATTCCATTAGAAAGACGCAGAAAAATACAAGTACAGCAAGCTGAATAAAAATATAAGGCACAACACCTTTATAAATAGCAGTCGTTTTTATCTCAGCTGGTGCGACTGATCTTAGGAAAAATAAGCTAAATCCAAATGGCGGCGTCAAAAATGAAGTTTGCAAATTCATCGCAACTAAGATTGCTAGATAGATAGGGTTTATGCCAAGCTTTGCGGCTATTGGTACCAAGATAGGAAGCACAATGTATGAAATCTCAACAAAGTCGATAAAAAAGCCAAGCACAAAGATGACAACCATACTAAAAATGATAAAGCCCCACTTCTCGCCTGGCAAATTTGTCATAAATTTTTCAACAATCTCATCGCCACCAGTGTAACTAAATACCATAGAAAAGGCTGTCGCACCAACAAGTATAGCAAAGACAAGTGCTGTGGTTTTTACGCTTTCTGCCAATGCCTCTTTTATCATAGAAAATGAAAATGTCCTATAAAAAATAGCTAAAATAATGGCTCCAACGCAGCCAAAAGCTGAACTTTCAGTTGGTGTAGCGATACCTGCAAATATAGAACCCAATACACAAATAACAAGTAAAAGCGGTGGAAAGATAGCAATTAGTGCTCTCATGATCTGCTTAAATTTACTAACACCGCTCTCATCTTTTACTACCGGTGCAGTATCTGGTTTCAAATAAGCAACAATCAAAATATAAATGATATAAACTGCTACAAGTGTAAGTCCTGGGATGATGGCTTGATGAAAAAGCTCACCAACTGGCACTGAAAATATATCACCCAAGATAATCAGCACGATAGAAGGTGGAATGATCTGTCCAAGCGTACCAGCGGCACATATAGTGCCACAACCTAGCGCTTGGTCGTATTTATACTTTAACATAACGGGCAAGCTTATAACGCCCATTGCAACGACACTTGCACCAACAACACCAGTTGAAGCTGCAAGAAGTGCTCCAACCAAGATGGTGCTAATAGCAATACCTCCGCGAATTTCTCCAAAAAGCATACCCATGCTCTCAAGTAGCCTCTCAGCTAGTTTTGACTTTTGAAGCACAACGCCCATAAAGACAAAAAGTGGAACTGCTATGAAAATTCTACTCTCCATGATAGAGAAAATTCTATAAGGCATGAAGTTAAACATATCTTTAAAAACTTCGATACTTCCAAGTAGTCCATCTCCATCTCCAATGCTCTCAACAATACTGCCAATCATGCCAAATATCATCGAAACCGCACCAAAGGTAAAGGCTACTGGAAAGCCAATACCTAGCATCAAAAGTGCAGCTATAAACATTATCAAACCAGCCATTATTCCCCCTTTTTGGCTTTTTTGTAAAGATTAAAATTTCTTATAAAAAAGCCAATCGCAAAAAATACAAGTAGATAAAAAGAAAAAGGAATAAGTGCTTTTATGATCCATCTGTGAGTAAGACCGCCTGGATCTGCACTAGCTTCAGCTGAAGTATAAGCATCACTCACAAATTCAAATGATAAATTTGAAACTAAAAGTGCAAATGGGATTACAAAAATAACAGTTCCTATCATATTTACAAGAGCTTTATTTTTTGGTGAAAATTTAGCATAAAAGATATCAACTCTAACATGTGCATCTTCTTTTAATGCATAGCTCATGCCAAGCAAAAATATTACAGCAAAAAAATGCCACTCAAGCTCCTGAAATGCAACGTTTCCATAAGAGAAAAAATATCTTGCCACAACGTTAAAAAAGACGTCTATTATCATCAAAGCCATAATAAACATGCAAATATAGCCGACTATATCACCGACCTTATCAAAAAATTTCTCAACTTTTTGCATAACCAACCCTTAAAAAAACAATTTATTTATCATAATGATAAAGACGCAAACTGGCGCCACATATCTTAATAAAAAATACCACGCACTAAATACAAAGTCGCTCATATATGGACTAAATAACACATAAAGTGCCTCTCTTTTCATAAAATATCCAACAAATATCGCTCCACCAATACCACTAATTGGAAGCAGAACATTTGAAGCGGTAAAGTCAAGAAAATCAAAGAAATTTTTACCAAAGAGCATAAATTTGTCGCCAACATTTTCTATATTTGATAAAAGACATAAAAATCCTAAAACAAAAACACCGGCTCCAACTATGCTAAGAGCTTTTATCCTGCTAATGCCATACTCTCTGATCAAGAAAAATACAAACGGCTCTACGATAGAGATGGCTGAAGTAATGCCAGCAAAGATAAGCGCAGCAAAAAATGCCACAGCCAAAATTTGACCTATCACACCAAGCTTAGCAAAGAGCGTTGGAAGCGAGATAAAGACAAGTCCTGGTCCTTGAGACGGCTCGGCACCAAATTCAAATATAAAAGTAAAGATAACAAGACCCATCATGATGGCTAGGACGATGTTTATAAAAACGATACTTAGCGTAGAAGTGGCTAAATTTGTATCATCGCTTAGGCTAGCTGAATATGTAATGATCGCTGCCATACCAAGAGATAGTGTCCAAAAAGCAAGCCCAAGAGCAAGCAAGAGCGAGTTAAATGAAATTTTGTTAAAGTCGGGAATAAGCAAAAACTCAGCCGATTTTGTAAAGCCATTCATTGTCATAGAAAAGATAAGCATGATTAAAACCATGATAAATAGGCTTGGCATCATCCAAACATTTAGCTTTTCAATACCACTTTTCACACCCTTTGAAAGGATAAAAAAGCAAGCTACAAATGCTATAACAAAATAAAGTGTCTGCTCGCCAAGACCATGCGTAAGAAGCTCGTTAAATATTACTTTTGAACTTTCTATATCGTTTGGAAGACCAGTAAAAGATAGTGTGAAATACTTAAAGACCCAGCCGATGATCACAATATAATAAGATGAGATTATAGCTGCGGTTACCATAGCTAAAATTCCAACTAGTTGCCATAAATTTTTATTTTTATTCGCCAACTTTCTAAAGGCATTTACACTATCGCTCTCACTAAGTTTGCCGATACTTAGCTCTGCCATAAAGATAGGTATGCCAACTAAAAACGTTATCAAAAGATATAAAATAACAAATGCCGATCCACCATTTTCACCAACCATATATGGAAATTTCCATGCATTGCCAAGTCCAACAGCTGACCCTGCAACTGCTAAAACATAACCTATTTTAGAAAACTGTTCTTTTGCCATTATGCAATCTCCCTTACTAGCACCACAAAAACTAAAACTGGTGCCACAAACCTTATTAAAAAATACCAAATTTTAAAAACAATCTCACCCATATAAGGCAAGAATAGCTCTTTTAAAAGCTCAAATTTCATAAAGTATCCAACAAAAATGGCAAATATAATGCCACCAAGTGGGAGCATAATGTTTGAGCTAAGATAATCAAGCAAATCAAAAAAACTCTTACCAAAAAATGTAAGTGCTTCTTTAAAATTGCCAATACCGCTTAATGCACATAAAATCCCTAAAACATAAACTACGGCACCGACAATGATAATTGATCTATTTCTACTAAATCCCAAACTTTTATTTAAGAAAAATATAAATGGCTCGACTAGCGAAATAACCGATGTTATACCAGCAAAAAATAAAGATGTAAAAAATGCAAAAGCTAAGAAATTCCCAAGCAAACCAAGCTTTGCAAAAAGCGTTGGAAGCGAGATAAATGCTAACCCTGCACCCTTTGATGGCTCTGAGCCAAATTCATAGGTGAATGTAAAAACTATAAGTCCTATAATTACGCTAATAATTATATTTGCAAAGACTACATAAAGTGATGAAGTGAATAAATTTGTATCATTGCCTAGGCTTGATGAGTAAGTTAAAATGCAGCCAATGCCAATACACATCGTAAAAAAAGCTAACCCAAGAGCATTTAAGATAGCGCTTTGATCTATCTTTGAAAAATCAGGTACAAGTAAAAATTTAGCCGCCTCATCAAATCCATTCATGCCAAAAGAGTAGCCAAGCATAAGCAAAAGCAAAATAAAAAGTGCTGGAATAAGATATACATTTATACGTTCTATTCCACTTTTTATACCTTTTGTAAGTATAAAAAAGTAGGCAAAAAAAGCGATGCTAAAATATAAAATTTGCTCCTCTATGCCCTTTGAAGTAAAATTTACAAAAAGCGCTTCTGAGCTTGCCATATCTTTTGGAAGCTCACCAAGACTTAAGATAACGTATTTTAAAACCCAACCAATGATGAGTGTGTAAAAAGATGCGATGAATAACCCTGTCACCATCACAACACCAGCAAATTTCCAAGAATTTGCCCCCTTTGTAGCTAGACTCTTAAATGCTCCAACCGTATCAAGGCATGAAATTTTGCCCATTGCCATCTCAGCAAAAAATATACTAAGTCCAACAACAAAAGCAAAAAATAAATATATAAGAATAAATGCTGAACCGCCATTACTACCGACCATATATGGAAATTTCCATGCATTACCAAGGCCAATAGCCGCTCCAATGATAGAAAGAACAAAACCAACTTTACTAAATCTATCCATCATTTACCTGCTATTTGATAGATCATGATGGCACAAATTGCAATTGGCACGATATATCTTAGAGTGAAGTACCAAATTTCAAAGAATACTTTTCCCATAAATTCGCCAAAGAGTAGATATAGGCTCTCTTTTTTAAGTTTATAGCCAACAAAAAAACTAAAAATTATGGCACCTATTGGCATCATGATATTTGAAGTAAGAAAATCAAGTGCATCAAAGACTGGCTTGCCAAAAATACTAAAAATATTAGCCGTCTGCGCATAATATGAAAAAATACAAAAAAGGCCTAAAATATAGACAAAAATTCCAATATAAACAAGAGCTATTTTGCGTGAAATTTCAAATTTTCTAACCAAATAATAAGCAAATGGTTCAATCATCGAAACAGCACTTGTAACACCAGCAAATAAAAGTGAAACAAAAAATGCGATGGCCATGACATTGCCAACTATCCCAAGCTTTGCAAAAAGTGTAACAAGTGAGATAAAAATAAGCCCTGGGCCACTTGCCGTGCTATCAGCTCCATAAGCAAATATAAACGTAAAGACCACAAGTCCCATCATAATGCCTATTAATATGTTTATAAAGATGATAGAAAGCGTTGATTTTATAAGATTTGTCTGCTCTGGTAAATTTGCAGCGTATGTCGGTATGACGCCAACACCCATAGATAGCGAGAAGAACGCGAGTCCAAGAGCTTGTAAAACAACATCTGGCGTGATAGCGCTAAAATTTGGTACAAATAAAAATTTAGCCGCCTTAACAAAGCCATCACCCATACTAATTGCATAAAAAAGTATACAAACAAGAAGTATAAAAAGGCCCGGCATCATCCAGATATTTAGCTTTTCAATGCCACTTTTCACACCTTTTGAAACAGCAAAAAATACCATTAAAAAGACTAGACTAAAGCAAAGCATGGCACTGGTTAGATCATTTGCCAAAAGTGTATTAAACTGCTGGGCTGCCTCTTCTTGATTGCTTAAAAGTGGCGAAAAGCCAAGATAAATATACTTTAATATCCAGCCAATGACAACCATATAAAACGAAGCAATAAGTATCGCTCCTATCATAAAAAAGCCTGAAAAAGACCATATTTTTTTGTGTTTTGGAGCAAGTTTATAAATGGAGCTTACAACGTCACTCTCACCAAGCTTACCAATGCTAAGCTCTGCTAAAAACGCCACAAAAGCGATAGCAAACGTGAGAAGTAAATATAAAATTATAAACGCTGAACCGCCATTGTTTCCTACCATTGTTGGAAATTTCCATGCATTACCAAGTCCAACAGCCGATCCTGCCATAGCAAGAACGAAGCCTATTTTTGAAAATTTTTCATTTATCATTGATTACCTGAGATTAAGAATAAATTAATTTTTTCAAAGATAACATAAAAAAACTTTTATTTTTCTAAGCCAAGAATTTTTTATGGGCGATTTAAATTTTTAGTGTTTTTATTTGAAACAAAGTTTTGTTTTTGTAATATTACGGCTCATAAAGTTTAAGTAGGGGACAGATCCGAAAGAGCTTTAAAATTTTAAAGGAGCAACGATGAAAAAGATCGTGTTTTTAATTCTTGGTCTTGCTGCATTCGCATTTGGCGCTGATGGCGAGATGATTAGATCATATTCAGTTATCGCTGGTGGTATTGGCCTTGGCCTTGCAGCTCTTGGTGGCGCTATTGGTATGGGCAATACAGCTGCTGCAACAATTAGTGGAACAGCTAGAAACCCAGGTGTTGGCAGCAAACTTATGACTACAATGTTTATCGCTCTTGCGATGATCGAAGCACAAGTTATCTACGCACTTGTTATTACACTTATCGTTCTTTACGCAAACCCAATGCTTGGCTAAGCGTAAAGCTTAAATTTAGCCCCTCTTTGGGGCTTTTACTCTTTTTGCGATCATGGTGGAATTGGTAGACACGCTATCTTGAGGGGGTAGTGCCGCTAGGTGTGCGAGTTCGAGTCTCGCTGATCGCACCATCTAATCTTGCACTTCAAAATCCAAAATCTTACAAAATTTAAAAAGGGGAATTTATGCTAGATAAAAAGCGTGCTTTAAAACAGCTACAAAATGAAGCAGATGATACCGCTATCTATACGTTACTCGAAGCTAGTGAAAAAAATGAAGAAAATAAAAAAATACTTCGTAAATTAATCACTGAGGAAAAACGACATTATGCTTTTTGCCAAAAAATAACAGGTGAGAGCAGAACTGCAAATTTATTCAAAGTCATCTTCTATACGATACTTGTTAAAATTTTTGGTACATCTTTTACTTTAAAATTTATGGAGTCACGTGAAGAAGATGCAGAGCAATTTTATCTTGGTATCGTTGATGAGTATCCTGAAGCTAAAGATATTTATGATGAAGAAGTAAATCATGAAAATAATTTAATCTCTATGCTAAAAGATACAAAACTAGTCAATGCCGGTGGCATTGTTCTTGGCATGAATGACGCATTAGTTGAGCTAACTGGCACGCTAAGTGGTATCGCACTTGCTTTTTCAAATACAAAATCAGTTGGTGCGACAGGCCTTATCATGGGTATTGCAGCTGCTCTTTCTATGGCAGGATCAGCCTATCTTGAGTCAAAAGAAAATCCAAGCGACGAGATCAAACCGCTTACCTATTCGCTCTACACAGGTGGTTCGTACATCATAACAACGGCGTTTTTGATACTTCCATTTTTCATCTTTTCAAGTGGTCTTTACGCTGTCTTGTCGATGTTTTTCTTTGCCTTTGTTGCCATTATCACTTACAACTTTTACATAAGCGTGGCAAAAGAGCTTAAATTTTTACCAAGAGTGATTGAGATGTGTGTGATAACTTTTGGTGTTGCGATCATTTCATTTGGTATTGGCTTTTTAGTTAAGCACTATTTTGGCTTAGATATTTAATCCAAAATTTCATACCAAGTGTAGCTGTCGTCTCCAAAATTCCCACTAAATAGTGGCTTTAAATTTAGATCAAGGCTCAGGTTTTTACCATCCTTAAAATTTGAGCTTTGATAGATAAGTAGCCATTTTACATTTGCTAGTTTGCAACCTTTTGCAAGTTTTAAAAACTCACCGGCACCTTCGAACATGCTAAGTCCTTTTAAGCTAAGCTCTTTTTGAATGCTGACTTTACGACCTGGAACGCTAAAAAGTGGTATCGTCTTATCAAATTTATCACTTCTTGAGTAGATTATAACGTCTGGACTTTTACCACTGCCCACTAACCTGCTGTCAAGCTTTGGCCGGTCTGTTCGCACTGTATTGCCACCGATCACTATCGTATCTATGACGCTTCTAAGTTTATGGACGTGCGTACGGCTAAGCTCATTTGTGATAATGCCGCCACTTGCCACGCCGTTTTTACTAAGGGCGATTTTTAAAAAACTAAATCCACCATTTTGATAGGCCAAAAATGGTTCAAGCAGCTTATCGCAGCACTCTTTTAAAACGCCAAATTTAACTTTTATACCAGCGCTTTTAAGCAAATTACCACCGCCACTTGCGATTTTATTTTCATCGTGGCTTCCTATTATCACCTCGCTAAAGCCAAGTTCTTTTAGTAAATTTGCACAAGGTGGCGTTTTGCCATGATGCGAGCAAGGCTCAAGAGTGACGTAAGCCTTTGCATTTTTTAGTAAATTTGAGTGATTTTTTAGTATAAATTCATAGGTAAATTTTGGCTCCAAAAGGCCAAATTCGCCCTCTTTTATATTAGAGCTAAATTTATCGTTATACGCTTTTATAAAATCATCTTTAAATTTTTCACTTTTTTTGCAAAGTGCAAAGAGTATCGCTGTCGGTTCAGCGTGTAAATATCCAGCCTTTTCATGAGCCTTACAAGACAAAATTTGCCCATTTTCATCAAGAATAAGACATCCAACGGCTGGATTTGGATAGGTCAGGATTTGAAATTTCCAAGCCTCGCTTAAAGCAAGATCCATGTAAAATTCGTCGTTCATCTTAGCAGACTATTTTTATTTTCCTATATCTTTTATCTCATCAACAAGAGTTTTT
>NZ_LVXF01000002.1:0-68320 GCF_002092845.1 Campylobacter concisus
ATCGTCAAAATATCTGATCGGCAAAATTTTAGTCACAGCGCTCTTGCCGTTTTTGCAAATTTGCATCCGCATTTTCACATCGTCGTAGTTGTTTGCTAGATCCATTTTGGCATCGATCATAAATTCTCGTTCGATCTTACCTTGTACCATTGCGACGTAGCTTTTAAAAACCTCTCTATTTTCAAAAATTTTCTTTAGTTTAATCGTAGAATTTCTATCTTTGCCCACGACTATCACACCGCTCGTCTCAAAGTCCAGCCTATGTGCCACGCTTGCATCTCGTCCAAAAAGTGTATAAATTTCATCATTTAGCGAGTACTCACAGTGTCTGCCATTTGGGTGGCTCAGCACCCCGCTTGGCTTGTCAAATACCGCAAAGCTTTCGCACTCAAAGATCGGCTTAAGTCCCTTTGGCTCAGCCTCATAGTCGATTAAAAAGACATCGCCACACAAAACGGCATTTTTCTCAATCACGACACTACCGCTACATATCAGCCTACCTTTATCTATGAGGCGTTGCGCTTCTCTCATACTAAAGCCAGTTTTCATTAAAATTTTATACGCTTTTTGTTTGTTTGCAGTGGCAATAAATTTATTTACGTAGGGCAAGGTAATCCTTTTAAAAACGAGTGAGTTAGCTTAAGCACAAATTTATAAGCGTATAACCGACATTTCAGCACGGATTTTATATAATCCAAACTTAAATTTTATAAAATTATACGATGTGATTTTTAGCTTTCAAGGCTAAAATTTACTTTTATGATGAAGAAAACTAATACAAAAAGGTTCAACAATGGTCGAAAGATACTCGCGTAAAGAGATGGCTGAAAAGTGGAGCATACAAGCAAAATATGATGCTTGGCTCAAGGTAGAAAAAGCTGCAGTTAAAGCTTGGAATAAGCTTGGCTTCATAAGCGACGGCGACTGTGAGAAAATTTGCAAAAACGCTAAATTTGAAGTAGCTCGTATCGATGAGATAGAAAAGACAACAAAACACGACGTCATCGCATTTCTAACAAGTGTCAGCGAGAGCCTTGGCGAGGAGAGCAGGTTCGTACACTACGGCATGACCTCAAGCGACTGCATCGACACAGCCGTTGCACTTCAGATGAAAGAGAGTCTAGAGCTCATCATCAGCGACGTAGAGGAGTTCATGCAGGCGGTCAAAAACAGAGCAAATGAGCACAAACACACACTCATGGTTGGCAGAAGCCACGGCATCCACGGCGAACCGATAACTTTTGGCCTTGTGCTTGCCATCTGGTACGATGAGATCGCAAGGGCGCTAAAGCTCATCAAAGACGCAAAAGATACGATCAGCTACGGTAAACTCTCAGGCGCTATGGGAAATTTGGCCCACGCTCCGATGGAATTTGAAGAGCTAACATGCGAGGAGCTAGGTCTTAAGGCTGCCCCAGCGTCAAACCAAGTGATCCAGCGTGACCGCTACGCGCATGTGGTGAGCGCCATCGCAGTTTTAGCCTCTACTTGCGAGAAGATCGCAGTTGCTATTAGACACTACCAAAGGACCGAGGTTTATGAGGCAGAGGAGTATTTTAGTCCAGGACAAAAAGGCTCAAGCGCTATGCCACACAAACGCAATCCAGTCCTTAGCGAAAACATCACCGGCCTTTGCAGAGTGCTACGCTCATACGTCACGCCTTCTCTTGAAAACGTCGCCCTTTGGCACGAGCGCGACATCAGCCACAGCTCAGTTGAGAGATTTATCCTACCAGATATGTTTATCACGGCTGATTTTATGCTGGTTCGCATCAAAAATTTGATAGCAAATTTAGTCGTCTATCCAGAAAATATGATGAAAAATTTAAATTTAACAGGCGGACTAGTCTTTTCACAGCGCGTACTTTTGCAGCTACCACAACGTGGAATTTCTAGAGAGGACGCCTACAAGATCGTTCAGCGCAATGCTATGAAGGTCTGGGCAGACTTGCAAGAGGGTAAAAAAGCGATCGACGAGCAAGGTCACAGCCTATTTTTACAAAATTTACTAAACGACGAGGATCTAACCAAGAGCCTTAGCAAAGATGAGATCAAAGAGTGCTTTGACCACAACTACTACACTAAAAACGTAGATAGAATTTTCACCAGGGTCTTTGGCAAGTAAATTTAAATGCAAGAAGCAAATTTATGCTTCTTGCTTCAAGACATCGCTTCAAAAATTTTTTACAATCATTTTAAAATAAGATCAAATTTTTTAATTTTTTAATTTTTTAAAAATAAAATATTATTTTTTGAGTCAAATTTTATATTTAAGAGCACTTTTTTAACAAAGAGAGTTTTTATCTCCTTTTGGATAAAATCCCAAATTAAAATTTAACATGGAGAGATATTTTTGAAAGTTATAAAACGTAATGGCAGAACCGAAGAGCTTGATATCAGTAAGATCAAAAAATACACAAACGAAGCAGTTCTTGGACTGAGCAATGTAAGCCTTAGCGAGCTTGAGGTAGATGCGAAAATCCAGTTTAGGGACATGATCACGACTGAGGAAATTCAGCAGACTCTTATAAAAACAGCAGTTGATAAGATCGACATCGACCGCCCAAATTGGACATTTGTCGCTGCAAGGCTATTTTTATACGATCTTTATCACAAAGTATCTGGCTTTAACGGCTACAATCACTTAAAAGATTATCTAGTAAAAGGTGAAAAAGTAGGCCGTATCATCCCTGGACTAAAAGAGAAGTACGATCTTGAGGATCTAAACGCTTACATTAGGCCTGAGCGTGACCTTCAGTTTGCATACCTTGGTATCAAAACGCTTTATGACCGCTATCTCATCAAAGATAAGAATGGCATGCCAATAGAGCTACCACAGCACATGTTTATGGCAATTGCGATGTTTCTTGCACAAAACGAGCTAGACAGCCAAGGCTGGGCTAAGAAATTTTACGACCTTATCTCTAAATTTGAAGTGATGCTCGCCACCCCAACGCTTTCAAACGCAAGGACTACACGCCACCAGCTAAGTAGCTGTTACGTAGGCAGCACGCCCGATAATATCGAGGGCATTTTTGATAGCTACAAAGAGATGGCGCTACTTTCAAAATTTGGCGGCGGTATCGGCTGGGACTGGAGCAAGGTACGTGCGATGGGCGGCAGTATCGACGGACACAAAAACGCAGCTGGCGGTATCATACCATTTTTAAAAGTGACAAACGACATAGCAGTAGCGGTCGATCAGCTAGGCACTAGAAAGGGCGCGATCGCTGTTTATATCGAGCCTTGGCACATGGACGTGAGCGATTTTCTCGATCTTCGTAAAAACTCAGGCGAAGAGAGACGCCGCGCACACGAGCTTTTCCCTGCGCTTTGGATAAACGACCTATTTATGAAGCGTGTCAAAGAAAATGGCCGCTGGAGCCTCTTTGACCCAGCTCAAGTAAGCGACCTTTGCGACCTTTATGGTGAGGAGTTTGAGAAGAGATACTTAGAGTATGAAAACGACGAAAATATCCAGAAAAATACCATCCTTGCAAAAGAGCTTTGGAAGAAAATTTTAACCAGCTATTTTGAAACGGGCATGCCATTTTTGTGCTTTAAAGATAATGCCAACAAAGCAAATCCAAACGACCACGAGGGCATCATCAGAAGCTCAAATTTATGCACCGAAATTTTCCAAAACACAGCGCCAAACTACTATAAGATCAAGATCACTTATGAAGATGGCGGCGAGGAGCTATTTGACGAAGAAGAAGACGTCACTGTAGATAGTGGCATAACTAAAAAAGCCAAAAAGCTTAGCGCGCTTGATAGCATAAAAGGCAAGCAAATTTTTATCGTAGAAAAAGAGAGCATCGAGGGCAAAACGGCAGTTTGCAACCTTGCAAGTATAAATTTGAGTAAGATAAACAGCAAAGAGGACATCGAGCGTGTCGTGCCGATAGCTATCAGGATGCTTGATAATGTTATAGATCTAAATTTCTACCCGCACAAAAAGGTAAAACACACAAACCTATCTTCTCGCTCGATCGGACTTGGCGTCATGGGCGAGGCGCAAATGCTAGCTGAGAAAAATGTAAAATGGGGCAGCTATGAGCATTTGGCTCTCATTGATAGCATAATGGAAAACATAAGCTACAACGCGATCTATGCTAGCTCAAATTTAGCCGTAGAAAAGGGCGTCTATCCAAAATTTGAAGGCTCAAAATGGAGCAAAGGCATCATGCCGATAGACACCGCAAACGAGAACGCAAAAGCGCTTTTAAACGACAAAGGCGGGCTATTTGACGAAAATGTCTGCGACTGGGACAAGCTAAGAGAAAAGGTTAAGCGTGACGGAATGAGAAATGGCTACCTAATGGCGATCGCTCCAACTAGCTCGATCTCGATCCTTGTTGGCACTACTCAAACTATCGAGCCAGTCTATAAGCGCAAGTGGTTTGAGCACAACCTAAGCGGTATGATCCCAAATGTCGTGCCAAATTTAAGCCCTGATACTTGGCAGTTTTACACGCCAGCTTATGAGCTTGATCAGAGAATTCTTATAAAAGTAGGCGCGATCCGCCAAAAGTGGATCGATCAAGGTCAAAGTCTAAATATCTTCATGAGCTTAGACAAAGCAAGCGGCGGATATCTAAGTGAAATTTACACACTTGCATGGGAGCTTGGACTAAAATCAACCTACTATTTACGCTCAGAGTCACCAGACAGTGAAAAACTAAACGACGTAGCTGACCGCTCGATCGAATGCGAAGGATGTCAGTAGAGAACAAAAGGATTAATATATGAAACTAGATAGATTTGAAATAAAGAATTTTCGTTCTATAGAAGATATGAAGATAGATATCAAAGAAAAAAATGGAAAAAAATGTTTAATATTAGTAGGCAAAAATGAGGCAGGAAAAAGTAATATATTAAAGGCCATATCCGCAGTATTTAATGGATATAAGGTTGGCATAAAAGATCAAAGAAAAACAGCTTCGGATAATGATGAATATTATATTGATGCTATCTTTAAGCTTACACAAAAAGACATTAGTGATATTAAAGAAAAATTAATCGAAGAATATCATATAGAAAGTCTAGATATTTTTGAAAATAATTTAAGTATTGAAAGCTTTATTCAAGAAGCTTTTGGTGAAATGATATTAACATTGAGTATAAAAGATAATGATACACCGAGCTTAATCTACCGAGAATATGAAGAATTAAATGATAAATATAAAATATCTAACTTATTCTACTATAGTACAGATAATAAACAAATTGCAAAATTAGAAGGTGAAAGTAATAGTCCTTTGCTTGAGCCTTTGACATATGATTACATAGAGAGAATTGTGTTTGAAATAATAAAAAATATAAAGCCCATGGAAAATATTTATAGGCGAGCTATATTTTGGGAGTATAGCGATAGTCATTTATTACCACCTAACGTAAATATAGAAAACTTTAAAAATAACCCAGACATATGTATGCCTTTAAAAAATATTTTTTATTTAAGCAATATAAAAGATATTCAACAAGATATTGAAAATGCAGCCAAAAAAGATAAAGGACTACATAGCTTTTTAGACAATATATCTAATAAAGCAACAAAAGAATTTAGAGAAATATGGCCCGACTTAAAAAATATAGAGTTTGTTATAACGAAAGATGGTGAAGAGTTTGATATACGAATAAAAGAAAAAGAGTTTTATTCTAATGAAGATAGAAGTGATGGCTTTAAAAGATTTATAGCAATATTACTTATGTTGTCGATCGAATCTAGAACACGAAAATATAATAGATTAATCTTATTTGATGAACCAGATGCTTTTTTATATCCAACTAGTGCAAAATTTTTAAAAGAAGAATTATTAAAAATTTCAGAAAAAGATATTGTAATATATTCTACGCATTCCCCTTTTATGATAGACAACGAGTGCATAGAAAGACATCTGGTTATAGAAAGAAAGGACGATATTTCAGAAATAGTCCCACAAGACGAATCACCGTTTCAAGAAGACGAACTTTTAAAAAGAGCAATTGGAAGCCATATATTTGAAAGTATACAGTCAAAAAATATTATTTTTGAAGGATATACGGATTATAAAGTGTTTAAAATTGCTTATAGTGACAAAGATTTTAAAGATTGCGGTCTAGTTTATATGGGAGGCATAAAAGAAGTTAATATAATAACTACAATGATGATGCTAACTAGAAAAAAATTTCTCATAATATCCGATAGTGATGAAACTTCAAAGAACAAAAGAAAAGATTTTGAAAAAGATTTTCCTGATTTAAAAGAAAATTGGCTTGAGTATGATGAAGTTTGCGATAAATCCAATAAAATAAAAACACTTGAAGATTTTTATGAAGTAGATTATTTGTCAGCTAAAATCAAACAGTATAACGAAAACTATGACTACGATAAAAAGAAATCTAGCATTGACAATATAGATAAAGCCGTAAGTCAAGATAAAGAAAAAAGGCAAGAGATAAAAAATGCACTAGCAATTAATGCTAAAAAAGAAAATATCAAAAAAGAATATTTTGATTTTATTCAAAAGATCAAAGATAAATTAGGTAGTTAGAAAATTAATGTAATAGATTTATAGTGCCGTTTTTTTATAGCTTGCATGCAATCATAATCCATGCTTTATTTTATTGCTTAAAAATATCGTATTATATAGTTTTTCTTGATAGCGATCCACTTTAAGACTAGTAGATATTTGCTATTTGTATATTCATCTAAGTCATTTTTATCTTTTTAAATTTCTGAAATGATACTCAAATAAGCTTGATTGATTTGTAAAATTTTTAAATATAATACTTTAAAAACTAAAACTAAAAAATTATTTAAGTAAAAATAATCAAATTTTAGTTTAAAGTACATAAACTAGGTAGAAATATACTTAAGAAAACTTTCCAAAATTTTATATTTTTTGATAAATATTATTAAACAAAATAAAATAGTTATCTATTGTTTAAGCTTTCTTGTCCTATACTTTTAAACTTTATATTGAAAAATTTAGAAGAAAGAGCGAGTAATGCGTGAGATTTTGAAGAGAGATGGCACAAGACAAGAATTTGTAGCATATAAGATAGTAGATGCGATAAAAAAAGCATTTGCTAGCGAAAATTTAGCTTATGATGAGAAAGTTTTTACAAATGTTGTCCAAGATATCTTTCAAAAATCAAGCGCGATAACAGTCGAAGACATCCAAGATGCGATCGAAAAAGAGCTATTTAATAGCGGGTATTTCGACGTTTTAAAGAGCTTTATGCTCTACCGCCACACGCATAAGCTTCAACGCGAGCAAATTTTAGGCCTAAATGACGATACGACTTACATAAATTCAACTCAAACTATAAATGAGTATATAAACGGCACCGACTGGAGAATTTCTGCAAACTCAAACACAAGCTACTCAAACGCAGGCCTTATAAACAACACCGCTGGCAAAGTCATAGCAAACTACTGGCTAGACGCTGTTTATAGTAAAGAAGAGGGTCTTGCTCACAGAAATGGCGACTACCACATCCACGACCTTGACTGCCTTACAGGGTATTGTGCTGGCTGGAGCTTGCGAGCCTTGTTAAATGAGGGCTTTAACGGCGTTCGTGGCAGAGTTGAGAGTAAAGCACCAAAGCATTTTAGAGAGGCGCTTTATCAAATGGCAAATTTCTTAGGAATTTTGCAAAGCGAGTGGGCTGGTGCTCAGGCGTTTTCTAGCTTTGATACCTACCTTGCGCCTTACGTTTTTAAAGATGATCTAAGTGACGCTGAGATCAAAAAGGCGATCACTAGCTTTATTTTTAACCTAAACGTGCCTGCACGCTGGGGACAAAGTCCATTTACAAACGTAACAATAGACATCACCTGCCCAAGCGACCTAAGAGATCAGATCCCAACGAGCGATGATATACATCTCTTTACTAACGTAAAAGATGAGAAAATTTTGAAAAAAGCAAACGAGCGTGGCAGGAAAAATTTGATCGATATGACTTATAAGGACTTTGAGCCTGAGATGGCACGCATAGACAAGGCTTTCTACGAGGTCTTAACAGCTGGCGACAAGTGCTCGCAGCCTTTTACATTTCCGATACCAACGGTAAATATTACAGAGGATTTTGATTGGGATAGCGAAGTGGCGGATGTACTCTTTGAAAACACCGCCAAAATGGGCTCAAGCTACTTTCAAAATTTTATCGGCTCACAATACACTTATGACGAAAATGGCAATAAGATAGAAAACGAAAAAGCCTACAAACCAGGACATGTCCGCTCTATGTGCTGCCGCTTGCAGCTTGATCTAAGGGAACTTTTAAAACGAGGTGGTGGTCTTTTTGGTAGTGCAGAGATGACAGGCTCTATCGGCGTTGTTACTATAAATTTAGCTCGCCTAGGATACAACTTCAAAGGCGATAAAGTCGCACTTTATAACAGGCTAAGCTATCTTTTAGAACTTGCTAAATCAACGCTTGAAAAAAAGCGTAAATTTATCCAAGAGATGTATGACAGAGGGCTTTATCCTTATACGGCTAGATATCTAAAGCACTTTAACAACCACTTTAGCACAATCGGTATAAATGGCATGAACGAGCTTCTTAGAAATTTCACAAATGATAAAGAGAATATCTCAACAAAATTTGGACGTGATTTTGCTATTGAGATGGTTGAGTTTTTGCGCGACAAGATAAGGACATTTCAAGAAGAGACTGGAAATTTATACAACCTTGAGGCGACTCCAGCTGAAGGCACAACATACCGCTTTGCCAAAGAGGATAAAAAGCGCTATCCAGACATCATCCAAGCAGGTGGTGGGGAGAATATTTACTACACAAACTCAACCCAGCTTCCAGCAAATTTTACAGATGATGCTTACGAGGCACTTGATTTGCAAGATGATCTTCAGACTTCATACACTGGTGGCACAGTATTTCACCTTTATATGAAAGAAAGGATCAGCTCACCTAAAGCTTGCAAGGAGCTTGTAAAGAGCATAATCTCAAATTATAAGCTTCCATATATCACGATAACGCCTGTGTTTAGCGTTTGTTCAAAGCATGGCTACATTGCTGGAGAACATGAATTTTGTCCGCTTTGTGATGCAGAATTAATAGAAAAAGAGAAAAACAATTCCAAATAAGGAGAGGAAATGACAGAAAAAGAAATTTTAGAAAAAGTACAAGATAAACGCACAAAATGCGTAGTCTATACTCGTGTTATGGGTTATCATCGCCCAGTTGAGAGCTTTAACCTTGGTAAAAAAGGTGAGCACAAAGAGCGTATTAAATTTGATGAATACGCAAGTTGCTGCAAAAGATAATCACCGCAGCCAATAAAAACACAAAAACTCAAATAAAAAAGGCACAATCTTCTGTGCCTTTTAAATCTCAAAAGGTCCATAAATTTGCATAAAGTCTTTAGTATAACGCCATTTACTACGCTTGATTATCCAGACAAAGTGGCTGCAGTAGTTTGGTTTGCAGGCTGTAATATGCGATGTGTGTATTGCTACAATATAGAAGTTGTAAATTCAAATGGCAATATAGAAATGGCTGAGGTTTGTAACTTTTTAGACCGCCGCATAGGTAAGCTAAATGGCATCGTCTTTAGCGGTGGCGAATGCACGGCAAATCCTTTGTTTTTAAAACTTGCAAGAGAGGTTAAGTCAAGAAATTTTTGCCTAAAGGTCGATACAAATGGCTCTCATATTGAGATTTTAAAAGAGGCGATAGGCGAAGGGCTGATTGACTATATCGCACTTGATTTTAAAGCGCCAAAAGAGAAATTTGTGGGCGTAACCGGCTCAAATTTATATGAAAAATTTATTAGCACACTAAAATATCTGCTTGAGATAAATTTCGATTTTGAAGTAAGAACAACCGTGCATGCAGATTTTTTAGATGAAGCAGATATTTCTTTGATGTCTGAAATTCTTTATGGCCTTGGATATAGAGGCAATTATTATTTGCAAAAATTCCTTAGCACAGGTAAAAATTTTGGAAATTTAGTTGATGCTAAAAGTAGCTTCGATCCGAAAAAAATCATCTCGAAACTTCCTATTAAACTAAGAAACTTTTAAATTTCTACTCATTATTTTTAACAAAAATTTTTGCTTTGCAAAACTATAATCATTAAAACTAATAAGGAGAAACTATGCAAAATTTCAGCTTTTTAAACCCTACTAAAATAGAATTTGGCAAAGACAAAGAGCAAAACATTGGCAGATATATGAAGGAATTTGGCGTTAAAAAGACGCTTATCATCTATGGCAGCGATAGGATCATAAAAAATAGTCTTTTTGATGTCGCAGCAAAGAGTCTAAGTGTTAATGGTATCGAGTTTTGCAAGATCGGTGGCGTGAAGTCAAATCCAGTGCTAAGCAAGGTAAATGAGGCTATAAATTTAGCTAAAAAGCAAGGTGTTGATAGTGTGCTAGCCATAGGTGGTGGCTCGGTGCTTGACACGGCAAAGGCTGTGGCCGCTGGAGTTAAATATAACGGCGATGTTTGGGACTTTTTTACCGGCAAAGATCCAAGTGAAGCGCTTATGATCTTTGACATCATAACGCTTGCAGCAACTGGCTCAGAGATGAACGGCGGCTCAGTCGTTACAAATGAAGCCACAAAAGAGAAATTTGCCATGCACGGCGCTTGTCTTTACCCAAAAGTCTCAGTGGTAAACCCGCTTCTTCAAGCAAGCGTTAGCAAGGAGTACTTGGTCTATTCGGCCTCAGACATCATCGCTCACAGCATCGAGGGCTACTTTACGGCGAGCATTCAGCCTGAGATCATAAATTTATACATCGAAGCAAACATCAAAACGGTCATGAAAACGACTGAAATTTTGCTAAAAGAGCCAGGTAATTACGACGCTAGAGGCGAGTTTGCCTGGGCTGCTACGATGGCGCTAAATGGCTTAACTTACGTTGGCACAGCTGGCTACTCATATCCAAATCACATGATCGAGCACGCCATAGGAGCGGTAGTTGATTGCGCGCATGGGGCTGGGCTAAGTGTGGTGATGCCAGCTTGGATGAAGTGGTATAAGAGTAGAAATTTAAAGGCATTTAAGCGTTTTGGCAAAGAAATTTTTGGCGTGGATGACGCGGACGAGGCTATTAAAAAGCTAAAAGAGTGGTTTAGCAAGATCGGCACGCCAACAAGCCTTATAGAAATCGGCGTTGATGAGACAAATTTAGACGAGATCATGGCGCTAGTTTATGACTACGCCAAGGGCAGGGGCTTGGAGCAAATTTATACAAAAGAGGCCATAAGTGAAATTTTTGCCTTAGCGAGATAGAATTTATCTAAATTTTACAAAGGAAAGATATGAAAAAGATCGCCCTTATAGCTGGAGCTAGCGGTGCTTTGGGAAGTGAGATTTTAAAAAATTTATGCGTGAGCGAGCATTATAGTAAGGTTATCGCCCTTGCTAGGCATGAGCTAGAATTTACCCATGAAAAGCTTGAAGTAAAGATAGTAAATTTTGACGAGCTAAAAGATGAGGTGCCATTTATCGCTGATGATGTATTTTGCGCGCTTGGCACGACGATGAAGGTGGCAAAGCACAAGGAGCAGTTTTACAAAGTCGATGTGACCTATCCGCTAAATTTTGCAAAATTTGGCTTGGAGTGTGGGGCAAAACGCTTTGTTTTACTCTCAGCCGCAGGTGCTAGCAGAAAGTCAGGCTCGTTTTACCTAAAGGCAAAAGGCCAAGCAGAAGCAAAGATAAAAGAGCTTGGATATAACTCATTTCACGTCGTTAGGCTGCCACTTATCGAGGCTGAGAGAAAGGAATTTAGGCTTGGCGAGTACCTGGCGATAAAGGCGTTTAAATTTATCCCAAAAGGCTTTTTTGACGAGTATCGTCCGATGAAGGCGGCTGACATCGCTAAGGTGATCGTGCAAGTAGCGCAAGATGACCACAGCGAGGGTGTGAAAATTTATAGCCCTATGGAGTATGTGAAGTGAAAAGATATATCGCCATCACCGGAGCAAGCTCAGGCATAGGAGCGGCCGTGACAAAGGCATTTGCAAGGCGCGGGGAGAATTTGATCCTTATTGCTAGACGCGGCGAGCTTTTAGAAAATCTAAAAAGCGAGATAGCTAAATTTTCGGGTGTTGATGTCGTTATAGAGATTTGTGATCTCTCAAAGCAAGAAAATGCCATATCCCTTTGGCGTAATTTAGAAAAATATGAGCTAAAAGCACTTATAAACAATGCTGGCTTTGGCGACTACAACAAGGTCGGCGAGCAAAATTTAGAAAAAATCACGCAGATGATAAATTTAAACATCATCTCTCTTGTGACACTCTCAACACTCTTTACGAAAAAATACAAAGACAAAGATACGCAGCTCATCAACATCTCCTCAATAGGCGGCTACAAGATCGTGCCAAACGCGGTCACGTACTGCGCTAGTAAATTTTTCGTAAGTGCCTTTAGCGAAGGACTTTACCACGAGCTAGCACAAGACAAGCAGGCAAAGATGCAAGCAAAAGTGCTAGCTCTAGCTGCCACAAAAACAGAATTTGGCATGGTGGCAACTAGCCAAGAGAGCTACGACTACGACAAAGCGTTTAAAAAGTATCACACGAGCGAGCAGATGGCGGAGTTTTTGCTTCGCCTTTATGATAGCCATTGCTGCGTTGGCTCGGTCGATAGAGATAGCTTTGAGTTTAGCCTAAGCAAGCCAAAATTTGACTACGCGATCAAATACGAGCCAAAAGATAACTAGGCGCTAAAGCCCTGGTAGCCTACGCCAAGGCTAGTAAAGCAAAAAAGTAGGACAAAATAAAAAGGCAGATCATGAAAGGCGTTAGAGTTGCTATTTTAGGGGTTTGTTTAGTAGGTGCTTGCTTTGGAAATGAACTTAAATTTGACGAGAGCAAGTTTGAGCTAAAAAGCGTGCAAGTTGGCGATAGGATACTTAAATTTAGAGCTTATGAGGGCATAGTCTATGTGGCAAAGCCAGTTAGTGACTATCAGGTGCTAAATTTTTATGTGCCAGAGGGTAAATTTAGCGACCAAAAGACGGCCATTTTTATGCCAAATGCTATTGGCGGCTACATGAGCGCAATGCCACAAAAGCCAGAAATCCAAAACGAAAAACCAAATGCCACCCTCGAAGCGCTTCTTAGAGGCTACGTCGTGGCAAGCGTTGGCGCTAGGGGCAGGACTCTAAAAGAGGGCGAGCGCTTCATCGGCAAAGCCCCAGCTGCGATAGTTGATCTAAAAGCGGCCGTTAGATATCTTAAATTTAACGACAAATTTATGCCAGGCGACGCAAATAAGATCATCTCAAACGGCACGAGCGCAGGTGGCGCGATGTCAGCACTTTTAGGCGTTAGCGCAAAGGCAAAAGAGTATGAGCCATATCTTAAAGAGCTAGGCGCTGCAAAGGCGGATGATCAAATTTACGCCGTCTCAGCCTACTGTCCTGTTACAAATTTGGAGCATGAAGACGAGGCGTATGAGTGGATGTTTGGGGATTTGGATAAATTTGAAAGGATTGATTTTACAAGTCTTGACGCGGCTAGCTTTAACGACAGGAGCAAAAAGCCAAAGATGATCACAGGCGAGCTAAACGCCACGCAAAAAGAGCTCTCGCGCGAGCTAAAGAGTAAATTCCCAGCCTATCTAAACTCGCTAAATTTAAAAGACGCCAAAGGCCACGCACTAAGCCTTGATGAAAATGGCGAGGGCAGCTTCAAAGAGTATATAAACGCTCTCATCTCAAATGCTTTTACCGCTACAAAAAGCAGCGACAAAAGCACGCTCACGCCTAAATTTATCACTCTTGACACACAGGGCTGCTCGCTTGGATATACATTTAAGCTAGAAGACTTCATAGCCTCGCTAAAACGCGCTAAAGCGGTGGTTGCCTTTGACGGATTTGGGCTAGAAAATCCTGAAAATGACCTCTTTGGCGATAGCAAAACGCCTGCAAAGCACTTTACTAAATTTGCAAAAGAGCGAAGCAAAGGCGAGATGGCGGAGGCTGGCGTCATAAAGATGATGAATGTAATGAACTACGCTAAAAATAAAAATTCGGCGAAATTTTACCGCATAAGACAGGGCACAAACGACACCGACTTAGCCCTTGTGGTGCCTGCTGTGCTCGCACTTTCGCTTAAAAATGCTGGCAAAGAGGTTGATTTCGAAGCGGTCTGGGGGCAAGGTCATGGCGGTGACTACGACTTAGACGAGCTTTTTGCTTGGGTGAAAAGAGTTGAGCAGAGATAAATTTAAGGAGATTTGATGTTTGAAAAGCTATTTTTACTAGCGGTTTTGGCGGCATTTGCCTTTGGAGCGGAGGCGAAAGTGAGCTTATACGAGCTGCTTTCTACGCCAAATAACAAGAGCTTGCTAAAGCGTCTTGGCAGGGAAAATATTCTTAGCTCAAAGAGCGAGCCAGGCACGCAGGCGATCTTTTTTGCGAGCGCAAAGAGCAAGCCAGAGCTATTTTACGTGCTTGAGTTTTACAAGGACGAGGCGGCTTATAAAAAGCATATAAGCTCGGCGCATTTTAAGAAATTTGTAAGTGCGAGTGATGAAATTTTAGCTAGTAAAAAGGCTATAAGCGTGAAAAAGAGGGCTGCGTTTTCTAAAAATTTAACGCCAGAGCGCCTAGAAGACGCCTACCTTCACATCACAAATTTAAGCCTTAAGGCAAAGAGCGATGCGAAATTTGAAAAGATCATCAAAAAATATATGCAAAAAAGCGTAGATGAGGGCGCTTACGCGCAGTTTGCCTTTAGTCAAAAAGAGGCACCTAGAAAGTGGGTGCTGGTTGAAATTTACAAAGACGAAGCTAGCTTTGAGAGCTACCGCCACAGCGAAAACTACAAGGCTTATGCCAAAGAGCGAGCTGGGCTAATAGATGAATTTGACGGCTTTGGTCTAAAAAACGAGACCTCATTTAGCAAGGTAAAATTTTAGGAGATGTTATGAATAAAATTTCACTTTTTTGCGCACTTGCACTCATTGGCAGCACGGCTTTTGCCCTTGATAAGGCAGGATGTGAGAGTTTAAAAGATGTGAAAATTTTAAACAACGAGATGATAGATGCGGTGTGGAATGAGAGTGGCGAAGTATCAGCCGATAAGATGTCTGCGCTAACTGGTGGCAGTAAAAACACTATCAAAGCAAAGCCTCACTGCGTGGTGCATGGCAAACTCTATAAGCGCACTGGAAGTGACGGCAAAGAGTATGCGATTGATTACGAGCTAAGGCTGCCAGAGCAGTGGAATGAGAAGTTTTTATTTCAAGGTGGGGGCGGCATGGACGGCTTTGTAGCACCTGCTCTTGGCGCGGTGCCGATACGCACAAGCACAGCCACACCAGCGCTTCTTAGAGGCTACGCGGTAGTTACTACAAACTCAGGCCACCCAGAGCCAACGGCTGAGTTTGGGCTAGATCAGCAAGCAAGGCTAGACTACGCCTATCATGCGATCGGCAAGGTTACGGACGCAGCTAAGCAAATTTTAGCCGCCGCATACGCCAAAAAGCCAAAACATAGCTACTTTATGGGCTGCTCAAATGGCGGTAGGGCAGCACTAATCGCAGCCCAGCGCTATCCACTTGAATTTGACGGCGTCATCGCTGCAAACCCTGGCTTTAGGCTATCTCGCGCGGCGATCGCTCAGCAGTGGGACAACCAAGCCCTTATGAAGATAGCTCCAAAAAATGAAAAAGGCGAGAAAATTTTTGCAAATGCCCTAACGCAGGACGACCTTGACAAGCTAAGCCACGCCGTACTAGAAAAATGTGACGGCTTAGACGGACTAAAAGATGGGATCATCAATGCGTGGGAAGCATGCAAATTTGATCCAAAAAGTCTAAATTTAGATAAGCAAAAGATAGAGGCGATAGAGAAAATCTTTAACGGAGCCAAAAACAGCAAGGGCGAGCAAATTTATAGCGACTGGTTTTACGACTCAGGAGTGAGCGCTGAGGGCTGGAGGCAGTGGAAGCTGGGCGACTCGCAAAGTGCCAAGCCAAACGCCAGAAACATCACGCTTTCAAGCGGCTCGGTGAATTACTACTTTTTAACGCCAGCGCAGCCAAATTTTGACACGATAAATTTTGACTTTGACAAAGACACGCCAAAGACTTTTGAGACCGCAGCGATAAATGACGCCATCTCAACAGACCTTAACACATTTAGCACAAATGGTGGCAAACTCATAATAGTAACTGGCGTCTCAGACCCAGTTTTTTCAGCTAAAGATCAAAGGGACTGGTTTAAAAAGCTAGAGGCTAATAATGAAAATAGCCAAAATTTCACGGCATTTTTTGCGCTACCTGGGATGAACCACTGCGGTGGTGGCAACGGCATAGATGACGTCGATCCGCTTAGTGCGCTTGAAGCGTGGCACGAAAAGGGCGAAGCGCCAAAGAGTATGCTAGCTAAGAGCAAGACCTACGCTGGCAAGGAATTTCTAGTGTGTGCTTATCCAAAGGTGGCTATATACGTGGGTGGCGATGCAGGCAAGGCAAGTAGCTTTGTTTGCAAGTAAATTTAAGAAAGTAAATTTAAGGAGTAAAAATGAGTGAAATTTTAGTCGTATCAGGTCACACCGACCTTGAAAATTCTTTTGCGAATAAGATCATTTTAGGCGAGCTAAAAAAGCACTTGCCAGAGGCTAAATTTGACATACTAAGTGAGCTTTATAAAAACTACGTGATCGATGTAAAAGCTGAGCAAGAAAAGCTAGTAAAAGCTGATGTGATCGTGCTTGTTTATCCATTTTTCTGGTACGGTGTGCCATCTCTTTTACAAAAGTGGTTTGAGGACGTGCTAGTTCATGGCTTCTCTCATGGCAGTAGCGGAGATAAGCTACGTGACAAAAAGCTAGTACTTTCTTTTACTTCTGGCGCACCTGAGGAGCTTTATAAAAAAGAAGCACTTCAGCGATACGAGATAGAGGAATTTTTGCCGCCACTTAAGGCGTTAGCAAATACTTGCGGAATGGAGTTTGCAGGCTATGTTTATAGCGGAGGGTTATCGTATCAGAGCAGGCACGATGAGGCAAAGCTTGCTTTGATGAGGCAAAAGGCGCTCGATCACGCAAAAAGACTAGGCGAGCTGATAGGCAAAATTTCATGATACCAGCAAAATTTTATAAATATGTTTTTGCGTTTATAATGTCAGCATTTATGGCTTTTTTCATGTCATTTGTGCTGACATATCTAAACCTTGGCTTTGTTGATGGCTTTATTAAAATTTGGCTAACTGCTTACGTAAAAGCCTTTGTGGTAGCGTATCCTGTGCTTTTGCTAGTCTCTCCATTTGTAACAAAACTCACACAAATTTTATGTAAAAAATAAAATAATAATATACGTTATCAATAAAAATTATTATTTACTTATTTTAATTATTTGGTTATAATCTGATCAAAATTTATCAAAATAGGAGTCAAAATGAGACAGTACGAAACATACAAATGCGAAAAATGCGGTAACGAGATCGAGGTGCAAAAGGTTGGCGGCGGTACACTAACCTGTTGCGGCGAAGAGATGAAATGTGTGACTGAAAATTTAACAGCGGTAAATTTGATGAAGGCATTTGCTGGCGAGTCACAAGCTAGAAACAAGTATGAGCTTTATGGCGATCTAGCCAAAGAAGCAGGCTATCACGCAATAGCTAGACACTTTTACGAGGCAGCTGAAAATGAAAAATGGCACGCAAGAGCTGAGTTTAAAAAATATCACGAGCTAATGAACGATCCAATTGACAAGATGGATAAAAATTTACTTGATGCGGCAGCTGGTGAAAACTATGAGCATACGACAATGTATCCAGACTTTGCAAAGATCGCAAAAGAAGAAGAGCTAAGAGATGTTGAGAGGCTATTTAACGCGATCGGTAAGGTTGAGGTTGAGCATGAAAGAGAGTATTTGGAGCTTAAAAAGATGCTTGATGAAGAGGGCTTTTTTGAGAGCGACGAAGAGGATATCTGGGTTTGCGAGGTGTGCGGACACGTTCACAGAGGCAAAAAAGCTCCAGGTGCTTGCCCGCTTTGCAAAGCTCCAAAAGAGTATTTTAAACGCGAATTTCTAGGCTAAAAGCCAAAATAGTCGAGGTGTTTACCTTGACTATTAATTTAAGTCATAAAATATTATAAAAATGATACAATCCTTTCAAATTTTCACAAGGAGAAAGAGATGAAAAAATCACTTTTAGTTTTAGCTACTCTTGGCTTTGCACTAAGCCTAAACGCTGCAGATCTTACAGATACTTGCAAATCATACTTCTCAGACATCGATAAGATGGTTGAAGCTTACAAACAAGCTGGACAAGATCAACAAGTAAAAATGTACGAAGATCAAAAGAAACAATCAATGGATCAACTTGCTGCACTTCCAAAAGAGCAACAAGACGCTACTTGCAAACAAGCTAAAGAGATGTTTGCTCAAGTAATGGAACAAATGAAAAAACAAGGTCTTTTAAAATAAATTTTATGGCTAGACTTTCTAGCCATATCCTAATCCTCTTTTTCTAATTCGTTATTTACGCCTATTTCTTTTACTTCTATATCTTTTTGCTCGTCTGGAGACAAGCGTTTAAAATTTTCAAGTCTACTAACAAGACCATCTCTACCACTAAAACTTGATGCAAGGGCATTAAAATGTTTATTCGCAGTATTTAGTGTATTGCTAAGTCTATTCATATGCTCGGCCACATTGCGGACTTTATCATAAATTTTAATCGCACTCTTTACAATATTTTTGGCCTCTTCATTGCCACGCTCTATGCGCCATAAATTTGCCACTGTGCGAAGAATAGGCATAAGCGTAGTGTGAGATACTAGTATTACGCGCTTTTGAAATGCGTAGTCAAAAAGAGAACTATCAAATTTCATAGCCTCGATATATGCTGGCTCAATTGGTATAAACATCAATACAAAATCAGGGCTATCAGGTACGATCTCACCGTAATTTTTACTATTTAAGCTATCTATGTGATTTTTCATAGAAGCAATATGCTCTTTCAATGCTAAATTTAGCTCCTCTTCATTGCTGGCTGTGATAGCCTTTTCGTAAGCTATAAGTGAGACTTTAGAATCAACTATTAGATGCTTGCCATCTGGTATCTTTACTATAAAATCAGGAATAAGACGTTTGCCTTCTTCGTTCTTGAAATTTTGTTGTGTCAAGTAATGCTCATCTTTTATAAGTCCAGAAGCCTCAAATGTGCGTTCAAGCTGTATTTCGCCCCAGTTTCCAAGTGTTTTATTGCTACCTTTTAGTGCAGTGGCTAGCGAGTTTGCCTCTTTTGACATTGAGATACCAATCTCACCTATGTGCTTAATCTGCGTTCCTAGCGCGCTCATGCCTTTAACTGATTCGTCGTGGACTGCATTTACGCGCTCTTGAAAGGTTGAAATTTGCTCCTTTAGTGGCTTTAGTAAAAGATCTAAAGAATTTTGGCTATTTTGTGTGAAATTTGCACTTTTTTCTTCAAATATTTTATTTGCAAGATTAGAAAATTCCAGATTTAATTCATTTTTTACTTTTAATAAATTTGCCTCTTGCTCTTTTAGGCTATTCTCTTTTGCTTCTATTTCATTTCTAAGCACAGCCATATCACGTTTTAGTCTATTTTCTCTCTCACTCGCTTCAACTAAAGCATTTTTATTTTGATTTAGCTCGGCTAGTGTTGCAGTGAAATTTGCCTCGTTATTCTTGGCCCTTTCATTTGCTGTACCGATACTCTCTTTAAGCTCGTTTATCACGCGCTCCATCACGTCTTCGGCTTTGTCTTTTTGTGCTATTTTGGTTTTTAGAGCATCGATCTCACTGATGAGCTCGTCTATTCGCTCATGATTTGACATAAGTCTTGCTTTTTGCTCGCTAATTAGCTGCAGATTTTCACTATTTTTAGATACTAAATTTGTTAGATTTGATGAAATTTCAAAATTTTCTTGCTCTTTTTGCGCCAAATTTCTTTTTAGTTCGAGTTTGTCTCTATTAAATGAATAGATGACAAATATCGCAATCAAAAATAGTACTCCTAAAAATATGGCGGCATAAAAATAAAAATCTTGTTGCATTTAGTATCCTTAAAAAATGAAGAAATTTTTATATTTTTACAAAAGCAAAGAGACTACTCCTTGCTTTTGTAATAAATTTTTATGCTTCTAGCACCGCTCCGTTGCTTGCGTTTGTGACTAGTTTGCGGTATTGCCTTAGCCAGCGAGAGGTTAGCGGTTTATCAACTGGCTTAAATTCCGCTCTTCTCTTTGCGATCTCAGACTCGCTTAGGCGAACGTTTATCTCGTATTTATCGACGTCTATATCGATTATGTCGCCATCTTGTAGCAAGCCTATCATGCCACCCTCGGCTGCTTCTGGGCTCACGTGGCCGATGCTTAGACCTCTTGTCGCTCCGCTAAAGCGACCATCTGTGATGAGCGCCACGTCTGCGCCAAGGCCTCGTCCCATGATGAGTGAAGTAGGGCTTAGCATCTCTTGCATGCCAGGGCCTCCGCGCGGACCTTCGTATCGGATGACGACGACATCGCCTTTATCTACTTTGCCACTTGAGATGCCAGCTATTGCTTCATCTTGTGAGTTAAAGCAGACTGCTTTGCCGCTAAATTTACGCTCACCAACGATGCCAGCTGTCTTGATGACACAGCCTTGCTCGGCTAAATTTCCAAACAAAATGGCAAGTCCGCCAACTTGTGAATAGGCGTTTTCTACTTTGTGAATGATACTCTCATCTTTGATGTCACTTATCTTTACGCGCTCTCCCAGAGTTTCGCCACTAACTGTGAGATTGTCTAAATTTAGCATGCCATTATCTCTGCGTGAAATTTCTTTTATCACCGCATTCATACCGCCAGCTCTGCCGACATCCTCCATGTGCACGTTTGGCAAGCTTGGGCTGATCTTAGCGATGTGAGCGATGTTTTGACTGATCTTGTTTAGCTCTTTGATGTCTAAATTTACGCCAGCCTCTCTTGAGATGGCTAGCATGTGAAGAACGGTGTTGCTGCTACCACCCATCGCCATATCAACGACAAGTGCGTTGCGGATCGCCTTTTCATTTAGTATGTTTCTTATCTTAAATTTCTCATCAAGGGCGATCTCACAGATCCTGCGAGCAGCCTGCCTGATGAGCTCTTCGCGTTCAGGGGTTAGTGCAAGGATGGTGCCATTGCCAGGGAGAGCTATGCCCATTGCTTCGCAAAGTGTATTCATAGAATTTGCTGTAAACATACCGCTGCAGCTGCCACCACTTGGACATGCGTTGCACTCGATATCTTTTAGCTCGGCCTCATCTATCTCTTTGGTCTCAAATTTACCAACCGCCTCAAACGCAGTTGCAAGATCAATTGGCTTGCCATCTTTTGTGTAGCCCTTTTTCATTGGGCCACCGCTTACAAACACGGTCGGTACATTTACTCTTAAAGCGCCCATAACCATGCCAGGGACGATCTTATCGCAGTTTGGCATACAAACAAGTGCGTCAAGTGCATGAGCGTTCATCACAGTTTCTATCGAGTTTGCGATGATCTCGCGGCTAGGCAAGCTATATAGCATGCCTCCATGCCCCATCGCGATGCCATCATCCACGCCGATGCAGTTAAACTCAAATGGAATACAGCCATTTTTGCGAATTTCATCTTTTAAAATTTGTGCGTATTTGTTTAAGAAAAAGTGCCCAGGTATGATCTCTATAAAGCTGTTTGCAACGCCGATAAAGGGTTTAGCAAAGTCATCGTCTTTTAGTCCAGTCGCACGTAAAAGTGAGCGGTGTGGGGCTCTTGTGTAGCCTTTTTTGATTATGTCGCTTCTCAAATTTGATCCTTTTTTAAAATTTGAGAGGATTTTATCACATATAAAGTATCAAAGATTTTAAAAAAATTTTGCAAATTTAAAAATTTTTTTATTACATAAATAACACATTAAATTTTTAAAATTTATCCAAAAAGGATGAGCTAAATAGCTACGAAATTTCGGTAATTTTAATCAAAGCAGTGTACAAAATAATAACGTAAAAATATTATCAATGTGTTATAAATATTGATTTATAGGGCTTTATTGTACCTTGGTACAATTTACAAGACCTATGAAAATTTATACAATGCGATAAAATTTTTTAACAAGGATGAGAAAATGATCGCAAAAACAGAGGGCATAAAAGTGATGCCAATGCAAACTAAAATTTTAAATTCTGGCGCAAACTTTTATGAAAATAACTTCACAAATACAACTTTAATTTTTCCTTTTTACGCGAAGAAGTAAAACAACTTCTAATCTCCAAAACAAGAGCGATTTAGCTTTTATTTTAAATTTAATTTATAGTTAAGAGAGTTTTATATGCAAAGTGAAAAAACAGAAATTTTACTTGATGAAGTGAATGAAACAATAGATTCGATATTTAGAACCTGTAATAAAAATGGCGGGACAAAGAAAGCTTTGGAAAATAGAAAGCTAAATAAAGAAATTTTGAAAGATAAATTTGCATCAATCTTTTTAAAATTTGATCAGATAGACGATGATGATTTTAAAAGCACAGTTCTTGCAAGCGATGAGACAAAAGAGTTAAGCGAGATGGTAAAAGCGTTTGAAGCTGATAAAGATATAGACTTGCCAGAACTAGAGCGAGCGATAAATTTTAACCTTACTAGAATCAAAGAAGCAATCTATAAATTTCAAAACAACAACTAAAAGCTGGTGCGAGAAAAATCTCACACCAGATACTGCTAATAACTAAATACCTCCGGATCAATAACCATCGCCCTATAAGCAACATCATCTCTTGAAGCAGAGTCCACATCCATCTCAAATTTGATCTCATTTGTCTTTGGATCGATCTCAACTAAGACCATTTTGATAGTCTTGTCAGGACGGAGTAAATTTACATTTGAGCTTGAGATGAAGTAGGTATTTTTATCTTTTTGCCACTCGACGTTGCTAGTAACTGCGCTATAAAAGTCAAAGCCACGCTCCTTGCCAAACTGCCAAGTTTGTTCAACCGTGCCCTTTTTCTCATCTATCTTGTACTCAACCGCACGTGAATATTTATCCTCTTTAAATGCTGGCTGCTCCATGCCCCTTGCATCGCCATTGTCAAAGACACTTAGGTGTTTTATGCTGCCTTTGTTGTCATATCTTGGTGTGAGCCATGCGGTGTGCTGAGTCCATGACCAGTCAAATTCACCCTCGCATTTTGAGTTTTCGCATTTTATCTTATTACCTTTGCTATCGACTGGAGTTAGCACTTTGGCTTTAAATTCTTCACTCCAGCCCTCAGGCGAAGCTAATATCCATTTTACTTTCTTGTCACGTCCTATCTTTACGATGCCTTGGTGGCGAAGTGAGAGGATGATGCTATCATCGCTCTCATCGTATGAGATAGAATTTACGTGAGCCCAGTTTCTACCTGTGCCAGTAGAGGTGATGTCGCCAAATGGCTGATCGTCGCTTATCTTTATCTCTTTTGCATCCATATCGATATTTAGGCAAACAGCTCTAGCATCAAGCGCTTTTATGAGGTTGCTGCGGTAGACGTTATTGCCAAAAATTTCATTTAGATCCCACTCTTCGACCACTTTACCGGTGCTATCGACCTCGATGATGTGATCTCTTATAGTGTGAGAAATTTTGCCATCTTTGTGGTGGTAGTTGTATTTTCCAACCCTAAGAAGTGCGTGATCGTCCTTTAATGGCATAACTTCATGGCTTAGATCGATGTAGCCTCTTGGAAGCGGGCGATTATAAATTTCTTTTCCCATAAGGTCATATCTTAGATATCTTTGTGCCATACCAAAGCTGATATCGCCGTTTTTTAGCTGATGAAAGCCCATCATCATGCCTCCATCCATCACTCTTCTCTCGCTGCGGTCGTAAAATTTCTGATAGTCAAGATACCATCTAACCTCACCTTTGGTATCTACGATGTAGTTTTCGGTAAAGTCGTTCCAGCTAGCAGCTCCGCCATTTTTCCAATCAAGTGGTTTATAGATGCTTGTGATCGTGTTATTTATGAGATAGAGCCTGTTTTTAAAGGCAGGATCGACCTTTTTGACGCGAGTCTTTTGCATGTGAGAAAATCTAAAATCACGGCTATATGTGACGATAGGCTGGGCGTAAATTTTATATGTTTCTACCTTTTTAGCTCCATTAAATGTGTAGCTTATGACTACTTCATTTAGATAGTCAGGGTAAAGCCCCCAAATAGGCACACCATCATGCGTAAGCAAAGCATGCTCTGAGACGTTGTAGTCGATATCGATACCACCATCTGGCTTGCCTTTTACTTTGACGTGGATATCTTTGATGTCTTTGCCAGCTCTATCGATGATAGCAGTTAGAGGCGATACGTCGTAGGGATTTATAAAGACTGATCCAAGCTCACCTTGAACCTTTACGTGATGAGCCAGGACTCCAGCCTCTAGTGGCGTGATACCTATACTAAGACCACTAACCAAAACAGCCGCAAGGGCAACAGAACCTAAGAAATTCTTGCTCATTTTCGCTCCTTTAATAAAATTTAATGATATCTTACTACCCAAATTTCACACAGAACTAACGCTTATATGAAAAGTGGCTTAAATAAATTTATAAAAGAGTCGTTTTAAAGGGTAAAAATAAAAAGAAGAATTTAGGAGCAAACGCCCCTAAATTTTAGTTATTTTCGTCAAATTTCTTAAGAGAAAATAGAACAAATTTATAGCTAATAAATAGCGTTACTGGCCAAAGTATCAAAAAAATTCCTGCTTCTAACATCTTTTATCCTTAGTATGCGTGATGATCGTTTTCGATCTCGTCTTGCGTGATCTTCTTGCTATCTATCGCTCGCCAAACGACGATGATATAAGCAAGTACTACTGGCACTAGCAAGCTAACATATGCCATAACTCCAAGTGTATAGTGGCTAGAGCTTGCATTTTTGATAGTTAGCGAGCTAGAAAGGTCGCTAAATGACGGATAAAATGCAGTGCCATTTAGGCCTGTTATCAAAAATAGTGCAGTCACAGCTAGCGTTACGCCAACGCCGTAAGCAAAAATTCCACGAATGCTTTTTGTAAATACCCCTTGGAAAATTCCAACAAGTACCAAAACAACGCCAACAAGAAGCAATATACCAACGATAGGCATCTCGATCAAATTTATAGCGTATTTGTAAGGCATAAGGTTAACTACGCCATTTGCGTCGTATGCAAAGCCATCTTTTGTAAGTATCCACGCAAGAAAGCCTAGGAAAAATGGCAAGAATAGCACAGTGTTGATAAGTAGCTGTTTTCTAGCGTTTTGTATAAATTCACCATCAGCGATGTTGTTCATAAGATATAAGCAGCCGCCTACGCGAGATAGGAAAAACATTGCTATGCCAAGTAAGTACAAGTAAGGGTTTGCCAATGCTTCAAGACCGCGAAACGGAGTCTTCCACTCGACAAAGTTGTGCTCATTTAGCACAAAGTCGCTTCCGCTAAAAAATGTACTAACCGCCATGCCAATAAGGATAACACCAAGTGAGCCATTTATGAAAAGGAAAATTTCATAAGTTCTAGCGCCTAAGAAGTTATCAGGCTTTTTGCGGTACTCGTAGCTTACAGCTTGGATGATAAAGCAAAATAAAATAGCCAGCCAAACCCAGTAAGCACCACCAAAGCTAGTAGCGTAAAATAGCGGGAACGCCGCAAAGCATGCACCACCAAACATAACAAGCGTCGTAAATGTAAGCTCCCATTTTCTACCGATAGAATTTATGAGCATATCTTTTTTAAGCTCGTCCTTGCCAAGGCTAAAGATGAGCGACTGGCCGCCTTGAACAAACATCATAAATACCAAAAGTCCGCCAAGAAGGCTAACTATAAACCACCAATAAATTTGTAAATTTTCTAAGCTTAAACTATGCATGGTCGTTAAATCCTATCTTTATTTGCTTAAGCATGATTTTGATCTCAGCAATCAGCAAGACCGTAAATAAAACAGCAAATAATATAAATGAAATTTTGATATTTGAGTCTGCTAAATTCGTAGCTCCAACGCCAACGGTCATGAGATCTTGTATCACCCATGGCTGACGACCGACCTCTGCTACTATCCAGCCAGCTTCAGCTGCGATGTAGCCAAGCGGTATAGTAAAGAGGCAGATCCACAAAAACGCTCTTATGTTTTCAAATTTATATTTTCTTGAAAGATTTAGATAGAGCGTAATAGCAAAAAGAGCTATGAAGTAAGTGCCAAGAGCGACCATGATATGGAAGCTATAAAATGTAAGCGCAACTGGTGGCACAGCCTCTTTTGCGTCTTTAAGATAGCCATATCCTAAGAAATTTAGGTTACTTTCTAAATTTGAAAGAGAAGTTTTCATTAGGCTCTCGTCATTTGCTTTTTTGGCTTCTTTGTAGTTTTTGAGAGCTTCGATAGCTACTTTGCCCTTTGCCATCTTCTCTTCTACGCTTATTAGATTGTGCTCGCTATTGCCATAAAGTAGGTCATTTATACCTGGCGTAAATGAGTCAAGCTCTCTGTTTGCCATGATGCCAAGTGCGTAAGGCACCTTTATCTCAAGCAAAAATGGCTCGCTCTCGTTGTCAAGCTTTTTAGCTAGGTTTAAAATACCAGCAGCAACTAGACCAGCGTTTTTCTCGCCTTTATAAAGTCCCTCCATGGCTGCAAGCTTCATAGGTTGCTTTTGAGCTACAAAATATGCGCTTTCATCGCCGCTAAGTAGTAAAAATGCCGATGTGATAAGTCCAAATGCGCTAGCAACCACAATACTTTTTTTAGCTAGTAATATGTGGCGTTTTTTAATTAAAAACCAAGCAGAAATTCCTATCACAAAAATAGCTGAGATAGTGTAGCCGCTAGTTACTGTGTGTAAAAATTTGCTAATGCCAAGAGGATTTAGCGCGACTTCGAAGAAATTTTCCATCTCCATTCTAGCGGTATCTGGGTTAAATTTCATGCCTATTGGGTACTGCATCCATCCATTTGCAATTAAGATCCAAAGTGCGCTTAAATTTGAACCGATCGCAACAAGCCAAGTTGAAAGCAGGTGAAATTTCTTGCTAACTTTATCCCAACCAAAAAACATAATGGCAAAAAATGTACTCTCCATAAAAAATGCGAGCAAGCCTTCAATCGCAAGAGGAGCGCCGAAAATATCGCCGACAAACCAGCTGTAGTTCGCCCAGTTTGTACCAAACTCAAACTCCATGATGATACCAGTAGCGACACCGATAGCGAAATTTATACCAAAGAGCTTTAGCCAAAATTTCGTTATCTCAAGCCATGCTTTATCGCCAGTTTTGACATATATCGTCTCCATGATAGCGATGATAAAACTTAGTCCCAGAGTAAGCGGGACAAACAAAAAATGGTAAATGGCGGTTAGTGCAAACTGTGCCCTAGACCAGTCGACAAAATCCATCTCAGACATTTTATTCCTTTATTAAATTTCGAATTACAAATTCGCTTTTTTCTTCGTCGGTTTGAAATTTGGTATTAAGAGTCTCGTCAAAGATGAAGACCTTTAAAATTCCAAACATAATGATAAGCTTTATTATTATGAGAAGCCATAATTTCTTGCCTATTTTCATATTTTTAAAGCCGTCTACATATAAAGAGGCGATGTTTTTTAAGCAGTTTTTTATCATGATTTTTGAAGTCTATAACAAAAAGACTTAAAGAATAATTTTTAAAATTTATACGATTAATGCCTTACTAAATATTTAAGGGGTATAATCCGCAATTAAAAAATAAATAAATTTAAGGAAATTTAATGGCAAAAGAGACGAAGTACATTTTTATCACGGGTGGCGTTTTAAGCTCACTTGGAAAAGGCATTGCAGCTGCGTCTATCGCGACTCTTTTAAAAAATTCCGGACTAAAAGTAAGTGTTTTAAAAGCTGATCCATATATCAACGTAGATCCTGGCACGATGAGCCCGTTAGAACACGGCGAAGTTTTTGTCACAGACGATGGGGCAGAGACAGATCTTGACCTTGGTCACTACGAGAGATTTTTAGATGAGAGCCTAAGTCAAGATAATAACTTCACAACGGGCAGAGTTTATAGCTCAGTGATCGAAAAAGAGCGAAGAGGCGATTACCTTGGAAAGACTATACAAGTGATCCCTCACATCGTTGGCGAGATAGTTGATCGCATCAAAAAAGCAGGCGAAGGTAAAGACGTGCTCATAGTTGAGATCGGCGGAACCGTTGGCGATATCGAGGGCTTGCCATTTTTAGAGGCGATAAGAGCGCTAAGAGTAGAAGTTGGTAAAAAAAGAGCGCTAAATATCCACCTAACGCTTGTGCCATTTATCAAAGTAGCTGGCGAGCTAAAGACAAAGCCAACCCAACACAGTGTAGGTGAGCTAAGACGTATAGGTATAACACCAGACATCATCATCTGCAGATCTGAAATGCCACTAAACCGCGAGCTAAAAGATAAGATCGCAGCAAGCTGTGGCGTTGAAAAAAACTGCGTTATAGAGAGCTTGGACAGCGCAAGCATCTATCAAATTCCACTTTCATTTTTAAAGCAAGACATACTAACTCCAATCGCTGAAAATTTAGGCTTTAGCGAGCTAAAACCAGATATGGCAAAGTGGGATAGCCTAGTAAAAAGGATAATCGCTCCAACAAATGAAACTACAATAGCATTTGTAGGTAAATATATCGATCTAAAAGAGAGCTACAAGAGCCTAACTGAGGGCATTATCCACGCTGGAGCAAATTTGGATGCTAGGGTAAATTTACGCTGGATAGATAGCGAAAAGATAGAAGAGAACAATGTAAATGAGCTTTTAAAGGACGTAGATGGCATCTTAGTAGCTGGCGGCTTTGGCGAAAGAGGCGTTTTAGGCAAGATGCAAGCTATAAAATTTGCTCGTGAAAATAAGATCCCTTATCTTGGAATTTGCCTTGGTATGCAGCTAGCACTCATTGAGTTTGCAAGGGATGTTTTGGGCTTAGAGGATGCAAATTCTATGGAATTTGACAAAGAGTGTAAAAACCCTATCATCTATCTAATCGATAGCTTTATCGACGCTCACGGCAAAAAACAGATAAGAACACACACAAGCCCACTTGGCGGCACGATGAGGCTTGGAGCATATAACTGCGACATCAAACCAAAGACACTTTTAGCTGAAATTTATGGCAATGCAAAGAGTGTAAAAGAGCGCCACCGCCACCGCTACGAGGCAAATCCAAAATATAAAGAAATTTTTGAGAAAAATGGCCTTTTGGTAAGCGGTGAGAGCGATGGGCTGATAGAGGCTATCGAGCTAAAAGGCCATCCGTGGTTTGTGGGCGTGCAGTGCCATCCTGAATTTACTAGCCGTCTAACTAAACCAAATCCTGTGATATTAGGCTTTATAAAGGCAAGTTTAGAAAACGTCAAATCTTAAATTTAGAGCCATCTGGCTCTAAAAATTCTTTTAAAAATTTTGCTGTTTTATTCAATTATTTGCCAAATAAATCCCACTTCTTTCTATAAATTTTTAAGGAGAAAAATGAAAACTCTAATCATCTTAGCACACCCTGATATCCAAAACTCGGTCATAAACAAACGCTTGCTACAAGAGGCTCTCAAAGAGCCGCAGCACTTTAGCATTCATGATTTGACGCAGGTTTATGGGGGCGAAAGTATCGACGCTGCGCGCGAGCAAGAGCTCATCAGAGCCCACGATGCCCTCGTTTTGCAGTTTCCACTTCACAACTTCTCCTGCCCTCCGATTTTAAAATCGTGGATCGACGCGGTGATGACGCATGGCTTTGCCTACGGACGGGGTTCGGACGGCATAGCGGGGCGCAAGGTAGCGCTAGCCGTGACCGCAGGCATCAAAAAGAGCGACTACTGCCCGCAAGGACGCTATCATTTTAGCTTGCGCGAGGTTCTTACGCCGTTTGAGCTTGCGTTTAAATACTATTTTCACGCCGATTACCGCGACTTTTTCGCATTTTACGGCGCCGAGGAGACTCCGGGTGTGGATTACGTATCAAGCCAGGACGATTTAGAGCGCGGCGCTAGAGAATACGCGGAGTTTTTGAGAAATTTGGAATAAATTTTTATAAAAATGGTTTAAGCTTTATGACATAAACCATTTAAAATTTATAAATTTAATTGTATAAATTTTTGCTAATACTTACTATTTTTGACGGGTTAAATTTGTAAAGACTATCAATTTAACAAAGCTTTTAAGCTCGCCATGAGCCCTAAAATCTTACTTTCATTTAAAATTATAAGAAATTAAATTTCAAAAAGATATAATCCAAGCATTCAAAATAAAGACGAAAGATTACGATGAAAAAAAAGCATTTTTGTTGCCAAATTTTTAGCACTTTGGGTGTAAATTTAAGTGAACAAGTGGCATTAACTAAAGTTGGTAAGTTCTTTAAAAATTCTTACCAAAACCATGCTAAATAAAGAGGATATAAGGAATTTACTAGCGCATAGATTTTGTAACGACATACATAAAAAAATTAGTGAAATTCCGACACCAAGTGCCTTAAAAGATATATACAAAGGCGCTAATCGCATAAAAGAAGCGATAGAAAAAAACGAGCGTATAGCCATTGTGGGCGATTATGATGTTGATGGTGTTGTTTCGAGCGTAATTTTGGCCGAGTTTTTTGATGATCTTGGCGTGAAAGACTACCTAGTAAAAATTCCAAATAGATTTAAAGATGGATATGGGCTAAATCCTGAGATAATAGACGAACTCTCAGCCGATGTAAGCTTGATTATCACCGTTGATAACGGCATCTCTGCAAACGATGCGGCCATTATCTGTAAAGAAAAAGGCATCGATCTTATTATTACTGATCATCACATGCCTCCAGCTGTTCTCCCGGAAGCTTATGCGATCATCAATCCAAAGCAAGAAGACTGCAACTTCCCAAATATCGAAATTTGTGGTGCTGAGGTCGCTTGGTATTTGGTTGGAGCGTTAAAGGATGTTTTTGGGCTAAATTACGATATGAGCAAATTTCTAGAGCTTTTAGCTATCGCGATAATCGCTGATATGATGGAGCTAAGAGATATGAATAGAATGCTTGTTCGCCTTGGCATTTGTAAGCTAAATGCGTCTAAGCGTTCCGCATTTCACGCTATAAAAGAGTTTTATGGTAAGGAAAAATTTGAGTGCGATGATATCAGCTTTCTTATAGCACCTCTTATAAATTCAGCCGGACGCATGGACGATGCGATGAATTCATTTAACTTTTTGCGCGCAAAGAGCATAGAAGAGGCTTACAACTACCTTGATACCATTATCGAATTTAACAACTCCAGAAAAGAGGAGGAGCGCCAACTCTTCGAGTGCTCGCTAAAGGATGTAAAAGAAGATGATGAAGTCATCATCACTTGGGGTGAGCAGTGGCACGAGGGCGTGATAGGTATCGTAGCTAGCCGCTTAGCAAAGCACTTTGCAAAGCCAGCTATCGTCTTTAGTATCGATAAAGGTCGTGCAAAAGGTAGTGCTAGAAGCATTGGCAAGCTTGATATCTTATCTCTTATAGCAAGCCACGAAAATTTACTAACAAGCTACGGCGGTCACAAAGGAGCGGCTGGACTTACGCTTGCACCTGAAAATTTGGTGAAATTTAAAGAAGCGATAAATAAAAGTTGCTCATGCCTAAATATGCAAGAGTGCAAAAGCTCGGACGAGCTACTTGGTGACATAATGCCAAGCGAGATCGACTTTGAGCTGCTTGAAATTTTAGAATTTTATGAGCCATATGGACAGAAAAATCCACGCCCAGTCTTTAAGATAAAAAATGCTCTTGTTAAAAATGAAAGACTTATAGGTAGAGATCAAAATCACCTAAAGCTCATCTTGCAAAAGGATAATAAAACACTTGAGGCTCTATTCTTTAACTTTACAAGACATGCTAGAGTTGGCGAGATGATAGATATTATCTTTTGTATATCAAAAAATTCATTCCGCGGACTTGTTACTCCACAACTACTCATAAAAGAGATTTTATAAATTTTTATCTCGGTTTTATAATGCTAAATTTTATTAAAACCGAGATTACTTCGGTTTTAATTCACCAAAATCGTTTTTTTATATATTTAATGCAGTCCAACTAAAATAATACTATTTGACTCAAATTTCTGTATTGTAAAATTAATGTTATATAAATATTTATACTTTATTTAAGTTTATTTTTGCTTTAATTTTAATTTTAAATATTAATTTCATAGGACTAAACATGAAAATTTCTTACGTTTTAGCATTTGCTTTAGTACCAAATTTAATGCTTGGTGCTGAAGAAACGATAGACTTGGCTCCGGTTACCGTTTCTGCAAAGATACAAAAGTCCATTCTTGACGAACCGACAAAGGCTCAAATAGTAGGCAAAGGCGCGATACTAGAAAACGGCGACATCGCTAAATCGCTTTTAAATTTGAGCGGCTTTACGATGGAGCGCAAGGGCGGAGGCGGCAGCGAGGTTTATTACCGCTCGCAGACGGCGGCCAGACTGCCGGTGCTAATCGACGGTAGCACGCTAAACGGCGGTTGCGGTATGCGCATGGATACGCCCATCACTTACATCTCGGCGCAAAATTATAGCTCGGTTCGCATCGTAAAAGGCCCGCAAGACGTCAGATACGGCGCACTCATTAGCGGCGGTATATTTTTCGATAGAGAGATAGCAAGGCTGTCAAAACCGAGCTTCGGAGGAAACGTAAGCGTACTTGGTGGTAGTTTTAGAAGATTTGAAACTGCTGCAGACGTAGCGGCGGGTAACGAGCTAGGTAGCCTAGAAATTTCTGGTGGGCACTACCAGAGCGGTGATTATAAAAGCGGTGACGGACAGAAAATGCATACGCACTATAAACGCAACAGCGTCTCGCTCGTAGGTACGCTAACGCCCACAGATACTACGGCCTTACAGTTAAGCGCGGATCTAGGCGATGGCGAAGCGGCGTATGCGGACAGGATGAGGGACGGCATACAGTTTGACCGTAAATCTTTCGGACTAAAATTTGAACAAGATGTCGGTGAGCACAAGATCAGGCTAAGTTCGTACTATCATCAAATCGATCATATAATGGACAACTTCACCATGCGTCCGGTGGTGCCGGGCACGGGGCGCGGCAAGGGATATAGCATCAGTCACCCGATACGCGATATGTACGGCTTTAAGCTAGAAGGCGAGCTAAATTTCGATAATCTAACTAGCTTCATCGGCGCGGGATACTCTGAAGATACGTTTAAATGGCGAGGTGCCGGAAGCGGTATGATGGGTGTAACTAAAGCCGAAATGGACGCCGCCCTATCAAAGCCGCACGTAAAAGAGCGCAAGGTAACGTATAAAACGATATACACTCAAAACGAATACGTCCTTGAAAACGACTACGGGCTTTTTGGCGGACTTAGGCTGGACGCGGGCGAGAGAAAACTGTTAAAAACGCATAAGAGTAGGAAAGAAAATTTATTCTCAGGCTTTTTTAGATACGAAAAATATCTGCAAAATTTAACGCTCTACGCAGGACTAGGCCACGCGCAAAGGTTACCGGATCATTGGGAAACGAGCAAAGACGACAATCTTAAGCTAAATAAAGAAAGAAACACTCAGCTTGACTTCGGTACCGTGCTAAAAGATAGAAACTACGAATTAAACGCAAATTTCTTCGTCTCGAAGATGGATGATTACATAATGATAAAATATAGTCCTATGGGCATGTCATCAAACGTATTTAATACCGATGCTTTACTATACGGCGGCGAGATCGAGGGCGATACGCTACTGGCCGACATATTTAGACTGGGTGCCGGCGTATCCTACGTCTACGGCAAGGTGACTAAAAACGCGGGCGGCCTAAAAGACGGCGATGCGCTGCCTAAGGTTTCTCCTCTAACGTTTAAACTAAGCGCCGGCCTAGAAAAGCCAGACTGGTTCGTCAAAGCCGACTTCTACGCTAACGCATCGCAAAAACGCGCGCAAAAAGGCTACGGCGACGTGGGCGGTATGGATCTGGGCAAGAGCGATAGCTTTTGGACGCTGGGGCTAAGCGCGGGCTATAAATATAAAAATTATCAATTTTTGCTAGCGGCCGAAAATTTAAACGACGCCAAATACTCCTATCATAACTCAAAAGGCGGCTACGGCGGCGGTATCGCAGGCTACGAAACTATCCCAAACGGCACGAGGCTTTATGAGCCGGGCAGAAGCTTTTGGGCAAAATTTAAGGTGCATTTTTAGGGCTTAACTTAATAAATTTGGCATGGCTGTGGGCTTAGGATTTGCCCTAAAGCTGTGCTAAATTTAAGTATTTCTACTCTTATATTCTTAATAATACTCACACTTACTACATTTATTATTAGTAATAAATTGGCACTTGGTATAAAATTTCTTATTAAATTTAAATTTTATATAGATTAAAAGCTTAGATGTAAAATCTCAGAAATTTTTTAAAGGAGAGGTATGAAAAATTTACTTGTAAAATCAAGCTTGATTCTAGCTTTGGTAAGCTCAGCTGCACTAGCTCAAGGTGCATTTGTTGGTGGTGAAGGTGATTATTCGTTTAACTCAAAAATCAAAACAAAAAACATAGCAAGTAGTGAGAAAAACAACTTCAAAAAAGGTCACTATGGTCTTGGCTTTTATGGCGGTTATGATTTTGACAGCTATAGAGCTTATGGTGGTTATTATTATGACTTTAAAGCTAGGAAAAATGCTGGTGAGTCAGATGCAAAATGGAGTAAGCATAAATTTCTAGGCGGTGTTGATTATATGCCAAGCATCACTGAAAATTTTAAAGCCGTTCTTGGCGGATACACAGGTCTTAACTACTTGAGCGTTAGAGAGAGATTTAATAACGAAACAAGTAAAAAAAATTTCAAAGGCTTGCTAGTTGGCGCAAAAGCGGGAGGTATCTACTCATTTGATGAACATAACGCGATCGAGTTTGGCTTAAAAGCTGATAAGACTTTTTATAAGAAAAATAGCGGAGCTCAGCTAAGAGATACGACTATAGGAATTTATACAGGCTATACTTATAAATTCTAACATTTAGGCAAGGCTTAGGCTTTGCCTTATTTTAGGTTACTCTCTACCTTCAAGAAGTGGTACAAAAAGGCACTCATCTAAGTACTCTTTTTCTAAATTTCCATCTTTATCTTTTTTAAATTTAGCGATAAATTGCTTGCCATCTCTTTTCATTGGAGCTACTAAAATTCCACCATTTTTAAGCTGCTTAAATAAATTTGGTGAGATCTCATCAGCGGCTGCCGAGAGCAAGATACGATCAAATGGTGCATAGCTTCGCCAGCCATTGTTGCCGTCATCATACCTTACATGTACATTTTTTATTTTTAGCGCCTCGAAACGTTTTTTTGCATCCATGGCTAGTTTCTCTATTCGCTCGACACTAAAAATTCTATGTGCAAGTTTGCTTAAAATAGCTGCTTGATAGCCACTACCGCAGCCTATCTCTAGGATGTTATCCATATTTTCACACTCTAGTGCCATTGTCATCTTTGCCACAGTTAGCGGTGAGCTGATCCATTGATTGCCCAGTATGGGCTGCGCGTCAAGTTTATAAGCATGTGCAGTAATTGGTACAAAAATTTCACGCTCAGTGGTAGCTATCGCATCGAACAAAAGTGGGCTTAACGTGATCTCATCGGCTATATCGCTAGCTAAATTTTGGCATTTTATCGCTTCTAGTTGGGTCAAAATTTATATCCTAAATAAAAATTAAATCTTTATTATACGATTTAAAACTTATCTTAAAATTTATAAAATCCCTAAATTCGTCTTTATCTCTTTTATTAAATTTGCATCAAATATCGTCTCTTTAACAAGTGTGCCATTTGGTAAAAATACTCCAGCAACTTCTAATGCAAGAGAGCTTGAGATCATGACGTAGCAGTTGTTTGCGATAGCTAGAGCCTTGCAAAGACTAAGATAAGCATCCTCTCTAGCCTTGCCCCACATGGCTGGTACCATGATGATATCACATCCTTTTAGCTTTGCCCAAAGTGTGCTATCGCGTAGTTCAAAACAGATTAGTACGCCAAGCTTTAGCCCTCTAAAATCAAAGGCATTTATCTCGCTTACATCGCCAGCGGCAAAAATTTCATGCTCCAAATTTGGCCGAAAAAGTTCGGCTTTAAATTGTGAACGAAAGACATTATTTGAGTTAAGAAGCAAAAATTCGTTATAAATTTTTGGCTGGTGCGGATTTAGATTTGAAATTTGAGCTAGGCCTGCGCTTTTGTTTAGGCTGCTAAGGTGCGTAAAACCAAGAAATTTATCTGGGCTAAGTACCTCTTGCAAGCGTTCAAGCAGCATTGCATCAAAGCTACCTATCATGCCACCAAGCATAGCTTTGTTCGCCCCTGCAAAAAAGCCGTCAAAGTCATATCCGCTGATGCAAAGCTCGCTTGCAAGAATGAGTGAGTTTTCAGGCGCAGCTTCAACTAAATTTGCAAGCTCCTCTAGGCGATCGGTTGCATTTTTTGCCTTTAAAGTTAGGCTTATTAGGTTTAAATTTTCGTCCATTTATTTTCCAAATAAAAATGTTATAGGTTTTTCGTCGTGGCAGTCTTTTGGAATTTTGCAGTTTATATCCGTACCACCGATGTTTGGTGTAGCTTTTAAAATAACGCTTATAGCTGTGATTTTATCATCGCGCTGGGAGAGCGGATCATTAAAAACCCAGACCTCAAAGCCAAGACCCCTAGCCTCATCATGTGAAACTATTCTTACCTCTTTTAGATCTTTTGCTTCAAAGCCACACTGTTTGTTTATACCAAACATCACGTCATTTCCTAGCACAGATCCTAGCGGTGCGAAACTTGGTGCAATTTCACCGTTTGGCATCTCTTGATAGATTTCCGCTTGGCTTGTCTCTTTTACCTTAACAAGCTTGTAGGCGTAGAAATTTTCGAGATTATTTTTATTTGCTTGATCAATTATCCTTTGATTGCTGCTCGCACACCCCACAAAAAGCACGCAAGCAAGGGCTAAGATGCCATTTTTAAAAGTCATCAAAGCTGATACTTCCCTTGCTGTAGTTTGTCACCTTTGCTTCAAAAAAATTTGACTTTTGGTCGTTAAATTTCGCAAAGTCATCGACCCATTTGATCGGGTGAGTGACGTTGTATTTGCGTTTTAGACCGATCGCAACTAGACGTTGATCAATGAGATAGTGGATATACTGCTCGATGATGTCGTCGGTAAAGCCCATTATTTGGTTCTGAGTGATGTATTTGCCCCATTTGATCTCTAAATTTCCAGCTTTTTCAAACATATCATAAATTTTCGCCTCAGTCTCAGGTGTGAAAAGATCAGGTCTCTCTTTGCGGACTGAATTTATCATGTTTTGAAACAAAAGCAGGTGCGTGATCTCGTCGCGTTGGATGAAGCGTATCATCTGCGCTGAGCCTAGCATCTTGCCAGCGCGAGCTAGAGCGTAGATCGCTGTAAATCCGCTGTAAAAGTAGATGCCCTCTAAAATTTGGTTCGCAACCATCGCAAGAAGCAGCTTCTCGTCAGTCACTTCGCCTGCAAGCTCCTCATAGACGCTTGAGATATAGTCGTTTTTCTCGCGCAATACATCGTCGTGCTTCTCCATCTCGTAGATGAGGTCGGTGTTGTCGCAGATCGCCTCGACCATGACAGCGTAAGACTTGCTGTGGTTTGCCTCTTCGTAGGCTTGGCGGCTTAGCACGGCGTTGATCTCTGGAGCTGTAATGTAAGGGTTGATGTTGTCGGCTAGGTTGTTTGTCTGGAAGCTATCCATCGAGATGAGCTGGCTCCAGACTAGGTCGTACATGCGTTTTTCAGCCTCTGTGAGGTTGTAGGCGTAGTCGCGCACGTCGTCGGTGGTGTCGACCTCTTTTGGAAACCAGGTGTTTGCCTCCATGAGGTCCCAAAGCTTTAACGCCCACTCGTATTTTGCCTTGGTGAAATTTAAAATGCCGTGTGGGTTGCCGTTAAAGACTCTTCTATCGGTCAAATTTTCATTTGAACTTGGGTTGTAGATGCGTTTTCTGTTCATAAATTTCTCTCTTGTTTGTGGTAAAAATTTCTTAAAATCTTACCCAAAGCAAGGTAAAAATTTACTTTTATTTAGAGTGCCTTAGTCCTTTTTATGGTCATCAAAAAGCCAGTTATTATTAGTAAAACTGCGATCACGCAAGAGATGGCAAAGATGATCTGACCGATCTCGCCAAACATCTCTCCAGTGTGCAGGCTAAGCACCTTTCGGCCAGCTTTTTTTGCCTCTGGGATGCTCTCAGCCTTGCTAACAAGCTTGTTTTCTTTGATCTTGCCAGCGCTAGCGTCAAGCTTTAGTTTGCCCACTTGGCTCTCACTAGTTTCGTAGTTTATAGTGTAGGTGCTTTGGTTGTTTTCAGGCACGTTTATCGTGAGTGATCTTAGCTCTAGCGTGACATTGTCTTTAAAAATTTGCTCCGCAGTCTCAATCTCTTTAAATTTATCATCGCTTATCGGGATTAAATTTCTTTGAGGCATTGCTCTTTGCGCTTGGCTTGGTTTTAGCTCGAAAAATACGCTATTTACACTGTTTCTGACCCAGCCATAAGACCAGTAAAGCCCAGTTAGCGACATCACGACAAGCAGAATCGCCACGTAGGTGCCAAGGCTTGTATGGAGGTTGTAAAAGCAGGCGTAGCCCTTTGCGTTTGTTTTGATTTTTAGCGAATTTAAAAAATTTCGCTTGATAGCTGGTGCGTAGAGGATGAGTCCGCTGATGGCAAGAAGTGCCATGATGATCGAGTTAACCGCAACTATTTGCTTGCCGATGTTGGCTGGGACTTTGCTATCAAGCAGAGCAAGGCCTAAATTTCTATGTAGGCTTAGTATTATCATGCGAGTTTTCTCGCCCCAGTCTTCGCTGATCACCTCGCCACTTCTTGGATCTATGAAGAAATTTAATTGCTTTTTATCCTTTGTAATGCTTATACGATAAGCTTCATTTGCTCCACCTATTTGTAAGCTTTCAAGCGTATCAAATTGAATCTCACTTTTTGCTTTAGCTAGGAGTTCATTTAAACTTAAATTTACTTTTTCGCTAGGAACTAAGTTTATAAAATTTTTATTTATCGCACTTTTGATCTCTTCTCTATAAGACGCAAATGGTGCTGAAAGAGTCATGAATATTAGCGGAATAGCCGCAATTAGTCCAATTATTAGGTGGATGTTGAAAATGATTTTGTTGCGCTTGAAAAGCATATATCTCCTTTAGATTTTAGTAACGAATATTAATTTATTTTTTGTTAATAGGAGATAAAATTTGGTGAGAAAATTTGCTATTTATTTTGAGCGATCGGTAAGAGATACTCAAAGGTTCTGATGACTGCGTTTAGATCCTTTTTATTTAGAGATTTAAATGGTTTTAGTAAGTAATAAAGTGGTTTAAATTTTATAATTAGCTGTAGTGAGCGCGCGTAAATTTCACTCCCTCCGGCTGCCAAATATTCGCTAATGACTTCGCTTGCAAACTCGTCTGAAATTTTAAAACGAAATAACTCATCTATAAAAACAAGCAGATCGCGACACTTTTGAAGCTCTAGGTCATGGCTAAAAAATTTTGACTCAAAGTCTAAAAATTTTATCTCGTCATTTTTTATGGCGATATCCCTAAGGGCCGGGCGTCCGTGCGCAAAATTTAGTGTGTGAAGTCCAGCTAGTGCACGGGCTGCTTTTAGTAGAATTTCATGTTTAAATTTTTCATCGTTGCTATACTTAAAAAGCTGAGAAATCGGTTCACCGACATCTTCTATCACGAAAAACTCATCGCTTTTTAGAATGAGTTTTGGGGCAGGAGCTTTGGCTTCGTTTAAAATTTCAAGTTTCTTTATTTCGTTGGCAAATGATTTATAAGGATTTGGCTTGAAAATTTTAGTTAAAAAGCCACCTTCAATGTTTTTTTCAATACGTTTTAACCAAAATTTTTGTTCATCAAATTTAAAGCTAAAGACACGATTATTACCGTCACTATGACTTTTTAAAATTTCATTGACATATTGTTTTAAATTTTGCATATTTGTAATTTAGCGAAAGAAATCTGAATTTTTACATAATATATAGCATAAATTTTAGTAAAAAATGATGAGAATATATTAAGTAAAAGAGGCAGTAAGGCACTGGTGGAGTTAAGCGGGATCGAACCGCCGACCTCTTGAATGCCATTCAAGCGCTCTCCCAGCTGAGCTATAACCCCAAATAGATTTTGGCATTTTATCTTTTTATGGCTTACAATATTTTGAAATTCGTTTTAGTAAAATAAAATTTTAAGCAATTTTTGGATAATATTGCAAACTTTAACGCGGGAATAGCTCAGGGGTAGAGCACAACCTTGCCAAGGTTGGGGTCGCGAGTTCGAATCTCGTTTCCCGCTCCATTAACTTAGCCCGAGTGGCGGAATGGTAGACGCAAGGGACTTAAAATCCCTCGGTAGTTTTTACCGTACCGGTTCAAGTCCGGTCTCGGGCACCACGATATGGCGACATGGCCAAGTGGTAAGGCATGAGCCTGCAAAGCTTTGATCCCCGGTTCGAATCCGGGTGTCGCCTCCAAACTTCAAAAATAACTACTCGAAGGAATAATAGTGAGAAATTTATTTTTAGCAGTGTTTATAGCATTTTTTGTAGCTGGTTGTTCAAATACTTGGCATGGTGTAAAAGAAGATACTCATAATGCTAAAGAATGGACCAAAGAAAAGATAAATGATGGAGCTACATATATTAAAGAAAAAACAGAGTAAATTTTATAGATTATAGTAAATTTTAAGCAAAGTTGGTTATAATCACAAATCTTTAATTCGGGAGATGGCTGAGCGGTCGAAAGCGGCGGTCTTGAAAACCGTTGAGGTGTGAAAGCCTCCTGGGGTTCGAATCCCTATCTCCCGGCCACCTATCTAATTCCTTGTTTATTTTATAAAGCATTACCTAGATTTATCGTTCATAATGGCTATAAAAAAAATTTCTATAAATATTCAGTCCAAAATTTACTAAAACTAAAAATAGTAGTAAATTTCTTATTCAAAGTAAGATATTGTAAGATAAGGAAAAGTTTAAGAGTTTTTATATTTTATTTTTGACTATCTTAAATTCTCAAAATAATATTTGTAGTAGCACATCCAAAATACATAATAGGTAGTAATCCTGTGTATAAATATATGTAAAATTAATAATATTGAATAAAGAATTTAAGACGAATCCAAAATAAGAATTTAAATTAAAAATTCATGAAAATAGTTTAAAGACAAAGTGGTGGCTATGTTTTATGTAGTCTAGGATCTATTTATATTTAATAGATAAAAGTACAACAGGCAAAAAATTAAACTACTTGCTGATAAATATTTTTCTGAAATATTATTTTGAGAGAATATCTAGCTACATAAAAGTAGCTAGATAAGGAAAATTTCTAAAAATTTTAGATTTTTAAAAGCTCAGCCTCTTTTTCTTTTACAAGAGTATCGATTTTTGCAGTGTAGGTGTCAGTTATCTTTTGAACCTCATCTTGTCCCTTTTTGCTCTCGTCCTCAGTTATAGCTTTATCTTTTTCAAGCTTTTTGACTTCATCATTTGCATCTTTTCTTACGTTTCTTATACTAACTTTGGCTTTTTCTCCCATTGATTTTGCATGTTTTGCATTTTCTTGACGTTGCTCGACGGTCATAGGTGGGAAAAACAGTTTGACACTCTCGCCATCACTATTTGGATTGACGCCGATATTTGCTGCTTGGATAGCTGAAGAGATCGCTTTTATCATGCTCTTTTCCCAAGGTGTGATAGCGATAGTTGAAGCATCGCTTGTAAGCACGGTGGCTACTTGATTAAGCGGAGTTGGCGAGCCGTAGTAATCAACCATAACGTTATCTAGGATGTTGATATTTACTTTGCCAGTTCTTAGCGTTGTAAAATCGCGTTTTAAAGAAGCGATCGCCTTTTCGCAACCCTCTTTTTGGGTATCATAAATTTTATTTAGCATTGGTGTCCTTTATTAGAAGTTTTGTGCTTCTGTGATGATCTACTTTTAGCGACATTAACACTTTGCGCTTATCAAGTGGTGGGTTAAATTTACACTCAAAAACGCCATTTGTCATAGGTACTTTTCTAAAGCCGTCAAAGCCAGTCATGAAAAAACTGCCCTCACTGGCATTTGTGTCGGTCTTGATGATGAGCTTGTCGATCGCATTGTTTTGCGGATAGCCTTCTGGAAATATCCACTGGGCATTTAGAAATTTGCTATTAAACGTTAGTGCTATTTTGGTACCGTTCATTACGGGCGTTCTATAAAGATCGTAAACATCACTCTTGTCTGAAACCGCACCTGAGTTTTGATTTAAAAGTGCTAAAAAACCAAATTCTTTTGCAAGTTTTACGACTCTACTATCGATCTCACCATAAGGTACTGCAAAGAATTTTGGCTTATAGCCCATATGTTTTTCAAAGGTCTCTACACCCTTTTGAAAATCCTCTCTTAATGCCTCATCGCTAAGCTTCGTCATCCTTGGGTGCGCGTATGAGTGGTACCCAATCTCGCCATAAGCCTCAAGTTCTTTAATCTGATCAAAATCCAAATAATCGCCATATTTATTTACACTGGCTTCCACATAAAGCATTAGTGCAAATGGATAGTTATACTCTTTAAATACACTAAGGGCCTTGTCATAGAAACTTTTATAACCATCATCTACAGTGATGACGATCCAGTTATCAGGTATTTTTTTGCCAGCATTTACAGCATCGACTAGCTTTGAGAGTTTAACGACTTCATAGCCATTATTTTTGAAATATTCAAACTGCTCTCTTAAATTTTTAATAGAAATATCAGTGCTTGTATGTCTTGGATCGTCAAAGCGATGATAGACTAAAATATGAGCGTCTGCTAAAGCAAATGTTAGCGTCAAGAATGACGCTAAAAGTGTTTTTATCATTGTTATTTTGCTGGAGTCTGTGGTGCACTAGGAGCTGATGGTACGTCGTTTGACTTTGGTATGACTAGAGATTTACTATCGACGCTATCAACGATAGAGCGTTTTAGATCTTTATTGTAGAAGTATCCAAGTGCAAGTGTATTTAAGATAAATAAAATACCTACGATAAAAGTAAATTTAGCTAAAAATCCAGCTGGTCCTTTTGCTCCAAAAAGACTCTCGTTACTTCCGCTATATGCCCCAAGTCCGATAGATGAGCTTTTTTGAAGTAAAACAGCGATAGTTATGATGACAGCTAGAGCAAACTGTAAGATCAAAAATATTAAACTCACGAAATTTCCTTTAAATTTTTAAAAATAACTGGTTGCGATTATACAAGAAAAGATTTAAATTTTTAGTTAAAGTTCTTTTTCAAGCTCATAAAGCTCGTATCTTATGCTTTTAAAAAGCTCGGCTCGCTCTAAATTTATAAGCTTAAAGCACTCTTCAAGCACGCGAGCGCTTTCCTGGGCGCGCTTGAAATTTGCAGTGATTATCTCGTCTAAATTTGATCTTTCTTGCTCGCTTTTTGTGCTAGTTTTTAAAACGTCGTTTTGAGAATTTCTAAATTTTAAAAATTCTTTTTGTGGGATCTTTGCCTTGTGGCGGAGGGATTTTATCTTATAGGCGAGCTTAGCGTCATCAAAGACATATCTTTTTATATCTTCAACGACGCGAAGCCCTTCTTTTAGCCTATTTAAATTCGCATCTATCACTCGGTAGATGCGCTCGTCATTAGTCATTTCTATTAAAAATGCCTAAAATTTGTAGTAATGATGTAAATAAATTTACAAAATCAAGATACAAAGCAACTGCGCCCTCAACCGGTGTCTCGTAGTTGCCACGGATGATATTTTGTGTATCAAAAAGTATATAAGCACTAAATAAAATCGATGAAATACTTGCGATTACAAGTTGAAACATCGTGCTTTTAACGAAAATGTTGATGATCGCCGCTACAACGATAACTATCAAAGTTATAAATAGCATCTTGCCCATCGTTGTAAAGTCGCGTTTTGTATTCATCGCAAAGACGCTTAATGCACCAAATGCAACTGTCGTCAAGCCAAATGCTTGAGCTACGATACTAGCGCCACTTGGCATAGCAAGGATCGCTGAAAGTAGCGGAGTTAGCGTAAGACCACTTACAAATGTAAATGCAAAAAGAAGTATTAAATTTAATCCCTCTTTGCGTTTAGCTACCATTAGACCAAAAAGCAACACAAACTCTAGTATCACAAGTCCCCAAAACAAAAATCTATTTGCCGCAAAAACGCCAGCAATGCTAATGCCTACATAAGCGCCAGCAGTAGCTGAAAGTAGTGATGCTGCAAAAAGTTGATAAGTTTGTTTTATAAAAGTGCTTAGTGAGCTTTGAGAATACGCAAGCTCTTCTTGATTTTGCTTAGCGTAGTTTCTATCATACAAACTCATTTTTTCTCCTTATGAATTTTTGTGGTGAGTTTAGCCTAAAATAATTAAACAATAAATAAAAAGAAGTTTAATAAAAAATATTAGTTTAAAGTCCGTTTTAGAGGGCATTTTTTTGATTAAATAAAAGTTGCTATAATCGCGATAAAAATATAAAAAATGGAGATAAATTTTATGGATGATTCAATACTTGAAGGTGCAGTAAAATTTATGGAAGATGGCTTTTTAGAGCATGAAGAGCTCTTTAAAAGTCTGCAAAGCAAACAAGATCCTCACACACTTTTCATATCATGCGTGGACTCAAGGGTCGTGCCAAATTTGATAACAAACTGCCTGCCAGGCGAGCTTTTCATGGTGCGAAATATCGCAAATATCGTGCCACCATATAGAGTGAGCGAAGAGTTTTTGGCGACCACTTCGGCGATTGAGTATGCGCTTGAAGTTTTAAACATTAAAAACATCATCATCTGCGGACACTCTGATTGTGGTGGATGCGCAGCACTTTACGCAGATGAAAAGAAGCTAAAAAACACCCCAAACGTTAAAAACTGGATAAAACTGATCGAGCCGATCAAGCGAGAAGTGCTTAAATTTACAAGCGACGACCCAGCCAAAATGGCATGGCTAACCGAGAGGCTAAACGTGATAAACTCGATCGAAAACATAATGACCTATCCAAATGTCAAAGAGGAGTATGAAAGTGGCAAGCTTCAAATTTATGGCTGGCACTACATCATAGAAACTGGCGAAATTTTTAGCTACGATTTAAAAGAGGGCACGTTTAAGCTTCTAGCGGACAAAAGAGGCGAAAATGCGTAAATTTCTAGCCATTATCCTGCTTTGCTTTACCTTTGCTTTTGCGGCTGAGAGCAACAAAACTCAAGAAGAAGACATAATAAGCATAACAAATCAAATCCAAACCCTAAACAGCCAGATAAAAATTTTAAAAGCACAGCAAAAAGATGCAAATAACTCAAAGGCTGACAACTCAAATTTAGCTAGCCTCCACAAAAAAAAGAGTGATCTTTTAGAAAAGATACCAAACTATATCATGCAGATCGAATTAACCCAAAGCGATATCAATAAATTTAATCTGCAAAAAGAGGTGCTAGAGAAAAAGGTAGCTAAACTAGAAAAGCAGTCAAACAAAGACGCCTACATCCAAAGTGCTATCGAGCTTGAGAAGATGAAGGTTGATTACGCTTACTACTCAGCGCTTATTAGCCTAGAAGAGGTCTTTAAAAAGGGCGCTAAGGCAAATTCTATAAGAGATGTGATAGATAATGGCCTTTTAAATTTACAAACAAATTCTTATGTAAGCATAAAAGATCTAAAAGACTCACTAAATGACACTTCAGGCTCTTATGACAGCGCCTTTTTTGACCTTGAGCTAAAAAAAGAGAGTGAAGAAGAAATTTTAACCTATCTTAAAAATAACGCCGATCTTCTAAGCTCAAGCATGCTCTTGTCTGAGCTAAATTTAGTCGATGCAGTCGAATACATAAACAAAGCAACTGACATAAATTCAAGTAAATTTAACATCGGCAAGATCGTTGTTATCGTTGCGATATTTTTATTTTTCGTCTCGCTAACTAGAATTCTAGCCAAACTAACCTACTGGCTAATGTCACTCATCGCTTCAGGCGAAGGGGTAAAAGAGGCTAAAAATCAGATCGTTGATATCGTGAAAAAGCCGATCTCAGCACTTCTTATCATCTATGCGCTAAATATCTGTATCGGCGTTGGATTTTACCCAGTGCCAGTGCCTCTAACGGTAGCAAATATCTTTTCTATCATATATATAGTCGCATTTTCATGGCTTGTCCTAACCATACTAAATGGCTACGGCATCGCTATAATCGACAAGATCGCGCAAAAAAGCAAGCGTAAAGAGGTGATAAACCTAGCACTGAAAGTCATCTACGTGATCGTGCTAATCATCACACTTTTGCTGATCCTTCAAAAGCTTGGCTTTGATATCTCAGCGCTAATTGCCTCACTTGGTATCGGTGGTCTTGCCGTTGCTTTTGCGGCAAAAGATATCATCGCAAACTTCTTTGCTTCTGTTATGATGCTCTTTGATAACTCATTTTCGCAAGGAGACTGGATAGTTTGTGGTGATATAGAGGGCACTGTTGTTGAGGTTGGCTTTAGAAAGACGACTATTAGAAGTTTTGATAATGCTTTAATCTTTGTGCCAAACTCAAAACTGGCAAGTGATCCTGTTAGAAACTGGAGCAGAAGAAAAGTCGGTAGACGTATCAGAATGCTAATTGGCATTGAGTATGGAGCGACAACTGATGAGATTAAAAAATGTGTAGATGACATAAAAACTATGTTGATAAATCATCCAGATATTGCCAAAAGTGAGGATATAACAGCAAAGAAAAAAGGGCTAAAATATAGACAAAGTATAGTTTCGGTTGATGATTATGCTGGATATAAATCAAATTTATTTGTCGTGGTTGATGACTTTGCAGATAGCTCAATAAATATCTTAGTTTATTGTTTTGCAAAGACTATCGTTTGGGGAGAATTTTTAGATGTCAAGCAAGATGTAATGCTAAAGATTATGGATATTTTAAAGCAAAATGGTCTAAATTTCGCATTCCCAAGCCAAAGCTTGTATATTGAAAGTGTCAAAGATAAAATTTAAGGAGAAAACAATGAGTGATGATTTTGACTATGAAGAAGTAGAAGAAGACTACTCTGAATTTAATGACGATGAGGACGATAGTAGCGATAGTTATGACTATAATTACGATGAAAATGACTACAACTACGAAGATAGTGACGAGGATGAGGATAGTTACGACTCTTATTAGAATGACTTAATGAAATTTAATGGAATAAATTTACAGGGAGTTTTGTTTGACACACGATTTTGTAGATCAAAGTAGTTATAAAGCGATCGATGATATCTATAAAACGATATTAGACGTTATGATAGCTGCAAATGCACTATCTTTGTTGCTTTTTATGATCATAGCTACACCACTACTTTTTATGTGCTTATTATTTATAGCAGCTGGCATATTGCTTAGAATAAAATTTGACATAAAATATAGAGTATTAATATCCCTTGCATTTCACCTAAATATCATATTACTTGTTACTATTATTGTTACTACTATGGGTTGGAATACTGGAATTTGGATAATACTTGTTGGTGTAATTTTTATAAACTACTTCCTAGCGTTTGATTCAAAGAGCCTTACTTATATAATGGCATTTTTAGAATTAATCTTGCTTATACTTCTTTATTTTATTCATAAAGATGAGGCGCCGCTGATCCCATCTGCTATACGAGGGGCGATAGTTGTGTGTAGTATTGTTTTTGCTTTTTTTATTGTTTTAAGACTTTCAATGTTTGCAGATGTTATCACTTCTAGTGGATATCAGCAAATAAGAAAAGAGACGGAAGAGCTTGAAAAGGACTCAAAGCATGATTTTTTAACTGGTCTTTTAAATAGAAGAACAATAGAAAAAACTTTAAGATTTGAACTAATTGCCAACAAGGAAAGAAGTGGTAACACAAATTTAGTCATAATGTTAGGCGATATTGATAATTTTAAAAAAATAAACGATACATACGGGCATGACTGCGGTGATGAGGTCTTAAAAGATGTAGCCAGTGCTTTAAAGAAATCATTTAGAGGCAAAGACTATGTTTGCCGCTGGGGCGGAGAAGAATTTTTGATAATCTTGCCCGATACAAAGATAGAATTTATCCACGAAGTAAGCAAAAGGCTTAAAAAACAGATAAACAATGCAAAACTTCCAGATAAAACTCCAGTTACTATGACCTTTGGCATGCTAATATGTGCAAATGGTATTGAGGTGGATTTTGAGCAAGCCATAACTTTAGTAGATAAGCTGCTTTACGAAGGCAAGCAAAATGGCAAAGACCGCATCGAATTAGAAATTTTAAAAAAGGGCTCGGATGCGTAGAATTTCACTCTATACGGCTCAAAAAATTATCATATTTTCAATATTATTAACTCACGTCTGTTATTTTTTTATCTTTTTATTTATGAAAGAAGAAATTCTAGCGGTTACGAATGTATTTTCAGTAGCAACCTATCTTTTTCTTTTAAGGCTTATTTACGATAGCCCTGAAAATAACAAGATAACAATGGTAATAGTCCAGCTAGAAATTTTATTTCATGCATTAGTTTGTATGCTGACACTTGGATGGGGATACGGATTTGGATTATTGTTTTTAGCATCGTCGCTAATACTATTTTTTACTTCATTTACCTATAAATTTTTTAACTACATAATAGTTGCAACGCAAATAATTTTATCCATAGTCTGCTATATATATTTAGATGGCCAGCCTGTAAAAGATTTTGATAGCTTTAAAGATCTACTTTTTGTTTTTAACTTAAGTATGGTTTGTGTATTTTCGGTTGTTGTTTCGTACCTTTTGGAGAGCTCAAATTTATTTATATTTTTAAGTATCTTAGAGGAAAAAGAGATGGCTGAAAATATCTTAAATCACGATCCATTAACAGGACTTTTAAATCGTACTTCGATGCAGAAAATTTTAAGTCAAAACGATCTTTATAAAAATAGGGACTTTGCTATCGTTATGTGCGATATCGATAACTTTAAAAAGATAAACGATACCTATGGACACGGTGCAGGAGATGCTGTTTTAAAAAGCTTATCAGGTATATTTAAAAACACATTTAGAGATAAAGATAGAGTAGCTAGATTTGGCGGAGAAGAATTTTTAGCAGTCGTCTTGGGCGTAAAAAAAGACGCAGCTGTAAGTATCGTAGAGCGTGTTAGAGAGACTTTGAGTAAAAATATAGTTGAGTTTGAAAACATAAAGATCAACGCAACTATGACTTTTGGAGTAGTTGCTCATGATGGCACGGGAGAATTTAGCTTGGAAAAGATGATAAAACAAGCTGATAATCTACTTTATGCTGGTAAGCGAAGTGGTAAAAATATCGTTATGAGTGCGGATTACGATCCAAAAGCATAAATTTAGAGGCAAGAGCCTCTAAATTTTAATGTCCATACATTATGTTTGGCAACCAAAGAGAAATTTGTGGTATATAAGTAACCAAGATAAGGCCAAAGAATAAAGTAAGTGTCCACGGCAAGCATGCCATGATGACCTCTTTTAGATTCATATTTGTAAGACCGCTTGCAACAAATAAATTTAGTCCAACAGGCGGAGTCACCATACCTATCTCCATATTTACAACTAAGATAATGCCAAAATGTATCGGATCTATGCCAAGTTGCGTTGAAATCGGAAGCAATAGTGGCACCATGATCATGATAACGCTTGAAGGCTCCATAAACTGACCCATGATAAAGAGCAAGATATTTACAAATATCAAAAATCCTATCATACCGATATTCGCGTCAAGTATCATCGAAGCGATAGCTTGAGGGATTTGCTCGCTAGTTAGCAAATATGCAAAAACAACGGCGTTTGCGATGATGAAAAATATCATAGCTGTTGTAAGGGCTGAGTCTAGGCAGATATCCCAAAGATCTTTTATCCTTATATCTCTATAGATAAAAAGTGAGATAAATAGCGCATAGACCGCACTTGCCGCAGCAGCTTCAGTTGGAGTAAAAATTCCACCATAAATTCCGCCGATGACCACGACAACGATCAAAAGCGCCCAAAATGCTTTGGCAAATTTCTGCACTCTTACTTTAAATGGCTCAGCTTTAGTCGCTTTAAATCCAAGCTTTTTTGCACCGACATAAGTTTGAACTAGCATAAAAGCTCCAAGCATAAGACCGGGTACAACGCCTGCCATAAAGAGCTTGCCAATACTTACCTCTGCTGTTACACCATAAACTATCATAACAACTGAAGGTGGGATCAAAATTCCAAGCGAACCAGCCGTAGTTATGCCGCCCACTGCATACTCTTTTGGATAGCCAGCCTCTTTTATCGCTGCAAACATAATTGAGCCAATAGCCACAACCGTTGCAGGCGAGCTTCCAGAGACCGCTGCAAAGATGATGCAGGCAAATATTGCACTCATAGGCAAGCCGCCTGGCAAGTGTCCGACCATAGACTTTGCAAAGTCGATAATACGCCTTGCTGAACCACCTTTGCTTAATAAATTTCCGGCCAAGATAAACATTGGTATCGCCATTAGCGAAAATTTATTGATACCATCAAAAATTAGCTGCGGGATCGTAGCGATGTCGATATCTGTAAAAAATATCATCGTTAAAACGGTGCTTGTGCCTAGCGAAACAGCAACTGGCACGCCTATTAGCATCAGTGCAAAAAGTAGGATAAATAAAAATGCTATTGTCATCTTTTTTCTCCTTAATCTTTGACTACGCTACCATGAGCTAGCTCATGTGCTTCGTTGCTTACGACATTTTCAGCAGGCGTTAGAGCTACTTTTATGGCTTTTTCGGTTGAGCGGTAGCTAGCTGTAACGAAGGCTATTGGAAGCACTACCATAGGTACCCATTGTGGTATGCCAAGGTCTATTATCATCTGCTCGATCTCGTGAAGAATTTGTAGATAATCAATCGAATAAACTGCGATAAATAACAAAAATACAGTGGTTAGCACATGAGAAAAGATTAAACATGCTTTTGCAAGGGCTGGTGGAAATTTTTCCACCAAAATAGTCACACTGACGTGAATGCCCTTATTAAAGCCGTATGCCGCGGCAAAAAACGCCGACCAGATAAAAAGATAGTTTGATAGCTCGCTCGCCCAAGACCAGCTTTTATCGAAAAAATATCTAGCCATAACATTTGCAAAGGCTAGCAATGTTCCACTTGCGAGCCCAACTACTGCGATAGTTTTATTTAGTGAGGCTATCGCTATATCAAGGACATTAAAAAAGCTCTTCATTATTTTGTCCCAAGAGTCTTTTCTATGAGGTCTTTACCGATAACATCGTAAAATTTAGGATAGATTGACTGCATAACCTTCTGCCACTCAGCCTTTTGTGTATCATCGATCTTATAAATTTCTAGTTTTTTACTAGCAGCGATGTATTTTTCAAGCTCAGCTATGACGTGAGCGTCCTCTTTTGCTGTCTCTTCTCTCTCAAAAGCTGTTGCTTCGCTTAGGGCTTGTTTTACATTTGCTTTTAGATCATCTGGTAGCTTACTCCAAAATTTATCACTCATAACGACTAAATAGCCCAAATATCCGTGACTTGAAAGTGTAAGCGAGCTTTGAACTTCATGAAATTTTGAGTTATAGAAATTTGAAAGTGGGTTTTCTGTCGCATCAACTACGCCTTGTTGAAGTGCAGAGTAAACTTCTGAAAATGGTAGAACTTGTGGATTACCACCAACTACTTTGATCTGTTCTTCAAGTACCTTTGAGCTTTGGATTCTAAATTTTTGTCCTTTTGCATCTTCTGGCACAAGAACTGGCTTTTTGCTTGAGCTAAAGTGCTTAAATCCAGCATCCCAATAATCAAGCGCCACAAAGCCTTTTTTTGTAACAAGGGCTTTTAGCTCCTCGCCGACCTCGCCGTCTTGGACCTTATGAAGGTGCTCTGCGTCTTTAAAGATGAAAGGCAGGTCAAAGAGCTGAAACTGTGGCACGATAGGTGTAAATTTAGAAAAACTTGGAGCTGCCATTTGAACATTGCCAAGCTTTAACGCACCAAAAACTCTATCGTCGTCAAGTAGCTGCGCTGATGGAAAGACTTGAACTTTTAATTTACCGCCACTTAGCTCTTCAGCACGTTTAGCAAAAAAGTCAGCTGCCTTGCCTTTTGGTGTAGAAGCTGCAACAACGTGAGCAAATTTGATCGTATAGACCTTATCAGCACCAAATGCTAAGCCACTGATGGCACAAGTGAAAAGTAAAGCTTGTAATAATTTCATCTTTTATCCTTTGTAATGGTTTTGTTAAACGCATTATAAATTTCAAAAATAAAAATTTAGAAATTTTGTTTCGTAAATTCACAGCTATTTATTTTTATATGTGTATTTTAGTAACAAATGTGCTCTTAAAAGCTAAATTATATTTTTGAAAAATTTTTATAGTTTTTCAATAACTAAACTTTTAAAGTATACTTGTTACTTTTTTACACATAAAATTTATTTTATTTTTACTTTTAATAAATTTTTGAATCCATTTAAACAAATGCACGGAATATTTTGCTCTAAATTTTCTTTTCTATAAGTTTAAAAGCCCGCCAAAAAAATGTAAGTTTAGTCTTGCTTAAATTTAGCCTATATTTTGCGGCTAAATTTAAAAGATTTTTGTTTATTAATTTTTTATGGCTATAATACGAAACAACAAATTTTATTATTAAGGAATTATTATGTTTGAACTTAGAAAACTTCCATTTGATGCAAATAGCAATGCAGTAGTTAGCGCAAAAACCTGTGAATACCACTACGGCAAGCATCATGCAACTTACGTAGCAAATTTAAACAATCTTATAAAAGATACAAAATTTGCTGACGCATCATTTTATGAAATTCTAAAAAATAGCGAAGGTGGCCTTTACAACAACGTTGCTCAAGTTTATAACCACGACTTTTACTGGGACTGCATCGCTAAAAAAAGCGAGATGTCAAGCGAGCTAAAAGCTGCGATCGAAGCAAATTTCGCTAATTTCAAAGAGGAATTTTTAAAAGCAGCCACAACGCTTTTTGGCTCAGGCTGGGCGTGGCTTGTATTTGATCCAAGCAGCAAAAAGCTAGAGATCGTACAAACTAGCAATGCAAAAACTCCAGTGAGTGATGGAGAAGTGCCACTTCTAGTCGTTGATGTTTGGGAGCACGCTTACTACATCGACAACTTCAACGCTCGCCCAAAATACCTAGAGACATTTTATGAGAACATAAACTGGGAATTTGTAAGCAAAGCTTACGAGTGGGCACTAAAGGAAGGCCTTGGCTCAGTTGAGTTTTACACAAAAGAACTTCATAAATAATATCTGGCGGGACTTTCCCGCCTTTAAATTTCTACTTTTATCTAAATTTTTAAAATCATCAAATTTATCAGTAAAAACTATCTTGTTTTAAAAGAAAGTGCAACTTCAAAAATAGCTCAAAATTTTATTTTAGCAAACAATTTTTCTTAAATTTAAAGCCAGTGTGAGCTATCTCAATCTCAAATTCTACTTTGTTGAGAATTTTAAAGCCACTGCTAAATTTATGAGCCAAAGCCACGTTAATGTTTAAAAAAGAATGCGTTTTGCAACTTTAAAATAACTCCCAAGTGCCCATGGTACTCTTTTGGCACTCTAACGCGTGCTGATGAAATAGAAAAATGGCAAAAGTTAGATTTATAGCTTGCTCTATTGCAACCAAGCAGCATTCTATTTAATTTACAAAAGTGAGAGTGAAATATTTTGGTTTTAAGATTCAAACCGCCACAATATTCAAAAAAGTGGGGGCAATATTTACTGCTTCAAAAATGCCCCGAGCTGTATTAATATCAGGCAGGAGTAGCTTTAAATTTCAAAGCCACCTTGCCAAATTTACTCAATTTATCTTTTTGAAGTGTATAAATTTATACCATTTTGTAAGCGTTTTAGTCCTTCAAGCACTCTCTCGCGCTGGGTTGCGATATTCATACGAAGGAAAAATCTATCTCCCCTGTAAGCATTGCCATCATTTAGCCAAAGTCCAGCTTTATCACGCAAGAAATTCATAAATTTGCTCGAATCCTCGCAAAACGCGCTGCAATCAAGCCACAAAAGATAGGTCGCATTTGAAGGCAGAAGTTTTACTGGCAAATTTTGCTCTTTTATGAAATTTATAACGATTTTTTTGTTTTCAAAGAGATAATCCCTAAGCTCATCAAGCCATGTTTGACTATCGTTAAATGCCGCTATTGTCGCAGTTATTGCAAATGCGTTTGCCTCACCTATCTCATCATAATTTACAGCTGCATTTATTCTGGCACGTATCTGTTCATTTGGCGTGACGATGGCTGAGCTTTGAAGTCCAGCTATATTAAAGGCTTTTGTAGGTGAGACGCATGTGATTGAGTTATTTTTGCACTCTTCGCTAACGCTGATAAATGGCACGTAGCTTAGCCCAGGATCAGTTATGTCGCAGTGGATCTCATCGCTGATAACCAAAACATCATGCTTATAGCAAAGCTCGCCTATCTTTTTAAGCGTCTCTTTGTCCCAAATTTTTCCTATTGGATTGTGAGGATTACAAAGAAGCATCATAGTTGTTAGCGGCTGAGCTAGCTTTGCCTCGAGGTCGTCAAAATCGATCTCGTAAGAGCCATTTTTATAGACAAGGTCGTTTGATAAAATTTCACGGCCATTATTTTTGATGCAGTTAAAAAATACGTGATAGACGGGAGCTTGAACTAAAATTTGATCTCCTGGATTGCTAAATCTTCTAATCGCAGTAGAAATCGCTGGTATAACGCCAGTACAAAAGCACATCCAATCGTTTTCAAAGCTAACATCATGACGCCTCTTCCACCAGCCTTTAATCGCTTCGTTCCACTCTTTTGGAATAAATGAGTAGCCAAAGACGCCATTATCAAGACGCTTTTGTAGGGCATTTAAAATTTCAGGTGCAGCCTTAAAATCCATATCAGCAACCCACATTGGCAAAATATCGTTTTTCATTCGCCACTTCGATGAGTTGGTGCCATCTCTGCTAATAAGCGTATCAAAATCGTACTTCATAGCTTTTCCTTAAAATAAAATTTTAAATCAATTATAACCCAAAAGATACTAATATAATTTGAAATTTTCTCTCAATTTAATATTTCAAAAGGAAAAATGATGAAATTAGCTCAGGCTCTCATTTTAAGAGCCGATACACAAAAACGTTTAGAGCAGCTAAAAGGTAGGTTGCTCGATAATGCAAAAATGCAAGAAAATGAAAGACCTAGCGAAGATCCAAAGCTTCTTTTAAAAGAGCTTGATAGGCTAAGCGATGAGCTATTTAGACTGATCTTGGCTATAAATTTAACAAACTCAAGTGCAAAATTTGAAGGCGCGAGTCTAACTGAAATGATCGCTAAAAAAGATACGCTAAGCCAAAAAGCAAGCGTGCTTAGGGATTTTGCCAAAAGTGCAAGCCAAAAGGTCGATCTTTACTCAAATAGCGAGATAAAAATTTTAAGTAGTGTTGATGTGGCCACGCTCCAAAAGCAAATAGACGAGCTATCCAAAGAGATCAGAGAGCTAGATATGAAGCTACAAGAGGCAAACTGGTCGGTTGATCTAGTAGAGTAAAATTTATGGTAAAAATTTAGCCAAAAGCGAGTAAAAAACCATACATTGGCGGCTTGCGAAGACCAGGCAAAAGCTTAAATTTAGTCTTAGCAATCTTACAAATGCAAATTTAAAAAGCACTTTTACTACCACTTACTGGTTTGGCTATATTTTGGGTGGGTTTGGGGAAAATTAATCTTTATCATGTAAAATTTCGTAAATTTTTAAAAAGGAAATTTATGAAACTAGACACTCTCATCGTAAAAGGCATCGAAGCTAAAAACAACCCAAACAAAGCGGTCGTTCCGCCTGTATTTTTGGCTAGCACCTTCGTGCAAGATGATCTTGAAAATTTTCAAGAATTTGCATATTCGCGTGGTAGCAACCCAACCAAAAAAGCATTTGATGAAATCTTTGCAAAAGTTGAAGGCAGTAAATACGCATTTAGCTTTGGTTCGGGCATGGCAGCAACAGCAGCCGCACTTAGCCTTATAAAAACTGGGCAAAAGGTCCTACTAAATAGTAACGTCTATGGTGGCACTTATAGATATGTCACAACCGTCTTTGAAAGCCACGGCATAAAGAGCGAATTTATAGATGATCTAAATTTTTTAAGTGAAGATGATATAAGTGACGATGTAGCAGCGATATTTATTGAAACTCCATCAAATCCTCTCTTAAGAGTGACAGATATCGCTAGAATTTCAAAGATCGCTCACAAAAAGGGCGCTCTAGTCATCGTGGATAACACATTTTTAACGCCTTATTATCAAAGAGTGCTTGATTATGGAGCTGATATCGTGGTCTATAGCGCTACAAAGTATATCGGCGGACACGCTGATGTGATCGCTGGTATCGTCACACTAAACGATGATGCTTTGGCCGAAAAGATAAAATTTGCTAAAAACACGCTTGGTGGCATCATCAGCCCTATGGATGCATACTACCTAATACGTGGGCTTAAAACGCTTAGCGTTAGGTTTGATAGACAAACGCAAAATACGCATAAAATAATCAAATTTTTACAAAATAATGACGCAGTTAGCGTGGTGCATTTTGCTGGCTCATATAGCGAGCAAGAGGCAAAAATGCAAGCGGCTCAAGCAAGCGACATCGGTGCACTTATCTCATTTGAGCTCGATGAAAAATATGATGTAAATAAATTTGTAAAATCGCTAGAAATTTTTGATCTAGCAGTGAGCCTTGGTGGCGTAGAAAGCCTTATCTGCAGGCCTGCGACTATGACACATGAGGCATATCCAAAAGAGGTGCTAGATAAGATCGGCATAAAGCAAAACTTGCTTCGTTTAGCAATCGGTATCGAAAACGCTGATGATCTAATAGCGGATCTTGATCAAGCATTTAAAAAAGCAAAAAAATAATAAAGGAGATAGATATGGCAACTACAAAATTTAAAGGTAGTGAGGTAAATTTAAGTGGAAACGAGGTCTTTGTAGGCTCTTATGCGCCTGAAGCAAAAGTCGTAGCACAAGATCTTAGCGAGTTTAGTGTAGGCGGAAATAATGGCGTAGAAGTACTTGTTTGCTTGCCATCACTTGATACTGGCGTTTGCGCAGCAGAGGCTCGTAAATTTAACGAAAAAGTAGCTGGCAAACATGGTGTAAAACTTAGCATCATCTCAAATGATTTGCCATTTGCGATGGGGAGATTTTGCACGACTGAAGGCATAGAAAATTTACGTGTCGGAAGCGACTTTAGATACGGAGAATTTGCTAAAAACTATGGCGTTTTAATGAGCGATGGTCCACTAAAAGGACTACTTGCAAGAGCGGTATTTGTCATCAATGATGGCGTAATAATTCACAAACAAATCGTCCCTGAAGTGACAGAAGAGCCAAACTACGATGCTGTATTTGATGCTATTAAAAGTAGCGGTGGTTGCGGTTGTGGCTGCCATTAAAAAAGGCTTTATCTAAGCATCTATTTGATGCTTAGATAATTAATCTTAGTCAAATAGAGATTTTTCAAAAGATTTTACTACAAAGCTTTTTCTATGAAGGCTTGAATAGCCAAACTTGACAATGGCATCTAAATGCGCCTTTGTGCCGTATCCTTTGTGCCAAGCAAAGCCATACTTTGAGTAAATTTTATCCCAGCCTTTCATTAAACTATCGCGGCTAACCTTTGCTAATATGCTAGCAGCGCTTACCCCAGCGACTTTGCTATCAGCTTTTATCATCGTTGTGATACCAACGCCATAGTCTAAATTTCCATCATAAATGATCTCAAAGTCCTTAAAATGCGCCTTAAAAAGTTTGAGCGCTCGTCTTAAACACTCACTTAGCCCAAGTTCGTCTATTTGCGCATTTGAGAAGTAGATGATGAGAAAATTTGAGCTTTTTATGATCTCTTTAAAAAGCTCCTCACGCTTTTTTGCAGTTAGTTTTTTGGAGTCGTTTAGACCTGAAATTTCTTTATTAAGCACGCAGGCCGCTACGCTTAAAGGCCCAGCTAAAGCCCCACGTCCAGCCTCATCTATGCCACAAATTTTTGCCATTAAAGTCCGATATCCTCGCTAAAGTAAGGTCTTAGCTCATCAAGTGGCACGCTAATTTGCTCTTCATTTAAAAAGGTAAGCCCAAGTGGCGAAAGTACAAAATTTTCGCTAACGCCTGCTGTTGCGAGGATTGCTTTTAGATGAGGGTCGTTCATATCTTTAAAAATCTGCTTTAACTTTAGCTTTTTGTTGGTTTTAAGTAAGACGACATCGCAACTAGTTTTGTTGTTTTTATAGGTGCAGATGCTTTTTATTTTGTCATTTATATAGTAGATGTTATCTAGGCTCTCAAATTGGTTATTCGGCCATTTTTTACGCTCACTTTTTAGGTCATAAAGTGTCGAGAGTAATTTATTTTTATTTTTTTTAGCCGATTCTTTGGCAAATATATCGTTAATTATAGCTTCGTATCTCGTGCCATTTGCTTCGGTCATTTGGATGCCAATATTTAGCATTTCATACTCTTTTTCTTTTTTAATAGTCGCATTATAGGCTTTGTTTTTAACGATTATTTTGCCCTTTAGCTCTCCATTTTCATTTTTAACATCTAAATTTATCTTATCAGATACAGCATTTAGCGATGAAATTTCACTACTATTTTGCTCAAGATTACCTTTTTCATAGTCGTATTTTGTACCATCAAAAAAGATATGTCCGCTTATCTTAGCCGGCACTTTAAAGCTCTTACTTTGCTTAAAATTTTCAAATTCATCTTTAAAATAGTTCATATAAACTTCAAATTTTATACCATTTGCCTCACCAATAAATTTATAAAATTTTGCCCAGTTTTCGTGATTTATCTCATAGCCAAATAGGCTTACTATAAGTATAAAAATCCCAATAAATGCTCTCATGTCCGTCCTTCATAGTTTTTTTGATTATAGCTTCTTTACTTTAAGCTTTTAAAACAATAATCAAATAAAGGTTTAAATTTATAAACCTAGACTCCACCTAGAAAATGGCAAAATTTCGCATTTTATGCCCTCAAAGCTAAGCTCAGCTTGGTTTGCGACGCTAATTATCTGAAGCTTACTTACACCCAGCTCTTTTAAGCTTGCGTGGAGTTTTTTAAATTTTAAAAAGATGATCTCTGGCGCAGAAAACGGCACACAAATGATCGCTATCTTCCTTTTGTTAAGGAAGAAATCAATCTCTTTTGTGTAGTAAATTTCATCTTTAAATTTAAGCAACTCGCAAAAAACGACATTTGCAAAGACGGCCAAAAAGTCCTTTTTTAGGTATAAAGCGTTACGAAGTGCAAAATTTGTAAAGTATAGCTTTTTGCTCGTACTGCTCTCATCTAAATTTGGTACTAATTCTATAAAGCCATTTTCATTAAGGTTGGTTACCGCGTTATAGACACTATCTTTTGAGATTTTCATCTGCCCTTTTAGGTTTTTGTAGATACCAAAAGTACTAAGCACATCGTGGCATTTTGGAGCACATTCTTTTAAAATGGCAATGCTTTGCTCGCTTAAATTTGATTTTAAAAGCTGTTGCAGGTGCGCTGTGACCTCGCTGGAGTCTAAAAAGGCACTTGCTATCTCGTTGCCGTGAGCCAAAAAGTAGCTAAAAAGCAGGTCTTGGTCCAAATTTTTCTTAAAAAATAGTATAAATTCCTCGTAATCGAGATATTTTAAATTTATACGAGCAAAGCCGTCAATCGTGAGTGAAAATTCCTTACTTGTAAGGATGATATTTTCAAGTGTTGCGCCCTTTAAAAAGTCTAAATCTGCAAGGTCAGCAGCTTGTAAATTTTCAACTGCAAGAACCTTTATCTGGGCATTTTTTTCTAAAAATTCTTTCAAATTTGCTAAAAGCAAGGCTCTGTCTATCCTTAGATCGTCTAAATTTACATAAAGTCTCTCCTCGCTTTTATAATGGCTCAAAAACTCATAAACAAGGGCTGTTTTGCCACTTGAAATGGCGCCTATTATAAGCGTTTTTGGCGAGATGATTTCGTATTTTCTGGGGATAAATTTACTTGATTTAAGCGGCTGATTGTAATAAAGCTCTAATTGGTTCATTTTCTCCCCTTTGTAAGATGTATATGTAAATTTTTGTTATACCGTCAATTCCCCCCCCCGTTATAAGTGCGATCTCATCGCTCGTTAGCTCATAAAGCTCAAAAACAAATTTGTCTATTTTTTCGTCACTTGCCTTGATTTTGTCGTTTAGCGTGTCGATATTTTCTTTGGCTTCTAGCTTTTCATCAAGAGTTAAAGTAGGCATATGCTTCTCGTAAAGCTTGATTTTTTCATTGGCTTTTAAAATTTCATCGACCAAATTTATTATCCCGTTTGATAAATTTTCATTTTGTGGCGTAATTTGGGGAATAGGTAAAATCTCTAAGCGATTTATTTTTATTTCGCCTTCAAGTCCGCCTCCAGCATAGAAAAAGTTGAAAATTTTATAAACAGCTGTTGAATTTAAAAAGGCTAATAAAAATTTTAGATTTTCGCCAGTTATGCAATATGCAGTATTGTCTGGAATATTATTATTTATATCGTAAGCAAATTTAGGGCTTTGCACCATTCTTGCACATAAAATTTTCTCTTTTTCAAATTCCTCATAATAAGCGATGTTATCTTGCGTCTCAAACCATTTATTTGATGTTTTTTTGCGGCATTTTTTACCATTTATGGTTTCGCTACTTTGTGCTATATAAGGCAAGAAAGTTTGTAAATATCCCTTAAGACTTGGGAAATTTTCGATATCTATCTTTAACGCCGGAAATGTGCAAATGAGCCACAGCCCAGCCCACTCATAGTCATAACGCTTTATATCTCGACCTCGTAAGATCGGTCTAATGAGCTTTTGTATCTGTTCTCTTTCTTCTCCAACGCAGTTATTTAAAATTTTATCACGAGTGTCGCTATCAATAATGAAAGCTTCGTTTAATCCAGTTAAAATTCCACGATAAATATTCACATCCCAATCTTTCAATGGCTTTGCGACTTTTTCGATTTTATTTTTTAGCTCAAATTTGCTCTTATCAAGGAAAGTGAAATTTGTTTCGTTTAGTGTGGATTGTGGTATTTGGATAAATTTTTGTGTTTTTAAATTTATGGTGCTTGAAGCCAGGAAATTAAATTTTGAATTTCCACCGGCTCTTATTTTTCTAAAAATAGTAACCGCACTATCTACGCTCGCATCTTCAAAAACTTTAACCCCAGTAAAATCGATAATATGTGTTATTTGCGTATTTTCTAGTATAAATTTACGTAAATTTTCACCATAGCTGGCACGGAAAAATTTGTTTGAACATATAAAACCTAAAAGTCCATTTTCTTTTAGATGCGTAATGCCAAGCTCATAAAAATAGACAAACAAATCAGCCGTGCCGCTATAAACTTTATATTTTTGTAGAGCTGGCTTTTGCTCTTTTATCGCCTCTTGTCTGACATAGGGAGGATTGCCGATAACGACATCAAATTTAAAGTCAAAAGGAAATTCTAAAAGCGAGTTTGCAGCTACTAAATTTTTACTAAGATCTGTTAAAACTCGTCCTTTTGCAGCTGTGCGGAGCCAAAGAGATAGTCTGGCGATCTCGACTGCATCGGCATTTATATCTACGCCGTAAAGGTTATTTTCTAAAATAGTGCTTTCTATATCGTAAAGTCCCAAGCCCTCACCCTCATATACTTTGCGGTAAGTGTCTAATGCGCCATGCTCACTAATGAGAAATTCTAAGGCTTGGTTTAAAAACGTACCAGAGCCACAAGCTGGATCAAGTATTTTAAGAGATAAAAGCCACTCGCGGTAAGCATAAATTTTATCTTTGATCTCACTTTCTGCTTTGGTTAATTTTTTGGGATTTTTTGGTGCTAATAGCTCATTTAGATCAAGCCCTAGCTCATCTTTTTTGACTTTACAAAGCGCACCAAGCGAATTTTCAACTATAAATTCTGTTATAAACTCTGGCGTATAAAATATGCCATCTTTTTTACGTTTGCTCTGTTTGGCATCAAATTCATTGCCATTTATTTGCGCATTTAGCTCTTCAAGGTCGTTTAGCGAGCTTTCAAAGATATGTCCCAGGATATTTACACCGATGTCGCTTAAAAAGTCATAGTCGCTTAAAAACTGCGCTTCAAGCACGCTATCGTCTATCTTTAGCCCATCAAGCTCAGTATCTGTGGCAAAAAGTCCGCCATTGTAGCGTTTGATATCAAGGCGCTCACTGCCTTCATCGATGGCTTTAAAGTAAATTTTGTAAAAGTCATAAAAACTAAGCTCGGTAACTTGGTTTTGAAATTTATCTTTTATCTCGGCTATCGTGCGAAGTCTTAGTAGTCCGCGGTCTTCGGCAAATAGTATAAAGACAAACCTATCACATAGTTTTTGAGTTAGGCTTAAAAGCCTATTTTTATCACTAGCATTGTTTTTGCAAATATTTTTAAAAAGAGTGAGCCTAAATGCGCTAAAGTCTTTATAAAATTTGTTTGAAATTTCACGCTCGTGAGTGGCAAATTTCTCTTTTAGCTTTAGCGGCAGATCCGTGCTAATGCTCTCAAAGCTAAGCAGTAAATGAAGTCTTTTAAACTCGTCAAAGCTTGCTGTAAAAAGGTCAAATTTTTCAAATGTTGTTTTATTGCCGATGTAAAAACGCAGTTCATTAAAATTTGAAACAACGACATATTTGGCATTTTCATGCGAGATAAAGTAGCGAAAGGCTTGATCTACTGGGCTAAGCTCGCGGTTGGACGGAGTTTTATCAAGATGCTGTGTAGTCTGATCTTTTAGCTCGATCACGCATCTAACTTCGCTATTTATCAGTATCGCCCCGTCTGCCTTTTTGCCGTCAGTTTCGTTCTTTTTCTCACGCTCAAGATTGAAATTTGTAGGATTAGTAGTGTCCAAAGTGTAGCCAAGGCAGTTTTCAAAGATATCTTTTAGAAACTGCGTTTGAAATTTCTCTTCTTTGAAGCTCTTAATGTCGCTAGCTTTTGCCTGATATATTTGCAAATTTATATAACGCTTCTTAAGCTTTTCCTCATCTTGTTCTTGAGTTAATAAGAATTTTGTATTAAAGATCGGCATCTTTTCTCTTTAAAATTTTAATTTCTTGGAATCTTATCTTTTTAAATTTTATATCTTCCTTATTAAAAGGAAATAATTAATCAAAATTCATCAAAAAATAGCGTTTTTCTTGACAACTATAATAGCTTTTTTGTAAAATCGCGTTCTCTTTACGAAAAGACAAGCGTCTTTGCTCGTACGATCGCTTGATCCTATGCGAGTTATTTTGATGTAAAGAGGTCGCGAGTTTGCGACAAGTTCTTTTTAAAGGAAAACACATGGAAAGAATCAGGTTAAAGCTAAAAGCTTACGACCATAGAGTTCTAGACCGCACTGTTGCAGCAATCGTAGAAGCTGTCAAACGAACAGGTGCCGACGTTCGTGGCCCGGTACCAATGCCTACAAAGATCAAACGCTATACAGTCTTAAAATCTCCACACATCAACAAAGACTCACGTGAGCAGTTTGAGATGAGAATACACGCTCGTATGCTTGACATCGTAGCTGCTACTCCAGAAACTGTAGATAGCCTAACAAAACTCGACCTAGCTCCAGAAGTTAATGTCGAAGTTCGTGCGATGAAATAAGCGGACCAAAGGATAAGAGTATGGAATATATTGTAGAAAAAATAGGCATGAGTAGAACGATTGCCACGAAGAGTACGCCAGTTACACTACTTAAGCTAGTTGAGGCTAAGGTATGTGAGATCGACGAAAACAAACGTGCTATCGTAGCGTATGCCCACACTAAAGCAAACAACAAAGCTATAGCTGGTCAGCAAAAGAAATACAATCTGACTGCAGAATTTAACAAATTTGCTACGCTTGAAGTAGCTAATAGCGAAGTTGGAAACCTAGACTTTACACCATTAAATGAGGCTAAAATTTTAAAAGTTAGCTTTAACTCAAAAGGTAGAGGCTACCAAGGCGTGGTAAAAAGACATGGTTTTGGTGGTGGTCCAAAAAGCCACGGCTCACGTTTCCACAGACGCCACGGTTCAATTGGTAACTGCGAATGGCCAGGTCGTGTTCAACCAGGTATGAAAATGGCAGGACACATGGGTAATGAGAAAGTTACTGTTAAAAACGAGCTAATAAGCTTTGACGCTCAAAATGGCATCGTAGTTGTAAAAGGTTGCGTTCCTGGTCACAATGGTGCAATGGGTAAAATAAGGATTGTAAAATGAGTAAAATTCACGTATTAAACGATAAATTTGAAAATTCAGGCGAGCTAGAGCTTCCTGCAAGCTACGCTGAAGTAAATCCGCACAACCTATATCTTTATGTAAAATCTTACCTTGCTGGTATAAGAGCAAATACGGCTCATACTAAAAGTCGTGCTTTTGTAAGCGGTGGTGGTAAAAAACCATGGAGACAAAAAGGACGTGGTGGTGCAAGAGCGGGTTCAACTAGAACTAACGTTTGGGTAGGCGGTGCAGTTGCATTTGGTCCAACAAACGAGAAAAACTATTTTCAAAAAGTCAATAAAAAACAAAAAAGACTAGCTCTTGAGTACGCTTTGGCAGTAAAAGCACAAGATGGTAAAATTTTCGCAGTAGATAGCATCTCAATCGAGTCTGGAAAGACAAAAGATGCAGCTAATATCATCAAAAATTTAAAAGTAAAAGACGCGCTTATCGTTAAAGATTTACTAGACGATAAAACACTACTTGCTTTTAGAAATTTAGCAAACTGCTATGTAGTAGATGCAAATGAGGTAAATGCTTATCTTGTCTCTACATTTAGTTCGGTTATTATTGAAAAAGCTGCACTAAAAACTATAACAAAAGAGGGCTAAAATGGCGGATATAACTGATATCAAAACAATTATTTATACAGAAAAAACTCTAGGCCTTCAAGAACAAGGCGTTGTTGTTATCCAAACTTCACCAAGAGTTACAAAAAACAGCTTAAAAGCGGTTTTACAAGAGTATTTTGGAGTAACGCCTGTTCGCGTAAATTCACTTAGAATTAGCGGCAAGGTTAAGCGTTTTAGAGGAAGAGCAGGCCAACGTGACGAGATAAAGAAATTCTACGTTAAGTTACCTGAAGGCGTAAGCCTAGAAAATACGGAGGCGTAAGATGGCTATAAAATCATATAAACCATATACACCTAGTCGCAGATATATCACTGGACTAAGCTCTGAAGATATAACAGCTAAACCAAGCGTTAGAAGCTTGCTTGTTAAACTACCTGCATCTGGCGGTAGAAATAACAATGGCCGTATAACTTCAAGACATAAAGAGGCAGGTGCAAAAAAACTTTATCGTATCATCGACTTCAAACGTCGTAAATTTGGTATAGAAGGTAAAGTTGAAGCGATCGAATACGATCCAAATAGAAACTGCCGTATCGCTCTTATAGCTTATAAAGATGGCGAAAAGCGCTATATCATTAGACCAAATGGCCTAAATGTTGGCGATGTTATCGCATCTATCGATGAGGGCTCACTAGATATTAAGCCAGGTAACGCTATGAAACTAAGATTTATCCCAGTTGGTACTATCGTTCATAACGTAGAGCTAAAACCTGGCAAAGGCGCTCAGATAGCTCGTTCGGCTGGTGGTTATGCTCAGCTAATGGGTAAAGAAGAGAAGTATGTCATCTTAAGAATGCCAAGTGGCGAGATGAGACAAGTGCTAGCTGAGTGTATGGCAAGTATTGGTGTAGTTGGTAACGAAGACTGGGCTAACATTACTATCGGTAAGGCCGGACGTAATCGCCACCGCGGTATCCGCCCACAAACACGTGGTTCTGCTATGAACCCAGTTGATCACCCACACGGTGGTGGTGAAGGTAAGAAAAATTCAGGCCGTCACCCAGTTACTCCATGGGGTAAACCAACTAAAGGTGCTAAGACTCGCCGTAAAAAAGCTAGCGATAAGCTTATAATTTCAAGAAGGAAAGGAAAATAGAGATGGCAAGATCACTCAAAAAAGGTCCTTTCGTAGATGATCATGTAATGAAAAAAGTTATTGCCGCAAAAAATGCAAACGATAACAAACCAATCAAGACTTGGTCAAGACGTAGCACGATTGTACCTGAAATGATTGGACTAACATTTAACGTTCATAATGGCAAGAGCTTTATTCCTGTATATGTTACAGAAAATCATATAGGCTATAAACTTGGCGAATTTGCTCCAACACGCACATTTAAGGGTCACAAAGGCTCAGTGCAAAAGAAAATCGGCAAGTAAGGGGAGATAATATGAGTAAAGCAATTATAAAATTCGTAAGACTTTCTCCTACAAAAGCAAGACTTATAGCAAGAGAAGTTCAAGGCATGAATGCCGAGCTAGCGCTTGCAAGCTTGCAATTTATGCCAAATCGTGGTGCTAAATTTATAGCAAACGCTATTAGCTCAGCAGTAGCAAATGGCGGATTTGAGCCAGAAGAAGTTGTAGTAACTAGTTGCCGCGTTGACGCTGGTCCTGTATTAAAGAGATTTAGACCAAGAGCAAGAGGAACAGCGAGCAAAATTCGCAAACCTACTTCTCATGTAATGGTAGAAGTATCTAAACCTGAAAAGAAGGAAGCATAATATGGGACAAAAAGTAAATCCAATAGGTCTTAGACTAGGAATTAACCGCAACTGGGAATCTAGATGGTTTCCAACCAAACAAAGTCTTCCTGAAAATATCGGTGAAGATTACAAAATTCGTGCATTTTTAAAGAAAAAACTTTACTATGCAGGAATTAGCCAAATTTTAATAGAAAGAACGGCTAAAAAACTTCGTGTAACCGTAGTTGCAGCTCGTCCTGGTATCATCATCGGCAAAAAAGGCCAAGATGTTGAAAACCTAAAGAACGAAGTTAGCAAACTTATCGGCAAAGAAGTAAATGTAAATATCAAAGAAGAAAGAAAAGCTCAAGCTTCAGCTCAACTTGCTGCTGAAAACGTAGCTATGCAACTTGAAAAGCGTGTCGCATTTAGACGTGCTATGAAAAAAGTTATCCAAGGTGCTCAAAAATCAGGCGCTAAAGGTATCAAAATTTCAGTTGCTGGTCGTTTAGGTGGTGCTGAGATGGCAAGAACCGAGTGGTATCTAGAAGGTCGCGTTCCGCTTCATACTCTTAGAGCAAAGATAGATTACGGTGTAGCTGAGGCTCATACGACTTATGGAAACATAGGTATTAAAGTATGGATTTTTAAAGGTGAGGTTCTTCAAAAAGGTGTTCAGCCTGAGAAAACTGAAGAAGAAGCACCTAAGAAAACACGTAGAGCAAGAAGAGGTAAATAATTATGTTGATGCCTAAAAGAACGAAATTTCGTAAGCAAATGAAAGGTCGCAACCGTGGTTATGCGACTCGTGGAGCATCTTTAGCAACTGGCGAATTTGCACTTAAGGCCGTTGAAGCTGGTAGAATAAATTCTCGCCAAATAGAAGCTGCTCGTCAAGCTCTAACTCGTCACGTAAAAAGACAGGCTAAAATTTGGATTAGGGTTTTCCCTGATAAGCCACTTACTAAAAAACCTCTACAAACTCGTATGGGTAAAGGTAAGGCTGGAGTTGAAGAGTGGGTTATGAATATCAAACCTGGTCGTATAATATTTGAAATGGCTGGTGTTAGCGAAGAGTTAGCTCGTGAAGCTCTAACTTTGGCTTTACACAAACTTCCTTTCAAATCAAAATTTGTAACGCGAGAGAGTGAAAATGAAATATACTGAGTTAAAAGATAAGAGCGTTGCAGAATTAAACGCGTTGCTAAAAGAGAAAAAGGTGCTTTTATTTACTTTAAGACAAAAGCTAAAAACTATGCAGTTAAGCAACCCTAATGAGATTGGTGCTGTTCGTAAAGAGATAGCTCAGATCAACACTGCAATTAGTGCAACAAGACAAGGGGCGTAAAATGGCATTAAAAAGAGAAATTCAAGGTGTTGTTTTACAAAAAGCTGGAGATAAAACAGCTACTATTTTGGTAGAAAGACGCGTTATGCACCCAAGATACCATAAATTTGTAAAACGCTTTAAAAAGTATTTAGTTCACGATGAGAAAAATGAGACAAGAGCAGGCGATACAGTTGTTGCGATCGAGTGCAGACCACTTTCAGCTCGCAAGAATTTTCGCTTAAAAGCTGTATTGGCAAAGGGAGTTGAGTAATGATTCAAAGTTTTACAAGACTTGCAGTTGCTGATAATAGTGGTGCAAAAGAGTTAATGTGTATAAAAGTTCTTGGCGGTAGTAAAAGAAGATACGCTACACTTGGCGATATAATAGTTTGCTCTGTAAAAAAAGCTCTTCCAAATGGCAAGATCAAAAAAGGACAGGTTGTAAA
>NZ_LVXF01000003.1:0-62265 GCF_002092845.1 Campylobacter concisus
CCCACTTTTACATGACCAGCTGAGCCGCTTTGTCCGCCCATAACGACGTTTCTGCCTAGTACTGTTGAGCCAGCAAGGCCAGTTTGTGAGACGATTAGGCAGCCATTTCCAAGCTCGCAGTTGTGGCCTATTTGAACGAGATTGTCTATCTTTGTGTAGTTTGCGATCATCGTGCTTTCAAAAACGCCACGATCTATAGTCGTGCAAGCACCGATCTCGACAAAATCGCCTAAAACCACATTGCCATTGTGGTAAATTTTCACATGCTCACCAGTTTTTGTATGCGCATAGCCAAAGCCGTCGCTACCGATGACGCAGTTTGCTAGCAGGTGGCACTCGTTGCCGATGACGCAGTCATTATAGATGACGACGTTTGGGTGGATGATACAGTTTTTGCCGATAGTCACATTATCGCCCAAAAATGCCCCAGCCATTACTACCGTATTTTCGCCTACGCTCACATTTGAGCCGATATAGACATTTGGCATTATCTTTGCACTCTTGGCGATATTTGATGGCTTTGGCTCGCAAAAAAGTGGCTTAGCATAATCTTTACTAAGCAAGGCAAATGCAAGGTGCGGGTTATCACACACAAGTGCGACCATACCAGCTGGCACCAAGTCTAAAAGCGATTTTGTCACCAAGATGGCTCCAGCGTTTGACGTACTTATAAATTTTGCATTCTTCTCGCCGTCGCAATATGTTAGCTCAGCTTTATTTGCATTTTTTAAAGAATTTAGAGCAAAAATTTCTATATCTTCTCCACTAAAAGTAGCATTTACTTTTAAGGCTATTTCACTTAGTTTCATCATATATCCATTATCACAGATCCGCCGCGTACGACGTCAACTGGGTTAAATTTCTTTATCGATTTTAAAAAGCTTTCTATCCTACTCGCATCGTCAGCCACCATGACAACGATGTAGTTTTCGTTTGTATTTGTAACGATACCGTTGTACGACTTTAGTATCGCCTCAAGGCCGGCGAAATTTTCGCCAAGTGGGATTTTCACAAGAGCCATCTCTTTTTCGACAAATTCGCCACTTTCTATGACTTTATATGTTGGTATTAGTTTGTGAAGCTGTTTTACGATCTGCTCTAAAACTCTCTCGTCGCCACTTGTTACGATACTTAGCCTTGAGAAGTTGCTCTCAGGTATTGGAGCAACGGTGAGCGTATCGATGTTGTAGCCCCTGCCCGCAAAAAGCCCAGAAATTCTAGCCAAAACGCCGTGTTCATTTAAAACTATAACCGAAATCGTTCTTCTGATACTCATTTTTCTTCCTTGCTCTTTAATATCATATTATAAATCGCAGCTCCAGCTGGAACCATAGGAAGCACATCCTCAAAGCGGTCGATCCTAACGTCGATCATCGCTGATTTTTTGCTATCGATCGCTTCTTTTAAAGCCTTTCTAAACTCATCCTTACTCTTGCAAACAAAACCAACTCCGCCAAATCCCTCAGCAATCTTTACAAAATCAGGCTGCAAGCTAAGATCAGTCGATGAGTAGCGTTTTTCATAGAAAAATGTCTGCCACTGACGAACCATGCCCAAGAAGTTGTTGTTTAAAATGATGTTTATAACGGGCATATTTATCTCATGAGCAGTCATTAATTCTTGGATATTCATAAGTATTGAGCCATCGCCTGTAAAATTTATAACAAGATTGTCTGGTTTTGCACATTTTGCGCCGATCGCTGCAGGGAGGCCGTATCCCATTGTGCCAAGTCCACCACTTGTGACAAGCTGCCTTGCTCGGTTAAACGGATAAAACTGCGCCACCCACATTTGGTGCTGACCGACATCTGTTGAGATTATTGCATCAGCTCCTGCTATCTTTGCGGTCTCTTCGATGACCCATTGTGGCTTTAAGACCTTGTCGCTATCTGTGTAGCCAAGTGGATTTAGTTTAGAATATCTATCTAAAATTTCTCTCCAAGGTGCGTAGTTTTCAGGCTTTGCATTGACTTCTTCATAAAGCTCAGTTAGCACGTTTGTAAGATCACCAACTATCGGATAGTGAGCGTTTATGATCTTTGAGATGGAGCTTGGATCGATATCTATGTGAATTATCTTTGCATGTTTGGCAAACTCATCCGTCCTGCCAGTGATCCTGTCACAAAATCTAGCTCCAAGCGAGATGAGAAGGTCACACTCACTAAGTGCCATATTTGAAGCGTAGCTACCATGCATGCCTGCCATGCCTAAATTTAGCTCATCTTTTGCATCAAGCACGCCAAGAGCCATAAGCGTCTCAACCGCTGGGATGCCAGTTTTTTTCATAAATTTACGTATAATCTCGCTTGCATTTGATGCGACCGCGCCACCACCGATGTATAGAAGCGGCCTTTTAGCTTCATTTATCGCAACTGCTGCTTTTTTTATCTGTTTTGAGTTGCCTTTATAGGTTGGCTTGTAGCTTGGGATAGAAATTTCTTTTGGATAGACAAAGTCACCAAGCCTTGATGTGATATTTTTTGGGATATCGATATGAACCGGTCCTGGACGGCCTGATCTTGCGATATAAAAGGCCTCTTTTATGATACGAGGTAGCTCTTCGACGCTATTAACTAAAAAGTTATGCTTAACACAGGGGCGTGAAATACCGACTGCATCGATCTCTTGAAAAGCATCTGTACCGATCATAAATGTTGGTACTTGACCGCTTATAAGCACGATCGGAATACTATCGCTATAAGCTGTTGCAAGGCCAGTGACTGCATTTGTAAAGCCAGGGCCACTTGTCACAAAAGCAACGCCAACTTTACCACTAACCCTAGCGTATCCATCGGCCGCATGAACGGCTGCTTGCTCGTGGCGAACCAAAACGTGCTTAAAATAAGTTTGTTTATATGTCTCGTCGTAGATATTTAAAGCTGCACCGCCAGGATAGCCAAAAACTATCTCAACGCCCTCTTCGTGCAAGGCCTCGCTTATCATCTGTGAACCAGAAATCTGTTTTATCATCACTTTAGCCTTTTGATAAATTTATCGCAGATTATATCCCAAAGCATTTTAAATCCATTTTAACTTTCTAGCGAATTTTAGGTATTGCTTTGATTTTATTGAAAAATTTTTAACCAGTTTAAAAGAATAATACAAAATATTTTACATAAAATTAAACATATTATTTTTAGTAAAATTGATAAATTTAAGTGAGCAAAGACTATAAAATTTTAAGAGCTAAAACTCATTTGTATAAATTTTTGGCTTAATTTTTTAATTAAAATAAGCCTAAAATTTTGCTTCATTTTTTATATCATTTAGCTTTTTAACGGCTTCGTCAAAGTCATCAGAATTTATAAAAATATTAATATTTTCATTTTTCTTATAGACTTTATCGTAGTATTTTGTGAGTAAAATTTCAGCTACTTTAGCAATGTCATTTTCATTAAATTTAGCCACAGCTTCATCTCTAGCTTTTTTATCGATAAATGGTGAAATTTTCTTCATACACTCGTCAAAAAAAGCTTTATCCACACTTTTATAGTCATCTACTATACAAGAAATTCTTTTTTCTAAACTTGCACTTACTTCGACATTTATGCCACTACGCATCGCCTCATAAAGACTTTTTGGCAAACTTAACGAGCCTATTCTTCTGCTCTCACCCTCAATAAAGCAAATTTTATCTTTTAGCGTGATGAGCTTTTCAAACAACGCATCTTCAAAGCTTTTTTGGCTTGGCTGCGCGCCATTTATAGCCCCAAAGACAGAGCCTAAATGATTTGCCATAGCTTCAAGATCTATTGACGGGTTTAGAGCCCTTATTAGCTTACTTTTGTAGCAGCCAGTATTGCCAAAAAGAGTGATAAATTTCGTGCTTAAAGGTCGATTTAGAAATTCTAAAACATGATTTCTATAAGCTTTATAGCCACCACTAAGTCTAAAAACTCTATATCCTATCATGCTTAGAACATAGCCAACAGAATTTGATCTAAGCCCGCCTTTAGCGCAGTAGATGCCAATAGCTGAACCAACTTTAGCTCTTTTATAAACCTCATCAATGATATTTTGTAAATTTTTGCAGATATACTTTGCCCCAAGACTCTTTGCAAGTAATCTATCGCTTTTATAGATCGTGCCTACCTCTTTATGTTCCGCATCATTTAAAGCATATAAATTTATGGCATCTTTTATGTGTGAATATAAAAATTCATGTGGCGATCTTGCGTCTATTAAAATTTCAAAAGAGCTTCTTTTCTCTAGCCACTGCTCTGCATCAAGCTCAAATAACGGCACTAAATGCCTTTTTTAGTTTCTCAAAAAGCGGATGAAATGGCGTGCCATTTACTCTAACATCAGAGATGGTGGTTATAAAATTTGTATCACCATTCCACCTTGGCACAAGGTGATAATGCACATGCTCAGCTATCCCAGCTCCTGCGGCCTTGCCTAAATTCATACCTATATTTACGCCATTAGCATAAAGCTCTTTTTTTAAAATTTCAACTCCAAGCCTTACAAATTTACTCATCTCAAACCAAGTCTGCTCATCAAGCTCTTCGATCTTGTCGGTATGCTGATTTGGTATTATCATAAAATGCCCTGGAGAATACGGATATAAATTCATAATCCCAAAACAATGTTTAGCTCGAAAAAGCACACCATTTTTATCATCATCATCTGAGTTTATAACATCACAAAAAACACAGCTATCTTTTTTAGCGCTAAAGTATTCGCTTCTCCAAGGGGCACAAAGGTGCTGCATTACTCGCCCTCCTTTATCTTTTTGACGGCATTTTTTATATCGTCTTGCCTCATAAAATGCTCTCCTATCAAGAAAGCATCTACGCCTATTTTGCTTAGCTCTCTAAGCTGTTCATGCTCGTAAAGCCCGCTTTCAGCGACTATTATCTTGCCATTTGGCAAAAGTGGTATGAGCTTCTCACAAAGGCTCATATCCATCGTAAAATCATCTAAATTTCTATGATTTATACCTATTATATTTGCTCCTGCAAAGATAGCCTTTTTCACATCACTCGCGTCGTGAGTTTCAACCAAAACTTCAAGACCTAAATGATGAGCGTAGTCTAAAAGCTCTTTTAGCTCATTTTGAGTTAACGCTTTTGCGATGAGCAAGATAAAATCCGCCCCATAAACAAGAGCTTCAAGAATTTGATACTTGTCAACGATAAAATCTTTTCTAAGGATCGGCCTTGATGCGTAGCGCCTAACTTGAGTGATATACTCGATGCTACCTTTAAACCAATGTGGCTCAGTTAAAATACTAAAGGCATTTGCGTATGGCTCGTATTCCTGAGCGATTTTTATAGGCTCAAAATCCTCTCTTATCACGCCCTTACTTGGGCTTGCTTTTTTAATCTCAGCTATGATTTTTATAGGCTCGTTTTGACTTGCTCTAAGCGCACTTAAAACATCTCTTGGCACGTATGGATTGTACGCGAGCGAGCGACCAAGCCACTCCTCAGGGAAGTCTGCTTTTCTTTTTTCAAGATCATCTTTAGTTTTTTTAATTATCTCATCAAGTATCATTTTTTAAGCCTTTTATTTAGATTTATTATACAGCGCTCTATTAGGTGCAAATGCTCTTTTGCCTCTTTTGAAGCTCTAAAATCAATATCTTTCATCGCGTGCTGTATAATGCCCTTTGCCTTTTTGCACTCACCAAGCTTAAAATATCCCCACGCTAGCGAATCCTCATAATAAGGCGACTCAGGCGAGATAGCAAGTGCCTTTTGCACAAGCTCTATACCCTTTCTAGGATCTATATCATGATCTATCAGCAAGTAGCCATAATAGTTAAAAAACATATCATTTTCTAGTTTTGGCACGCTAGCTTCAAATTTATCTAAAATTTCAGCCATTTTTTGTTCGTTCAAGTTGTCTTTATTCATCTCGTATTCGTAAATCGCGGCTTTTGCTAAAAAATTTAAATCCCTGCTATCGTTATAAATTTTAACAGCAAGTATATATGCATCACCAAAATTACTAGTCGCCGCATAAAGATCCATAAGCGCCATATCGTTGTAGCTATATTTTTTTAAAATTTCAATTGCTGCTTTGTAATTTTTATCATAGATAAAAAACTGCACGATCTTATCAATATACGAAGTGTCGTGACTTAGCTCATAGAGCTCCTCAAAGAGTTCGATCACCTTTGGGAAATTTCTTTGCTGGGAGTAAATTTCAGCCAAAAGCTCGCAAGTCTTTAGCGTGCAGCCTTGTTCATCTCTAAATTTTTCAAGATATTTTGTAGCGTCTTTTATCTTATCCATGCGATTTATCAAAATATCAACGATACGGAGCAAATTTTCTTCTTCTTGCTTTAGCGAGTATGCCTCTTCAAAGTATTTTAGCGCAGTCGTTGTTTCATTTTGCATCATACAAATAGTGCCAAGCATGAGTAAATTTTGGGCATTTGGCTCTTTTGTGGCAAGCTCTTGCATTAAACTTTTAGCCTCATTTAGCTTTGAAAGATTTACTAAATTTGCCACCTTTATACGGATAAAATCGCTGTCGTCTTTTAAGCTTTTTTCGCCTTCACTTATCAAAGCGTCTAAATTTTCATTTTTTGTAGCAAAGGCGAGTTTGATCGCCTCTTTTAAATAAGCTTTTTGATTTGTATCTTTAAAAATGTTTGAGTAAGCTTGAATGCTAGCATTCACATCTCCGCTATCTTGAAACAATAAAGCTTGCATTAGGCGTAAATTTATACTTTTATTATCGTCAGCCAAAAGTAGCTGCGAGTTAAAAAATACGCTCATAAAAAATACTAAAATTTTACGCCAATGCATTCTGCTTTTAGCTCCTTTAAATTTTTTTTAAAATAATTCCAAAACGGAAAAGTCCTACATTGCTGTGGCCTTAGCTCATAAACTGAGCAGTTTTTATTTTTTTCATCAAAAAATACACAAGCAAAGCCATCTTCATAAGGCTTCTCTTTTATGCTACACCTTAGCCCAACTCTTATTAAAAACTGCTTTTCAAACTCATCTTTACTCATATGAAATGCGGTGCAAAATTTTGAAATTTCTTCTTCGTTTATCCAAATGTAGCCACTCTCTCCCGTGCAACACTTGCCGCCACAGCTCTCGCAAAAGCTGGCATCAAACTCATAGCTAAAGCCTTGCACTCTCACGCTAGCTCCTGATAATCAACGCTGTTTGTATCAGCTTTTTTAAAAATTTCAATCGCCTCTTTTGTATGCGAGCCATTTTCACTCATCACTAAAGGCGGCAAAACTTTTAGCTTTGAGTTTGAATTATTTCTTACCTCAAACAGGGCCAAATTTGCTGGTTTATCAGCCTTTGTATGAATAAATTTTAGGCTTACTAAATTTAGCTTAAACTCTTTTAGGCACGCTACAATCTGACCAAGATCATCAGGTGCATAGCAAAAAAATGCCCTTTTGTGAGGCTTTAAATTTACACTTATAGCTTTTATAAAGTCTTTTAAATCCAAAGAGCTTGTGTATCTACTAGCCTTTATATGCTCATCTTCGCTTTGTTTCGTACCCTCGTGATAAAATGGAGGATTTGATACGATGAGGTCAAATTTCTCGCTATCTTTAAATTTTGCAAAGTCAGTATTTATAATTTCTGCTTTCAGGTTATTTTGGCTGGCATTAAATTTAGAAATTTCACCATTTATCTGCAAGATATCAAGCAAGCTTAGGCTAGAATTTTTAAAGTCGCGTTTAAGCAAAAGCCCAAGTATCCCACATCCTGCGCCAACGTCTAAAATCCTGCCTGAAAAATTTTTCAAACTTGAGCTTATAAAATCATAAAGTACCAGCGTATCGCTGTTGTAGCGATAGCCACTTTTTAGCTGAGCCAAGATCATCTATAAACCTTGATAATAAAGCCGCGCGTGACATCTTTCACGATCACTTCTGAGCTAAAGCTGATCCTTGCAAAATCGCCAAATTCCTCTTTTATAAGCTCGGCTGCTGCCTTTGCGCGCTCTTTACCAACGCCATAATTTACATAGTTGTTTAGCCTGCCAAGATCATCTTTTTTGATGCTTTGAGCCACATTTGATGGGATGACAAAATTTTTCTTATCTACGATCGGAATTATCTCATAAAGGTAGTTTGAGTTAAATCTTTGCAAAAATTCGCTCACTCTATTCTTACACATCACGCTAATCTTATCTTTTGCGTCCATGTCATCACACTCAAGGCTAGAGATCAAAACTAGCTTTGTTGGCGTCTCTGGTTTAGTTGTCGCCTGTAAGATACTTTTTAAATTCACATTTTCATTTTCAAGCTCATCTTGCCTATTTAAATTTTGCTCGATATCTTTTTGAAGTTCGATGATTTTGGCATTTACTGGACTTCCTTTTGCGCTAGATGAGCTAAGTTCGTTTATTTTAGAATTTAACCTTTCAATCGTCTTATTGCTCTCGTTTAACTTATGTTTTGCACTCTCTAGCTCATTTTGTAAGCTTAGTAAATTTTTACCACCACTTTTATTACTATCAGCAAAAAGAGCCGACGTATCGGCTATCTTTTTTTGCAAAATATTTATTTGCTGACGCAAAATTTCATAATTTTGCATATCGATCTTTAGCGTCCTTTTTTGAGCTTCTAGCTCACTTTGCTTTGCTGCTAGCATTTGACTTGTTCGCGTGAGATTATTTTCTAGCTCTTTTATCTTTTCATCTTTTAAGTTTATCTTTGCACTTAAATTTTTTAACTCACTGTCATTTAAACCAAGCTTTTGAGTCTGCAAAGAGATAGTTTGATTTTGCTCAAACAAAGTTTTTAAAAATTTATTCGTCTTTGCATCAAGCGTCTTTAGCTCATCTCGTGCATTTTTAAAGCTCTCTTCACTTAAATTTAGCTTTTTATTTAGCTCACTTAGACTTGCATTTGCATCTAAATTTTGCTTCTCTAGCTTTTTGTTTATCAAATTTATCCGTTCAAGCTCTTTTTTAAGCAAATTTATATTTTCATTTGCGAGTTTATTTTCCTGCTCGCTTTTAAGATTTTTTTCTTTTAGATCATTAAAACTTTTATGAAGTGCCGCAAGAGAGGCGTTTAGCTCTAAATTTTTACCATTATAGTTCTCAACTGCCAAATCTTTTGAGTTTAAATTTTTCTTTATCTCATCAAGTTCATAAATTCTATCTTTTAAGGCAGTCTTGCTTGACTCAAGAGCCTCCTCAAGATCAATTATCTTATTTGCCTTTTTGGAAAGCTCATCCTCCATAACACTCTTTTGCGTTTCAAAGCCATCAATTAGTGCATTTATCTCTTTTTCGTAGCTAAATTTTTGTGTCTTAGCATCACTCTTTGCTCGCTCAATCTCCTCTTTTAAAAGCAAAATTTCTCTTTTTTCGTTTTTATCTTTTTCATTTTGAGTATTTTCGTACTCTTTTATTAGCGCGTCTTTTTGAGCCAGTGTCGTATTTAGCTCTATATTTTGCTCTTTTAAAGCTGTGTAATTTGCCTCAGCCATCTCTTTAAATTTAGCAAAATTTGCTTCGATATCTTTTACCTTACTTTCATCGCCATTTTTTGCCTCATTTATCGCATTTTCAAGGTCTATTATCTTTTTTTCATAGGCTTTTGAGCTCTCAATCATATCAGCTTGAGCTTCATTTAGCCGTTTTGTGAGAGTTTGTATATTTTCAAAGTGTTGCGCTTCAAGCTCGCCTAGTGTCTTTTGATTTTTCTCAACTATCTCATTTTTTTCATTTTCGATATTTTTTTTCATCTCTGAAATTTTGCTTATAAAGTCTAAATTTTTCTCGCTGATATCGACATTATCAGTAGCTAAAATTTTATTTTTTTTACTTAGCTCACGAACTTGTTCTTGAAGTTCATTTACATCATTTGATAAATTTTGATCGTTCGTTTCAGTAAAATTTTGGATATAGCTTTTTGGAGTTATATATCCACCATATTCGTAAAGATCATCTTTGCTGATGTACTTTTGTCTCTCTTCTTCTGGCAAATTGTCAAAATTTATAGAATAAATCGTTTGATTAGTATCTTTTGGCGCTTCATCTTCTTTTGGAGATTTAAAAAACGATAGGCAAAAGCCAACTATCAAACAAAAAATAGCTAGTAAAATTTTATTTATCAAGCTTATACCTTGCCCTTTAAAATGTCTTTTATGACGTGATGAGCGTGATTTAGAGCAACGACTATTGAGCCACCATTTTTTAGCACGATGTCACCGCCCACATAAAGTCCTGGCACGCTACTTTGGTAGTTGCTATCAACTATTGGAGTGCCTTTTTCATCAATTTTTATCTGACATTTTTGTAAAAAATCAACCGGACTTGAGCCACCTATTGCATAGACAACTCTGTCATAAACGCGAATTTTGCCATTTTCGTAATGCACTCTAACTTTGCCTGATTCGTTATCTATCTCTTTTATATCGTGATTTAGTCTAACTTTTATCTTACCGTGCTTTTCTAGCTCCCAAAGCGCGCTTAAATTTGTCTCATTTACGCGGCTAAAATTATCTTTTCTATAAGCGATTGTGGTTTTATTGTATTGGCAAAGCTCGATCGCATACTCAACTGCTGAGTTTCCACCACCTACGACAAGCACCTTTTCGCCGTTCGTACAGCTATCAAGGTTAAAATTTACAACCGCGTTTAGTGAAGGCGGAATTTTATAATCAGGCTTATTTGGTCGTCCCATTTTGCCAATTGATATCATCACATTTTTAGCTTCATAGACGGCTTTTGAGGTAGTTACTTTAAAAATTTCTCCATCTTTTTTCACACTCTCTACTTCAGAGTTAAAAAAAGCTTCAATCTTTTCAGTATCAAGTAGCTTATCAAAATAATCAAGCGTACTCTCTTTCGTGCCATCCTCAAATGAAACTACGCCATGTATCGTACTATCTTGCCCTTTATACTCTTTATCTACGCGTTTATTATCTTTATAAAATTTTCTTATCGTTTGGCTGTGATTATCGCCTTTTTCAAGAAGCAAAACATTATTTAAGCCATTTCTTTTTGCCTCAACTACGCTAGCAATTCCACAGGGTCCGCCACCAACAACGATTAAGTCATAAACATTTACCATCTTCTTCTCCAAATTTTATAAATTTAAGCTTTTTTAACTAGATCAGCCATCAAAAATGCAAGCTCAAGTGCCTGATCAGCATTTAGCCTTGGGTCACATTGTGTTTCATATCTTTGCTCAAGCGAACTTTCAGTTATGTTTAATGCCCCACCCGTGCACTCAGTCACATCTTGACCTGTCATCTCAAGATGCACGCCACCAGCTCTTGTGCCCTCAGCTTTGTGAATTTCAAAAAAGCTTCTAACTTCGCTTATTATCTTGTCAAATTCTCTGGTTTTGTAGTTATTTGATGTTTTTACAGTGTTGCCATGCATCGGATCGATGCTATAAACGATATTTAGCCCTTCTCGCTTTAGCTCTCTTAAAATTTTTGGTAAATTTTCGCCTATCTTGTCAGCGCCCATTCTGATTATCACATTTAGTCTACCAGCTTCATTTTCTGGATTTAGTTTATTTGCAAGTGCGACGACATCTTCAGCCTTTGCACTTGGTCCGATCTTTACACCGATAGGATTTTTCACACCACTTAAAAAATGTACGTGAGCGTCGTTTATACCACGTGTTCTCTCACCTATCCAAAGCATATGAGCCGAACAGTCGTACCACTCACCGCTAAGACTATCAACCCTAGTCAATGCCTCTTCATAAGGTAGTAAAAGTGCCTCGTGAGATGTATAAACCGCGGTTTGATTTATGACTGGCGTATTTGCTGAAGTGATGCCACAAGCTGCCATAAAAGAAAGCGTCTTTGTTAGCTCATCAGCTAATTTTGCGTATTTCTCGCCGATCTCTGGCTTTTTAACAAAGCCTAAATTCCACTTATGCACTTGATGAAGGTCGGCCAAACCACCTCTTGAAAAGGCTCTAAGTAAGTTCATCGTAGATGCGCTTTGATAATATGCCTCTATCATGCGTTTTGGATCAGGTACTCTTGCCTTTTCGTCAAATTCAAAGCCATTTATGATGTCGCCTCTATAGCTTGGAAGCTTAATGCCATTTACCTCTTCAAAATCACTACTCCTAGGCTTTGCAAACTGCCCTGCCACGCGGCCCACTTTTACTACTGGATAGCCACCAGCAAAGGTTAAAACTATCGCCATTTGAAGTAAAACCTTAAACATATCTCTGATGTTGTTTGCATTAAAATTTGTAAAGCTCTCAGCGCAGTCGCCACCTTGAAGCAAAAATGCCTCGCCATTACAAACTTTTGCAAGTTCTTCTTTTAAACTTCTAGCCTCGCCAGCAAAGACCAAAGGAGGAAGCGATTTTAATTTTTCTTCGACCTCTTTAAGCTCTTTTAAATCTGGATAATTTGGTTGTTGCAAGATATTAAATTCTCTCCAGCTATCGCGGTTCCAAGTCATTTATTTTCCTATCTTTTTTGCCTTAAATTAGACGCTGATTATATCACGGCAAACTTAAAAAATAAAAGCCATTAATGGGCTATTAAAGATATTTTGCCTACAATCGCTACTTTAAATTTACCCAAAAAGGAGCAGAATTTTTTCATGATAAAAGGCATATTTTATTCGCTTTTGGCATCTGTTTTGTTTAACTGCATCTACTACATGTCAGTGCTCATGAACCCCATCAGCACGCAAGCTCTTGTTGGATACCGCATGATCTTTGCCATGCCTTTTGTCATCGCAGCCATTTTTTTGTTAAAACAGCAGCGAAATTTCAAATTTTTACTTCTAAAAATAAAGCTAAAACCTAAAATTTTACTAGTTTTACTAGCTACCTCGCTCATTGTCTCATTTCAGATGTGGCTCTATCTCTGGGCTCCAAGCAACGGATCAGCGCTAAAAGTCTCTATCGGCTACCTCATCATGCCAATAGTCATGGTCCTTTTTGGACGGATATTTTTTAAAGAGCACCTCTCTAAAACAAAGCTAGCCTCGATATTTTTTGCAGCCCTTGGCGTCTTTAGCACAGCTATACTAAGCGGCGGCATCTCGTGGGAGAGCGCTGTAGTTTTTTGCCTTTATCCAGTCTATTTTGCCATTAGAAAGTACTACAACCTTGCAAATTTCTCAAGCTTTGTTATAGAGATAATTTTTATGTTTTTATTCTCATTTTATTTTGCGCTCACAGCCGATATGAACTACGTGATGAGCCAAAATCCAAACATCTACTATCTGCTCATCTTGCTTGGTGCTATCAGCGGCATAGCCCTCATCGCCCAGATCCTCTCAAGCACGCTCGTGCCGATAAATGTACTAGGTTTGCTTACATATTTTGAGCCTATAATGATGCTTTTTGTCTCATTTGCTATCGGCGAGAGACTGGAGAAAAGCTCATACTTTTTAATGATCTGCCTAGCCATCTCGGTCACACTTTTGATGATAGATAGTATAAATTCTATAAAAGGCGACAAAAATACCAAGACTAAATGAGAGCCAAAAAGGCGTTATTCTCGCGCTTAGCGCCTTTTTTATGTGGGGGTTTTTGGCGGTTTATTTCAACCTCTTTAGCAAAGATGTCGATGCTTATGAAATTTTAGCCCACAGAGTCATTTGGTCATTTTTCTTAATGGCTGGAGTGCTTTATTTTAGTGGCAGAATGGGAGAAATTTTTACTTTACTTAAAGATATTCGTTCGCTAAAAACCTTATTTTTGAGTGGCATATTTATCACCACAAACTGGGGCGTTTATGTCTATGCGGTTAGCAATGGAAAAATTCTTGACACAAGCTTGGGCTATTTTATAAATCCACTAATAAGCATGCTCCTTGGCGTTATCATCTTTAAAGAAAGGCTAAATAAAAGCGGGATTTTAGCCATTTGTATAGTCGTTTTAGCCATTAGTGTACAAATTTATGCCCAAGGTGGATTGCCATTAGTTTCCATTATTTTGCCACTTTCATTTGGATTTTACGCAGCAGTTAGAAAGATGGCAAAGATTAGCGCATTTAACGGGCTTTTTATAGAGACATTTTTTATGTTCCCATTTGCACTTGCTTACGTCCTTTACATAGCATTTTTAGATAAAAGCCACTTTGGACTAAATGAAGACTCACTTTTAATGATTGCTTCAAGCATCGTAACCATCGTGCCACTTGTCGCTTTTAACGCAGCGGCAACAAGGATAAATTTAACAACGATTGGCTATTTGCAATACATCTCGCCGACCATCGCGATCCTTTGTGCGGTCTTCATTTACGGCGAAAATTTAGACGGCTACAAGGTCATCTCGTTTTGTATGATCTGGCTGGCACTTGCGATAATTAGCATAGATAAATTTAGAAAAAGGAGTAAAAATGAATAATGTGACGATTTATTTGCTGCTTGCGTTCTTTGCAGCGCTTATTTTATATTTTCAGATACAAAAACTAACTAGAAAGCTCGACGAAGAGGGGGCGGTGCCAGCCTATCAAAAGGCCACACAAGAGGTTTTAGAAAATTTAAGCAATGCTGAGAAATATCCAAAATTTTGCAACGTAATATTTAAAAAAATAAACGCTTTAAGGCAAGATATTTTATTTGAAAATGCGTTAAATAGTGAGTCTGAAAAAGATAAAGCATTAGATGCCCTAGAGCAAATAAGAGAAAAATTAGAAACTTTATCAAAGCAAGAGAATTTAAGCTGGGAGAGCGAACTCTTTGCGATCTTGGACGAGCTTGATGGCTTTATAAAGATAAATTTTAAAAACGGCGAAGATAGAGCTGAAGAGCTAAGAGACGAACTAAAAAAAGAATTTGATGGGTTGTAAAAAGATACTTAAAAAGTATAAGCTATAGAATAATGTGAGCAATCAAAAACTACAGGAGAGGAATATGATAAACGATGATTTAAAAAATAAAATTTTAGAAGGGTTTAAGTATTTTACAAATAGATACGCTCAAGATATAACTTATCGCAAAAACGACGAAACAACACGCCGCAAATTAAGTAATTTTTGTGAAAATTTAAAAATTTTTTCTAATAATATATTTAATGGCTTTGAAACCGTAGATCATGGGAAGTGGCAAAATAGCGGAAACATTTCAAAATATATATGGAATAGATATAAGCCCTTTAAAAACGAATCTCATTTGGTTATTTATTTTGCCGTTTTAGCAAAACCAAGTAATTTTTATATATCCATAGGACTAATTGATACAAAACTAAGCGATGCAGAAGAAAAACTAAAAGATGAAATATATAACTTCTTGGAGTCAGAATGCAAAAAGATACATATCGATGGTTTTAAACTTGATAAATTTGAATTTGAATTTGAAAAAAATATATTTTTTGCCATAGAAAATATAGAAACATTTACAGCTCTAGACTACACAAGCTTACTCAAAGCGCTAACAAATATATATCAGCTAGCATATGACAAATTTTATAAAAATATAGAAAACAATCAACATAATAATAGCGATAATGAAGGATATAAAATGACCGATAATGACAAAAAATTAACTTATCCCCTTAATCAAATTTTATATGGCCCTCCAGGAACTGGAAAGACATACACCACAGTAGTAAAGGCTATTGAGATAATAGAAGAAAGAAAAGTTGATATAAGCGAAAACAGAAATGATCTAAAAAATAAATTTGATGAATATATACGAAGTAGACAAATAAAATTTATAACATTTCACCAAAGCTATGGATATGAGGAATTTGTTGAGGGCATAAAGCCTCTATTTGATAGTGAAAACGAAGATGGCGATATAACTTATGAAATATCAAAAGGAATTTTTTATCAGTGCTGCGAAAATGCTTTGCTTCTTAGTAATTATAAGGGCAAACTTAGGGATTTTTGCGATATGCCAAAATATGAGCGACAAAAGTTTTTTAATGAAAACACACCAAAATATGCCATCTTTATCGACGAGATCAACCGCAGAAATATCTCTAAAATTTTTGGGGAGCTCATAACTCTTATAGAGCCGTCAAAAAGGCTCGGAGCGACTGATGAGATAATGGTGGAGCTACCATACTCAAAAGAAAAATTTGGAGTGCCGTCAAATTTATATATAATAGGCACGATGAATACGGCGGATCGCAGCATAGCCCTTATGGATACGGCACTTAGAAGAAGGTTTGAATTTGTGGAGATGATGCCAGAATACAATAATCTAAAAGAAGTTGCTGGCATAGATATCGGACAAATGCTAAAAACGATAAACGAACGCATAGAGTATCTTTACGACAGAGACCACACGATAGGACATGCTTATTTTATAAATGTGTCAGACATGGAAACGCTTGCAAATGTCTTTAAAAACAAAATTTTACCGCTACTGCAAGAGTATTTTTATGACGATTGGGAAAAGATAAGGCTAGTGCTAGGAGATAATCAGAAAAACAAAGATCTTCAGTTTGTTAAAATCAAGAAAAATATGGCTACAAAAGAATTATTTGGACTAAAAATCGACGATATAGACGATAAAGTACTATATGAGATAAGCGATCAAGAAACTTTCAACAACCCTCAAAGTTATATAAAAATTTACGAACAAAACAAAACGCAAGAGCAATGACCAAATACTTAATAGAGTTTGAAAAATTTCGCCCGGAAGACGACCAAGACCTATTTAAAGCCGTAGATAACTTTACTAGAGAAAATTTTGCCACAGTAGAGTTTTTAAAGCCCGGTAGAGACAAAAAGGGCGATTTTTTACAAGCTCAAAACTACGTCGGTATCATCCAGACAAAAAGCGGCGATAGCCTTGAGATACTTCCAAAAATCCATGATAACGACAATGGCAGCAATAAAGAAGCGGTAGAAAATTCTAAAAGAATTTTACTGAGAATGTTAAAAACTTTAAAAAACCATCCATTTAAAAATATAAACATAGCAAATTTAAAAAGCCTAAATTTACCGCTTTTTGAAATTTTTATATCGATGTTCCTAGATGAAGTATCAAAACTCATAAAAATAGGCATAAAAAGCGACTATGTGGAACTGGAAGATAATCTAAAATTTTTAAAAGGAAAGCTAAAAATCTCGGAGCAAATACGTAAAAATATCGTGCATAAAGAGAGATTTTACGTTTACTATCAGGAATTTTCCATAGATAGAGCCGAAAGTCGCCTCATAAAAAGTACGCTCGAGTTTTTATACAGGCGCTCAAAATCAAGCAGAAATCAACGGCTTATCAGGGAATATTTATTTATTTTTGATGAAATTTCATCTAGCTCTGATATAAACGCGGACTTTAGCCGGTTAAAACTAAATCGCCAAACAAAACACTATGAGCAAGCGCTTTTATGGAGTAAGATATTTTTACAAAATAAGTCGTTTAGTCCGTATAGAGGTAACGATGTGGCTTTTGCTTTGCTGTTTGACATGAATGCACTCTTTGAAAGCTATGTTGGAAATTTTATAAAGAAAAAGCTTCCCGGCGTCATACTGCAACACTCCGAAAAGCACCTCGTAGAAAATCCAAAGAGCTTTAGACTAAGGCCTGATATATTTTTAGAAGATAAATTTATAGCCGACACAAAATGGAAGATCGTAAAGTCAAAAGATGATATCTCACAAGCCGACCTATATCAACTCTACGCTTACGGTAAGAAATACGAGTGTGGTAGGCTTTATCTTGTCTACCCAAGAATAAGTGGTGTTGACCAAAAAGCTATGAAATTTAGATATGAAAACAATATGTGGCTTAATGTTTTATACTTTGATTTAGAAAAAGACGAGATTGCTAGAAATTTACTAGTCTAAAGTACTTTTTAAAGTCTCTTAAAATTCCACTCTAATTTTCTATTTCTTAATAAGTGGATTGCAACTCATCAGAGCAACCATTAAAGCTTCGCTTTTAGAGCCATTATCCTCTTATATGAAGCATCGATTCGCTCTTTGCTGATCTTTTTCTCGTTTACTGCATCGACTATGATTTGAGCGACTAGATCGGCCGTTCTTTGGTTGTTTATCTTAAACTCGCTAAAAAGTAAGATATCGCCTCCAGCGTTTATAAATTTCACCACCTTTTGCGCCAAAGCATGGTCGCCAACGCCTTTCATCAGCATATCATCGCTGATAACCACGCCATTAAATTTAAGTTCATTTCGTAACATATCGGTTATTATTTTTTTAGAAAGTGTGGCTGGATTGTCCTCGTCGATGCCTTTTACAAAAAGGTGTCCGATCATGATGATCTGCGCTCTACCAGTGCTTATGGCGTCTTTATATGGTAGCAGCGCATCCTTGCTTAGCGTGACCTCGCTCTTATTTTTATGCGAGTCCTCTTTTGAGCTGCCATGCCCTGGAAAGTGCTTAAGTGTCGTTAAAATGCCCTGCTCTTTAAATGCGTCCATAAAAGCATCAGCATAGATCACTACCTTGCTTGCATACTCGCTAAACGCCCTTTGTTTAGCGGCGATGATCGGCGAGTTTTCGTCGTGTAGATCGACCACTGGGGCAAAATTTAGATTTATACCGCACTCTTTTAAATTTATAGCCATTTTTGAGTAGAGATCATATGCGCTTTTGATATCAAGCGTACTTGCGACCTCGTATGCACTAGGATATGGGCCATCAAAGCTCTTATCCTTCATACGGCTTACATTGCCGCCCTCTTCGTCTATGGCGATGAAAATTTTAGGGCTTTTTTCTTTGATAGCTTTTATGCTTGCTTTTAGCTGGGCTTTGTTGGTGATGTTTCTGCCAAGTAGCATTACTCCGCCAAATCTCTCGTATCCAGCGTCGCTTAGCATCGCACGAAATACAGCATCCTTTGTGCTAGCTCCATTAAAGCCAACCATTATCATCTGCGAGACCTTAGCTCTTAGGCTCACTTCTACGCCATTAAGCTCCAGAGCAAAAATGGCTACAAAAAATATAAATTTTAAAGCTTTCATCTTCTTCCCAAAAGTGATTTTACGCTCTCAAAAACATCTTTGCCATTTAGCATATTTTCAACCTCGCTAGCAATTGGGACATATATACCTCTCTCTTTAGCGATCTTGCTAATAGCCCTTGCAGTATCGACGCCCTCTGCCACTTCGCCAAGCTCATTTAAAATTTTTTCTAATCTCTCGTGTCTTGCGATGCCAAGACCTACGCGGTAGTTGCGCGAGAGTATCGATGAAGCGGTTAAGAAAAGATCGCCTGCACCGCTTAGCCCCATAAATGTCTCATCTTTTGCGCCAAAAAATTTGCCAAATCTAGCCATCTCGACAAGCCCACGTGAAATGAGACTTGCTCTTGCGTTGTTGCCAAGACCAAGGCCGTCACAGATGCCGCCAGCTATGGCGATCACGTTTTTATACGCCCCGCACACTTCAGCACCGATCACGTCATCAGAGGTGTATGCTTTCATGTAGCTTGGGAAAAATGAGGCAAATTTTGAAGCTAAATTTTGGTTTTTAGAATTTACCACCAAGGCGCAAGGCAGCTTTTGCATGATCTCTTTTGCAAAGGTCGGCCCTGAAAGAAAGGCTAAATTTTCTCTATCAACAAAATCCTCGTAAATTTCATTTAAAAATTTAAGATTTGCCGTGTCTATGCCCTTGCTAGCGACTAGGATCTTTTGACCTTTGTTTTTGTAGTTTTGCTTTAGCCATAAATTTGTAGCTTGCGTTGGGATCGTGCAAACTAGGTATTCGCACTCCAAAGCTTCATCCAAGCTTACAAAATTTGGCATCTCTCTTGGCGTTCTTGAGCTGATAACACACTCATTATTTTCGCTAAATGCGTAAAAAAGCGCACTGCCCCACTTGCCAGCTCCGATGACTGCTATACTCATTTTAGCCCTTTTTTAGCCTATTTTGGCCTTTAAAAGCTCATTGACCTTGCCTGGATTAAAGGCACCCTTGCCCTCTTTCATCACCTGACCGACAAAAAAACCAAACATCTTATCTTTACCGTTTTTATACTCTTCTACTTTATCGGCATTTGCAGCTAAAATTTGATCTATGATCGCGATGATCGCTGAGTCGTCGCTCACTTGTTTCAAGCCAAGTTTTTCGATGACACTATCGACGTCCGCATCATTTTCCATTAGATAGTCTAGCACCTCTTTTGCAGCCTTGCCGCTTATCGTTCCATCTTCTATGCGCTTTAGTAAATTTATCATCTTAGCGCTGCTAACTGGGCTTGTCTCGATCGTTACGCCGTTATTTAAGCGGCCAAGAAGCTCGACTATTAGCCATGTAGTAGCAAGCTTTGGCTGAATTCCAGCGGCGATCAGCTCTTCAAAATATCTAGCCATCTCAACGCTTTGAGTTAAATTTAGCGCATCACTCTCTTTTACGCCTAGCTCGCTAACGTATCTTGCTACCTTTTGTTCGGCAAGCTCTGGAATTTTTATCGCTTCGTTATACATCTGCTCTGACACTTCAACAGGCAGCAAATCAGGGTCAGGAAAGTACCTATACTCCGCACTATCCTCTTTGCCACGCATAGATCTTGTCACTAAATTTGTCGTGTCAAACAGCCTTGTCTCTTGATAAACCTCTTCGTCATATTTGCCATCTTCCCAAGCTGCACTTTGGCGCTCCACCTCGTAATCGATCGCTTTTTGGATAAATTTAAATGAGTTTAGATTTTTTATCTCAACCCTTGTGTAAAGCTTAGTGTCGCCTTTTGGACGTATAGAGACATTTGCGTCGCAACGGAAGCTTCCCTCTTGCATATTTGCGTCACTGATGTTTAAAAAGCGAAGGATTGAGTGTAGTTTTTTAAGATAAGCCACCGCCTCATCACTGCTTCTAAGATCTGGCTCACTAACTATCTCAAGAAGTGGTGTGCCGGCTCTATTTAGATCAACCAGACTCTCGGTTTCTTCATGGATGTTCTTTCCAGCATCCTCTTCAAGGTGCGCTCTTGTTACGCCGATACGCTTTTTAATGCCATTTACATCGATTATTAGCTCGCCACCTTCTACGATAGGGATCTCAAACTGTGAAATTTGATATGCCTTTGGAAGGTCTGGATAGAAGTAGTTTTTTCTATTAAAGACTGATTTTTTATTTATCTTAGCGTTTATCGCCGTGCCAAAGCTGATAGCCTTTTTTATAGCCTCTTTGTTTAGCACAGGTAGCGCTCCAGGCAGAGCTAAGCAGGTCGGACAAACGTGAGTATTTGCCTCGTCGCCAAAGCTAGTCGAGCAAGAGCAGAAAATTTTAGTTTTTGTATTAAGCTGAGTGTGAACTTCTAAACCAATAACGACTTCAAACATATTTTTACCTTTAAATTTATGCAAATTTTTAAGGCGTATTTTAGCGATACTTTCTTTTAAAATATCTAAAAATGAGCGTTTTGACTGGAAAATAAAAAAGGTGATTTAAAAATTTAAATAGTTTTAAAAAGGAAAAAGCCATATAAAAATATGGCTTTAAATTTTAATGCTCGTGCTCACTAATAGCAACGGCACCAGCTAGATAAACGTAAGTTAGCATCATGAAAATAAATGTTTGCAAAACAGCCATAAGCGTTAAAAGTGCGAAAGCTGGAAGTGGAGCAAACCAAGGTGCAAGTGTAAGCATTGCTAGCAAGAATAGATCATCACCCTTGATATTACCAAAAAGACGAAATGATAGCGAAACTACACGTGAAAGATGCGAGATGACTTCAACTGGAAACATAATAGGAGCTAGAAATTTATTCGGCCCCATAAAGTGTCCAAAGTATTTAAAAAATCCATTTTTTCTAATGCCCTCAAAGTTGTAATAAATAAATACAACCAAAGCCAAAACCAGAGTTAAATTTAGACTTGATGTTGGTGACTCAAATCCAGGAATAATACCTACAACATTTGAAAAAAATACGATAAAACCGATAGTTGCAACAAGTGGAAGATATTTCCTAGCTAGTTTTTCACTGCCTAAAGTATCTCTTCCCATCGATATAACGCCCTCCAAATAAGCTTCAACTATATTTTGAAGACCTCTTGGTACAAGCTGCATCTTACTCCTTGCTATATAAGCAACTATGATAACAATCAAAGCTACAAGCAGAAAGTGAAACGCATATATAAAGGCGTGGGAGCTATTTAGGAAATTTGAAAATAGAAACAAATCTTTCATTAATTTACCTTGGATTTAGAATTTTGCGTGATTGTAACAAAATTATTGTTAAAACATTTTTAATTTTAAACTCTGAAATAATCGAAAATCAATTTACAAATGGTCACTGCTACTACCACTAGAAACATTGTTCTAATAAATTTTACCTCTTTTTTAATGACAAGATTTGATCCAAAATATGCTCCTAAAATTTGACCAACTGCCATCAAAAGTCCAACAGCCCAAAGCATCTGTCCGCCGGCTATAAAAATACCAAGAGCAACGATATTGCTAGTAAAATTTAAGAGTTTCGTATGAGCGACAGCTTTTTTTAAATTTAGCCCAATTAATGCCACTATCGCAAATGTCCAAAAAGAGCCTGTTCCTGGGCCAAAAAAACCATCATAAAAGCCAAGTATTAGCCCAAAAACTACATAAAATAGCTTTTCATTCATCTTTGCAGCTCTATCATTTTCACCGACTTTTGGCATAAAAAGCGTGTAGATAAAAATAGCAATCAGTAAAAATGGGATAATTATCTTTAAAAAATTTGTATTTAAAAATAGGATAACCACTGCTCCAATGATAGCTCCAATAAAAGTAAAAACAATACCTACAAAGCACTCTTTATAATTAATTAATCCCCGTTTTGTGAAATTTAGAGTCGCTGTAAAGCTACCAAAGACACCTTGAAGCTTATTTGTGCCAAGTGCAAGGTGTGGTGGCACGCCCATCGCCATAATAGCTGGAAGCGTTATAAGCCCACCTCCACCAGCGATAGAATCGATAAAACCACCTAAAAACGCAGCTACAAAAAAAACGACATAGCTAAGTAGATCAAATTCCATTTTTTGCTCTTTTGATAATTGAAATAAAAGCAGATTGTATTTTATTTGTACTTATCTTTTTGTAAATTTTTTATATTTAAAATGAGGGATTTTTAAAATTTATAAATTTTAACGAGCCTTTGGATCTAGCTCAAAGACTCGTTTATTAAAGTGACTACTTAATAACGCCACAAAGCATTCTAGCACCGCCACCGCCAAGTGCTTTTGGGTTGTCGCTGTGATTATCGCCACCAACATGAACCATTAGTGAGTGACCTTTTAGCTCGTCAAGACTTTTTATCTTTGGAGCTAGTACTGGATAGTTCGCATTGCCCTCAGCATCTACATAAAGTGCTGGCAAATCGCCTTTGTGGCCTTTGTCATCCCATGCAAAAGAGTGCATTTTTGTGCCAGCTGGATCCCAGTGACCGCCTGCTTTCATGCCAAGGCCTTTTTCAGTCGCACCACAGTCAGCATTTTCATGGATGTGGAAGCCGTGAAGTCCTGCAGGAAGGCCTTTTAAATTTGGAAAAAACGCAACGCCGTAGTTTGTCTTAACAGCTACTACTTCGCCGACACTCTTATCGCCCTTCTCGCTTAGTTCATTAACAGGTATAACTAGATGCTCTCCAGCTTTTGCATCAAAGTGATGACCTTCGTGAGCAAAAAGCAAAGTTCCTAAAACTGCACTTAGTAAAACGATTTTTTTCATACAAGCTCCTTATGGATAAAATTGTATGGCAAGTCTACCCTAAATTTAAAAATTTAGCAATAATTTTTATTGATTAAGATTTTTTATGATAGTTTCTAGCTCTTTGCTCTGCCCTATTCTATAAAGCGCAAAGTCGTATTTTATCGGATCAAACTCGTCAAATTCTCTAAGTTTTTTTGTAAGATCCATGACTGCTTTGAAATCATAGCTCTTTCTGTTTATAAGTCCTAAATTTAAAGAAACTCTATGTGTATGCACGTCAAGCGGTATCAAAAGCTTATCTTTTGGCAAATTTTTAAATAGTCCAAGGTCAATATCACTATCCCTTACCATCCAGCGAAGATACATATTATAGCGTTTATATGGACTTTGTGGCTCTTTATCAAAACTCTTACCAAAGAAAAACTCATATCCATCTGAGCGGTAAGAATTTAGCTTATATATAAATTTGATAAGTTCATTTACGCCATCTATCATTTCGCCATTTTTTGCTAGACCTTGGTGTAAAATTTCCTCTATCTCGCCCTCTTTTTTAAGGCGTGAGAGAGTGATAAAAATTTCTCTTACGTCATTTTCATTTTGAAAGCGGTATTTGAAATTTGACAGATTTTTCTTGATATTTTGCTCGCTCTCATCAAGCAAACTAAAATTAAGCGAATTTAGAAATTTCACTATCATTTTTGCGTTACCATAAGCAAATAACGCACAAATGAGCGCTATGTTTGGCTCTTTAAATTTAGTAGCTACTTGAAGTGGATCTGGGGCTTCAAACAGCCCCAAATTTGTATTTTTGCTAAGTACGTGTGAGTCTAAAAGACTCTTTAGCTCACTCATTGTTTTAATGAAAGAAGCGTGTCAAGCATTTGATCAACTGTTGTGATGATCTTTGCCGCTGCGCCGTAACTTGCTTGAAAGCGGATCAAATTCGTAAGCTCTTCGTTCGTATCTACGCCACTTGTTGATTGAAATTCCTCTTCAGCTGTCTTTTGCAAAGATGTATTTGTATCGTGGATCGTATTATTCGCCTCTGTATCACTCGCCATGTCAGTCGTAAGATAACGGTAATATCCCTCGATCGTCTCATCTCTATCAAGCGCTATACCACTTGAGTAAAAGGTCTGCTTTTGATACTGAAGCTGGATCATTTTATTTGCAACTTCATTATTTCCGATAACTGGCTTTGAGTAGGCACGAAGCTTTGTGTGGTCTTGGGTAAAATTTTGATTTATGCCGATACTATTTGAGTCAGTACCTGAAAAAAATCTATTTATGCCAACAGCACCTGGGAAATTTGTGCCGTGATCGACTATCGATATACTATAAAGCCCTTGAGCTTGTTTTGGAATGAGAGAAAATGTGCCTTTTTTTGTATTTTTATCATAAAAATATGACGCCTCAAAAAAGTCATCAACGTCATTTAGCATATTATTGTCTTTATTGTCATCTGAGTTTGAGTTAAAGTCTTTGACGATAGAGTTGCCATATCTCGTATCATTCATCGTCGTCGTACCATTTACATTTATAGTTTTTCTGGCAACGACATTACCTTTGTTATCATAAACAATAGCTTCAAAACTTCCGTTTCTTATACTATTATCATGATTCATCAACGTCTTATCGCCTTCTAAATAACTTATCGGATCTGAGTTAGAAATTTCAACTGCAGATTCGGCATAGATATTATTTGTACTTGTTATCAAGGTTTTACTAAATGTATTTAAATTATCAATGTATTTTTGGATCGTTCCATCGCTAAATTTATCATTATCTAGCTCATAGTTTCTACCCCTAAGATCAAGTGCAGCTCCGATTTTACCGCCTGTAATCTTTTCTTCCATTGGGATTCTTCTGCCATCTTCTCTTTCATAATAAATTTTTGTATATCGTCCACTTTCGGTTGAACTCATAGAAATTTCATGAAAATTTACACCATCAACGATACTTACGCCACCAATGTTTAGATTGTAGTATTTTCCTTGATCTGTTATTCCTGTATCTACCCTAGAATTGCTCTTTAGATCGCTTTTATAAACCGCTGTATTTACCAGCTTTGACATAGCAAGCTCAAGCTCATCACGTTTATCACGAAGATCATTTGCATTTATTTTTATACCAGCGTCCGCGCCTGATTCTATTCTTTGGATTTGCTTATTGATATTTGCTATTTGCCTGCCTAGAGAATTTATCTCATTTATATTTATTTTTATCGTTTCATCAATCTTTTCATGCATATCATAAAGCATCTTTGATGAGCGGTTGATACTTGCAGTCAATACACTTGCTTTATTTATCAAATTTACTTTCTGAGCACCTGCATTAGGGTTTGAAGCAAAGTTATTCCACGCGGAAAAATACTCCTGAATATCCTTTACCATTCCATTATCTTTTAGATCAGGAAAATATTTTGTAGCTTCTTGCAAAATTCTTTGTTTATAGGCTGTGTTTTCTAAATTTGACGATGAGTATTTTAGTCTTGAGTAGGCAAACTCATCATGAAGTCTTGTTATAGTATCTACTTGTGTACCTGTGCCAACTCCGCCAGGGACTGTATTCATCGCTGGAGATGCAGATTGGACAACACGCTGCCTTGTATAGTAGTTGCTATCGGCATTTGCGATATTATTTCCGGTTGTACTTATTTGAAGCTGGGCCGCATTTAGCCCCGAAACACCCGTGCCTAATGACATAAAGATATTAGCCATTTTTTAAACCCTTGATTTATAAAAATTATTATCTATGCTGTTTCCATCTTGGCCGTACTCACTTGCTTTAGTACCAAAAATTTTTTCATTAAGTGAGTCAAAAAATTCTTTAACAGCAACGACATGCCTTGCATATTCTTTATTAACTTTATGTAAATTTTCAAGCTTTGAACGCATAAGTACAAGCTTTGATTTCACTTCATCGTCTAAAACACTAGCAAGTGTAGTCGTACCGCTCTCTTTTGATACCTTTAAAAGCTCTTTATCTAGTGCTCTTTTGGTATCTTCAAATGCACGAACTAAGGCATTTTTTTTCTTTACACTCTCATCAACGCTTGAGTGCTTTGCCTCTTTTATATTTGCGATATCTTGTATAGTTAAATTTATAAGCTCATCAAGCTCGCCTATAGCCTCGTCCAAAAGCTTTTTTATCATTTAAAGTCCTTAATTACAGCAGCGCATCAGCCACAGCCCTAGCCGTTTTTGAGATATCAACCTGATAAGTGCCATTTGCTATGGCATCAGCTATCTCTTTTAGCTTTGCGTTTTCGTTTGTTCTTACTTCTTTACTCTGAGTTTCGACCTTGGCATCGCTATTTTTATTTAGCGTATTTGCCTGAAAATTTGGTCTTTGGTTCAAAGGCCTTATCATATTCATACCTCTTAAAATAAAATGTTTATATCACTACATCGGCAGAATATAAATTTACTTAAGAGTCTCTCTTTAAAAAATCGTACAAAAGTTCTGAAAAACCAAGATTTCCACTCAATGCTTTACTCATTGCATCGTTATACATTGACCTATAGATATCGCTACCAGCAGCCTTTGGATATAGCGAGTTGTGCTCATCTTCTTTTAAAGCAATATCAAGCACAGCCTTTACCATATAAGCCTCAAATGCATCAGTTTGCTCTTTTAAAAGAGCATCTTGTTTAGCATTTGCGTTTTTTATCTTATTTGTAGAAATTTCATTGTATGAATTTAGCGCTAAGGTGTTATCTATTTGCATTATATTATCTCCAAATCAACCTGTATCGCACCAACTCGCTTTAAATTTTCAAGTATCGATATAATATCGCTTGGTGTTGCTCCAAGCTTATTTAAAGCTCTTGTTACGTTTGCAACGGTTGTTTTCTCACCTGAAATTTTAAGTAAATTTTGACTAGGTGCGACAGACGTATCACTTCCTATATTTACATCGTTTTGCGCTGCTTCATCGTAGCTATTTGGCTCTATTTTTATTGTGATTGCACCATGCGTTAAGACAACTGGGCTAACCACAGCATTTATGCCACTTACTATCGTGCCAGTTCTCTCATCAACCACTATCTTTTCATCTGGTTTATACTCTACATCAAGGTCAAGCACAGCGCTTGCAAGCTCGATAATACTAACATCATCTGGCTTTTTAACGATAACCGTTCTTGGATCGATCGCCTTTGCGGCATCATCAGAGATATTTGCATTTATAGCATTTTGGATATCAAGAGCGGTTTTAAAATTTGTATCTTTTAGGCTTAGTCTTATGCTATCTTGATTATAAATGTCATAAGTTACTTCTCGCTCAACCAAAGCTCCATTTAGAATAGAGCCAACGGTTGGGTGGTTGCCCCCTGATCTACCCATGCTTTTTCCGCCGATGCTTAAAGCACCCTGAGCCAAAGCGTAAATATCACCATCAACGCCTTTTAGTGGCGTCATGAGAAGAGTACCACCTTGCAAACTTTTTGCATCGCCAATGGATGAGATCACAACATCAAGCTTATCGCCATGTCTTGCAAATGCAGGAAGCTTAGCTGTTACCATAACAGCAGCTGCATTTTTTGACTTGATATCATCTGGATTTATCTTTACGTTTACGCCTTGAAGCATGTTTGATAGAGACTGTATCGTAAATTTTGACGTTGAGCCATCACCTGTGCCGTTTAGCCCAACCACAAGGCCGTAGCCTATTAGCTGGTTATCCCTTACACCAACGATGTTTGCAAGCTCTTTTATCTGCGTAGCAAAGGCTGAAGTAGCTATCACTGAAACTGCTACAAAAGATAAAAATTTTTTCATATTTTTTCCTAAAATTTAGCTATTTTAGGTTTTTAAAGCAAAAGATGTTCCAAATTTTTATAAATTATTGGAAGTAAGAGAGCGAAGTAGCTCCAAATTTTTTAAATTTTACAAGTTTAAATGTAGAGATTTCATCGCTAAATTTAAAGTCACTGTTGTGCTCAAAAACTATCATGTAAATTTTCTCTTTTTTTAGCTGTGAGATTAAATTTACAAGCTTTTCATAGATATCATCAAAGCCAGCTCTTATGTCAAACGGCGGATCAAGATAGAGCAAAACCTTACCACTTTGAGAATTTACAAGATTAGGCAAGACAGAAAAGGTATCGCCATTTATTGCTTTTAAATTTGAGCACTCTAGGCTAGCAAGATTGCTTTGCGTGATCTTAAAAGCAGCTCTGTCTTTTTCGATAGCAATAGCCTCACATGCTCCGTTGCTAACGGCCTCGCTTGCCATCACGCCGCTTCCACCAAAACCCTCTATAAATGTAAGTGAGTAAATTTCATCTCTAATGACGTTAAAAAAAGACTCTTTTACGATGCTTTTTGTGCTTCTAGTCGTGCTTAGGCTTGGCAGTTCAAGCCTTTTACCTTTAAATTTACCACTTGAGATTTTAGTGTAGAGTTTCACTGATTTGCCCTTAAGATTTCTAGTAGATCAGCTTTAAATTTATCTATCAAAAGTGAAATTTTCTCTTCTAAGCCCTTTTCATTTTTAGCTTCATTTAGCTCATTTGCTTTTGAAATTTGCATAGCTGAGTAAAATTCTTCAAGTGTATCAAGAAGTGTTGTCTTAGTAAAAGGATGAGAAAGATGAGCATTTTTACCTATTATAAATAGCGGTTTTTTTGTCGCGATCTCGCGGTCACTCACTACAAAATCACAATCCTTATGATGAGCAGCCAAATTTCCACAAAAAAGCAGCAGTGTCTTTTGAAGCAAAATACACTCGCACTCAAATGAAATTTTCATATCTCTTCCTATAAATTTTTGCTCGATTTTAGCCTAAATAATCAAAAATTTGTATAAACACTAAAGGATTTTAAAATTTTACCGATGTAGAAGCTAACGTAAGTTTTAAGGAGTAAAACTATGGAAATCTTTAAGGCAGCAGCAAATCAGGTACTAGATACGAGCATGAGCACATCTGCTCAGCGTCAAATAGATAGCAGACCTATCGAGCATTCTGATGTTAAATTAAGTGCTGATAAAAACAATGAAACAAAAGATGTTAACGAGCTAGACGGACTTAGCAACGAAGAGCTTGCCAAAAGAACAAGAGAGGTCACTGACAGACTAAACTATCAAATGCAGCAACTCGATACTAATGTAAGATTTGCTTACAATGAGAAGCTAAATTTAATGGTCGTGCAAGTAAAAGACGCTAAAACTGGCGAGGAGATAACACAACTTCCAAGCAAAGAAGCTATAAGAATAAGCGAGTATTTCAAAGAAAGCATCGGAATACTTTTTGACAAGGAGAGTTAAAAATGGCAGTAGGTAACGTAACAAATTTAGGTATCGGCACAAAAAATAGCGGACTAAATGACGATCTTATCAAAAAGCTAAAAGAAGCAGACGAAGCAGGACAGATCAAGCCTTTAACAAAAAGACTAGAGAGAAATGACCTAAAGCAAAAAGACCTTGCAGCGCTAAAAACTCTAGTTAGCAACGTAAACGTAAGTGGCAAAACACTTGGCGGAGAGGCACTTTATCTAAAAAGAACTACAAACAATGCTGGCAAAAGCGTAACAGCCTCAGCAGCAAATGGCGTTAGCGTGCAAAATTTTAGTATCGATGTGCAAAAACTTGCTCAAAAAGATACATTTCAAAGCTCAAATTTCAAAAACGCTTCAAGCTTAGTAGGTGCGACAAATAACGGCTCTTTTGACGTTGAGATCGATGGACAAAAATTTTCTATTAGCGTAACTAGATCAACCACATATCAAGATATTGTAGACAAGATAAATGATATCAGTGGCGGCAAATTACAAGCTAGAATTTTAAATGTTGGCGGAGATAAGCCAAATCAAATCATGCTTCAATCAGGCAACACTGGTGCTACACAGACTATTAAATTTTCAAATGATACGGCTGGCGTTTTAGATAAGCTTGGCTGGGATAGTACGCAGTTTCAAGATAAAGATGCAAATGGCACTCTGCTAACAAATCCTGATGGCACACCAAAGATGACATCAAATTTTGAAAAGAATAGAATTTTAAAGGCACAAGATGCGGAATTTACATATAACGGAGTAAATGTAAAAAGAAGCAAAAATACCTTCAACGACTTAAGGCCGGGAATTTCTATTACATTAAATGAAACTGGTAAAACAAACGTAAGCGTCTCTCAGGATACAAAAGAGGTAATAAAAGCGGTTGAAGAATTTATCAAAGACTACAACCTAATGACCATGAACCTTGGTATAGCCACAAAATATGACGAGGAAAAGGGAGCTGGCACCTTCCAAGGCGTTAGCGAAATTTCAAGCTTAAGATCAAACATTGGTCGTCTTGTAAATGGACAAGATAGCGAAGGCAAAGCATTAAGCAAATATGGCATAGTGCCTGATAAAGACGGACAACTTCAGCTTGACCTAAACAAGCTAAATGCAGCTCTTAGCAAAGATCCTGAAGAGATTCAGAAATTTTTCATGGGATCAAGCAAGATCGAGCCAATAAGCTATATGGGAGCATCGACTGTTAGCACTGGAGCACTAGACATAAAAGCTGGTGATCTTACGATAAACGGCAAGTCAGTTACATTTTCAACTACTGCTACTGCCACAGCTGAAGAGAATGCACTAAAACTTCAACAAGCCATAAATGACGCTGGCATAACTGGAGTTACAGCCAGTCTTGATAACAGTGGCAAAAGAATCGTCTTAAAAAGAAGCGATGGCGAAAATATCGAGGTAAAAGGTAAAAATTCAGCCTTAACGGCTCTAGGTATGAATGAAGCCACTATAAATCCAGTAACGAAAAAGACAGATGGGCTATTTACAAAGCTAGCTAAAATGCTTGATGGTGTCGTTGGTAAAAAAGGCACGATGGTTGCTATGCAAAATCAGTTAAAAGACGAAAACGAGTCGATCACAAAAAATAAAGAGAGCACACAAAAGCTTTTAGATGAGAAATATACAACAATGCAAGAGCGCTTTATCAAGTATAACGCTATCATTGCAAGCTTAGAAAATCAGTTCTCGACACTAAAATCAATGATCGATGCAGAGATAAATAGCAGAAAATAAGAGAGAAAGATGAATCAAAGTGCATATAGTGCATACGCACAGTCTAGTTTTGGGGGCATTGAGTCCCCAACTAAATTAATAGAAATGCTTTATGACGGAATTTTAAAATTTATATTTCGTACAAAAAAGGCGATAGAAGCTGGAAATATAGAGAAAAAAGTTTATTATATAAATAGGACAAACGCTATTTTTGTTGAGCTTTTAAATTCGCTTGATTATTCTCAAGGCGACGTAGCCCACTATCTTAGCGGCCTTTATACAAGACAGATGCAGCTTCTTGCTATGGCAAATATACAAAACGATATCGCAGCCTTAAATGAAGTAACCAATGTCGTAAAGCAACTATCTGAAGCATGGAGAGAGGTAACTTCAGGTGAATAGTTGGATCAATGAATTTAAATTAGCATTGATAAACGAAGACACGAGCAAGATAGCTGCTTTATCACAAAATTTTAGTGAAGATATGTTTACAAGCCTAGCTTCAGCACAAGAAGCACAAGCACTAATTGGCGGCGCAATAGAGCTTTTAAAAAGCAAGTCTTCACATATTCAAAATGAGCTTATAAAACTACAAAAAGCGCAAAAATACGTAACAAACTAATCAATTTTTATAAATTTAAAGGCACGGCGTTAAGCCGAGTTCTGTCTTGAGCGATCATTTATCTACGCTTGCTTTTACAAACAAGCTCTAGCGAAGGGTTTTAATATAAGACCAAAACCATCCCTTCTTGCTGCAGGTTGGGTTTATATGGCCACGCAAGTTACCAAGCGTGCCGGTGGGCTCTTACTCCGCCGTTTCACCTTTACCGCCGAAGCGGAAGTCTACTTTCTGTTACACTATCCCTTAGGTTTCCCTAGCCATCCGTTAGATGGAACCTTGTCTTATCGCAGCTCGGACTTTCCTCTTTTTCAAAACAAAAGCGATCGCTTACCGTGCCAGAGCGAAATTATAGCGGTTTTGGCTTAAATTTATAGCTTTAGCTTTTATCACAACTACACTTACTTCTTCTAAGCCATATGATTTTACATACAAAAAGCGACTTTATAGACAACCATTTGAGCAAAAGTCTAGCTTACGTTTTATATAAATTTTTACTAGTCAAATAGCTGTATTTTTATATTAAAGTGCGATAAATTCTGCATTATTTATAGGACGCAAATCACAAGAATTGCCAAATTTTTTCATTGTCTCGCGTGTAGCTTCTATAAAAGGTTCGCAACCAAAGTGTGGCACTATGAAAAAATCCACCAAATTTAAGCCTGTAAAATCACTCACGTTTACGCTATTTTCATCCATAGGCGTAGCATATCTCGTATCTGGTGCCGCTACGACCGCACCTGCTGACTCACCGATATAAATTTTGCCCGCTTTGACTGCATTTTTTATAGCTTGCCAGACGCGCGATTTTCGCAGCTCGTTAAGTAGATAAAATGTATTTCCACCGCTAACGTAAATGATGTCGCACTGACTAATGGCAGATAAAATTTCATCGTTGCAAAATAGCTCATCTTTCTCAGATACTGGCACAGCTAAACTCTGGGCGCAAGAGACGTCAAGGCGTCTTAGCCTTGCGCCAAAATTTTCTAAAATTTCCACCGCTTCATCTACGTAAAAATTCACCTCTTCAAATTTTGCTGCCGTATCGATAAAAGCAACATGCTTACCTTGAAAATCTACCACTTCATTGATCTTGCTCGCAACCTCCGCGAAATAAGAGCAAAGAAAAATATTCGCCATTTTTAATCCCTTTAAAATATAAATTTGCAAACCCATTATATCCAAACGAGCCTAAAAACGCTTATATTTCACGTCGCTCGCATCTTGTTCCACGGATAAATTTTAGCGATTTAAGATATGGATCTTGGTATAAAAATTTGATAAATTTTGCCTCAAATTTGAGCTTAAAACGACAAGGTAAAGTTTTTGCACCACTTGGTTTATAGCTTTTAAAGAGCATTAGGCGAGGCGGATTTTGATTTACAAAAATTTAAATGTGAAAGTTAAGGTGTAGTCTTGCGAGATGGTTTTAAATGTTTTATGTATCACTATGCTCGTAGTTAAACAAAAGAAGTAAATTTCGTCCAAAAATAAGGCATACAGCCTATCGCAGAGCAAAATTTATACTCTGCTTGCAGTTACCGGCATAGACACAAAAATCATTTAAAAGCGCTCGCAAGACAAGCCGCCGCCCTACTCAAAGATATTTTTATGCAAGATTTCTTCTAGCACAACAGTCGCGTAGCTGCCTTTTTGCAGCGTGAAATTTATCGTAAAGTGCGCCTTTTCCTCGTTGTATTTGTAGCTCGTATCCTCCAAATAACACCACGCAAAGCGCCTAGATCCCGTCATTTTAGCTTTATATTCATTTGCCTGCGCGAAAATTTGATCCTCTACCGCCCTAGCTGCGCCCTGCGCCTCATACGCCTTCGTGCCCGCTATCAGCCCGCAGCTAGTGATATCTCTAGTATCAAAGCGCGCGCCTTCTGCGTTCAAATCCTCGCACAAAAAGCACTTACCGTGCGGGTAGTGCCCCAAAACTTCGCCCTCAATTAGCTTAAAAAATCTCTTTTGAGATTTTAAATTTTTCAAAATCGCGTTATCAAGATACGGGTAAATTTGAGCTAGCTCAGAGAGGCTAAAATCATGCGCGAACCTCGAAATCTCCACGCGTTTGCTAAGCCAGCGATTAAAAAGATCGCTCTGATATGCCGAGATCAAAAAGTCGTTTAGCTTTACATTTTTGCTCTTTTTGCCGTTTATCGTCCCATTTTTAAGTAGCTCAAGCCCAGTTTCGGCATTGTCGCCAAATTTACCAAAACGCTGATAGCCAAAGTAGTTTGCATAGCCCATTTTATCGATACTAACAAATGCTTGCTCTAGCTTTTTGGCATTACTTGGTAGCACCTTTTTTAAGCGGATGAAAAAGCTATTTCCCTTTAGATGTCCGATGCGAAGCTTATTTTTATGCACATTTAGGCTTAAAATTTTCATCTTTTCGTTGCTAAAATTTGCCAGAGCCGCTTCAAATTTACGCGGCATAGAGATAAACTGTGTCGTCATACCCTGCTTGTCCTTTAGCCCAGCGTAGCCAAAATCACGCATCTTAGCTCCTGTAACCTCGCTTAAGACATGCAAAGCCTCCTGCGTTGTCATATCTTTTTTAGAAATTTCAACGATCAAGTGCTCGCCGTCACCGCTAAACTCGTAAAGTGGTATCTCGCGCACGACAAAATCATCTGAATTTTTAGAAAAGTAAGCCTCGATGGGTGCATGAGTGAGTGCATAAAGTGGCTTAAAAGTGGTGGTTTCTTGCATTTTGTTTTAACCTTTTATTTGAAATTTTTGCAAAGACGCTAATCTTTGTCCGTGTTTTTGCGGCGATCCTTTTGATGGCGTTTAAATTTTTAGGACTAAAAGTAAATAAAATTTCATACTCTTCGCCGCTACTAAGCTCAAATTTACTTAGCTTTTTTATAAATTTAACACCCTTTTTGCTAGCCTTTAAAAGCTTAACAAGATCGGCATTTAGCCCATCTGAGATATCCATAGCTGAGTTTACAAGATGAGCTGCTTTGTAGAAAAATTTATCTCTTAAAGTAGGCTTTTTAAAACGTGAATTTTTTGAAATTTTAGCTAGCCTTAGAAGCGAATTTAGCCCCTTTTTGCTACCTCCAAGCTCGCCAGTAAAAGCCACCAGATCTCCGTATTTTGCATTTTTTCTAAGCACAGCTTTGCCATTTAGCCCACCAATTACACTAACGCTTATATTTAAAATTTTGCTACTTATCGTGTCGCCACCGATTATCTTTACGCCAAACTCCTCGCAAGCTCTGTTTATGCCACTACTTAGCTCTTTAATTTGCTGCGGCGAAAAATTCTTTGGCAAGCTAAGTCCAAGAAGCGCAAATTTTGGCCTAGCATTCATCACGATCGTATCTGAAAAATTTACGATCATCGCCTTGTAGCCGATCTCTTCAAGGCTTAGCCAGCCATGCTTAAAGTGCGAGTTTTCAGCAAAGATATCCTTGCTAAAGACCTGCTTGCCAAGCACGGCCGCATCATCGCCAATATAAGCGTTACCAAAGCATTCAATCGTGAAATTTTCTTTATCCATCGGGCCATTATAATGAAACTCCTTTTAATTTTAGGATAAAATAAGCCAAAAAGGAGTCAAATGCAAAAAATAGAAATTTTTAGATTTAATGCAAAAAAGGATATTTTGTCGTATTTTAAACCATATTTTTTAGAAATTTTAGATTACGCAAACCTTGACGAGCTATTTTTGCATGTTAAAAAAATTGATCCCTATTTTCAGCCAATAACTGGCTTTGTGAAAGTAAATGATGTCGTAGTGAACACTGCTGAACCATTAGTAAATTTATATGAAAAATTTGCAGACGAGCTTGTGATTTCGCCACTTGATGAAAAAAGAGCGGTTTTAGATCTTGAGATAAACGATGATGACTTTTGGAAGAAATTTAAGCCATTTGATAAATTTTGCGATCAAGCAGACAAAGAATTTTATGCAAGCTTAAAGCCATATTTTTATGCTGATTTTGTGAGAAAATACGAGCCAAATTTTATAGGTGCAGCGGCCATCATGCTAGCTCATCATCTTTATAAAAAAGAAAAAAATGATGAGATCATGAGGCTTATCAACAATGAAAATGGTATTTTGATAGCTTACAAGATTGATGATTTTATCTTTGGTGGAAGCGAAATTTATACCGAATCGATTAGGTTTTTTAAAGAAATTTTAGGGATAAAAGAGGATGAAACCTCAAAAAATGAGCTTGAAAAGATAAAGAGCTTGGATAAATTTAAAGAGTTTAAAATAGCCGTAAGCGATAAAATCCCTGCAAATTTAGATAAATTTAGAGCAAATTTTATAAATCTAAACATCAAAATTCCTTGTGGATTTGAACTTTTAAAAGTAAATGAAAAGCTTGCATTTGCACTTGCAAGCAAGACCATTTTTAATGCGTTTGATAGCGGGGCTGATTTTTTACTAGCTAGCAATGATGCTGAGTTTTATATGTTTGACACGCTTTCAAAAAAGCTTGAAAAATTTACAAACAGAAGTTTGCAGGATTTTTATATTTTAAGAGTTAGCGAACTGATCGAGTTTGAAAATGGCAAAATTCCAGCAAGCCTAAAAGAGCATACGCTAAAAGTAAATCTAGTCTAAAACTAGAGAATTTATTTTTGTAAAGTCGCATTTTGCTCGCTTAAGGCTTCTTCTTTTTCGTCTTCTTGTCTTATCTCATCGTACCTTGCTTTGGCGTTTTCATAAACACCAACTGGTAGGCTTATGTTTAAATCATCCCTTAAGCTCATCACGTCATCACAAGCATTTTGGTAGCCAAGGTCGCAGCTTTTCATATAATAACTCACGCCAAGCTCGATATTTGAGTGCTTTTTTAGATCTCCATCCATTTGCTCATTTATCTCCTCATTTACAAACATATCGCCCAAAGCCTCGCATGAAAGCACATCCTTTTGCTCACAGCCATCATAGAAAATTTCATACGCAGCTACGTAATCTCCAGCATTTAGCGCCTCAATACCTCTGTCATAATCATCAATGTCAAAGCTAAATGCTAAATTTAAAGCTAGGATTAAAAAAACTATCTTTTTCATATAAAGCTCGGTGCATCGTTTGAAAATAGTATGAGATCGCCAGCACGCGTATCTTGAGCTAGAATTTCTTGCATTTTATTTTTATCCTTTAAGATGATGATCTTTGGCTTTACGATGTGCTTTAGTAAAACTTCAGCATTTAGCGAGCTTGTGATGACGACAAGGTCAAAAATTTCATTTATCACCTTGGCTAAATTTGCATTTTGCTCCGCATCGCTCTCGACGATACCAGGCGTTAGCAGCACTTTTCTGCCAGCGTAGGTGCTTACAAGCTCGTAGCTTGCGCTCATACCTGAGAAATTTCCATTAAAGCTATCGTCAATTATCAGCTTGCCGCCAGCCTCGATCTTGCTTAAGCGGTGCTCGACGTTTTTTATCTTAGATAGCGCTCTATCTACCGCCTCATCGCTCATTTTTAGGTATTTTGCCACCTTGATGCAAACGGCTAAATTTGTAGCGTTAAATTTGCCAAGTAGCGGCGAAGCATAGTTTTTGCCATCAAGCGTAAATGAAATTCCATCTAAATTTGCATTTATATCTTTTAGGCTCTCATCGTAAATTTCTAAATTTTGGCTTGGCTCTTTTTTTGTCGAGCTATGTAAAAATGCCATTTGCAAACGGTTGCTTTGAAGTGCTTCAAGCTTGGTAGAGCGGATATTATCAAGTGTTTTAAAATACTCAATGTGTTGCGCGCCGATCTCGCCAACGATGACGATTTGCGGGTTTAGAAATTTTGTGATCTCTAGGATGTCGCCCTTTAGCCTAGCGCCTGCTTCTGCGATGTAAATTTGCGTTTGCTCGTTTAAGTTTTCATTGATATCTTTGATGATACCAGCCATTGTATTTACGCTGCGAGGCGTCTTGTAGCAGACGAAGCTATCTTTTAAAATTTCAAATAAGAAATTTTTGATACTCGTTTTGCCGTAGCTTGCTGTGATTAGGATGATCTTTAACTCTTTATTTGCACCCAGTTTTTTAAGCGCCTTGTTTTTAAAGCCTTGAAATTTTATCTTTTCTAAAATTTCACTAAAAAATAGGCTCACAACCAAGACAAAAAGTGGCATAGGAGCCAAAAACGCCTTGTGAATGATGAAATTTAGAGCGTAGTTTAGGATGATAGCGCAAGCAAGGATCACAAAAAAGTGCTTGATCCTGGCGGTAAAGACTAGCTTTTTATCAAGTTTTTTGTGCCAAAGATAAAGAGCTGGCAAAAGAGCAAAGTAAAAATAGATAAAAAACCACTTGCCAGTCGTGTAAAAAAGCACCAACGGCACAATAAAGAAAAAGACGTGCCAAGCGGGCTTTGTGAAGTGAAAGAGCACGCGCTCAGGCCTATATGAAAACCACTGAAAGCAAGTAATCACATAAAAAGCGAGCGCAAAGATAAATAAAACTGTGCTTATGCTTAAAAATATATTCATCTTATCTCCTCGATCCCGCTCTCATCGTCATCTAGAACAACATTTTTTGCTTCATTTGGCTCAAATTTTAGCCCTTTTTCTATCTCGTCACTTATGAATTTAGCGTGAAGTAAAAAGAAAAAATGATCACCATTAAGCGGAAAAAATGAACTATTTTTTATGAGCTTATGTATGCTCTCTCCGCTTGTTATAGGCGTTGCCTTGTCATTTTCTCCCCAGAATATCAAAGCCTTGCCGCTAAAGCTAGCAAAATTCTTCGTAAAATCCTCATCAACTACGTTTTTTAGGGTCTCATACATCACTCTGCTCATACCGCTCACATCTTTTGTGGCAAAGAATTTATAAAATTTTCCAAATCCAAAAAGCTTAAAAATTTTAAAAATAACGATCTTTGCGCGCACAATAAATGGCTTTTTGACAACTATGCCAGCTGAGCTTAAAAGCACAAGATGTGGCGGTTTTAGAAGCGTTGCGACCTTGCCACCAAAGCTATGACCTACGATGATATCTGGATTTATGCCAAGCTCACCACAGAAATTTTCAACAATTTTTGCATAATCACTTGTTTTTAACGGATCAGTAATTGAGCTTTTACCAAAGCCTGGCATATCGATATAAACGTGACACAGCTCGCTCAAATATGAGCCAAATGCCTTTTTCATTATCTCTTTATTAGCGCCCCAGCCGTGCAAGAAAAGTACTATTTTTTTACATTTTGGATTTACGATCTCGTAGTTTATATCAAACTCATTTGAGCCGTACTTTACCGCCCTACTCGCCATCGTTCTCTCTTTTTTTTGCAGTATAAATGCTCTCAAGCACGCTCACTGCTTCGCAAAGGCGCTCATACTCTTCCATATTTAAAAGCACTGCTTCAAATTTATTATTTTTAACAATGACCGCTCTTTTTAATTCATTAGCTCCCACACGAGAGAGCACTGAACTAAAATTTCTAACTACTTCAGTTGCTGTATAAATTTCGTCTTTTGTAAAAGTTACCATTGTCGCTCTTTGTGTAAAATTTTACGTAAAATATCACAAACTACTTTATAATCTACTAAATGGCCTAAATTTTTCCGCGACCTTTTACTGAAGTGATCGAGTTTATAAAGCTATAATCGATCTTTATATTACGCTCTCTTGGAAGTGAGTTTGCAAGAGCATTTAAAGTGCTCTCAAAATCCTCGAATAGATAGTTTGCAAGGCTTCCTGGATTTGGATTTATCTCGTTTAGATATACCTCATCATCGATCACAAAAAAATCACATCTAATGATCGCTCCGTCAAAGCCGCAATCATAAATTTTAGAAAAATTAAATTTGAGCTTTTGTTTTAGCTCCTCAGAGATATCGGCCTCTTTGACCTTACTCTCGTTTGAAAAGCTAAGATACTTTTGCTCATAATCTAAAAATTCTTTCTTTTTTGGCTCTTCGATGATAGAAAATTTTATCTTTCCATCTATCTTACAGCCTGCAAGGTTGTACTCTTTTACTCCCTTTATAAAAGGCTCGACAAGCACATCTTTATCGAACTCAAATGCCACGTCTTTTGCATAAGCTAGCTCGCTGGCGTCATGCACTATATTTACGCCGATGCTACTTCCAAGTCTTGCTGGCTTTAAGATAATAGGATAGTGAAATTTTGGCTGGCTCTCACGAGTTAGCATCTCATAGTCAAGCGCCTTTACACCAGCTTTTTGTGCTAGAAATTTAGTAAGCTCTTTGTTGTAGCTAAGTGCGCTTGCTTCAAGCCTTGGACCTATATATTTGACCCCGTAAAAGTCAAAAAGTGCCGCTATCTTGCCATCTTCGCCGTCCATGCCGTGGATCAAATTTATAATGACGTCGCACTCTACTTTTTTATCACCAAAGAGAGAGTGTATGAAAAATCCACCTTTAGATAAAATGAGCTTTTTTGAATTTTTGTATTTACCAGAGCTAAAGAAATTTGCTCTCATATCTTTTTCTTCGATAAGATAAAAATCTCTATTTGCGTCGCAAAATATAAATTTTAGCTCTTGTTTTAGGACATTTTTTAAAACTATCGCACTAACTATGCTTATCTCATGTTCATAGCTCTTTGCTCCAAATATTACACCTAAATTCATCTTTTTAATCCTTATCCTAATTTCTTTAATGCTTCTTTTATAAGATCGCTCGTATTTTCACTCTTGCACTCAGGCAAAATTTTCACTATCTTCTCACGTTTAAAGCCAAGTGCCTCAAGTGCCAAAAGTGCCTCATTTTGGTAGCTTGGCACACTCTCATCACTTATTAGCTTTGCGTCGCTTAGCTCAGCTATGATGCGTCTAGCAGTCTTTGGTCCGATACCTGGCACACTTTTAAAGGTATCTGCATCGCCGCTTATTATGGCATTTGTAAATGCTTGTGAGCTTAGACTTGAACAAACTGCCATAGCCGTGCTAGCTCCGATGCCATTTAATTTAATAAGCATCTCAAACATCTTTTGCTCATTTGCATCCAAAAAGCCATAGAGTAAATTTGCGTCCTCTCTTATGATCTGCGTTATGGCAAGCTCGACCTTTTCGCCTTTACTAAGTTTTGCTGAGCAAAAAAGCGAGATAAAAATTCCATAGCTTATGCCGCTATTTGTTTTAAGTATCACAAATGCGGGATCTTTTTTGCTTACGATACCTTCGATCGCTTTTATCATCATTTAACCTTTTATTCTTAAAAATTTGTATCTGTGTAGTCTTCTAATTTATTTGACTTTTTGATCTTATACTCAGCCTCATCGCCATCGCCGATCTTCTCTAAAGTAATGGCATGAGCGGTTTCATTTTGCTTTGAGATATAAGTGACATTTTGTGGAGGATCAACGATAACAAATCTAATCTCATTTAACTCAACCCAGTTGCCTCTATTTATCACTTTTGCAGAAAATATTCCATTTTGCATGATCTCAAGCTCATCTTTTAAAGTAGCTAGCAACTCTTTTTTATCTTTAAAAATTTTTAGCAAAGTGTTGTATTCATTGACTAGACCTTGATACTCTTTTAGCTTTTTCATGAAGGTAACTGGTGGTATCACTTTAGCTTTTGAGAGCTCTTCTACCTTTGCTTTTATGGTATAAATCGAGTCCTTATTTTCATTTATGACATTTTTCTTTGTTTCAATATTTTTTAGAAGCGAAGCAAGCTCTGCTTTTGTATATTCGATCTTATTTAATTGCTCTTGCGTAGCCTCAGCACTCTCAGGCATTTTGCTAGTATCGATTATAAATTTATTGTCAGTGCCTCTTAAATATCTTACGTCTATTAAGTGTGAAGCTGTGATAGTGCAGTTTGAGCCAAGCGTATTTATTTGGATATTTTGAGCAGTTATAGAGCCACCAACAACGCTATTTATCTTAACTCTTTTTGCTACGACATTTCCGCCTTCTAGCCTATCTATCTCGACATTTTCAGCTTCAACCTTACCGATGTGGATAGAAATTTTTGCATTTTTTGCATAAATTTTAGCCTTTTGGTGTGTTTGACCGCCGATTATTACTTCATTTGCTTTAACCATCGCATTTGCACCGACGTTTCCTTTAACCTCGATCTCGTCAGCCTCCACGATGATGCCAGTGCCGATGGCATCTTTTATAGTGTCAGTTTCCCTAACCACCAAAGTCACATTTGTATCAGTGCCTGCTTGAATAGAGCCAGTTGTTTTAAAATTTGCCTCATTTATCTCTATGCGCTCTTCAATATCAAATGAGCCATTCTTCTCAACTACATATCCTGATTTTTTAGCGATATATATTATGCTATCGTCATTTTCTACTCTCTCTATATTTTCGCTTATAATTATCTCTTTGCCAGTATCTTCTTTTGGCTTTTCTACTGCTAATAATTTACCTCTCGCATCACGGCCATTTTGCCCTTCGTGAGACTTTTTCTCTTCCATTATCACTTCATCTTGTGCCACGCCAAAAACAAAACCTCTATCAGCGTAATCAACCTTATCTTCTTCTTTTATCGCATCAAGTTTATCTTTGTAGTAGTAAAGTATCTTTGCATCGGTAGCTTTTTTTGGATTTATACCTTGTGTTATATTTAGCATGTAATCTTTATCAAGTTCGCCCTTTACATGCACAACTGAGGCGATTTGTTTTAGCTCGTCTTTTAGTTTGCCTATCCTTATACCTATTAAAATTTGAGCTTTCATAAGCTGTTTGGCGATATATTCAAAAAGTTTATCTTCGTAATGCTGTTCGTATTCACAATCTTTTGTAGCTTTTACCTTTGCGACTACTTTTGTAACTGTTGAATTTACACCGATTTCTATCTTTGGAAGCTTTGGTACAGCATTTAGCCTAACATCAAAAAATTCCACATCATAGACCTGCTCGATCTCTAGTGTCTCGTCAAGATAAAAAGCATTATCATCAAAAAAGTCTAAATTTTCTTCAGGGACAAAAACTGGCTCTTCATTATCTTTATTTTTATAATAAGTCAAAATATCTAAAATTTTAAAATCTATAAATTCTACCGGTACGCTGTGTTGCTTGCTTAATTCTTTAAGCGATATATAAGGTGTTGAAGTTTGAATTTGCGTTGGCGGTAAAAATCTCTCGTTTTCTTGCACGTTCTCGCTCAAAATTGATCCATTTCACATAAAATTTGGCTCTTATTATCGCCAAAATTTTATTAAATTTGGGTTATGTAAGCTTTAAAGCATCTTTTGTTACTATTGCGTTTTCAAATTTAATTTAGGTGAGCGATGTTTATAAAAGGTTTTTTTTCAAACTCAGTTGGCATTATGGTTTCAAGAATTCTTGGACTTATAAGAGACCTTTTAACAGCTTCTATCCTTGGAGCTGGCATATTTAGCGACCTCTTTTTTATAGCATTTAAGATACCAAATTTATTTCGCCGCATCTTTGGTGAGGGTGCCTTTACGCAGGCATTTTTGCCAAATTTTGCAAATAGCAAGAAAAAAGCGATCTTTCAGGCTGAAATTTTTATCAAATTTTTACTTTTTATAGGCGTATTAACGCTTCTTGTAAATTTATTTACGCCCTACTTTATAAAGATCATCGCAAGTGGTCTGAGTGAACAAAATGTCACAGACGCAGTGCCACTCGTGCGTATAAATTTCTACTATCTAGCCCTTGTTTATATCGTCACTTTCATGGGTGCGCTGCTTCAGTATAAAGGGCACTTTGCAACGACTGCATTTTCTACTGCACTGCTAAATTTAGCCATGATCGCTTCACTACTTTTGGCTCGTGGCAAGAGCGAGAGCGTGGTCGCACTTTATCTTAGCTTTGGCGTCGTTGCAGGCGGCATTTTGCAGGTTTTGGTGCATCTAATCGCTATGAAATTTAACGCCTTAAATAAAATTTTCTGGGGCGGACTAAGTGGATATTTTAAGGGCAAAAGAGCGCAAAGCAAAGGCTTTTTTATAAATTTCTACCACGGTTTGCTTGGCTCAAGTGCGATGCAGATAAGCGCTTTTATGGACACTTGGCTAGCTAGCTTTTTGGTAAGTGGCTCGATAAGCTACCTCTTTTATGCAAATAGAATTTTTCAGCTCCCACTCGCCATCTTTGCGATCGCGCTCTCTCAGGCACTTTTCCCAAAGATCACTAGGCTTTTAAAGCAAAAAGATGAGGCAAATGCCCTAGTTTGGACGAAAAAGAGCTTTTATCTACTACTTTGCGCCCTGCTAGCAGCTACGATCACAGGCGTCGTGCTAAGCGAGTTTATCATCTGGCTCTTGTTTGAGAGAGGGAATTTCGTAAGGGTAAATACCATTGAATGCGCCAAGGTGCTAAGCGCTTATTTGGTGGGGCTTACGCCATTTGGACTGGCTAAAATTTTCTCACTTTGGCTTTACGCAAATATGAAGCAAAAAGAGGCGGCCAAAATTTCTATCATCTGCCTTGTGATAAATTTGATCCTAGCTGTCATTTTGATGCAGAAATTTGGAGCTGCTGGCCTTGCATTTGCAAGCTCACTTGGGGGATTTTTGCAGCTTATTTTATACATTAGAGCCTTTGGTGCTAAGCGATTTTTAGCTATAATCGAGCCTAAATTTATAGCCGCTATCGCACTTTTGGCGGTTTTGCTCTATTTTGGTTTAACATTTTTAAAGGATATATTTAATGCGAATTTTTGATACTTCTAAAAGAGAAAAGGTTGAGTTTAGCCCTATTAAAGATGGTGAAGTTAGCATCTATCTGTGCGGCCCAACGGTCTATGACGACGCGCATTTGGGACATGCAAAGTCAGCCGTTAGCTTTGATCTTTTAAGAAGGGTCTTAAAAGCGCTTGGCTACAAGGTCAAATTTGCAAGAAACTACACCGACATCGATGATAAAATTTTAAACAAGATGGCACAGACTGGCCAAAGCCTAGAAGAGATCACAAACAAATATATAGCGCACTACGAGAGCGACATGGGCGCTTTAAACGTGCTTGATCCAGACTTTAAGCCAAAGGCTACGCAGTGCTTGGAGGCGATCATTAGCTACATCAAGGTGCTTATGGATAGAGGTGTGGCGTATAAGACGAGCGATGGAATTTACTTTGATACGAGTAAAGATAGTGGATATTTTAGCATTAGTGGCAAGGATAATAACACCGATCTAATCGCACGAGTGGCAAGTTTTGGCGAGAAAAGAGATGAAAAAGACTTCGTGCTTTGGAAATTTGACGAGAAATGGTACGAGAGCCCATTTGGCAAGGGTCGCCCTGGCTGGCACACCGAATGTGTGGCTATGATAAGAGAATTTCTAAGTGACAAAGAAAATGATAAATTTGAGATCGACATCCACGCTGGCGGCATCGACCTACTCTTTCCGCACCACGAAAACGAGGCAAGTCAGTGCAGATGCGCCTATCATAAAAATTTAAGCAAATACTGGATGCACAACGGCTTTATAAAGGTAAATAACGAAAAGATGAGCAAGAGCCTAAATAACAGCTTTTTCGTAAAAGACGCCCTAAAAAACGTTCATGGCGAAGTGCTTAGATATTACTTGCTTACGAGCCATTACAGAGCTCATTTTAACTATTCGGATGAAGATCTAGTGGCTTCAAAAAAAAGACTTGATAAAATTTACCGCCTCAAAAAAAGAGTTGATGGCGTGCAAGCTGGCATGGCAAATGAGAGCTTTAAAAATGAGCTACTTGAAGCACTAAGTGATGATCTAAATGCTTCAAAAGCGCTTGCAAGTGTCGATGAGTTTGTAAAAACGGCAAATGAAAGGCTTGATACAAATCCAAAAGATAAAGTATATAAGGCTGAAGTAGTGGCAAATTTAGAGCTAATAAGTGAATTTTTAGGCATTGCTAGTACAAATTATGTTGAGTATTTTCAGTTTGGCGTAAGTGACGAGCAAAAAGAGCATATCCAAAAACTTCTTGATGAGCGCTCGGTAGCTAAAAAAGAGAGGAATTTCGCAAGGGCTGATGAGATAAGAGATGAGCTAGCAAAGATGAATATCTCTATCATGGATACGCCAAATGGCGCAGTTTGGGAGAGAAATAATGAATAATTTTGGCTTAAAAGATGTGCTAAAGCGCTTTGGTCCATATTTTAAAGACTATATCCCACACTTCATTTTTGCCATCATCGGCATGGCTCTAGCAAGTGGCGGAACAGCAGTCAGTGCATATCTAGTGGAGCCAGTACTTAATAAAATTTTCGTTGAAAAGAACGAAACATTGCTTTATATGTTGCCATGTGCGATTATTGCCATTTATGTGTTAAAAAATATAGGTACATTTATGCAGGCTTATTTTACCGCATATATCGGTCAAGATACGATTAGAAGATTTCGTGAAAAGATGGTTGAAAATTTACTAAATTTGGACATGAAATTTTTTAATGATTTTAGAACAGGCGAGCTAATAAGCAGAACTACGAACGACATAGAGCGCATAAGATCTATTGTTTCAAGCATCATACCCGAGCTAACAAGAGAGTCAGTCACCATTATAGGGCTTCTTTGCGTCGTCATCTATCAAAGTCCAAAGCTGGCATTTTTCGCCCTTGTAGTCATGCCAGTGGCGATCTATCCGATCTCGCGCCTTGCTAAAAGGATGAAGAAAATTTCAAAGCAGTCACAAGAAAAAACTTCAGATATCACCTCTGCGCTTAGTGAAATTTTTACAAATATCGAGATAATCAAAGCAAATAACGCCCAAGAATACGAGCATTCACGCTTTGTTGATGAAAACAACAAATTTTTTAGGCTAAATTTAAAAAGCGTCAAGATCGAGCAGCTAGTAAGCCCACTAATGGAGACCATAGGCTCAATAGGCGTGGCAGCGGTTATAATAATAGGCGGTAAAGACGTCATCGACGGGCATATAAATATGGGCGCATTCTTTTCATTTTTAACAGCGCTTTTTATGCTCTACACCCCGCTAAAACGCATCGTAAATATCTACAACAAGATGCAAGATGCCATCGCAGCAAGCGAGAGAACGTTTTTCTTGATGGATAAGGTAAGCCAGATAAAAGATGGCCAAAAAGAGCTAAACGAAGAGATAAATTTGATCAAATTTAACGATGTCCGCCTAAGCTACGGCGACAAAGAGGTCCTAAAAGGGATAAATTTAGAGGCAAATAAGTCAGAATTTATAGCCCTTGTTGGCTCAAGTGGTGGCGGAAAAAGCTCGCTTATGAATTTGCTTATGAGATTTTACGACGTAAATGGCGGAGAAATTTTGATAAACGGCACAAATTTAAAAGATATCAAAATTCACTCACTTCGCCAAAATATCGGGCTTGTAACCCAGCGTGTCTATATCTTTAACGACACGGTTGCTAAAAATGTCGCTTACGGCAGAGAATTTAACGAAGATGCCGTAATAAACGCACTAAAACTAGCCAATGCCTATGAGTTTGTAAGCAAGCTAGATAACGGCATAAACACTATCTTAAATGAATTTGGCACCAACCTCTCAGGTGGTCAAAGACAGCGCATCGCCATAGCTAGAGCGCTTTATCAAAATCCACAAATCCTAATCTTTGACGAGGCTACTTCAGCGCTTGATAACGAGAGCGAAAAAGAGATCACAAAAGCGATAAATAATCTAAGAAGCAAAAAGATCATCTTTGTCATCGCTCACCGCTTAAGCACGGTTGAAAATGCCGATAAGATCGCAGTTTTGAGTGATGGCAAGATCATTGATAGTGGAAGCGACGAGGAGCTTAGCAAGAGAAATGAAATTTATGCAAAACTTAAAGGCAAAGCCTTAGTTTAAGGCGATTTTTGCTAAGATTTGCGTAAATTTTTAGGCATTTTAAAGAGGTCAAAATGAGCTTAAACTACGAAACTTTAAAATCTATATTTTTTAAATTTGATCCAGAAACTGCCCATAAAATCGCAGAACTTGCAATGATCGGGGCAAATAAAATTTTTCCAGGATCATTAAGCTTTGTAGCAAATAAGTGCGTGGTCGATGACAATGCGCTAAAACAAAATTTATTCTCAAGCACTTATCACAATCCAGTTGGCATAGCTGGTGGCTTTGATAAAAACGCCACAATGTTTGAAGCACTCACGGCTCTTGGCTTTGGGTATTTAGAATTTGGCACATTTACTCCAAAACCTCAACCTGGCAACGATAAACCAAGACTTTTTAGGCTTATAGACGAAGAGAGTATCCAAAACGCGATGGGCTTTAACAACGATGGCTGTGAGGCTATTAAAAATAGAGTCAAAAAACTTTATCCTTATACTTTGCCAATTTGGGCAAATATCGGCAAAAACAAGGTCACACCAAATGAAGATGCGATAAAAGACTATGAAATTTTAGTAAGAGAATTTAGCGAAATTTGCGACACCTTTGTCATAAACGTCTCATCGCCAAACACGCCAAATTTAAGAGCCTTACAAGATGAGAGTTTCATAAAAGAACTTTTTAGCGTCATTTTGCCACTTACTAAAAAACCAATCATCTTTAAAATCGCTCCTGATATGAGCCACGAAGATGCGATCAAGCTTTGTAGCTGCGCGGTAGAAAACGGCGCTAGTGGTGTGCTTGTCTCAAATACAAGCGTTGATTACTCACTCTCTCACTCATCAAATCTAAAAGATTTTGGCGGACTAAGTGGCAAGGTGATAGCTAAAAAGTCAAAAGAGATATTTAAAGCCGTGGCAGATGAGCTTTATGGCAAGACGACGCTTATCGCGTGTGGCGGCATAGATAGCGGTGCAGAGGCATATGAGCGCATAAAAATGGGAGCAAATCTAGTGCAAATTTTTACAAGCTTTATCTTTAAAGGTCCGATGGTCGCAAGAGATATAAATTTAGAAATTTTAGAGCTTTTAAAGCGAGACGGCTTTGCCTCTATTAGCGAAGCGGTCGGCATAGATGTTAAAAAATAAAAGGCAAAAGATTGATAAAATTTAATAAAACAAAACTAGAAAACGGACTTGAAATTTATCACGTACCAGTAAATCCTGGCTCAAAAGTGATAAGCGTCGATGTCTTTTACAAAGTTGGCTCAAGAAACGAAGTGATGGGCAAAAGTGGTATCGCCCACATGCTAGAGCATCTAAATTTCAAATCAACTAAAAATTTACGTGCTGGGGAGTTTGATGAGATCGTAAAAGGCTTTGGTGGCGTAAATAACGCAAGTACGGGCTTTGACTACACCCACTACTTTATAAAAGCTTCAAATGAAAATTTAGACAAAACGCTTGGTCTTTTTGCTGAGCTTATGAAAAATTTAAGCCTAAAAGACAAAGAATTTCAACCAGAGCGAGACGTAGTGCACGAAGAGCGCAGGTGGCGAACAGACAACAATCCTATGGGATATCTCTACTTTAGGCTCTACAACCACGCATTTATCTACCATCCATACCACTGGACGCCGATAGGCTTTATAAAAGATATCGAAAACTGGAACATTAGCGACATAAAAGAATTTCATGCTACTTTTTATCAGCCCAAAAATGCTATTTTGATGATAAGTGGCGACATCGGCAAGGATGAGGCATTTAAAATAGCTAAGAAAAATTTTAACAGCATAAAAAATAAAAGAGCCATCCCAAAACTACACTGCAAAGAGCCTGAGCAAGACGGCGCAAGAAGGGCTATCGTCTATAAAGATAGCCAAACGCAAATGCTAGCGATCGCTTACAAAATCCCAAATTTTAAACACGCTGATCAAGTGGGGCTAAACGCGATAAGCGAGTATCTAGCCACTGGCAAAAGCTCTATTTTGCAGCAGCGCCTAGTCGATGAGCTAATGCTTGTAAACCAAATTTATGCTTACAATATGAGCTGTGTTGATGAAAATTTATTTATATTTTTAGCAGTTTGCAACCCAGATGTCGAAGCAAACGTAGTTGAGGCTGAAATCTTAAAGATCATAGATGATTTAAAAAATAAGCCAATCGACAAAGAAGATGTTTTAAGAGTTAAAAATTTGATAAAAACTGATTTTATTTACTCATTTGAGAGTGCAAGCAAGGTTACAAATTTATATGGCTCATACCTTGCTAGAGGCGATATAAAGCCACTTTATGAGCTTGAAAAAAATATCGATAAGATAGATGCCAAGCTTTTAAAAGAGATAGCAAATAGATATTTTAATGAAAAAACCAGCACAACAATAATTTTAAAAAAGGAATAAACGTGGAAAATTCGCTTCAAGGTGCGATGACCGCACTCATTACGCCATTTAAAAATCAAAAAGTAGATGAAGTCAGTTTTGAAAAGCTAATAAAAAGACAGATAAAACACGGCATAGATGTCGTTGTGCCAGTTGGAACTACCGGCGAGAGTGCAACACTAACACATGATGAGCATAGAATTTGTATCGAAATAGCCGTAGATGCGTGTAAAGGCACAAATGTAAAAGTACTAGCTGGTGCTGGCAGTAACGCGACTCACGAGGCTATTGGTATCGCTAAATTTGCTCAAGCTCATGGCGCTGATGGCATCCTTTCAGTTGCACCTTATTACAACAAACCAACACAAGAAGGACTTTATGAGCACTACAAAGCCATTGCAAATAGCATTGAAATTCCCGTGCTTCTTTACAATGTTCCAGGTAGAGTTGGAGTGGATATCTTGCCAGCGACTGTTTTTAGGCTTTTTAAAGAGTGTAAAAATATCTACGGCATCAAAGAGGCTACAGGTAGTATAGATAGATGCGTCGATCTACTGGCTCACGAGCCAAATTTAGTAGTCATTAGCGGTGAAGATGCGATCAACTATCCTATCATATCAAATGGTGGCAAAGGCGTTATCTCAGTTACTGCAAATCTCTTGCCAGATCAAATTTCAGAGCTTACACACCTTGCGATGAACGAAGAGTACAAAAAAGCAAAACTAATAAACGACAATCTATACACGATAAATAAAACGCTCTTTTGCGAAAGCAATCCGATACCAATCAAAGCAGCGATGTATCTAGCTGGACTCATCGACTCTTTAGAGTACCGCTTGCCACTTTGCGAACCAAGTAAAGAAAATTTTAAAAAGATAGAAGAAGTAATAAAAAATTACGAAATAAAGGGTTTTTAATGAAGGACACACTAAACGAATTTAAAGGCAAAACGCTAGTCATCAGTGGCGGCACTAGAGGTATCGGTAGAGCCATAGTTGAAGAATTTGCAAAAGCTGGTGTAAATATAGCATTTACCTACAACTCAAACGAAGAGCTTGCAAAAGAGCAAGCGAGAGAGCTTGAGGCTACTTATAAGATAAAAGCAAGAGCTTATGCACTAAATATTCTCGAGCCAGAGACTTATAAAGAGCTATTTTTAAAGATAGACGAGGATTTTGATAGGATTGATTTTTTCATCTCAAATGCTATCATCTCAGGTCGTGCAGTAGCTGGCGGATACACTAAATTTATGAAGCTAAAACCAAGAGGCATAAACAATATCTTTACAGCAACAGTAAATGCCTTTGTCGTAGGCACTCAAGAGGCTGCAAAACGCATGGAAAAAGTGGGTGGTGGTAGTATCATCAGCCTATCATCAACTGGAAATTTAGTCTATATCGAAAACTACGCAGGTCACGGCACAGCAAAAGCAGCCGTTGAAGCCATGGCAAGATACGCTGCGACCGAGCTTGGCGAAAAAAATATCCGCGTAAACGTCGTAAGTGGCGGTCCTATCGAGACAGACGCACTAAGAGCCTTTACAAACTACGAAGAGGTGCGCGATATGACAGCAAAGCTTAGTCCACTAAACCGCATGGGACAGCCAACTGACCTAGCCGGAGCATGTCTATTTTTATGCTCATCTAAGGCTAGCTGGGTGACTGGGCATACATTTATAATAGATGGCGGCACGACTTTTAAATGAGAAAATTAAAATTTTAAGCATAAAGGCATATTTGTGAGTTTAAATTTACCAAACGCATTGGCATTTTTTAGGATATTACTGGCTCCACTTATGTTTTTTATGCTTGTAAATGCGCCAGGAATTTTTACGCAAATTCACATAAGCTGGATAAACTACTTCGCAGCTCTTATTTTTGTGATCGCCTCGGTGACTGACTTTTTTGACGGCTACATCGCAAGAAGCTGGGATCAAAAGACCAAGCTTGGCGCTATCCTTGACCCACTAGCAGACAAGATGCTAATTCTTGCTGCATTTTTGGGGCTTATGATGCTTGGCAGAGCGAGCGCTTGGGCTGTTTATCTCATCTTAGTGAGGGAATTTTTTATAACTGGCTTTCGTGTCGTGATGGCAAGTGATGGTGTCGAGGTCGCTGCATCAATGGCTGGCAAGATAAAGACCGTTTCGCAGATGTTTGCGGTTGGATTTTTACTGATGAGCTGGCCAGGCGGAGAGCTTTTGCTTTGGATTGCTGTTGCACTTACGCTTTATTCTGGGTTTGAGTACATTTTTGCCTACGTAAAAGCGATGAAAAAGAGCTAAAATTTCTTTTGTTTGTAAGACCCAAAGTTTTTACTTGCAAAATTTATATAAATAATAAAAACTTCATTTTCTAAATAAGTAAAATTAAGTTAAAAATTTCTCCTAGCTAAAAAATTTAGCTAAACGCCGTTTGAGAGTAAATTTATAAATTTTGGCTAAAATCTCATCAATTTTTCAAAAAAAGGTAAGTTTTGAAAGGCATTCTCTTCACGCTAGCCCTGCTTTGCCTTGGGCTTTATGCGTATTCGTTTTATTTTTTAGTGACCGTTTTAGCCATTAGTTTTCTCATATTTTTTCACGAGCTTGGCCACTTTTTAGTAGCAAGAATGCTTGGCGTCAAAGTAAATACCTTTAGCGTCGGCTTTGGCGAGAAAATTTACACCAAAAACGTTGGCGGCACCGACTACTGCCTAAGCGCGATCCCACTTGGCGGATACGTGCAGCTAAAAGGGCAAGACGACACCGACCCAAAGGCTAAAAACTACGACGCTGACAGCTACAACGTGCTAAGTCCCATAAAGCGCATTTACATCCTATTTGCTGGGCCATTTTTTAACTTTATCCTAGCTTTTTTTATATACATTTTGCTTGGATTTATCGGTGTTGAGAGGCTTGCGCCAAGTGTCGGCCACATAGCTGAAGGCTCGGCAGCTGCGAGCGCTGGCATAGCAATAAACGATAAAATTTTAGCGATAAATGGCATAAAAATAAACGAGTGGAACGAGATTAGTAAAAATGTGAAATTAGAGCCAAGTACCATTTTGATAGATAGAAACGGCTCAATTTTAAGCATAAATTTAACACCAAAAATAGGCGAGACGATAAATATATTTAATGAAAAGATCCAGCACCCACTAATCGGCATTAGGTCAAACGGCGAAGTGATAAAAATTTATCACACAGGCCTTAGTAGCCTAAAATTTGCATTTTACGAGACAATCGAGGCATCAATGCTCATCTTTAAAAGCCTTGAAAAGCTAATCATTGGAGATATACCACTAAAAGAGGTCGGCGGTATCCTACAAATCGCCGATGTCACCTCAAAAGCCGCTCAGATCAGCGTTAGCGTCCTACTACTCATCACAGCGCTCATCTCTGTAAATTTAGGCGTATTAAATTTATTCCCCATCCCAGCACTTGACGGCGGCCACATTTTATTTAACATTTATGAGCTAATCTTTAGACGTGAGGTAAATGAGCGAGTACTCACAACGCTTACCTACTGCGGTTGGGCGCTACTGCTTGGTATAATGGTGCTTGCGACCTTTAATGACATTATGAGATTAAGCGGAGGTTTATAATGATAGTTTTAAAAGAGCTGTTAGAAAAGATAGGAAATTTAAGCAAAGATGTGACACTAATCGCCGTTAGTAAAAACGTGACATGCACTGAAGTAAGAGAGCTTTACGCACAGGGGCAAAGAAATTTTGGCGAAAATAGAGTCCAAGAGCTAGCCAAAAAAGAGCTAGAACTGCAAAATTTTGCTGACATCAAATGGCACATGATAGGGCGCTTGCAAAACAATAAAATCAATCAAATGATAAGCCTAAAGCCCACACTTTGGCAAAGCTGTGATAGCTTTGAAAGAGCTGTAGAGGTCGATAAAAGACTCGACTACAAGCTTGATACCTTGCTTCAGATAAACTCGGCTGATGAGGATACAAAGCAAGGTGTAAGTGTAGCAAATGCGGCAGAAATTTATGAGCGTATCCAAAGTGAGTGCAAAAATATCAATCTAAGAGGTGTGATGAGTATCGGAGCGCATGTGGATGAGCCAAAAGAGATTCAAAAGAGCTTTGAGCTAACTTATAAAATTTTTGATAGCCTAAAGCCAAAAGGTGCAACTATCTGCTCGATGGGTATGAGTAGTGACTTCGAGCTAGCGATAAAATGCGGCTCAAATATGATTCGCCTTGGGACAATGCTTTATTTATAATTTTATCGCTTTTGCATGCTCTTGCTGCTAACGAAGTAGATTACTGCTGGAACTATGTAAATTTCTGCCCAAAGAGACTTGAGAAAAAATTAGAATTTAATATTTAGCGTCAGCTAAAACTAGAGCAAAAAGTACTTTTACGCCAGCTTTTTCTAGAGTATTTCTAGCCTCAAGTATCGTTGTGCCAGTGGTTACAATGTCATCTACTAAAATAACTGGCGCAGTGATCTTTTTTAGGATTTTAAAATTTCTTGGGTTATTTTGCCTAAATTGTAAATCCCTGCCACTATAGCTGATCTTACTGATTGCATGCAGTGTATGAAATATGGGCTTTAGATTTTTAGCCCTTAGTGCATTTGCCAAAATAGCCGTGTGCGAGTAGCCAAAATGAACTCTATCATCTATTGGCAAAGCATAGACTTGCTCCGGAAAGCTAAAGCTTTTAGCAAATTGATTAAATGCAAATTTAGCTAAGTTTTTATATATAAAATATCCGTGCATTTGGTGCTTGGAGTGGATGAGTTCTTTTATTTCAGAGTAGCCGTAAAAGCTATAAATTTTAAAGCCCTCTAGTTCTCTTACTATCGGGCTTGGCTCGCTTAAAATTTGTGAGCAAATTTTACAAAATGTATTTAGCGTAAAGCTCTTGCAAAACGCACAAAACATTAGCTATTTAAAATAGCAATTGCAGTGCGTTTGATGGCATCATTTATGATCTCAGTTAAAAATGATTTAAATGCTCCACCTGTGGGAATCAACTCAAATTTGGTTTGATTATTTGAAATATTTTTAACGATACTTTGATCGCCTTTTTGGATCTTAAGTGTAATCTTAATATTGCCTTTTGTATTATCAGTGCCGTATCCGCTCATATTTGCTTCAAATTCGTTGATAAAAATTTCAACCACGACTCCACCCATACCATTTATATTTGCACCGCGCGCCATAAGCTCTTTTTTGAGCGAATCGCTAAAATAAGTAGCAAGATCGTTTTGAAGCACGACATATTCTTTTACAGTACCTTTACTATCAGTGATCGTAGCAATGGTACTTTTGTTTTTGCGGTTGTCATGCACTGCGCTTATATAGGACTCAAAGCCGCTATTTTGTTGGCTCGCAGCAGCCTTATATGGATCAAATGCGACAACACTTTGACTTGGTGCACAACCAGTTAAAAATAAAACAAAAAGTCCAAAAATAGCTAAAAATTTAAATTTATTCATCGTTTTTCCTTTTAAAGTTTAGTGATCTCATCGGCTACTTTTATCGCAGCTTGTTTAACTAAAAGGGCGATAAAAAAGTCAAACTGACCAGACTCTGAAGCCTCTAGCTTCTCCACATGGTGTCTAGTCGAGATAGGTAAGGTTTTTTTGAAATTTATATTTGAAAGAATAAGAAGCCCATTTAGATGTCCATTTAAAATTTCTGAACTTCCCGAATAGCTTCCTTTAAGCTCGTCAAATCTAAAATCAAGCCTGTATGTATAAGGCGATGTTTGAGTATCGACAACAACGATTCCACGAGAATTTAACTCACGCTGCAAAAACATGTAAAAAAGCACCTCAAGGCGTGGGTTTGAGTTAAAAACTGCAGTATTTCCTTCAACACCTGTGTAATATATCGATCTTGCACTACTTCTAGCATCGACGATCCTGTGGAAATAAACCTTTTTTAATCCAACATTAGTATCGATCATGTTTTTTTCCAAGCAGCAGTTTATTGCTACATCACTTTTGTATTTAACACCATTTATAAAAAGACCATCGCCCCTGCCTTTACAAGCGCTGCAGTCAGCCGGTATCCTCATAACCTCTTCAAAATACATCTTATCTTCGCTGTTTATGCTCGCACTTTGCACGCCATCTATTCCCTCACATGAGAGGCAAAGACTGGCTTTTGCCACACAGCCAGTTAGAAAGATAGCTGCAAAAACTGCCAGTAATGTCATTCTTAGCATTTTACTTCCTTTTGCTCTTTTTGTTTTTTGCGGAGTTTTTTCACGCTCTCGCCTGCGATACCATAGTTATTCGTATCGATCTCGTCGATAATGACAACGGTATTTTGAGCGCTTCTACCTAAAATTTCGCTTATTAGCTTTGTAACTCCGCTTATCATCTTCTCTTTTTGCTCCACACTTGGGCTATCACCCTCTCTTGTCACACAAATTTTCACAAATGGCATAGTGCTCCTTTTTGCAAATTTAGTATTTAAATTTTAATCAAAAAATAAGAACCGAATACGGCAGTATCGTTAGCTCACAATAAGGCGAGATATTTTGTGATGATTTTGAAAGCTGTTACGTGAAATTTTGGTGCGGATAGAACATGCAGTTCATCAAGCCAAAAATTTCACTAACTCTTTCAAAAGGGCACAAAAGATAAGCCTCTAGTCTATTTTTAAGACCGAGAGGAACGCCTCTTGTGGTAAATTTACCTTTCCAATAGCTTTCATACGCTTCTTACCCTCTTTTTGCTTTTCAAGCAACTTTCTCTTACGCGTGATGTCGCCGCCGTAGCACTTGGCTGTGACGTTTTTACCCATTGATTTTACGGTTTCTCGGGCGATTATTTTATTGCCGATGCTAGCTTGTATCGCCACTTCAAAGAGCTGACGTGGCACGATCTCTTTCATCGCCTTTACAAAGTCCCTGCCCTTTGTCTGCGCCTTACTCTCAGGCACGATGATAGAGAGCGCATCGACCGTCTCGCCAGCCACTTTTACATCAAGCTTTACTAGATCGCCCACGCGGTAGTCGCTAGGCTCGTAGTCAAAACTAGCGTAGCCTTTGGTGCTTGATTTTAGCTTATCGTAAAAGTCCATCACGATCTCGTTCATCGGTATGTCATACTCAAGCAAAACGCGGTCAGTCGTGATGTAGTCCATCTTTGTTTGTATACCACGGCGGTTGTTTAAAAGCGTGATGATGTTGCCCAAAAACTCGCTTGGCGTGATGATAGTCGCTTTCACATATGGCTCAAGGATTGAGTCTATTTTATTGACTGGTGGCAGCTGGCTTGGGTTTTGGATTTTTAAATTTAGCCCATCAGTTTGGATGACTTCGTAAGTCACGGTTGGCGCTGTGGCGATTAGATCTAGGTCAAATTCGCGCTCCAGCCTCTCTTTTACCACTTCCATATGAAGCAGCCCCAAAAAGCCCACTCTAAAGCCAAATCCAAGCGCGACCGAGGTCTCTGGCTCGTAACTTATCGAGCTATCATTTAGCTTTAGTTTATCAAGTGCGTCACGCAGATCTTCAAATTTATCAGTTTCGATCGGATAAAGTCCAGCAAAGACAAATGGCTTAGCCCTCTCAAAGCCACCTACTGGCTCTTTTAACGGATTTCTAGCCTGTGTAATCGTATCGCCTACCTGGACATCACTAACATTTTTAAGTCCAAGTACAACGATGCCTACTTCGCCAGCAGAAAGGCTCTTTGTCTTGATTGGAGCGATAGGATTTGGATACATGAGGTCAAGCACGATGTGCTTTTTGCCTGTTCCCATGACTAAAATTTCATCATTTTTTGAGATAGTGCCGTCATATACGCGAACGAGTGCGAGTGCGCCAAGATAGTTGTCAAACCAACTATCATAAATAAGTGCCTTTGTAGGCTTATTTGCATCACCATTTGGCGCAGGAATTCTCGTGATGATCGCCTCAAGTAGCTCTTTTATGCCGATACCACTTTTTGCACTCACCTCGATCGCTCCAGAGCAGTCAAGTCCGATAATATGCTCGATCTCGTCCTTTACTCTAGCAGGATCAGCTGCTGGCAGGTCGATCTTATTTATCACTGGGATGATCTCTAAGTTGTTTTCAAGTGCAATATAGACGTTTGCGATAGTCTGCGCCTCCACACCCTGAGAAGCGTCCACTACTAGCAGAGCACCCTCACAACTAGCCAAAGAGCGGCTCACCTCGTAGCTAAAATCGACGTGGCCCGGAGTGTCTATCAAATTTAGAACAAAATTTTCTCCATTTAGCGCGTAGTTTAAGCGAACGGACTGGGCTTTTATCGTGATGCCACGCTCTTTTTCGATATCCATCGTATCCATGATCTGGCTGCTCATCTCACGGTCACTTACAGCGCCACACTCCTGAATGAGACGATCTGCAAGCGTGCTTTTGCCGTGGTCTATATGAGCGATGATGCTAAAATTTCTGATGTTTTTCATATAAGTTTTACTTTTTACTAAATTTTGGGCTTTATTTTGCCTAAAGTTGATTTAAATGCCAATAAATATATTTTTATCATAAGCCCGTCACTAGAGCTTGGCTCTATTCTTAAAAATCTTAATGACAATGTCCAAAGTGCTCATGTCCTTCATCGTCATTTAGCTCACAGATGAGACCAGCTTTGTGTCCAAGGCTCTCGCTCTCAAACTGAAGCGTGACATGGCCGATACCTGCGTGAGATAGCTCGTGCTCGATGCGCTTTATCATCTTTGAAATTTCAGCCACGCTTAGCGCATCATCCACCACCACGTGGGCTATGAGCGCATTTGTGCCAGCATTTATCGCCCAGATATGCAGGTCATGCACGATTTTAACGCCATCTACGCCATTTATAACGCCTAAAATTCCATCCGTATCAAGCTTAAGCGGCACGGCTTCGATCAGGATATTAAAGCTATCTTTTAGCAAGCTAGCGCCACTTTTTATGATGAGTAGCGAGACAAAGATACTTGCAATGCTATCGGCCTGCTTGAAGTTAAATTTCATCACAAGAAGTGCCGCGACGATGGCGCCAACTGAGCCAAGCGTGTCGCCAAGTACGTGCAAATATGCGCCTTTCATGTTTAAATTTTCTTTTGTATCAGCGCTTTTATGCATATAAACAGCCACGACCAAATTTACCACAAGCCCCAAAATACTAGCAAAAAGCATTGTTTCAGCCTCTATCTCTGGCTCGTTAAAAAGCCTAACGATCGCTTCGACTACGACAAAAACAGCAAGCACGATAAGAGCGATGGCGTTTATGAAAGCGGCGATGATCTCGACCCTTTTGTAGCCAAAGGTCTTTTGCAAATTTGCCCTTTTTTCTGCAATCTTAAAAGCAACCAGCGACAAAAAGAGAGCCGCAGCGTCTGAGAGCATGTGAAATGCGTCGCTAATGAGCGCAAGTGAGTTTGAAACGAAGCCAAAAACGGCCTCAACTATCATAAACGTGAAAATTAGAAAAAATGAATTTCTAAGAACGCTCTTGTTGTGCATCATTGTCCTTCTTTTGGGCATCGATCCTCTTGCCGATATCTTTTAAATTTGAAAATTCCTCGATGAGCTTTGGCGAGTCGTCAAGGCTGATGACGAAATTCCATATATAAGTCATCACAGAGTAGATGTGGCCGGCATTTGTCTGCTGCGAGCTTAGCACTATTATCGCCACCAAAAAGAGCAGCGAAGCGCTAATACCGATGATAAAATAGCTCATCGCCTCCCTGTTTGAGATCGCTATACGAAATTTAGAAACGACGTCGTAGTGCCTATTTAGCGTGCTTTTATTAAAAACACCTATCACCTTTGCCTCTTTTTCTAGGCGGTCATTTAAGCGAAGATAAAGGTCGTCATTTTTCTTAATATATCTTGGCAAAAATATAAGAAAAACGATCATCACGGCAAAGCACGCCACAGCGACCTTTGGCTCGACAAAGATGAGCATAAACGCTGAGCCGATGATCGAAATAACCAATGTAAAAAACATAGGAAAATGCGTCTCAAAGAAATTTACAAACTCTCGCGAGAGCGCTACTCTGGCGATAATGGCGGAGTCGTCTTTGGCATTTTGTTTTTCATTCATGATGACGTTTACAGCAAGCTTTGCGTAGATATTTGCAAAAACTTGCGTATCCACGCGGCGCCTAATGGCTCCTACAAGCCACGCTATGAGCACAAAAAGTGCGTAAATGAGGGCATTTAACGTATTTCCTTGCATGATTGCGTTTATCGCAAAGCCCGCAAATATCGGGTATGCCAGAAAAAGTCCGTTCTCTGCTAACACCAAAGCAAAGGTCAAAATGAGATTTTTATTGTGCTCGGTCGCTATGCTCTTTAGCGTTTTAAAGGCGTTATTTTGCAAATTTAATCCTAAAATTTTCACGAATTCTAGCCAAAATTTATAAATTTTGAAAAATTTTTGTTGTAACTATTGACATTACAACAAAAAATCATTATACTTCGCTCATCGGTTGTAAATAAAAATATTACAACACAAAAAACAAGGAGAATAAAATGAAAAATTATCAGGTTGCAAAGATCGCAAATGCGCCAAGAGTCGAGCTAAAAGAGGCTTTAAATTTAACTGGCTGTGAAGTATCTATAAACGAGCTTCCAGCAAATGTGAGCGTACCATTTGTTCATGCGCACAAGCAAAACGAGGAGCTTTACATCATCACTGATGGCGATGGCGAGCTCTTCATTGACGGCGAAGTGATAAAAGTAAGCAAAGGCGACGCGGTGCGCATAGATCCAGATGGCAAAAGGTGCTTTAAAGCTGGCAAAAACGGCATCAAAATGATCTGCATCCAGACAAAACGCGGTAGCCTAGAGCAATACACTATGACTGACGGCGTGATAGTTGATGACGTAAAGCCAAGCTGGCTGTAAATTTAAAAAGCAAAATTTAAATAGCAATCTTAGGCACAAACGGCAAAAGCGACGTAAATTTAGTAAATGAGGCGCTAAAACAAGGTTACGACGTCACAGCGATCGTTAGAAACAAAGAGTATAAAAACGAAAGCGTAAAGGTCGTTTATAAAGATATTTTTGAGCTTACAAAGACTGATCTGGCTGGCTTTGACGCGGTTATTAGCGCATTTGCAGCATGGAGCGAAGAAACCTTCCCGCTTCACAAAAAAGTGGCCGCTCACCTTTTAAATTTACTAGAAGGCACTAGCACAAGGCTCATCGTAGCTCTTAGCGCTGGCACGTTATTTGTTGATAGCAAAGGCACTATGCTCATGGATACGCCAGACTTCCCAGCAGCATATATGGGCGTGGCAAAGGCGACTGCGGAGTCTTATTTTGAGCTAAAAGGTAGAAGTGATTTGCTTTGGACATATGTAAGCCCAGCAGGTGACTACGACGCAAATGGTGCTCGTACTGGTAAATACGTGCTTGGTGGAGATAATCTCATCTTAAACTCAAAAAATGAGAGCTATATAAGCTATCCAGACCTTGCGCTTGCGATCATAGACGAGCTAAAAAACAAAAAATTTATACAAAAACGCTTCACAGCAGTTAGTGAGCGAGCATAAAATTATAGATTTGACATAGCTGGCAAAAAAGCCGGCTTGTCAAATCTAAACTAAAAATAAACTGCTTTTAGTAAAAATTTAAAGTATAATCAGAGAAAATTTCAAGGACGATCATGCAAGTAGGGATTAAGTTTTCAACCGCGATCCATGTAGTTTTAGCAGCTTGTTTTTTCAAAGAAGAAAAAGTCACGAGCGAATTTATAGCAGGTAGTATAAACACAAATCCTGTCATAGTTAGGCGCCTGCTCGGTACTCTAAAGGCTGCAGGACTCGTGAATATCGTAGCTGGAGTTGGTGGAGTGAGTCTTGCGAAAGAGCCAAAAGATATAACCCTCCTTCAAATCTTTAACGCAGTAAATGATAAAGAAAAACTTTTCAAGATCCACTCTGATTCACCTAAAGCCTGCCCGCTTGGTGGCAAGATCGAGGGACTCTTAACCAACCACCTCCTAAAAGCACAAGAAGCTTTAGAAGATAGTCTAAGAAGCATTACTTTACAAGATCTATTAGATGAACTTATTAATTTATAAAATTTAAAAAGTAGACAAACTAAGTTATAGAATTTAAAAATTAGGCAAATATATAAAAACCAATCTATTTTTTATTAGGAGCACCATGTGCTCCTA
>NZ_LVXF01000004.1:0-50709 GCF_002092845.1 Campylobacter concisus
TCTGGGATGCTAAAACTAATGAAAAACTTGACAAAGATAGATTTAGACAAGATCTTGGTAGCGTAAAAGTTGCTTATGAAGAAGTTTTAAGAAGAATTTTATCATAAGGACAAAGATGAAAGCTGTTGTAAATATAGCATTAAGAAGTGGGGTCCTTGACCCTGCTGGCAAAGCAGTAGAGCACGCTTTAAATTCTCTCGGATTTAGCGGCGTATCAAATGTCAGGATAGGCAAACAAATTGTTTTAGATATTGATGAGAGTGATAAAGCTAAAGCGAATGAGCAGCTAAAAGTGATGTGCGAAGAGCTTTTAGCAAATACCGTCATCGAAGACTATGAGATCGTGCTATGAAAGTAGCGATAATACTTTTTCCTGGCACAAACTGCGAAGAAGACACAGCTCACGCATTTAAATTACTTGGATGCCAAACACAGATCATTTGGCACAAAGAAGATAAGATTGATGCTGATCTAGTCGTACTTCCAGGCGGTTTTAGCTATGGAGATTATCTAAGAACAGCTGCGATAGCTAAATTTAGCCCAGCGATGCAGGCTGTAAAAGAGCATGCAAAAAAAGGCGGCTATATCTTAGGAATTTGCAATGGTTTTCAGATGCTGCTTGAGCTTGGACTCTTAAAGGGTGCGATGAGAAGAAATGAAAATTTAAATTTCGTCTCAAAATATCACCACCTAAAGGTAATCTCAAATAACAATAAATTCTTAGCAAATTTAGCCAAAAATGAAGTAGTGAATATACCTATCGCTCACGGAGAAGGTAACTACTACACCGACGAAAATACGCTAAAAAGCCTATATGACAATGAGCAAGTACTGCTGAAATATTGCGATGCTAAAGGCAACGAAATAAATCCTAATGGCTCGGTCGACAATATAGCTGGAATCTGCGATGAAAGCAAAAAGATTTTTGGTCTTATGCCTCATCCTGAGCGTGCTTGTGAGAAAATTTTAGGTACAGATGATGGCATGAAGATGCTAAAAGGTCTAGTTTGGTAAAACATTTTCTTTTTATCTCCCTACTCGTACTAAATTTATTTGCTGTAAATACCGACGAAGTAAGCGTTTTTGATATGATGGACGAAGCTAGGGAGGATAAATTTGTAAATAGCCCTACTTCAAATCCAAAAACTCAAAAACCACCAAAAGAACAAGATTTTTCAAGAAAATTTGTATCACCACAGCCAGAGCGTATCACTCCAGAGCAGATGCGAAACATCGTTCCAACAAACGAGCCAGATATTAGCGTCCCAGACAATCAAGTATATGATAAGATCAAGGTAAAAGAGCTTCTTTTAAAAGCCACAAATGTACCAAAAAATGTTGTTATAGGAGAAATTTTTAGTGTTGAGATAGTGGCTGATACACAAAATGACTTTGAGTTTGAGTTTGAGACACAGCTTGATGAAACAAATATCAAATGGCTAAATAAGAAAAATTTTCAATGGGTAAAAAGCGAAGACAACAAATATGTAGGTACTTTTTATCTTGAGGCAACAAGCATTGACGCAAAGACTTTAAAAGTTAGCTTAACCCTAAAAAGAAATGGCGAAAACTATCAAAACTCTAGCATAAATATCTTCTTGCCAAAGCTAAAAGAGCTTAGAAGCGATGAGAACTACAACCATATCGTGGCCGATAATCTTGAAGTTAAGAAATTTAAGACAACAAAATTTGATGATATAAACAATATCATGGTTGTAGAAATTTATGGTAACAACGTAGATCTAAGTGCTTTTAATATAGAAAATAAGACAATCTTAAAGCAAGGCGTAGATACGATAAATGGCGACTTTAACTCACAAAGCGCATATTATTTTGCAGTATTTAAGCCAAACAAAAAATCGCTTGACTTTAACTACTACAACCTAAAAAAGGCCAAATTTGAAAGTTTTTCTTTGCCAGTGAGTGTCGAAGATGACGATGTCAGCACACAAATCGGACTAAACCCAAAACAAAGCGAGTTTAGCACTTATAAAGATATCACGATCTACTCTTGTGCGGTAATTTTTATATTATTAGCTATTTGGCGCAGAAGACTTAGCTACTTTTTCGTAGCAACCATTTTTATAGCACTTGGAATTTATACCTACAACCCTTTTGGTAAGGCTGTTCTAAAACCAGATATTAGCGTTTCGATCTTGCCTACAAAAAACTCAACCATCTTTTATACATCCCGTAAAAATGAAAATGTAGAAATTTTAGACACAAAAGGTGACTACTCAAAAATTTTATTTGCTGATGGTAAAATTGGCTGGGTAAAAAAGGATAATCTTGTCAAAAATTAGAGCTTTATTTTTTGCTATTGAGTTTGTTATTAGCGTTGTTCTAGTCGTCTTTTTTATGTGGCTATTTAATGATAAAAATAGAGCCATAAGAAAATTTTGGGGAAGATCGCAAAGGTTTTTTGGTGGATATAAGCTTAAAGTGATAGGTAATTTTAGTGATGAAGCAAATATCTTACTTATAAACCACCAAAGCATGCTTGATATCATAGTCATAGAAGAGCTACACCCAAAAAATGTTTGCTGGATCGCAAAGGCACAGATCGGTAAAATTCCTATAATTGGTAAAATTTTAAGCTTACCAAGAATGATAGCGGTTGAACGTGAAAATAAACACTCACTTATAAAGCTTTTAAGTGAAGCAAAAGATAGAGTTGAAAATGGTCGCGTCTTAGCTATATTTCCCGAAGGAACTAGATCTCAAACCAATAAACTTTTGCCTTTTAAGGGTGGCGCAAAGATGTTAGTTGAAAAACTAAATTTAAAAGTTCAACCTATCGTTATAGTAGGAAGCGATGCGATGAAAGTAAAAGAATTTAGCTTTAAAAAAGCGGATATCAAGCTCTTTTGCCTTGATTTAGTCGATACTTCAAAAGAAAACTGGCTAGAGGCAACTAGAGAGAGTATGCAAAAAGTCCTAGACGAAAATAGAAAATAAATTTGGCTTTGCAAATTTACAAAGCCCCTACTCTATATTATTATCTATAAAAATTTGATTTTATATACTAGAAATTTTATCAATAAATTTAAAAAGGTCTAGCAAGAGCTAGACCTAAAATATTAGCTTAAGAGGTAAGCTCTCAAGTCCTAAAAACACTAAGTTTTGAATTTAATGCATCTGTCATCTTGTTTAGGTGTTCTGCTGCTGAAGCTATCTCTTCGACACTTCTAGCATTTTCAGATGAAATTTGGTTAATATTTGAGATACCTTCCATGATTTCATTTACATTTTTGCCAGTTGCGATGTAGTCTTGCATAGTCTTATCAGACATTGCTATAGCGTTATTCATTGTCTCACTCATAACATTTATAGTTTTTTCAACGTCGCTTGCCACGTGAGTTAGCTCTTGGATCTGTTTAGAGTTGATACCCATTTGCTCACTACTATCATTGATCGCTTGAACGATGACGTTAATAGTAGCATTTATCTCAGTTAAACTCTTTTGAGTCCTCTCGGCTAGCTGTCTAACTTCATCAGCAACAACAGCAAAGCCACGTCCATGCTCACCTGCTCTTGCAGCCTCGATAGCTGCGTTAAGTGCAAGCAAATTTGTCTGATCAGCTATATCATTGATAACAACAAGGACTGATTTTACCTGCTCGGCATCACGGCTAAGCTGATCGATCTTATCAGCCATTTGATTTTCTACATTAGCAGAGTCAATAATCTGCGCTGATAGTGATCTTATGGCTTCAGTTGCCGTTTTTATATGTGTGCTTGCTTTTTGAAGGTCATCTTTGCCGGCCTGAGCTACTGCTAAAGATTCTTTCATATTTTCTTGCATTACTTTACATCTTTGATTTGTCTCTTCTACTATTTCAGTTGATTTTTCTACACGTTTGCCTGTCTGAAGAGATGTAGAACTAAGCTCATTTGCAACGGAGCTATTTTCACTTGAAAGGTGCTTTGTATCACTTATTAACACTCTTATTCTTTCAATAAAATCATTTATATCTTTACTTATTTTAGCTATTTCATCTTTACCATAAATAGGAATTTTAATTGTAAAATCAGATGTTATCGCATTTAAATTTGTTCCTAGTCTATCAATAGGATTTGCAACCATCTTCTTAAGCAAGAACATCGAAACAGCTATCAAAAGTAAGGTAACTATGACGCTTGCTATGATGAAATTTTTACTAACTACTTTTAGTGGTGTTAAAAAATCATCAGTAACAGCTGAACCTAAAACCATCCAGTCTAGTTTATCAAATGACTCAAAAGCAACTATGCAGTCAACCCCATCAATTATAATAGGCTCAATACCCTTTCCTTTTTTAACAATATTATCCATAGTAGTTTTTAATTCACTACTTAGCTCTTGATTTGCCTTAGTTGGATGGAAGTCAAATTTTCCAGTTTTAGTATTGTAAAGAGAAAAATATCCATGCTTACCAAGTTTCATCTCAGAAAAAGTCTTTTTCATATTGTTTAATCCCTCGGTAGGATCATAACCAACAAATAAAATTCCTATTACCTCGTTATTTTCAATAATAGGATCATAAATACTCATATAGTTGCGTCCAAATAAATTTACAACGCCTATATACCTCTCTTTATTCATGATATTTTTATAGGCTTGACCGTTTTTGTCAATCATCGTACCAACAGCTCTACTACCATCAGCCTTCGTCACCGATGTACTAACTCTTAAAAAATTATCACCTGATTTTGCAAAAATGGTTGAAATTCCACCTTTTGTAGCTTTATTAAATTTATCTAGAATATCGTAGTTGTTGTTTAAAATACCACTTTGAGATATTAGATCTATCGCCTCGTATTTGTCAGTCTTGCTCATCTGGTGATTAGTTGAAATTTTTCCAATCATCTCTTTAAAAACACTCATTATCAGCTCTGCACTACTTACATTATCTTTTTCAAATAATTTAACCGTATTCATAGCAAGCTGGACGTTTTGTTCTACTGTTGTAAGCACACCATCTTTTATCTCGCGCTCTAAAATATTTGATGTATATACAACAAAACATGTCATAGATACTGCCAAAACCGTAGCAATCGTTGCTGAAACTTTTACCAAAATGCTTCGTAAATTCATTTTGTCTCCTTTTTCTAAAAATTTTCGTCTTGATTATAGCACCATTTTAAATAAACTTTATACAAGAATGCATAATTAATAATAATTAATAAATTATCATTATTATTTTATTCATAAACTATAACTTTTTTGAAATTATTTTAAAAAATTAATTTAAAAACCTTGATAGTAATACTATCAAGGTTAAGTATATTTTTATCACTTTGTGTTATAATCTGCCAAAAATTTTAAAACAAGGAAAGAAAAATGGCAGATAAATTTGAATTTCAAACCGAGGTCAATGACCTTTTAAATTTGATGATCCACTCTCTTTACTCAAATAAAGAGATATTTTTAAGAGAGCTCATCTCAAACTCAAATGACGCTCTTGACAAGCTAAACTATCTTTGCTTAACTGATGAAAAGTATAAAAGCTTAAGCTACACTCCAAGGATCGACATCAAAGTAGATGATAAGGCTAAGACTTTAACCATCAGCGACAATGGTATCGGCATGGATAAAGACGAGCTTATCGCAAATTTAGGCACGATAGCAAGAAGTGGCACAAAAGGTTTTATGAAAAATTTAAGCGGCAATGCCAAAAAAGATAGCTCGCTGATCGGTCAGTTTGGTGTTGGCTTTTACTCAGCATTTATGGTGGCAAACAAGATCGAGGTCATAAGCAAACGAGCACTTAGCGACAAAGCCTATAAATGGACATCTGATGCAAAAAGCTATGAGATCGAAGACACCCAAAAAGATAGCTTTGGAACGGACATCATCTTACATTTAAATGACGATGAGTTTGCAAATTCTTGGCGTATCGAAGAGATAGTCAAGAAGTATTCAAATCACATTCCTTATCCTATATTTATGGATAAACAAAGCTATGTCGCTCCAAAAGAAGGCGAAAAAGAAGGCACATATGAGACTAAAAATGAGCAAATAAACAAGGCAAATGCGCTTTGGAGGCTAAACAAAGCTAGCCTTAAAGAGCAAGATTATAACGACTTTTATAAGCAAATTTCTCACGATAGCAGCGACCCGCTCCTTTACATCCACACAAAAGCTGAGGGTAAGATCGAGTACTCAACTCTATTTTATGCGCCAAGCACCGAGCCATTTGATCTATTTAGAGTTGATTACCAAAGTGGCGTGAAGCTCTATGTGAAAAGAGTTTTCATCACAGATGATGCAAAAGAGCTTTTGCCGCCATATTTAAGATTTATCAAAGGCGTAATCGATGTTGAAGACTTGCCACTAAACGTTAGCCGTGAAATTTTACAAGAAAATGCGATCATGAGAAGTGTCAAAGAGCAAAGCGTGAAGAAAATTTTAAGCGAGCTTGCAAAGTTAAAAGATAACGACCGCGAAAAATACATAAAATTTTACAAACTATTTGGCAAGGTTTTAAAAGAGGGGCTTTATGGATTTAACGCTGAAAAAGAGCAAATTTTAGATCTTTGCCTATTTAAAAGTTCAAAAAGAGATGGACTAATCAGCCTAAAAGAGTACAAAGAAGCGATGAAAGAGGATCAAAAGTCGATCTACTACATCAGCGGTAACAATGAAAATATGCTAAGAAATTCTCCGCTTCTTGAGAGCTTTAAGAAAAATGATATTGAGGTTCTTATTATGGATGAAGAGATCGATACGATCGTTATGCCAATGGTCAATGAATTTGACAAAACACCTCTAAAATCAGTCTCACACGCTGATATAAATGATGAGATCAAAAGCGGTGAGAAGGTCGATGAGAGCAAGGTTGCAAACACGCTTGTTAAAATGAAAGAAATTTTAAAAGATGAAGTCAAAGATGTAAGACTAAGCTCAAGACTCTCAAGCTCGGCTGCGGTGCTAATTTACGATAAAAACGATCCTGATTACGCTATGCAAGAGATGCTAAAACAAATGGGACAAGGCGTAAATGCTCCAAAAGTTAAACCGATCTTGGAGATCAACGCTGATCATGAAATCTTTGCAAAACTTGAGAAAAATGAGGCGATGGTTTATGACATAGCGCCTTTGCTTCTTGATATGGCAAGGCTAAATGAGGGCATGAGCCTAGAAAATCCTGCTAAATTTTCAGAGCTATTAACGAAAGTCATGTTAAAAGCTATCTAAATTTATAAAGCCCAAGAGAAATTTTGGGCTTTAACCTGCTTCTATAAATTTAAATTTCTTATAATAAATCGACCTGTACGCCATCTTGGATCTCAAGAAAGACGGTGTGTCTTGTGTTTATTGTATTTCCATTGATGGTTTCTTGGCGATTAAATGTCGCTTTATATACTTGATTTACTGCGTCACCCTCACTTGTAACATCTACCTTGTTGTACATGTCACCGACAACGCTATGTTTTCTATTTAGCGTAGCAACATCAGCTTTTGTAGCTTTTACAAAGTCATGCGTGAGCTGTACTAGGTCCTTGCTGTCGCCTATTACTTTTAGAACTGTATTTACGCTCTCACTAGCTGCACTATTGCTTGCATCCCTTGTGTTTCTGCTATCAATAATATCAAAGACACCATCTGGGCTAAATTTTATAGATACCGCCTGATCGGCACTTCCTAGCTGGATCTTTTCAAAGTTATTTATCTTTTTAACGTTATCTAAATTTGAAAAATCCACATCATCAACGACTATCAGAGTATCCACGCCGCCTCTGCCATCTATCATTCTACCCTTACTATAAACAAAAGCATCGTCTAGGTTGCCACCTTTTATATCGCCCTCTTGTCTTAGATATACTAGATCGCCAAAATTTGATTCGCCGTATTTACTAGCGTCACTTAGCTCGTAAGAATTTGTAGTCCCTATCTTTTTTAAATGTCCATTTTGAATAAGTGCTTCAACATAATTATTACTAAATAGATGCGTGCCGCTACCTTGTGCTCCAACTAGCATAGATGAAGGATATGGATCTTGGGGGCCATAAGTATTTGCTACACTTTTTGGAAGCATATATAAAGATAAGTTCATCTCACCAGTTCCGTCCATATACTCCATATCAAGTTTATAAAAACCAGCTTTATCAAATGTAAAATCTCTACTCCACCACTGGCCATTTTTACCATATGATGCTTCGGTAGCTGGGTTTATATATGTTGTTGGACTTCCAAATTTTTGTGTCGTTCCATTTATAGTAAGCTCTGCATAGTTATGCAAGTCTGCTGCTCTTACAGAGTATATTCCAGGTGCACTTACATATATCCAGCCATTCATCTTCATAACAAGATCAGATCCAACAGGATTTGACTCACCAAGAGTATAATTGCCGGATCTACCTTTTAAAACACCATTTGCAAAGCCTATGTTATCACCAGTGCCAGCAGCAGTATCGACACCATTTCTAAATTTCTTTGGTGCATATGGATTAGATGCATCGTATAAGGCACTATCTCCATGTCTACCAACTCTAGCTAAATCCTCTGCATGCATATTTCCTTGATTAGACAAAGTCTTATAGTGTGTTCCTGAAGCAAACTGCACAACATCATAGGTAGTAGAGGCACTTGGGGAATAAATTTCCATATAGTCTTTATAAATAGACTTACCTCCTCGCGTACTATAAACACCAGAATTGTTACCAACTCTAGCTCTCCATGACGGATCTACGTAGTTGTAAAACCACATATCAGCATCAAGACCGCTGTTGCCAATAAATGTAACAGTGCTAATAGATACGTTTCCTGCGGCGTCAGAATTTTTTATCATAAAATTTGCCCCAGTGCTATTGGCTGATAGGGCAAAATTTTCAGAATAGCTATGTGTATTATCAAGAGACGAGCTTTTGTGAACAGAATTTAGCAAGTCATAAAGATCAACTTTATTTATGGTATTTTTATTAAGAGTGTTGTTACCATTTGAGTCGGTTCCGATACTGCCTGAAATATCTACACTAGTAACATTAGACGTGGCATTTGGTGTAGCTATCGCATCTGGAGTAGCATCAAGATCGACTCGAACCAAGAGATCATCATCTTTTGTTTCATCACTCTTTAAAACAGTCGCTCTAATATTTGAATATCTTTCATCTAGCTTTATCCCAAGCGCTTCAAAATCCATATTTACACGCTTGTCCGCACCTACAACTAGGTCTATATAGTTTTGTCCGTTTGGTAAAATTTTAGCATTACCATGATCATCTTCAAGAGCTAAACGAAGCTTGGTTCCAGGAGTACGGTCTACACCAAAGACTATATTTGGCTGCTCATCATTAGTAAGCGAAATATTGTACTCTTTTATAGTTTTGCTCTCATTATCAAAGTTATTTTTCTGAATAACTTTTTCATTATCTCCTGCCCTTAAGTATTTTGCGATATTTATAACTCCTCCATCTATCTGCGTGGCAAGCTTTACATCGTCAATATACTCTAAAATTCCAAAGTCAAACAATCTACCACGGATACCATCAGTCGTTGTAGCCTCGCCAGGTGTTGTGATAGTCGCTCTAACCGGCGTAGAATGATCCATAGAAATAGGAACGTCTGGTATGCTAAATTTACCACCAGCTATTGGAAGCGGTGCTGAACCATCACTTGGTATGGCTGTTAATCCATCGTCGCTTATGATATATTTGACAGTTGTTGTAACAGATGGTATGGTAGGAGTTGATATCGTGACATTTATGCTGCTTCCTGGTTTTGTATTATTAGGTAGATAGATATCAAGATCGCTTTGAGTAGATGACGAGCCAGAAGGAGTTGTGATACTATCTATCAGTCCATCACCATCATTATCCCTTGCAAACTGCACCTTTATGCTATTATCTAGAGTTATCTTGTCTGTGACTGGGGCCGCTTTATTGCCAGCTTTGTCAGTAAATGTAGTTGTAAAATTTGTCGTAAGCCCATAAAGCCTTGTGGTGGTCTCTATAGTGCCATTATTTACACTGATAGGCACACCATCATCTCTCGTGACACTATATACACCAGACGCGTTTTGAGAAATTTTAATAGTGATTTTATCTGTTTTACCGTCACTTCCTGCGATATCTATCTCAAATTTATCACCATCTTTTGCATCGTTTGGAATTTTTATCTTTATCGGTGTCTTTACGCCATCAGGGCTAAAGCCACTCTCCTTGCTGGTTAGAACACCATCTTTATCGCTATCTTTTGCAAACTGTACATGCGGGGATTTAATAGGTGCAACTGTATCGCTTGAAATTTCACTCACGCTTGAAGCTTTTGGGGTGCCAGTCGTGCCATCAATGATCGTCGTACTTAGCCTTTTTATGCTTGGATCGCTCGAGTTTGTTGGATCAGCAATTGTAATCTTGCCATTTTCTATAGGGATAATCTCTGTGCCGCCATCAAGCGTAGCGGTAAGTCCGTCAGATGAGATGGTATATGTCTTTGTTACGCTTGTTGGTGTACTAGCTGGATCATCAACTTTGATACGGATCTTATCGCCAGCTGTAGCATTGTTTGGCACATAAATATCTATCATCAAGGCTGTGCCACCACTTTTTGCGAGCTCGGCTAAATTTATCATGCCATCTTTATTCTCATCAAGTGTAAAAACAGCGATTGGGTCGTTATTGTTTGCTATGGTTATGGTTTCAGTTGCACCTGGATTACCCGACTTACTTATCATTTGGATATTTACATTTGTTGGAGTTGAAGATGAAATTTTAACCGCATTTGCTAGGTTAAAACCGACATTTCCACCACTTTCACTTGTAAGCGGATAGCTCTCACTGCTCTCTTTATCTACAAGCATATTACCAGATGTTTTAACCAGCACTTTTTCATGTAAAGTTCCGTCAGGATCAGTGGTAGTTAGTTTTATCTTATCGCCTATTTTCATATTTGGTGATAAGATGACCTTTGCATCATCACTTGGTGTGCTAATTGCTGGATTAAAGCTATTTTCGCTTGCATCTATGACGCCATCTCGGTTTAAATCTTTACCCAAAACTACCTTTTTAAAAGCAAGAGTTGGAGTGATAGTATCAACACTTGTGGCTATATTTGCCACAGATGAATTAGTGCCATTTGCTAGAGTGATACTAGAATTTACACTAAATGTAGCATTTGGAGCGACAGTGACACTTGAAATGATAAATTCTTTTTGCTCTGGGTTTATAGCATTTGGCACAATAGGTAAAATTTCACTTGGATTATTTATATTTATCACGCTTGTACCAGCTTGATCAACTTTATAAACAAGCATAGTCTTTACACCGTTATTTATGACTTCTAATGTCACTTTATCATTTGGTTTGAAGTCATTATTAAAAGCAACCGCTATACTTGTATGGTTTGGATCACCACCTGCTTCTGCAATATTTATATAGCCGTCGCCATCAATATCTTTTAAAATTCTAACACTTGGTGCTGCAATAACCGGAGCGATCTCTTTTTGCTCTACCGCTGCTACCGCACCGCTAATAGACCTATGTGCCAATGCCGACTCTTTTAATATGACTGGCAGTACAACCGCACCACCATCAACACTAATAATATTTGAGATATGACCTTGTGTATCAAAATTTAAACCATTTATGCTTGCAAAGCTACTACCGTGGTTTGAGCCATGAGAACTATGACTTGCGTTATGAGGGCTGTAGTCTTCGCCTTTGTTTTTTGTTTCTTCATTCTCAACAAGAAAATTTCTCTTATCTTCTTCTATCTGGGCTTCGCTGCCTTGCGTATTGAAATTTACTTTTGATAGCTCTTTTGTGATGACGATAGTTTGGGGCTCAAGTAGCGCAATAGGCGAAGCGTGATAGAAATTTATAACGACTGTATCACCGCTGCTTTGTGTTATGATCTCGTCGCCTAAAAATATCTCATCTCCCTGTTTTAGTGTGATCAACTTTCCATTGCGTTTTACAAATACTTTTCCACTTATTTTTGCGACTATACCAACGTTTTGCATATTTAGTCCTTTAAATTTAATAATCAATCCATTTAAAATTTCACGCGATTATAGCTAAAAAATATTTTATATAAATAAAAGAATTTACATAATAAATTTTATTATTTTTGACCCATTTTTATATTAAAAAATAAATTAAAATTTTTATAAAATGCCAAATTTGCTTTGTTTGTAATAGAAAAATAAATTTTAAGAATTTCCCACGCCAAAAGACGTGGGGTAAAATTTACGCTATCTTGGTAGCGTCGATGATGTTTAGATCAAGTCCAAGATCTTCAACAGATAGTCCAAGTGCAAGACCTACAAGCTGAGATAGGTGAATGATTGGCTTTCTCACATTTGAGTGGTTTTCATCTTGATATCTCTCTTGGTAGATGTCAAGTTGCATTTGGCAAAGTGGACATGGTGTGACAACTACGTCAGCGCCGTTTTCATCGGCATTATTTACGATCTGGCTTGACATTTTCCTTACAGATGTGCCAGCTGGGTAGCTAGCGTGGAAACCACAGCAGTCAAGTCTTTTTTCAAATGGCACGATAGTAGCACCAAGTGCGCCTACAACGGTTTCAAAGCTCTTTGGATTGACTGAGCTTTCCCTGTTATGAATATCTTTTTCAGGTCTTAGGCTATGACAGCCGTAAAATAGCGCTACTTTTAGCCCACTAAGTGGCTTAACAACCTTTGCTCTTAGCGTTTCTACGTTTTGATAAAGCACCCAAAGAAGGCTTGTGATCTCGGTTGAGCCATTATATTTCATATTGCCCTCAGCCAAGAAAGTATTTATGCGGTCCTTTGCACCCTTATCAAGCGTAGTTTTAGCTCTTGTTAAAGTTAGCATACAAGTTGAGCATGTCGTAAGCATCGGCATATTCATCTGTTCAGCAAGCGCTATGTTTCTAGCATTTGCCACAAGCGTAGCGATAGGATCGACGTCTTGTGCTTGTTGGGCACCACAACAGCTCCAGCCCTTTATCTCGTGAAGCTTCCAGCCAAGTATCGGAGCGATAGCCTCAAGCGACATCTTAGCCTCTTTAGCTGCTTGAGAGAGTACGCATCCTGGGAAAAAAGCGAATTCGTTTTGCATAATTACTCCTTACTAGCAGCTTTGCGAGCCGCATTTATCATTTTTACTAGATCATCATGTCCTTCTATATCCTCTTCGCCGAAAATATGAAGCGGATTCATCTTACCTGCAAGCATTAAATTTGCAGCGATATCCATTTTGCCCATATTTTTAAACACTCCCTCAGAGCGAAGCGCAAGCTTGATCTCATTTAGTCTGCCTGAGCCATCAACTAGATCGGTTAAGAACGCCTCAGCGTGATCTGGCCCCATGCCATCATCAAAGCCTTTTTGTATAGCCATAATGCGAAGATCAGTTATGTCTTTGCATGCGCTTATGCCTTTTGGACAGCGATCAGCGCACTCTTGGCATTTTACACACATCCAAAGGCCATTATCGATAGCTGGTTTTAGGTGCGGCATAGGATCTTTACTACGTGAGTCAAAGGCCGCTCTATAAGCATGAACAAATACAAATGGCTGCATATAATCGCTCGCATCAGCTTCAAGTTTATTACACTCACTAGCGCACGCCCCGCAAAGTATGCAGTCCCATTCAAGTGCTACTTTTTCGTACTCTTTTTGACTTTGCTTACAGCCTTTTTCTGCGCTAAATTCTGACTTAGCTGTGATGCTAGGCCTAATCTTGCGTAAATTTTCGATACTTGGCTCCCAGTCCACCATAAGATCAGAGATAACTCTGAAATTTCCAAGTGGAGAAATTCTTATGCTCTCTGGGTTATCATACTCAGCCAAAAGCTCGTTCATCTTCGTATCGCAAGCTAGGTATGAGTGGCCATTTACTCTAACAGCACACGCTCCACATATCGCCGAGCGGCAAGATGCTGTGAAATTTAGCGTCGCATCCTTTTTTTGTTTGATATCAAGAAGCACTGTTAAAAGAGTTTTACCTTTGATCTCTTCATTTGTTAGCTCATAAGTTGATTCATATTTTTTAGTTCCGTCAAAACGGTCGATAATAATTTTCATCCTAGCTCCTTACTCTGGCTTCTTGCCGTCAAGTGAAAATATGCCTGTCACAACGTCTTTGTAGCTAAGTTCAAGCTTGCCGTCTTTTAGTGTGACTATGCTGTGTTTTAAGAAATTTACATCATCTCTTTTTGGATAGTCTTCTCTTGTGTGAGCGCCACGGCTTTCAAGACGATTTTGCGCTGCAAGGCATGCTGCACGAGAAAGAAGTATAAGGTTGCCAAGCTCGACATAGTCAGTAAATGCTGTGTTCATGACTGGGTTTTGATTTGGCACTTTGAGGGTGTCATATTTTGCTTGGATAGCTTCTAAATTTTTAGAGAGCTGATCAAGTTTTGCACCAGTTCTAAAGATACCCATTAGATCCCAGTTGTTTTTACCAAGCTCTTCACGAAGTGCGTACATATCATTTACGCCGCCCTCGCCTGTTGCGATAGATTTAAATTTATCCTGCCACATTTTTGCTAGCTCAGAAGTCTTTTTGCCGCTTGCAAATTTTGCATTTTGAGCGTAAGCGCCAGCACCCTTGCCAGCTAGATCGCCAGTTACAACTGCGTCAGTTAAGCTGTTTCCACCAAGGCGGTTTGCACCGTGGATAGATACGCATGAAGCCTCACCACCTACGTAAATTCCAGGAATTTTTGTGCTCATATCATCAAATTTAGCTACCTCTATACCGCCCATTGAGTAGTGAGCTGTTGGGCGGATAGGCACTGGTTGCTCGATTAGATCGATATTTTGGAAAAGCATAGCAGTGTGGCGAATTTTTGGAAGCTTTTTCATAATAGTATCTTTGCCAAGGTGGCGAACGTCACAAAGCACATAAGCGCTCATACCCTCGCCAAAGCCTCTGCCTTCACGAATTTCTGTCTCGATCGCACGAGCAACGACGTCACGAGGAGCTAGCTCCATCTTTTCGTGATAGTTTTTCATAAAGCGCTCACCCTTGTTATTTAACAAGTATCCGCCCTCGCCACGAGCAGCTTCTGTGATTAGTGTGCCACCATTTTGAACGCCAGTTGGGTGAAACTGAAGCATCTCAGGGTCTTCAAAACCAAGACCCGCTTTAAGCGCAGCAGCGATGCCATCACCAGTTGCTATAAATGGAACTGATGTACGGTTATAGAAAATTCTAGTGTATCCGCCAGTTGCGATAACAAGAGATTTGCAAAGAACTGGGTAAATTTGACCATCTTGGATATTGCGAAGAACGACGCCTTCGACCTTGCCGTCCTCAAGACCGATCTCAAGCAGCTCATGATCCATTAAAAATTTAACGCCAGCTGTGATAGCGTCATCAAGACAAGCGTGCATCAAAATGTGACCAGTTTTATCAGCTGCATAGTTACAGCGTTTTTTGCTAGCGCCACCCATGAAACGAAATGCCACGTCGCCGTTATCTTTACGGGACACGTCGCCATTATCTATACGAGAAAAGAGCATACCATTGTGATCTAGCTCATGTATGACTGCGCCTGCTGCCTCGCAAAATTTCATAACTGCATCTTGATCGGCAAGATAAGCCGCACCTTTAACTGTGTCATAAGCGTGAAGCTTGAAGCTATCGCCATTACTAAAGTCAGTAACGCCGTTTATTCCACCCTCTGCCATACAGGTCGCATTACGTGATGGCATCATCTTTGTAGCAACAACGACGGTTGAGTTTGGATATTGCTTGCGAACGGCTGTTGCTGCACGAAGTCCGGCACCACCAGAACCGATTATTAGCACATCAACAGATGGCAAGCCACTTTCATTGCCTTTTGGCAACTCACCAGCAAAAACATTGGTCGCACCAGCTGTTGTAGCTAGCGCACCTACGCTGATACAGGCACTTTGTAGAAATTCTCTTCTGGTAAATTTTTCACTCATTGATAACTTCCTATCTTAGTAAATTTTTAGCGTTTAAAACGCACCGCCAGTTCATTTCTTAATATTTTTTAAAACGACTACATTAATTAAATAATTAATAATGAAACATTACATTAAATTTACTTAAAAGAAACATAAAGATTTATTTTAGATTAAGAAATGAGAGCTGATATTAAAATCAAAAAGGATAGAATGGGCTTTTAAAGGTAGTTTATATAAATTTAGCGGTAAAAATTTTATAAGATATATAAAAATTTCTACCGATTTGAAGTTTATTTTTATTTTTGAGTTTTTAAGCTTTAAAAGCTCTTTTTTAGGATATTAGAAAAATAAATTTACTTTTATACTTAAATAAATATATTAAATATAATAAATAACATTATTTTTGTCCTATTATCAAAATCCACCCTTTGGGTGCAAAATTTCTTTTAGCTCGCCATCACTTAGCTTGTAGTTATAAAATCTCTCGTAAAACTCTCTTGTTTTTTGCTCTAAATTTAGATCGCTAAATTGCTCTGGGTAAAATGTCTTAGCCAGCCAAAGCGGATAAAGCGCACCTTCGGCACTTCTTACACTCCAAAGATAAACGCCACTTGGCACTACAAAAATTTCTCCATTTTGCACAGCTTTTAGCTTGGCAAATGATGCGTTTTTAGCGATAGCATCGGCACTTTTTTTGTGAATTTGTGATGATGATGTCTGGATTAAAGATGATAACTTGCTCTTCATTTATCGCTTTTGAAATTTTAAAATCACCATCGCTTAGCTCTGAGCTTAAATTTATGCCGCCAGCTACGCTAATATACTCAGCGCCGATATCTTTTGAGCTAATGGTGCTAAAGTTTCCTGAGCTATAGTTAAGCACCAAAACTCTCTTTTTTGGCATTAAATTTGCTGTTTTTTGGCTTACAAATTTTATATTCTCGTTAAAATAGTCATTAAACTCACGCGCCCTTTTTACGCTCTTTTTGCCCCAAATTTCAGCGATCTTGCTAAAGCTATCTTGTATCTCTTTGATGCTTTGAAATTTATCTATCTTCACAACCGCGATGCCAGCGCTCTCTAGCTGAGCCTTGCTATTTTCATCAAACATCATGCCAACTGACCCAAAAACAACTTGCGTTTTTGACGCGATAATAGTCTCGACGCTGCTACTTAGCATGCCACTTTTGTTGTTGTTACTCTTTATATTTGGAAAAATTTTTGACATAAGTGGAGGCAGTTTTGGCGCACCGCTAATTATATGATCCTCGTTACCAAGCATCGCAGAGACTTGCACAAAAGCCCCTATCAAAGGTGTCGCACGCTCGATCACATCAGGTACTTCTACTTTTTTATCGTCGCTATCAAGCACCACTCTTGCTTGCAAACTAACAAGCAAAAAAGCCAAAAGTAAAATTTTCTTAAACATATTTTCTCCTTTCAATCCACCATCACGCAAGAGTAATGCTCGCGCTCATCGATGATATTTTTCACTACTCGTATATCTACGCCGTAAATTTTCTTTAAATTTTCGCCATTCATCACCTCACTAGCCTTGCCGTAGATGTAGTTTTTATCACGCCCAAGCATCGCGACCTTTGCATTTAGATAAAAGACCTGCTCTGGCTGATGTGAGGTTAGGATGATGATGTAGCCTTGCTTTGCGAGCTTTTTTATCTCTTTTAAAACTCGCATTTGATTACCAAAGTCTAAATTTGCTGTTGGCTCGTCAAGTAGCATCACCTTTGAGCGTTGCGCTAAAGCCCTAGCTATCAGCACCATTTGCCGCTCGCCGCCACTTAGATCGGTGTAAATTTTATCTTTAAAACTCTCTAAATTTAGCGTCTTTAACGCATCTAGTGCTATCTTCTCATCCTCTTTGCTAGGGCGCTCAAATATACCAAGCCTTGCATTTGCACTCATCATCACCACGTCAAAAACGCTAAAGGCAAATGGCGGTGTGTGAGCTTGCGGGACGTAGCTTATAAAGCTTGCTCGCTCTTTCTCGCTCATCTTTAGCGCGTCTTTGCCGTCTATTAAAATTTCTCCCCCAAGTGGCTTTAAAAAGCCAAGTATCGTCTTAAACGTCGTCGTTTTGCCAACGCCATTGCTACCAAGCAGGCAAAAGATGTTGCCATCTTGTAAATTTGCATTGAAATTTTCTATAATGACCTTTTTGTCGTAGCCACAGTTTAAATTTTTTATCTCAAATTTCACGCAAAACCCTTTTTGCTCTTATAGAGCAGATAGACAAAAAGAGGTGCGCCAACTAGCGAAGTGATGACGCCAAGCGGGATCTCGCTTGCCATTAGGCTACGTGAAGTGGTATCAACTATAAGCAAAAATAGCCCTCCGCCAAGCAGCGAAGCTGGAAAGAGCGTGATGAAATTTGCCCCCACGACAAAGCGCATGATGTGAGGGATGACGAGCCCCACCCAGCCAACGATACCGCAAAATGAGACGCAAGTAGCGGTTAGAAGCGTTGAAGCGATGATGATTATGATGTTATAAAATTTCACATTTAGCCCCATCGCCCTAGCCTCTTCTTCGCCAAAACTAAGTGTATTTAGCTTATAACGAAGCATGAAAAGTGGCACAAGACAGATTATAACTACGCAAAAAAGTAGAGCTAAATTTTTATATCCGCCGCTTCTTGCTAGGCTTCCCATCAGCCAAAAAGTAACTTCTGGTAGCTTATCTTCGCTGTCAGCTAGAAATTTTATAAGCGAGCTAAGCGCTCCAAAAAGAGATGAGATGACGATGCCAGTTAGCACCATCACGAGTAAATTTAGCCTGCCCTTTGCGATGACGCTACTTATAAAAACGACGGCAAAAACAGCAAAAAGACCGCAAGCAAATGCGCTAAGCTGCACGCCTATGTAGTTAAAATTTAAGATGATAGCCACGCTCGCTCCCACAGCTGCGCCACTTGAGACGCCAAGGATGTCAGGCGAGACTAAAGGATTTTTAAAAAGACCTTGATAAACAGCTCCAGAGCTAGCAAGCGCTGCACCGATAAGGACGGCAAAAAGCACCCTTGGCAAGCGAATGAGCGTAAAGACCGTATATCCTTGCTCGTCGCTTGGCTGCTCATTTAAAATGGCTGATCTTATAAACTCAAAAATTTGAGCGTAGCTTATCTCGTAGCGTCCGATACCTAATGAAAAAAAGAGCACCAGCAAAAGAAGCGCAAATAATGCGAAAATGATCTTTTGGCTACTCAAATTTCATCTCCCGCACGTCCCACCAGATAAGATAGCTTTTTGTCTCTCTTTTAAATTTAAAGCCGCTTTTGGTCTTTGTGAGGTAGCTTTTTACATTTTCTTTGTAAATTTCTTCTTTTTCAGGCGCGATCTCACCGACAAATCTAAAATAAAAAAACGCCTCTTCAAGGCTAGCAAAATCCCTCTCATAAATGGTGTCGATTATCTTTAAATTTGGATTTGCCCCCATGTCGTAGGCGATATTAAAGATAAAGTTGTAGCCAAATCTCCTGTCGCTAAAACCTGCCTCTTTTTCATCTTTTATCCCTTTTAAGAAGTCTTGCCAGATATCTTTTAGGCTCGGATGATCTGGCAAAAACGAGGTCATCACGACATATTTTTTAGCAAATCTGCAAAGCTTTTTTATATCAAAAAGCCCAACCGAGCGTGATGCTAGCACAATATCGTGTTTTGGTAAGTCTTTTATGCTTTGCTCATCACTCCAGTCTTTTTGGATGAAATTTATATTTTTTACCCCAGCCTCTTTTGCATTTTTCTTGGCATATTCAAGCATTTTTGCAAACAAATCTAGCGCGCTAACGCTCTTTGCTAGCTTTGCAAGTGGCACGCTAAGCCTTGCTGGACCACATCCCACGTCAAGCACACTGTCATCTTTTGTGATAGGTAAATTTGAGAGTAAATTTAGCGTAGAAGCCGTCTCCATGCCGGTCATCTCGTTATACATATCTGCGTAATCATCCCAGTTTACGCCACCATCTTTGCCTTTTACCTTTTGCAAAGTAGGCAAAAACACACGCTCCAAAATCGCTTGATAATCAACCAGCCCTTGCATCTTTTCTCCCTTTGGTTATTTAAATCTGCCCTACGAAAAGGACAAATTTAAAGAGCCTAAAGCCAAAATAAATTTGGCTTTGGTTTTTAGAATTTAACCTGAGCTGAAAGCATGAAGGTTCTGCTTTGTCCTAAGAAAAGTGAAGTTCCGCGTCCAGCAACTGCACCATCCACATCAGATGGAAACATTCCTGCCCAGTATTTTTTGTCAAAGAGGTTATTTATGTCAAATCTTATAGTTGTCTCTTTGCCTAACCAAGCTTTTGTAGTGTATCTAGCTCCAACATCTGTTGTGAAGTAGCCATTTACGCTATGAGCGTTGGCATTGTCGATGTAGCGTTTGCCTGTGTAGTGGAAATTTGTTGTAAATGCAAGTTTGTTTGTGCTAGGAACTGCGTAGTCAAACAAGACATTTGCTTGAAATTTTGGCTCACCAATAACCGTTTTGCCTTCAGATACGCCATCTTTAGCATTTTTTATCTTAGCATCAAGAAGTGTAAAACCACCACCATACATACTTAAAGTATCAACAAGCTTTCCACCAGTAGTTAGCTCAAAGCCGCGGTTTCTTTGTGTGCCTTGAATTTTATACTCTGCACTTGCTCCATTTCCAAATAGGTATGCTACTGGACGTTTGATCTCAAAGATCGCAGCTGATAGATCAAGCTCACCTAGTCTTGCTTTTGCACCGATCTCATATTGTTTACTTCTAATAGGCTCTACTGTTAAAGTCTCGCCTGCTCTAGGTCCTCTTCTAAAAGTATAAGTTGATTGTTCATTTGAGATACTATCTGCATAAGTAGCATAAAGGCTTACGTTTTCAACTGGCTTATAGACAAGGCTTACACCGTAGTTAAAGCCACTTTTATCATAGTTTTTCTCTTTAGATGGATCTAGCTTATAGCTTATAAACCAGCTTCTTGAAACTGATAAGATAGTGCTGAAGTAGTCATTAAATTTAATATCATCAACAACAGAAATATTTTTCATATCACTACTACTACTTTTATATCTACCGCTTCCTTTTTTACATGTGGATCGTTAAAGATTCTTGGGTTATACAAATTTGACGTGCCAAGATTTGCTCCACCGCCACTATTTCTAGCACTATAAATAGTCCAACGATATCCATTTGTAGCTACGGCAAAATTATGCGCTAGAGGACCTGTTTCAAAATTTGTCAAACCTTTTAAAAACCAGCTGTCTACATCAAATCTACCAGATGCGCCACTGCCACCACTTTTAGTAACTTCATAATCTCCATTTTGATTTAAGAATTTTCCATCGGTGCCATACATATCTCTGATAGCCTTTTGCCACTGATAGCCACCTTCAAAATACCAGTTCTCTGTTGGGGCGTATTTTAGTTTCACACTAGCTGTTGTTGTTTTAAGGTGATTGCCACCAAAAGACTGCTCAAGTCCTCTTTTAGTATCTTTTACAGGGCTTGGCACATCAAAGTCTGCAACTCCGTTTGTTAGCGGCATGCTAAATCCACCTGGCATACCTGAGTTTTTATGCTCATAGTGGCTAAAGTTTGTCTCAAGTGTTAAATTCTCTGTAAGGTAAAAATCAAGTCCAAGTGAGGCTAGACGACGAGAAAATTTACTATCTTTAGCATTTTTTTCACCGCCTAAGTAGTAAAAGACGCCTCTATATCCAACTTTTTCAAATTTATTTGAAGTATCAAGTCCGACGCCTAAATTTGACCTTGAGCTGTAATCAGTCCAGATTATATTTTGAAGTGGGACTGGGCGCTTGCGAGAGTAGAGGAAATATCCAGAAGGCGTAGCACCGCCATAAAGTGAGCCAGCAAGTCCATTTTGGATTTGCAAACTCTCAAACATAGCCATAGGTATAGCTGTGATTGATGAAGCATAAAAGCCGTCCCAAAGGACGTTACCTACGACTGAGCCTTGAAAGCCACGAGTTTGCGGACGACCAACATCGCCACCGCCACGATATTGAATTTGTGCTAAAGGGAAGTACCTAACTGCATCTTCAAAACCTTGAACACCTTGGTTATCAAGAACCTCTTTTGAGATCGTATTTACTTGATAAGGCATATCTATAACTTTTTTATCAGCCAAAGGACCAGCGGCTACTCTTTTGTTTAAAATTCCCTCATCGATACCACTCTCGCTGATGTTATCACCGACTGAATTTACTTCAATGCCCTCAAGCTTTGTCGTTTGCACAGCAAAAACTTGACTTAAAAAACCACTGCACATCAAAAGTGTAGCACATGTTGCAACTGAGATTTTGTAACTCAATTTTTACTCCTTTTACAAAAATTTTACGTCTGAAATGTTACTAAAACAAATCTTAAATATAATTTATTAATTTATTAAATATTTAAAAATACATTTTATTTAATAAAGCTAAAATAAGGCATCATAAGAACGATTTTTAAAAAATTTCATAGCTTTGGCAAGATAAATAAATACTATAAATATAATCTTTTATATCGATAAGTGATGCTTAAAATTTTAAGAAAAGTAATAATTGATAAAAATATAACGAAGGCTAATTTTTTTATTTTTAGTAGAAATTTTGGCTAAAAATTAGCCAAAATTTATTTTAAAAGCTCTTTTGCGTATTTTAGACCTAGCTCGTAAGCTTTAGCATTTGCCTCTTTGACCTTAGCTGGCACGCTTGCTAGCATCTCTTCACGCACTAAATTTTCATCCATGCACCCACTTATCGCCACAGCCACACCAAGGGCTACAACGCTTTGAGTGATGACGTTACCAACCTCGTCTTTTGCGATAGAGATGATAGGAATTTCATAAATTTTCCAGCGCTTTTTATCCTCATCGCTCACTTTTACCAAATTTGGCTCGACAACGATCGCACCGCCCTCTTTTACACCACTTTTAAAGGCATCGTAGCTTATCTGAGCGGTTGCTAGCATAAATTCTATCTCGCCCTCGTTTGCATAAGGGTATAAAATCTCTTTCTCATCAAGTATAATATCAACCTTTGTTGGGCCGCCACGCACCTGAGATGTGTAGGTAGAGGCCTTGACGCCGTATCCGCCTGCTTTTATCCTAGCAGCTGAGAGGATCTCGCCTGCTAGTATGACGCCCTGTCCGCCAACGCCGACAAATCTTAATTGTGACTTCATACTAGCTCCTCAAAATTTATCGCTTCACCATTCATAGCAGCCTTTCTTACCATGTCGTAAGCTTTGGTGTATTCGATCTTTTCTTCATCTTTATGAAGCACGCCAAGTGGGAAAATGCCCTTTTTTTCTTCGTCACTTAGCATGTCAAATTTGACCTTGCTCGTCGTGCGACCCTTTATCCACTCTAAATTTTTCACTGCCTCGCCCATTTTGTTCTTGCGGCCTAAATTTATATGGCAGTTTGAAAATACATCAAAAAAGCTGTATCCATCGTGGCTAAAGCCCTCCACAAAGAGCTTTGTAAGCTTCTCTGGCTCGATAACGCTACCACGCGCGACAAAGCTAGCACCTGCGGCGGTTGCAAGCTTACAGGCATCAAAGCTAGGATCGATGTTGCCATACTGCGCTGTGACCGTCCACATGCCCTTTGGTGTGGTTGGGCTGGTTTGAGAGTTGGTTAGCGCATAGATGAAGTTGTTTATTAGGATGTGATTTAGCCCGATATTTCGGCGACATCCGTGTATCGTGTGATTGCCTCCGATCGCTAGTCCGTCGCCATCGCCAGTTACTACGATGACGTGCTTGTCTGGGTTTGCCATCTTTACGCCAGTTGCGTAAGCTACGGCTCTGCCGTGAGTTGTGTGGATGGTGTTGCAGTCGAGGTATCCACTAAAGCGGCCAGAGCAGCCTATGCCTGAGACTACGCAAACGTCGTTCATATCCCAGCCCATGGTGTCGATAGCGCGGATGAGTGCCTTTAGTATGACGCCATCGCCACAGCCCCAGCACCAAAGAGTAGGCATTTTATCTGTTCGTAAATATTTATCGTAATTAAAAGCCATAAATTTCTCCTATCTTCGCCTCGATCTCGCTTGGGCTTATTGGTCTGCCGTTTGCTTTTAGCAGTTTTGCAAAGTCATCTCTTAATATGATCTTTGAAATTTCGCCACTATACTGACCTAAATTTAGCTCGCAGACTAAAATTTTCTTAAATTTATTTGATATCTCTTTTAGCTTTTTAGCTGGAGCTGGAAAAAGTGTGAGTGGCTTAAATAGCCCTACTTTTAGCCCTTTTTCGCGTAAATTTAATATCGCTTGCTTAGCTGAAAGCGCCACACTACCAAAGGCGATGATGCAAATTTCAGCGTCATTTAGCATAAACTCTTCAAATTTCTCGCACTCATTAGTGTGTAAATTTATCTTATCAAATAGCCTATTCATAGAGTATTCAACGATCTTACCATCTTCTGTTGGAAAGCCAGTTACTCCGTGATGAAGCCCAGTGATATGGTAGTGATAGCCCTTAAAGAAAGGATTTAGCGTGGCTGGCTCATCTGCTGCGGCCTCGTAAGGTTTATACTCTTTTGGCTCACCAATAAATTCTTTTCTTTTATAAATTTCTAGCTCGCCAATCTCAGGCAAACGCACCCTTGCTTGCATGTGTCCTATCGTCTCATCAAGTAGCAGCATAACCGGCGTCATAAACCTAGCTGCGAGGTTAAACGCACGCACGGTCTGCGTATAGCACTCCTCTAGGCTACTAGGGGCCAAAACTATCATATTTACATCGCCGTGAGTTGGGTTTTTAGCCTGCAAGATATCACCTTGTGCGACGCGGGTAGGCAGACCAGTTGATGGGCCGCCACGCATTACGTTTACGATGACAAGCGGTATCTCAGCGATAAAGCCAAGGCCTATTTGCTCAGCCTTTAGTGAAATTCCTGGACCTGAGCTAGCAGTCATCGCCTTAGCGCCACTCGCACTTGCGCCAATAGAAACTGAAATCCCAGCTATCTCATCTTCCATTTGTATAAATGTACCGCCATGTTTTGGCAAAAGCACGCTTAGCTCGTGGGCGATCTCACTACTTGGAGTGATCGGATATCCGCCAAAGAAGTTACAGCCGCACTCGACCGCAGCCCTTGCTACTAGGGCATTTCCAGTTGATACTAGCTCTCTCATGCGCTCTCTCCAAGCTTTGCAAATTTATTTGCCTTTACGGCCGCAGCTCGCTCTTTACTTTCTGGCGTTAGCTTTGCAAATTTAAAGCCTTTTTCAGCCACATAAATAGCAAAATCAGGACAGTGAAGCTCGCAGTCGCGACAGCCTATACATGAGTCAGCATAGACGACCTCTATCATCTTACCAAGCACCGCTTTTGGCTCAAGTCTCATCGCTAGTACGCCTGCTGGGCAGTAGCTCACGCAGACATCACAGGCTTTACACCTGCTCTCATCGACCCAAACAGGTACGTTTTCTTTTATTATCATCTATATTCCTAATCCAAATTTTCTTTTAAAAATTTAATGTTTTTTCTAATATCAGCTTCGCTTTTACTTAGCTGCTCTTGCTCACTTTCATTTATATTTAGCTCTAAAATTTCTTTTAAGCCATCACGTCCAAGCCTTACTAGCCTTCCGCAACTTAGCTCATCATCAAGAAGCACGCTAGCACTTAAAATTTCATCACTCTTGCCCATGATCGCTTCACACATTTTCACAACTGCAGCCGCTGGTGCGTAGTAAGCTGAAGTACCAAGGAGCTTAACAATCTTTGCGCCACCTGTGCTTGTCTCTTTTTTAAGAATTGCTAGCTCATTTTCGTTTAAGCTTTCGCTAATGTTACTAGCAGATACGATCATCTCGTCGTTGTGAGCGCCAATTATCTTTGTCTTTAGCTCTTTTGCATCTTTATCTTTTAGAAGCGCTAGCTCATATCTGCATCTTGCACCATCAAGCTCACCAGCCATGCCGATCACTTTATTTTTGCTAAAACCACTAAATTTATGAGCCGTCCAGACCATCACATCAAGCGGATTTGTCACGACGATTATCACCGCATTTGGTGCAAATTTTGCGATATTTTGAGCTGTTTGTTTTACAACAACGGCATTTTTAAGAAGCAAGTCCTCTCTTGTTTGACCCTCTTTTCTTGGGCTTCCAGCAGTTACCACTACGATATCACTGCCCTCTATTAGCATAAAATCATCGCCACCACAAACGATAGTTTTTGCGTTAAAAACGCAGCTTGACTGCGCTAGATCGATAGCCTTTGCGCGTGCCACGTCACCAAATATATCCACAAGCGCGATCTCATCGCAAACTTCCCTCATACAAAGCGCATAAGCTATGCTCGCACCGACGTTTCCAGCTCCAACTATACTTATTTTCATTTTCTCATCCTATTATTTGATTTAAAATTTTACTTGGTCTCATGACCTCATTTGCCCTCACTTCATCTGGCAAATAACATCCGCCAAATTCCACGCTTGCACCATCATTTTGTCTTAACTCTTTTAAAATCTCATTCTCATTTTTCTCTAGCTCGTCTACTAAATTTTCAAAAATTTTGCTTAAAATCCCGCCACTTTTTGACATTTCTCTTGCCCAAAATAGTACCAGATAAAAGTGCGATTCTCTGGTATCAAGAGTGGCATTTGGCGTTTTGTTTTCGTCCAAATAGCTAGCAACCGCTCTATTTAGCGCATCACTTAGCTCTTTTGCCTCTTTTTTTTGCTTAGCAAATGCCAAATGCTCGAGCGAAGCACTGAGCGCTAAAAACTCGCCTAAGCTATCCCAAAGCAGGTGATTTCTCTCTTTTAGTTCTTTTACAAGCGTCGGAGCTGTCCCGCCAGCACCAGTCTCAAACATCGCTCCACCAGCAAGTAGTGGCACAACTGAGAGCATTTTTGAGCTGCCACCTAGCTCAAAGATCGGGAAAAGATCGGTTAAATAGTCTCTTAAAACGTTACCAGTTACGCTTATAACGTTTTTGCCAGCTCTTATCAAGCTAAGCGTTTTTGTAGTTGCTTGCTCGTAGTTTAAAATTTCAAATTTTACGCTAGCGCTAGCAAATTTTTCTTTATTTTTTTCAAATTTAGCTATCAAATTTCTATCATGAGCACGGCTACTATCTAGCCAAAAAATAAGCTCATCTTTTGAGATTTCGCCTCTTTTTAAAGCAAGCTCGAACCACGCATTTATTGCGTCGTCTTTAGCCTGCGTCATCCTAAAAATGTCGCCACTTTTAACACTAAATTTAAAGACGCTCTTGCCCGCTTCGTCAAAAACTACAAATTCTCCGTCCTCTTTTGCGATGAAAGTCTTATCGTGACTGCCATATTCCTCGGCCTTTTTAGCCATTAACCCCACGTTTGCTACGCTACCGATCTTGCTCACATCAAGCGCGCCATGCTCCTTAAAGTCCGCCACACAAGCCTCATAAACCCTAGCGTATGTTCTATCTGGGATCATGCAAAGCGAGAAATTTAGCTCGCCGCTTCTATCTTTTACCTTGCCAGAGCTTCTAATGAGTGCTGGCACGGAGGCGTCTATTATGACGTCATTTGGTACGTCAAAATTGCTAGCATTTTCATTTAACGCCCAAATTTTTGCCTTTTTGCTCAAAATTTCATCAAATTTAGCCAAAATTTCATCTTTGTTTTTAAGCTGCGAAATTTTAGAAAACATATCTTTTAGGCCATTTTTTGCCTCCACGCCGTGAGTTTTAAACTCATTGCCAAACAGCTCAAAAACCTCTTTAAAATAGCTCTTTATCGCGTGAGCAAAGATGACTGGATCGCTAACTTTCATCATCGTGCATTTTAGGTGCAGACTCAAGGTCAAATTCTCTTTTTTTGCCTCATCAAAGCAGTTTTCATAAAATTTATCTAGCTCATCTACGCTTAAATATGTAACATCTACGATCTCGCCACTTTGTACGGCAAGCTCTTTTAAAAGCTCTTTTTTGCCCTCTTTACTTATGAAATTTACATAAAATTTCTCATCTTTATTAGCGATAATTGAGCGCTCATTCTCATAAAAATCGCCCTTTTGCATGTAGCAAATTTTTGTCTTATTTGTCTTGTCCCAGTCGCCGTTGCTGTGAGGATGCTTTTTGGCAAATTCTTTAACCGGAGGCAAGACTCTTCTATCTGAGTTTCCTTGCCTAAGCACTGGATTTACCGCGCTGCCAAGCACTTTTTGGTATTTTTTAGTAACCTCTTCGTCGTAGTCTGTGATGATCTCATCTGGATAAAAAGGCACATTTATTCCCTTGCTTCTAAGCTCCTCTATCGCTGCTTTTAGCTGAACAAGCGTGGCTGAAATGTTTGGCAGTTTTATGATATTTGCCTCTTTGTGAGCGGTCAGTTCGCCCAAAAGCTCTAGCTCATCGGCCTTATTTAGTCCAAGCTCTTTGCTAAAAAGAGATAAAATTCTCCCAGCTAAGCTAATATCGGCCCTTGTTATGCTAATGTCAGCACGTGATAAAAAGCTCTTTACGATAGGAAAAAGAGAGTAGCTTGCAAAAAGCGGTGCTTCGTCAGTTTTGGTCCAGATAATGTCACTCATTTTAGCCCTTTTAGTTTTTTTAAAATTTATCACTTTCTTTATTAAATCTCGTTGTATTTTAGGCATTTGCTGCAAATTCTAGCTCTATTTTCCTATATTTTGGTTGTGCTCGCTTAAGGTTTTTGAAAAAATATGCTTTTTCGCCTTTTTATCAAGCACAAAGTATAAATAATCGCTCTTTGCAGGGTTTATCGCTGCTTTGATCGCACTTATCGAGACCGAGCAGACTGGACTTGGTGGAATGCCGTCGTTTAGATAGGTATTAAACTCGCTCATATCGCTTCTTATGCGCTCAGCCGTGATCACATCATGCGAATAAATTCCGTAGTTTAATGTGCCGTCCATTTGCAGCCTCATGCCTTTATTTAGGCGGTTATAAATGACTGATGCGACAAGTGGCATCTCAGCATCATTTGCCGCTTCTTTTTGGATGATCGAAGCGATCGTTAAAATTTTAAACCATTTTTTCTCGTTGTATTCGCCAAAAATTTTATTGCTGATCTCGCTTTGAGCCTTTCTTGATGAATTTACAAGATAAAAAGCAAGGTGCCTTTCGCTGATACCTATTGGGATTTTGTATGTATTTGGCATCAAAAAGCCATCACTCACTGGAGCAAGGGCGTTATATTCGCTATTTAGCTTAACTGGATCAAGTCCTAGCTGGGCGGCGATATGGTTTAAAAAAACGATAGTCGTTTCGCCTGGTATTAGCGTTATCTCGGTTAAAGCCGCTTTTGATTTTGCAAGTTTTTTTAAAAAATCAACCCTTGAAATTTTATCTTGACCGATCTCTATCCAGCCAGATTGTGGAGAGCCGATAAAAAGTATAGCGTACTTGTCTATCACGCTTAAGTTAAAGTTGCGATTAGCTAAATAAGATATAATCTCGCCCACACTTCCCTTTGGTATAAAAACGACCTTGCTTGTGTTTATAGGGCGTGCCAAATAGACAAAAACACTTAGGAAAATGATGGCTACGATATCAAAAAAAATGTCTAAATATGGCTTTTTCATAAAATTTTTTATCATCTTGATTCTTTCATTTATCTTACTTTTAAAATACGGCATAAAAATTAACGATTTCGAGTTTTACGGCGTAAAATTGGAGCAATTATATATAAAATTAGATAAAAAAATAATTGCAAGAGCAAAGCATATAAAGCTCCCAAATTTTAAGAAAGAGAGCAAACAAAAAAGCAGCGATGAGCGCCTTTTAAATCTTAGTAAAAGTGTAGATTTTATAGATACGATTTTTCAAGAAATTTCACTTGAAAATGTGCAAATAGGAGATGATTTTAAACTAAAAATTCTATTTTTAGATGATATATTTTTTGTTGATAGCCCTTATTTAAACGTGGATATAAAATTCCAAAACGAACAGCAAGACGGAATAGATCTTTTTAGCGTTAGAAATTTAAGCTTTAAGGATTTTAACGTCAGCATTAGCGGCGAAGGGAGTGCAGATTTTGATAAAAATGACTATAAATTTGAAGGAAATTTTACCTCTCATGAGCTGCACGGTAAGCTAAATTTTGCTCTAAAAGATACATTTTTAACTTACAAAGCTTATGATGTCGAGGCTGGAAGTATCAAAAACTTCATTGACGAGCTTGACAGACGCATAGAGCTAAATAGTGAAGTTAAAAACTGGATATATGGATACATCGTTGCTGATGATTACGAGCTTAAAGAGATAAATGGTAAGGCTGATCTAGCTAAAAATAACTTTTATCTAAATGATCTAAATGCCACCGCAAATACTAAAAATTTGCTCGTTAAATTTGAAAAAGGCTTGCCAGCCGTAAATGTAGGTGAGGCAAATATCACGCTTAAAAACTCAAAGCTTAAATTTGATCTTATTTCGCCTATTTACAAGGGCAAAAAGCTTGATGGCTCAAGCGTTGTGATAAATAATATCTTTGATGAAAAAAGCGCAAATTTAGAGCTTTTTATAAAGACAAAATCGATCTATGATGAAGCTATAAATGAGATATTAAAAGCTTATAAAATCATCGTGCCAGTAAGGCAGCTTAGCGGAAAAATGGATGCTAGCTTAAAAATTTTAATAAAACTAGACGAGAAAAGCTTAGAAAATTTTGATGAAAAAAGCGTCATTGCAAATGGGGAATTTAAGCTAAGTGATGCGGTTTTAGAGATTGCTGGAAGTAAATTTAATACCAAAAATGCTCTCGTAAAGCTTATAAATACGACAAATTTAAGCATCGATGCTACTGGCTTTGGGCTTGAGTTTTTTAAGGCAAATGCCAAGGCTGATATAAATTTACAAAAAAGTACTGGCGAGATAAAAGGTGTGATAGAAAGCTTTGATCTAAAAGAGAAAAATGATGAAATTTTAGCATTTAAAAATGAGCCATTTAGCGCATTTTTGGACTTTAGCAAGGCTGGTGAAACTTTACTTAAGATAGAGCCATTTGGGCTTGATATGAGCTTTGGCAGTGAAAGTAAAATATCAACAAAAAATAGTAAATTTTTCATAGAGAGCTCGCCTGTTTTAAAGCAAAACGGTGTGCGTGGTTTTGATGAACTTAGTATAAAAAGCAAGGATTTTACTGATCTTGAAATTTTTGCTAAAGAGGTAAACTTTGACTTGCCGTTTTTAGATAAAAATGGCTCAAAATATGAAAACGATGATCTTAAAATTTTAGTCTCAAAAGCTGGTGTGAAGGTAGATAGTGCAAGTAAAAAGCTAAGCCTAGACATAAAAGAAAAAGCCATAAACGTAAAAACTAAAGATCTAAATTTGCTAGTGCTTGACGATAACAAAACCAGCGAGCAAAGCACGCCGCTTGAGCTTTTAGCAAAAAATGGCGATATCATTTTAAGGGATCTAAACAAGACCTTGCCATTTACCAGCTTTAGCGCCGAGAAAAAGGGCAAAAGCACCTCGCTAAATGGGCTGGCGCAGCAAGGAAGAGTTGGCTATTTTAACGATGAAAAGAGTATAAATTTAGACGCAACCGACATAAGCGGAGAATTTATCAACGACCTTTTTGGCATCAAGAGCTTTGAAGGCGGTAAATTTCGCCTAAAAATGCTTGGAGAAAACTCGAAGAATTTCAAGGCAGAGGTGAGATTTTTTGATACTTTTTTAAAGGATTATATCTTTTATCAAAGGCTACTTAGCTTTTTAAACTCGGTTCCATCGCTTCTTAGCTTTAAAACACCTGACTTTAATGACAAGGGCTTTACCGTTAAAAATGGTAAAATTTTACTCACCAGAAATGGCGATATGATCGAGTTTTTGGCAATCGAGATGATAGGAACAAGTGCTGATATCGGCGGGCGTGGCACGATCGATCTAAAGAGTAAAAAAATAAACATCGATCTTGAGCTAAAGCTACTAAAAGACGCTAGCAGTATCATTGATAAAATTCCACTGGTAAATCAAATAATCCTTGGCAAGGACCGCTCGCTCTCAACCGTCATCGCCATACGTGGCACTACCAATAAGCCTGAGTACTCGACGCAGATCCTGCAAGACGCCCTGCTCTCGCCACTAAAGATAATAAGGAACGTGATTCAGGCTCCGTTTTTGATATTTGAGTAGTTTAAATCTACAAAGCACGAAAATTATAGAAAAATTATTGGCTGCTTCTAAAGCCAAGAGAGTGGTGCTCATTTTTGATTATCTATACTAACCTAGGTTCGTAAAGTGCGTAATGCTTAAATTTTACTAGTCAAAAGATATCAAAAGCTAAAGATCAAGGTTTTGATAGCTATTTTTTTGATACTAGTGCTATTAAAATATTTAAATAAAAACATAAAATTTTACATATAAAAATATGTAAAATTTACTTCATCTCAAGGCGCATCAGATACATATCCTCGCCGTCAGTCACCTTTAAATTTTGACTTTTACACTTTGGACAGGTGAAGTCATTTTCATTAAGCTCTCCGCCAAATCCGCAATCCAAACACTCAATAACCACAGCTTGCAAATTTATCACAAGCTCGGCGTTTTCGCAGATCGTGCCAGCCTTATAAACATCAAATGCACTCTGCAAATAATGAGGCTCCACTCCGCTTAAACGGCCAACTTTTATCTCGATCTTGCTTATCTCTTTAGCATTTTCTTTGGCGGCATTTTTCTCGCAAAGGCTGACTAAATTTTGAACGATACTAAGCTCGTGCATTAGCAAATCCTTGGTAGTAGCTCGCCCTTTGGCGGCTCGAGAAATCTTCTTGATTTATAGGCGTTTTCGATGATGACACGCTCGTTTTTAGCTTCCATTACTTCGCCTATTATCATCGCATTTTTATCAAATTCTCTTAAAATTTTAAGTGCATCCTCGGCCTGGCTCTCATCAACTGCTATCACAAAAGTGCCCTCATTTGCAAGCTCATAAGGCTCAAATCCAAATAGCTCACAAACGCCCATCACTTCGTCTGCGACCTTGATATTTTCTTCAAAAACTAAGATGTCAAATTTAGCAAATTTGGCCCATTCATTTAGCACTGCGCTTAGTCCACCTCTAGTCGCATCACGCATGCACTGCGGTTTTATACCAGCGCTAAATAGCTTTAAGGCAACCTCTTTTAGGCTCTTGCAGTCACTTTTCAGATCAAGCCCAAGCTCAAATTCTTCTCTTGCTGCAAGCACCACGCCGCCGTGTCTGCCAACATCTCCAGAGATTAAAATTTTTGCCCCTGCTTTTAAATTTTTAAGCTCCACGCCTTCGCAAACTATCTCGCCGATGCCTGCTGTGTTTATAAAAATTTTATCGCATTTGCCCTTTGGTACGACCTTTGTATCGCCACAAACTACGCTCACTCCACTCTCTTTACAAGTTTTTGCAAGCGAGCCAAGCACGTGCTCAAGCTCCTCTATGCTAAGTCCCTCTTCGATGATTAGCGAGCAGCTTAGGTATTTTGCGCTCGCTCCAACCATTGCTAGGTCGTTTATCGTGCCGCAAGCCGCGATCTTACCGATGTCGCCACCATTAAAAAAAATGGGAGTTACCACAAAGCTATCAGAGCTAAATGCGATCTTGCCGTTTAAATTTAGTATCGCTGAGTCGTTGCTCTGCCTTAAAATTTCGTTATCAAAAATTTTAAATATCGTCTCGTTTATAAGCGAGTTCATCTCCTCGCCGCCACCGCCGTGGCTTAGCATTATCTTTTTCATTAAATTCCTTAACCAACTCTTGCGTATTTAAAATATGCCGCACAAGCGCCCTCGCTTGAGACCATGCACGATCCTATCGGATTTTGTGGGTTGCAAACCTTGCCAAAGACCTTGCAATCAGTCGGCTTTGCTAGCCCTCTTAAAATTTGCCCACAAATGCAAGCCTTGCTCTCGCCAGCACTCTCTACGCTGCAGTCAAACTGCACTCTAGCGTCAAGATAGGCAAACTCATCTTTTAGTTTCATGCCACTTTGCGCTATCTCGCCAAGACCTCTCCAAACAAAGTCGCACGGCTCAAAATACTTAGCGATGAGCTCTTTTGCCTTGAGGTTGCCCTCTTCTTTGACCGCCCTTGCGTACTCGTTATAGACTTCATAAGTGCCTGCGTTTTGCTGACGGACTAAATTTAGCACACTTGCCATGATGTCAAGCGGCTCAAAACCGCTAATGGCGATGGGTCTTTTAAATTCGCTTGCTAGCTCTTTATAAATTTTACTTCCAGTAATGACGCTTACGTGACTTGGACCCAAAAATGCGTCTATCCTCACGTTTTCATCGCTCATTATGGCTCTAACTGGGGCTGGAACAGTTACGTGATTTATATGAAAGTATAAATTTTTAATGTCCTGCTGAAGTACTTTTTCAACTAAATTTGCGCTCATCGGAGTCGTCGTCTCAAAACCGATCGCAAAAAATATGACCTTTTTGTCTGGATTTTGCTTAGCGATATTTAGCGCATCAAGTGGCGTGTAAAGTGCTCTTATGTCGTGCTCTTCTCCGCGAAGCTTTTGCAAGCTTGTCTTTGAGCCAGGCACTCTTAGCATGTCAGCTAGCGTACAAAAGATCACATTATCCATGCTAGCTAGCTTACAGGCCTCATCTATGCGGCTCTTTGGCATCACGCAGACTGGACAGCCTGGGCCATGGACGAAATTTATATGCTCTCCAACTAAGCTTGGCAGTGCAAATTTCATAATGCTATGCGTGTGACCACCGCAAATTTCCATGATATTTAGGGGCTTTGTGCTCTCTTTTTGTATCAGTTTTGAAAGGGCAAGGATTAAATTTTTATCGCGAAAGTCATTGATAAGATCCATCAAATTTTCCCCGCATTCATATCATCAGCGATCTTTTGATAGACCTCTAAGCTTTCAAGCGCAAACTGCGTATCGATCTTTTGCATGGCGTATCCAACGTGGATTAGCACGTATTCGCCAACTTTTACCTCTTCAGAGATTAGATCTAGGCTTACCTTTCTAGTAACGCCCAAAGTCTCAACGGTAGCTACGTTGTTTTCATCTATTTCTATTACTTTTGAAGGGATTGAAAGACACATTATCTTAGCTCTTTTTTAAATTCCAAATAACTTATCCATTTATCGATGCCCTCGCCTGTTTTGCTATCTACCACAAAGATATCGACCTTTGGATTTAGCTTTCTAGCGTCGTTTTTCACTCGCTCGATGTCAAAGTCAAAGTGTGGCGCAAGCGAAGCTTTTGTGATGAGAAGTACGTCAGCAGCCCTAAACATCACTGGATATTTGCTGACCTTATCATCGCCCTCTGGCACTGAAAGAAGCACAGCGTTAAAGTGTGAGCCAACGTCGTAGCTTGCAGGACAGACTAAATTTCCAACATTTTCTATAAAGACTAGATCAAGCTCATTTAGTGGCAGGTGATGAAGCCCTTCATGCACCATAAATGCGTCCAAGTGACAGGTCTGACCTGTACTTATCTGATGAGCCTTTGCGCCAGCTTTTACTATGCGATCAGCATCTTGATTTGTCTCTAAATCGCCCTCAACAACGCCTATTTTAAATTTACCAGCCTTTATTGTAGCCTCTAAAAGCGTCGTCTTACCAGCGCCTGGGCTACTCATCAAATTTACACAAAGTATCTTTTTCTCATCAAGATGCGCTCTGTTGTGGGCGGCCTCTTTGTCATTTTCAGAGAGAATTTTCTCTATCACGTCTATGGTTTTACTCTCGTTTAGCACAGGGTGTGCGTGAGTCTCGTGACTGTGTTCATGTGCGTCATGAGCGTGGTCCGTATGCCCATCATGAGTGTGTGGGTGCGAGTGAGTGGTGCCATCAGCGTGAGTGTGGGCGTGGGCGTGATTACCCATTGAACAACCGCAATCTTTACACATTTTTTCATCCTTTTTTATTAATTTATGGAGATTTTAACTCTTAAATTTAAAAATAAAATTAAAATTTAGGAGTTTTTGCAAATAGATCAAAATTAATTAATTTATTTAAATTTTTATTTAAATTTAAAAATATAAATGAAATTTGCACAAGAATTTTGACTAAATTTACTTTACTCTTTTTGCCTAATCTCATCCAACTTATCAAAATTTTCATCACCGAGTAGTTTTTTGCTATTTTTTTGGGCATTCTTTTGGATTATTAGATCCTTTAATCTAGCCTTGCCATTATCCATCACCATCAAAATCGCATACGCATGAACATCCTCTTCTCTCATTTCATCTTCGGTATTAGCTGCACTATCAGGCGACATATAAAAGTGCTCTATGCCGTATTTTACGAGCGAGTAGCCATCATATCTACCAGCTAAAAACACTCCATTTTCTGGCTTGCTTATACTAAATTTAGCAAAGCTATAAGTGCCATTAATATCTGGCTTTAAAACAGCATAAACTCTAGCCCCATCTCTTACTCTATCATCGTATTGGTCGATATAGCGGTTATCTTCATCATTTTCGTCAAAATTTCTTGAGTGAAAATTTGAAAATTCATAGTTTAAATCAACATAGTTTCCGCGAAAAAGATCTCTTGGATCATAAAGATTAACCCTTACTCTTACCTCTTGCCCAAAATAAAGTGGCATAAGCGCGTAGCCAAGCATAATGCCAATAAGCAAAATTTGAAAAACTACAGCTACTATTAAGACTTTTATCTTCATTTTTTACGTCCTTTTCTAGCAACAACTAGCACTATGAAAGCAAACACCATAAATAGCGCCGTAGCACCAATATAATCGCCTATTAGCTGGAAATACCTCACGGCTGCAACCAAAAATATCATACAAAGACCAAGTTTTAACTCACCCTTTTTGATAAGAACCGCAGCTGTTATGATATTTGCGAGCGAAAAAAATATATTTGCGTAGCCAGGCCCGTAGCTAAAGACAAATGGCAACGACACGAGCAGTGCCCCAAGTAGCAAACCACTCTTGTTTTTTTCTTTAAAAAATAGTGCAAAATAAGCAACACTAAATAGAATAAAAGCAAAGCCAAAATTGCTCTTAAAAAACGACTTCACAAACCAAAGCTCTTCATCTCCAACTTCAAATAAATTTCTTTCTTCAAATAAAAATAGACAAAATAACAACACAAAAACGCCAAAATTTTTACCAAATTCTTTCGTAAATGCGCCAAGCCCTACTCTAAATTTATCTAGTAGCGGCGAAATACTAATAAGCAAAAGTGCATAAGATAGCGATACGATCGCAACCATCGGAAGTCCAAACAAAAATCCATAATCAAATATCGCCCTAAAACCGCTAATGTAGCCGCAAAATGAAATGATATATATAAAAATATCTATAAAAAGCACAAAAGCAAGCCATTTTGAATCGTCTTTGTAAAGCGTATATGCGCCAAGTGCTATAAAAATGATAAAGCCAAAGCCAAAATCACCCTGATAAGCTATCATAAAAAACCAAACTGTCGCAAAAATAAGACTTTGGGCTACCAATACACCTTTCTTACTAGTAAAAGAAACCGCAAACGCTCCGATACTCCAAAGCAAGATACCGCCGCTTGGCTCATCGCTAATGTTATAAATTTGAGCAATAAGAGCAATCGCCGCACCAAAGCAGAAATTTCCCAGAAAAAACATCGCCGTTGATAGATTTTCCTTTCCCTTTGCGAGATAGTAAATTCCACCAAAATTTACAAGTCCGAGTACAAATAACACAAGTGCTAAACGCCCTAGTCTTGGTATCTCTTCCCAGTTTGCACCAACGAGCGTAAAAAAGGCTAGTGCAAAAAATAGATATGCTACGAGCTTTAGGACAAAACTTATCTTGTCACTATGAGCGTCAGGATCGATGTCATATAAATTTGCTATTTTTATAGCGGTCTCTTTATCGACTATTCCGTCACTTTGCCACCGATCCAGCTCTTTTGTTAGAAAAATTCTATTTAAAAAGTTCATTATTCACACTCTCTTTTATAAGATATACAAAACACCAAATTTCTAACCAGTGTCTTAAATGCCGTATCTATATCCATTGACACTGCCTTAGTCTTTCAACAAAAAATATAATTGTGATTTAAAATATAAAAAAATACAGAAGCTAAAATGCCACCGATGATAAAAATTTTTAGCAAGGTAGCTTGGGTCAGACTCCTAAGCTTTGCTTTAAAAATTTCTCGCTTAAGTCTAAACCCAAGTAAAAAGAAAAAAACGGCCATCAAACTATCATTTACCAAAAGGATAAGGGGCTTTTGTATCGGCGATCTGCCAAAATTTAGCCTTGTATCGATTTGTAAAAATGAGTTATAAAAACTGCTTAAAAAAATATTTTCAAAGATAAATGTCGCTAAAGCAACGGCGATAAGAAAGATACCACCGCTAGCTTCACCTATAAAAAAATCCCAAAAATTCCTAAAACCCATAAAGACCCTTAAAAAACTAAAACCTAGGAATAGCTGCCCTTGTGAGTTTAGAAAATTTTACACCCTTTAAGCCGGCGATCCTTTCAGCAAAGCGTTCAATTTTGCTAGCCTCGCCTCTTATTGAAATCGTTTCTAAGCAGTTATGGTGATCGACATGAACATGGTTTGTACAGATGATTTTCACATCAGAGCTATGCTCTATATCCATCTTTTTATTCACCAAATCGTTGTGATGATGCATATAAATGAGCGTCAAAACCCCGATCAACTCCTCACTAGCGTCCTTCCAGCTATCACTTACGATCTTTTCGCGTATTAAATCCCTCGTAAATTCGCTCCTAGAAGCGTAGCCTTGTTCGCTAACCTTTTTATCTAGTTCGTCTAGTAACTGACTAGGTAAAGAAACACTAAAACGTATAACACTATCCATTTTCTGCTCCTTTCTCGTTTGATTACCGTTTATAATCATTATACATCACTTATTAGAAAATGTGGATAAATAATAATAAATTTGCCCTAAATTTACGTTAGAATCGTTGCTACAGAATTTTTTATTGACATAAAATTTCAAATTTACTTTAGTAAATTTTTTGTAAATAAGTTCGAGTAAAGTCTTATTTTGAAAAACTCCACCGCTTAGTAAAATTTCCATTTTTTCTTTTTTTGAAATTTCAAAAATAATATCAGCCAAGCCATTTATAAATGCCGTTGCAGCCACTCTTGGCTCATCTTTTAAAGCACTTTTAAAAGCATCTTTAAAGCCGATAACTCCGTCATTTAAACTAAATTTGTAACACACATCTAAATTTTTATCATAAAGTGCTTCAAGTCTCATACCACTCTCGCCCTCAAAACTCGAGTGAAAAAGCCCACAAATAATCGCCCCAAATGCGTCAAATATCCTACCAACTGAGCTAGTCTTTACTAAGTTTAACTCTTTTTGCTCCATTTTTTTAAAATTTGCAAGCATTTTTTCATCAAAATTTACTAAAAATTTACCAGCTCCGTCCTCAAGAGAGTATTTTAAAATAATAGAATATGCGATTAGATAAATATTTTTGATGCTGTTTTCGCCCCCAAATAGGCTAAATTCATCAAAATGATAAACTCGCTCGTAACTCTTTTTATCTAGTCTAAAGACCTCGCCACCCCAAATTTTGCCATCTTCCCCGTATCCAGTGCCGTCAAAACAAAAGCCAAGGTACTTTTTATCTGCTAGATTGTTTTCAAAGATCACGCTTAGCAAATGCGCGTAGTGGTGCTGCAAATGAACTAGCTCAAAGCCCTGATCCTTTGCCCATTTTGTATTTAAAAAATTTGGATGCAAATCGGCTATGACCTTCTCGATTTTTAGGTTATAAGTCGCTTCAAAAAGGGTGAAAATGTCCTTAAACCTATCAAAAGTCGCCACGTTTTTTAGATCACCGATATACGGGCTAATCATCAAAAGCCCGTCTTTATAAATACAAAATGAGCTTTTTAGCTCCGCTCCAAGGGCTAAAAATGTCCCTTTTTGCTTGAAATTTGTATGAATGAAATTTGGATTTAGCCCACGGCTCGTCCTTGTAAAAATCACTTCATCGCCAACGCGAAATGCGATACTATCGTCACTTGGCGAGTAAATTTCTCGGTCGTGATCAAGATAAAAATCTATGACATCACCTAGTTTTTCTCTTAGCTCACTCTCGTCTTTTATGACAACTTCGCCTGAGATATTTGCGCTAGTTGCGATGATGTCGTGTTCTAAATAGTCAAACAACAAAAGATGTATGCCACTAAATGCGAGCATAACGCCAAGCTTATTTAAATTTGGTGCGACGCTTTTTGCGATATTTGAGCCATTTTTTGCTTCAAGCAAGACGATCGGCTTTAAATTTGAGCTAAGAAGCTTCGCCTCTGCTTCTGAAATTTGCGCTATTTTTCTAGCGTTTTGTAAATTTTTACTCATCAGAGCAAAGGGCTTGCTTGGGCGGTGTTTTCTAGCTCTTAGTTCGCAAACTGCGGCTTCATTTGTCGCGTCGCAGACTAGATGAAAGCCACCAAGCCCTTTAATGGCTAAAATTTTGCCTTCGTTTATGAGTTTAGCCGCCTCTTTTGCCGATTCGTTCCCACTAGCCAAGACTTTGCCAAATTTATCTTTTAGATAGAGTTTTGGTCCGCAGTTTGGGCAAGATATCGGCTCTGCATGATAGCGGCGGTTAAGCGGGTCTTTGTATTCGCTCTCGCAAAATTTACACATTTTAAACTCGTTCATCGTCGTATTTACCCTATCATAAGGCAATGCTTTGATGATCGAAAATCTCGGTCCGCAGTTAGTGCAGTTTATAAATGGGTATTTGTAGCGTGGATTTGTGGAGTCATAAAACTCGCGCAAGCAGTCGTCACAAAGTGCGTAATCAGGCAAAATAGGCGCTTGTTTGGTCGCTCTCTTTGAAGCGATGATCTCAAGCTTTTCATAAATTTTATCTATCTTAAATTTCTTTAGCTCATCGATCCTAGCAATGGCTGGCAGCTTCTCATAAAGCTCCTTTTCAAAAGCCAAAAAGCTAGCCTCATCACCGCTAAAATTTAGCTTCACGCCCTCATCGTCGTTGTAAATTTCACCAACGAGCTTAAATTTGTGTGCCAAAGTATAGACAAAAGGTCTAAAGCCCACACCTTGAACTAAGCCCTTGATCTCATATCTAAAGCTTGATCTCAACGCCAAATCCGGGGTCAAAATTTGTTTTTATATTTGGGTTTAGGTGCTTTTTTATCAAGTTGCTAACTACCTTATTATAAAATAAATTCCCGCTTAAAGTAACATTTTTGATGTGAAATTTATCTCGTTTTTCATAGCTAAAATCGCTCAAAAAATGCGCCAAAGACTCGGTGCAACCAAAGCTGATGTTTTTCTCTCCAGCGCCAGCAAGGACAAACGAAATGATACTTTTTACAAACTTAACCCCGTCTAAACCAAAGTCATCTTTCATCTTATAATCGATCCTAACACCCTTTTGACCGCTAAAATCGCTTGCCATAAGAAGCAAATTCTCCCCTGCTTTTTTAAACTCATCACTTAAGCCAAGTATGCACCCAGCTATGCAAAATAACGAGAAAAAGCTAGCGTTTGAGCTAAATTTACCACTTGGCAAAGTATGCTCTTTACTGAAGTTTTCAAGTAGCCTTTCGCCGCCCTCATCGGCTCTTATGAGCTCGTAAATTTCTTCAAAGCTACTAAATTTTGGCAAAAATAGAAGCTGCGTTTTGCTTGATTTTGAAAGCAGGCAAATTTCGTCATCGCTAAATTTGCTAAATTTTAGCCCCAAAGCTATATCACCAAAATTACTAAGCTCAAATTCCTCGTTTTTTGCATAGAAAAATGGGCTTAAAACTGCGCTACTTTCAAGCAAAGATAGTCTTGAAAGAGCATTTTTTTGCTCCTTTACCTTAATGCTTAAAAAGCTAAAATTTTCTTTATTTAGCTGTTCGCAAACGGCGTAAAGAAAAAGATCATTTGGTGCCATTACGTCAAAAAATAGCGACGCGTCCTCGTGATTTTGCCTATAAATGGCTGTTGTCTTTAGTGCCAAAAGTGGCTTTTCAAAGCTAGCTAAAAATGTCAAAGCTCTATCATCGGCAATAAAAATTTTTGGTAGCTGCTTTAAATTTACAGGCATCAAGAAATTTGCGTCAAAATTTACGCCAAGAGAAATTTCATATAAATTTTTATCTTGCTCTACGCAAACGCCCTTGCCGTTTTTTAATAAATTTAGGCAGATTTTAAGCTTTTCATTAAAATTACCAAGCGTTATCTCACCCTCAAATTTACTCTCACATAGCACGCCACTTTCATTTAAGATAGCCTTTTCGCTAGCCAAAAAGGCACTCGCTTGAGTCGGAGTTAGGCCGCCAAATTTTATCTCATTTATCTTGCTATCTTCGTCAAGCTCACTTGCAGCCAAGACTTCACTGTGCTTTATAAAAAGACTAAATGGCAAGAGCGCGCTTGCTCTATTTGCTACGCTCTCAAGCTCACTGGCATTACCACTTACCTTTAGACAAATTTCATCATCTTTGCACTTTAGACTATGAGCTAGATCGCCAGCAAGCAAGCGCAAAAATGGCACTAGAAACGAAGCGTCCTTGTGGCAAGTAAATTTAAAAGCAAGTATCATTTTAAACCTTTTTTAGCGTATTCATCAACGATATCATTTAGGGTGAAATTTGCTACTTTTTCACACTTAAAATCAAGCTCTTTTAAATGATCAAGCAGCGTTTTTTCTAAAATTGTAGAAGCGTTTATAACCTCATCTGAGAGGCTAAAATTTGATGATTCTATGCGGCTAGGCACGATGCCTAAGATTTTAGTCGTAGGCCTATCGCCTGCAAGCTCCATTAGATGAAGGGTCTGGAGCATCTCTATCTCGTGAGCCGAGCCGTCCCAGCTGATGAAATTTGGTACATTTAGAAAATCAAAAAAATAAACATCGCCCACGCTTGCGCCATTTGCGCTAATGCAATCAACGACGATAAGATAGTCAAATTCGCTTATTATGTGAGTTAGGGCGAGGGCTAAAGTGCCCCCGTCCATTAGAGTAAGCTCGTTTTTAGAACTTGTAAATTTATAGTTTTTAGTCATCAAATTTACAAAATGAACACCTATGCCCTCATCGGCAAACATCACGTTACCGATACCAAGAACCAGCACTCTCATCAGTGTTCTTTTACAAATTTATAGCCACTAACGATAGCGTCCATCGCTCCATTTTTGCCTTTAACAGCGTTAAATACTGCCATATAAACATGAATCGGCACAAATATCATAATGACCCACATACAAATTCTATGTATCGTCCTAACATTTGCTAGTCCGCCCATAAGCTCTTCAAAAAACCTAGCTGGCTCATAAAGCGCTCCGCCAAGTCCCTCATGATAAACATGAACATAAAGCACAAGACCACTTAGGCAAATAAGAGTCAAAATAAGATAAAAGAAAAAGTATGAGGCAAACTGCAAAGGATTATAAACGCCCCTTAAATGCGGATGTGGCCCCATAAAAAGATAGTATTTGATCTGCGCGATCCAAATTTTTGGATTTAGAAAATCAACCACACTCATCCACTCTTTTTTGCTGTGTTTATCAAAGACAAATAGATAAAATTTAAAGATAAACGCCGCTATTAGCACAAAGCCAGCGATCTGATGAGCCATACGCCACTTTGCTTGCATAAAATTTGTAGGCTCGCTCGTTATCTCTGGACTCACAAAAACGTACGAGATATAGTAGCCACTCACAACTAAAAGTGTGATCGCTGCAAATCTAATCCAGTGTGTCAGCCTAACGCCGATGGAGAATTCGTATTCGCTGATCCTGTCAGCATTTTTATGTGACATATTCTCTCCTTACAAATTTGGATTTATCTTATAAGTACTCAAATCATTTCCCTTTGTATCCATAACATGCACAGCGCATGCGATGCAAGGATCATAAGAGTGAATTTTTCGTATTATCTCAAGTGGCTTTGAAAGATCAGCGATCTTTAAACCAACTAAGCACGCTTCGTAGCTTCCCATTTGATTTTGTGCGTCTTTTGGAGAGGCGTTCCATGTGCTTGGCACGACTGCTTGCCAGTTTGTGATAACACCATCTTTTATGCGGCACCAGTGGCTAAGCGCACCTCTTGGGGCATTGCCTTGGAAATTTCCTTTGTACTCTTTTTTGTTATCGATTACATATTTTGCGCAGGTCTCTTGATCTGATTTTAAATTTTCTACCAAGGCATTAAATGCATCCATTGTATGCTCTGCAACTACTTTTGCCTCAAGCATACGAGTAGCGGTTCTGCCTAGAGTTGAGAAAACTGCGCTTAGTGGCAAGCCACTCTTTGACAAGAACTCATCAACTACTTTTTTAACTCTCTCGTTGCCTCTAGCGTAGTTTATAACGATACTTGCTATTGGACCCACTTGCATAGGCAAGCCATCATATCTTGGTGCTTTGATCCAGCTGTATTTGCCTTTTGTATCAAAAAGTTTACTATGGGCTAGTTTGCCCTCGGCGTCTATGCTTTCGCCATCAACAAGGCCAGTGTAGTTTGCCTCAGTCTCGCCATCATATGGATGAAGAGCTTTGTCGTTTTTATACCAAGACCTAGTAGCCTCTTCAGTGATTTTATTTTCATCGATATCATAAACCTTGTTAAGATCGCCATTTAAGATATAGCCACCTTTAAATAGATGATCATTTTTACCAATCAAAAACTCATCGTAGCAAAGTAAATTTGCCACACCAACATCGTTTAGAACGCTTGGCTCATTACCATAAGCTTTAGCTGCCATCAAGATATCTGGATAGTAAGCTCTATCTACAAATTCTTTAATCTCAGCAAATTTGCTCATATATTCGCCCATTCTAGCTGGATCCATAAGGTCCATCACGCAAGTCACACCGCCAACTGTTAGGCTTTGTGGATGTGGGTTTTTAGCACCAAAGATAGCCATCATCTGAGCTGCTGTTCTTTGAATCCTTAAGCACTCTAAGTAGTGTGAGAGGACGATTAAATTTTGCTCTGGCGTAAATTTATATGTACTATGTCCCCAGTATGCGTTGGCAAATGGTCCAAGGTTGCCCTTTTTAACAAAGGCTTCAACTCTCTCTTTTACCTCTTTTAGCTTGTCAGCTCCTGTGGCAAATGGCAAATCAGTGTATTTAAACGCCTCTTCGCTAGCTTTATGTACGTCTGCGCTTAGTGCGGAGACTACGTCCGCCCAGTCCATGCCGTGGAGCTGATAAAAGTGCACGATGTGATCGTGAAGATATAAAGCTGCATTCATAAGCGTTCTAGTTAGCTCTGCATTTAATGGAGGCTTGATACCAAGGGCATTTTCAACTGCGATGATGCCTGCTCTATAGTGTGAGTATGTACAAACGCCACAAATTCTTTGCATGAAAAAGCCAGCATCTCTTGGGTCTCTGCCTTTTACGATCTGCTCTAAGCCACGCCAAAGAGTTGAGCCAGAATACGCCTCTTTTACGATATTATTTTCATCTACAACAACTTCTATTCTTAAGTGTCCCTCGATACGTGTTATAGGGTCTATTACTATTCTTTTTTCACTCATTTTTTCGCCTTATTCTTTATCTTTACTCATAGAAGCTATGACAGCGTGAGCTGCTATGCCAATGCCTGTAAGAGCTAAAATTCCAATGCCAACTTTGTCGCTGACATTATCAGCTCCAAGACCTAAAACAGTATCAAAGAGTCTATCTGCCATAGGCTCTTCAAATGGTCCCATCGTATCCCAAAAGTCTGGCTCTGAGCAGCCTATACAGCCGTGACCTGCTTGAACTGGCCACGATGTGTGCTGGTTAAATCTCTCGCGTGAGCAGTTATTAAATGTATATGGACCTTTGCAACCTACTTTGTATAAGCAGTAGCCATTTTTTGCGCCTTCATCACCGAAGTTTTGGACAAACTCGCCAGCGTCAAAGTGACCACGTCTTTCGCAAAGATCGTGAATTCTTAAGCCATAAGCCCATTTTGGTCTATTGTAAACATCAAGTGCTGGAAGTGTGCCAAAAAGCAAGAAGTGAAGCACGTTGCCAACGATATTTTTCTCACTTGGTGGACAGCCCGCAACATTAATAACTGGTTTATCAGTTACCTTTGAAAGTCCCACTGAATTTGATGGATTTGGCCTTGCAGCTTGAATGCCACCAAAGCTAGAACAGGTGCCGATCGCAAAGATAGCAGCTGCGTCTTTTGAAGCATTCACAGCATGTGTTTTACCTGTTGTGCCATGAGGTCCAACTGTTAGAAAATTTTCAGTCGCACCAGTTGGGATACCGCCCTCAACTAGCAGGATGTATCTGCCTTTGTATTTTTCGATCGCACTCTCTAAATTTTCTTCAGCCTGCCAACCAGAGGCTGCCATGATAGTTTCGTGGTATTCAAGACTTATGTAGTCAAATATAAGACTATCTATGCTTGGAGCATCGGTTCTTAGTAAGCTCTCGCTACAGCCTGTGCATTCTGCCATATGAAGCCATATCACAGGAAGCCTATCGCTAAGCTCAGCAGCACGAGCAACCATCGGTGTCATCGCACTTGGTAGAGCCATAAAAGCTGTCATCGCACCAGCCCACTTCATAAAATCACGCCTCGTAAAGCCCTTCTCTTTTAAAAGCTGCGCAATACTCGAGTCGCTTTTCATCTTAGGCAACGCACTAAGCTCACTTAAGCGTCTATCTATCTTTTGACGCAAGTCATTATTCATATAAGCTCCTTTGCTTGAAAATTTTACTTTTGTTAATAATATCTTTGTTTAAAGAAGTAAAAAATTATTTTATAAAATTAGTATTTATAATTAAATAAATTTTAACTAAAAAATTTAAAATCCCTTTTTTGCGATATATTTTCAAAATATAAAAAATAATATTTTGAAAAATTTTATTTTGTTTTGATGAATTTTCAATATTTTAAGTACATTATTCTGAAAGTAAATATCAATTATAATTTTTAATAATTTTTAAAAATTTAGCATATTTAAGGCGAGAGAAATTTTTGAGATATGAATTTTTAAAAGCCCAAATGGATGAAATTTAGGCTTTTAAAGTTGCATTAAAATGGCCAGATAGCCTCCATAAGCCTTGTGCCCCAAGGTTTTTTGGTAGATTTGTCTAGCTCGCCCTCTGTTTTATACAAAATTTTAGCATCAGCTATGTATTTTGAGTCGATTTCATTGTTTTGTGAGATGTCGTAAGGCCTGATAACGCCACTTACTTGCATGATCTGCTTTTCGCCGTTTATAAGTAGCTCGCGGCTACCTTCTATGAAATAGTTGCCGTTATTTAGTATTTTTATGATCCTGGCTGAAATGGTTGCGGTAAATTTCTCGCTTCTGTTGCTCGTGCCACTTCCTGTAAATTTATTGCCACCGCCTGCTTTAAAGCCGATATCGCCGTATTTGTTTAGATTATCAGCCACAGTTGAAAGCGGTGCAGCCCCAGCTGTGAAAACACCGCCACCAAGCGAAATGGTGCTATCTTTGTTGGTACTTTTGCTACCAGTTGAAGTTTGGCTTGCATTTTCTGAGATGACGATAGTCACGATATCATTTACATTCATCGCTTTTCTATCTGAAAAAAGAGGATTCTCGCCCTTACCAAAGAGGCTGCCGGCGTTGCTTTGACCGCTGCCACTATCTTTTGAAGGGAGTTGCTCGACATAAACTGGGGGTTTCATATTGATATGAGGATCAGCACTTGGTGTGCAGCCAGTGCAAATAATGCCCGCAGATAAGACGAGCCAAATCGTTTTATGGTTCATAAAAAATGCCTTAAAATAAGTATCTTTGTGCTAAAATTAAGCAATTTAAGTTCCTAAAAAGGTCGCAAATGAAAAGTTGTTACGTTTTTACAGACAAAAATTTAGCACATCTGCAAGAAATTATAGCTACAAAATTCAAAAAAGTTGAGATTTTTAAGATAATCCCAGATGAAAACGATAAAAATAACTTAATAAATTCAAATGAAAAAGAATTTTTTCTAAAATTTATTGATAAATTTGAAGAGCTAAAAGCCAAAAGCGACTTTGTCATAGTTCTTGGCTGTGAGGACTTTAGCGTCTTTGGCAAAAGCGAGCTAAATTTAAAACTAGCCAGAAATTTAAACGCTCCAATTTTTGACGAAAACGCAAGCGAGCTAAAAGCGCTAAATCCAAACTCAAAGCTTCTAATCACCGATAAGATCGATGAAATTTTAAACTATCAAACCCAGATCGTCACTCCTTTTAAATTTCAAAGCTTGCTTCTAAAAAGAGCTAAAGCGGCAAACAAGACCGTCGTTTTACCAGAGAGCGACGATGAGAGAATTTTAAAAGCGGCTCATATCGTACTAGAAAAAGACGCGGCAAATATAATCTTGCTAGGACTTGAAAATGAAATTTCAAAAAAAGCGGCCGCTTTGGGGCTAAATTTAAGCAAAGCCAAAGTGATCAATCCAGAACAAAACGAGCTAACAAATGAATTTGCAAAGAAAATTTATGAGCTTAGAAAACATAAAGGCGTGGATGAAGGCAAGGCAAATACGCTTGCAAAAGATAAAATTTACTTTGCTACGATGCTAATTCATGAAGGCTTAGCCGATGCCTTGGTAAGCGGCGCTACGATGAGCACGGCTGATACGATCCGCCCAGCCTTGCAAATAATAAAAACAAAGCCAAGTGTAAGCGTGGTAAGTGGGGCATTTTTCATGGCACTTGAAGAAGAAATTTTGCTCTTTGCTGACTGCGCCGTCACGCCAAATCCAAGCGCAGATGAGCTAGCTAGTATCACGCTAAGTAGTGCTCAAACAGCAAGTGCCTTTGGTATTAGTCCAAAGATCGCTATGCTAAGCTACTCTACGGCTGATAGTGGAAGTGGGCCTGATGTAGAATTTATAAAAGAGGCTGCTAAAAAGGCGAGCGAGCTTGATGCAAATTTAAAAATAGCTGCGCCTATTCAGTTTGATGCGGCAGTTGATCTAAGCGTGGCTAGTAAAAAAATGCCAAACTCTGATGTGGCTGGGCATGTAAATGTCTTTATCTTTCCAAATTTAAACTGCGGAAATATCTGTTATAAAGCAGTTCAGCGAAGTGCAAACGCCCTAGCTGTGGGTCCGATACTTCAAGGATTAAAAAAGCCAGTTAATGACCTAAGCCGCGGTTGCCTCGTTGAAGACGTGGTAAATACTATCTTAATCAGCGCCATACAAGCAGGAGAATAATATGAGAATTTTGGTTTTAAACTCGGGTAGTAGCTCAATAAAATTTCAACTTTTTGCAATGGATACCAAAACCAGTCTAGCAAGCGGTCTAGTCGAGCAAATCGGTAGCTCCAGCTCAAGAGCGGTACTAAAAGCAAATGGCGAAACCTACGAGATAAAACGCTTTATAAAAGACCACCATGACGGACTTGAGGCGATGAACGAGCTCTTTGTTACATCACACACCTTGCACGATCTAAGCGAGCTTGATGGCATCGGACACAGGATAGTTCACGGCGGCGAGAGCTTTTTTAGCTCAATGATCGTTGATGAAAGTGTCATCAAAAAGATCGAGGAGATAAGTCCGCTTGCCCCACTTCACAATCCAGGGCATCTTGCTGGCATTAAAAACGCGATGAAAGAGAGCAAAAATGTGCCTCACGTGGTCGTTTTTGACACGGTATTTCATCAAAGCATGCCAGAGTACGCTTACCGCTACGCTCTACCTTATGACGTTTGCAAGACTCATCACATCAGAAAATACGGCTTTCATGGCACATCACATAGATATGTTTGTAAGCAAGCGGCCAAAATGCTTGGCATAGAATTTGATAAATTTAACGCTATCTCGCTTCACTTAGGCAACGGCGCCTCAGCCTGTGCAGTACAAAATGGCAAAAGTATCGATACCTCGATGGGACTTAGCCCACTTGAAGGGCTCATAATGGGTACAAGAAGCGGCGATATGGATCCAGCTGTGGTCATTTACTTGCTAAATATCGGCGTTTTAAAGTGGAATGAGATCGATAACTTTTTAAATAAAAAGAGCGGACTTTTTGGAATTTGTGGCTCAAGCGACATGAGAGAGGTTGTAGCTAAAATGCAAAACGACGAGCGAGCAAAGCTTGCTTTTGAGATGTTTTGCTACCGAGTGAAAAAATATATTGGCTCATATTACGCCATTTTAGGACGCGTTGATGCACTTATATTTACTGGCGGTATCGGCGAAAATGCACCAAATACAAGGCAAAAAATTTGTGATGAACTAAAGCATCTTGGCATTCACATAAATCACGATCTAAATTTCCAAGACATGCGAGACGAGAGATGCATAGACGGGGATGACGCTAAGATAAAAACGCTCATCATACCAACAAACGAAGAGCTAGAAATCGCAATAGAAACGGCTAGAGTAATAAAAGAGAACAAAGCCAAATAAATAGATGTTTAAAATAAAATGATTAATTTGTGTTTTGCCAAACTCAACATATAAATTTTAAGTCTAGCTCATTTTAAAATAGAATTAGCATTTTTAGGCTACGATATAAAAAGCTTTTGCGATTTTAAGCTCGCAAAAGCTTGCAATCAATTTTTCTTAAAAAATCTCAAAATTTTTGCTTGGAGTTTAAACTGATCTGAAAGCTCCATTATTGGATAAGCTCCGGCGTATTTTTTGCCGCCAGACAGGTCTTTGCTAACGCCTCCACGTGCAGCGATCTGCGCGAAGTCACCCACTTTTACATGACCAGCTGAGCCGCTTTGTCCGCCCATAACGACGTTTCTGCCTAGTACTGTTGAGCCAGCAAGGCCAGTTTGTGAGACGATTAGGCAGCCATTTCCAAGCTCGCAGTTGTGGCCTATTTGAACGAGATTGTCTATCTTTGTGTAGTTTGCGATCATCGTGCTTTCAAAAACGCCACGATCTATAGTCGTGCAAGCACCGATCTCGACAAAATCGCCTAAAACCACATTGCCATTGTGGTAAATTTTCACATGCTCACCAGTTTTTGTATGCGCATAGCCAAAGCC
>NZ_LVXF01000005.1:0-45503 GCF_002092845.1 Campylobacter concisus
GCTAGCACAACGGTAAATTCGCTCTTTTTAGGTTGAAAGACTCTAATAGGAGTCGTCATCTTCCTTGGACATAGCAAGAGTATATTTTCTTGTTTGTAAAATTCCTCCTCTCTTTGCCTTAAGAGCTTATTTATTCTTGAAGTATTTGAGGCATTTGAGCTGACTAAATTTACGCAGTATACGTTTTCAAGGTTAAAGATCTTTGTGCTTTGAGTGCTTAGTAAAGAATTTATCTTTGTAACAAATGGCTGAAATAAAGCCTCGCACTTTGATACATCTGATGCGTTTAAATTTGACTCATTTTCTTGAAGCTTCATAAATTCTAAATGAGTGACGTTTTGGATGATCTCTTTATTGTTTTGATTTTTTGATTTATATTTTGCTTTGGATATATTTAAATGACTAAAAACATCTATGCACTCGGCAAAATTAACATTTTGTTCATCACTTTCATAAAGCCCAAACTGATTTGAAATTTTTTCTCGCAAAAGAGATATTTTATTGCTTGCTTCATCACTAAAGCTCTCATATGCTAGCCAAAACCAAGCCTTAAAACGATTTTTGCTTTTGATGTAGCTTGCTAGGGATGGATCAATATTACTTTTTTTGCTGATATAAAGAAGTGCTAAAAGCGCGACATGCTCTCTTGAGATTTGACTGTTTTGTGTATCTGAAGTAAGTGAAACGGCTTGTAAATTTTTAAGTGGAGAGTTGTTTAATTTTTGATTTATCTCTTGGATTAGCGGCGTAAGCTTTTGCTCCAAGATGGTATTTAGCTGATCTTCCGAGCTAAATTCAAACTCAGGTAAAGTATCGGAACCTCCAGACTTTGCATAAGCCCCTTTTGCGGCATCATTTATCTTTTTAAAAAGTTCATCTGTGTCTATCTTTTCTATGGTAGTCTTACTCGTGGTGTTAGCAATAGTTTGCTTGATATCTTTTATGACTTTGTCTTTGTTATTTTTATAAATTTGAGCACAAATAAGTTCTATATCATCTTTTAGACTAAAGCCATATCCAATGAGTAGTTTGTTGTTAGATATAAATGGTCTGCTTATGTCATTGCCATATGAAAATTTTATGATATCTATTAAATTTCTTTTAAAATTTACATCATTTCTGGGCGTTAGAGGCATTAAACTTCCTTAGAAATTTTTGCTAAATATTAGCACAAACTTAAAAAGTATTCAACAATAAAACTTTATAGTAAAAATTTATGTCAAAAATATAAATTTGTATGTTTTTATTTTTGACAAGACTATTTAAAAGGGCTTGTAAATTTAAAGTGCCTTTATAAACTCTTTAAATTTATCGCCTCGCTCAGCATAACTCTTAAACTGATCAAGGCTCGCAGCTGCCGGGCTTAGAAGCGCTATCTCGCTGGTCTTTAGCTCTTTATTTATCTCATTGACAGCATTTTGCAAAAAGTCGCATTTTAAGGCTGGTATGCCAAATTTAGTCGCTAATTTCATGAGTTTGTCACTATTTGAGCCAATGGCGTAAATTTTTACTCTTAAACTCTTTAAGCCTTCAAAAAGTGGCGTCATATCAACACCCTTATCATCGCCACCAAGTATTAGATGTATGAAATGATCTTTGTAGCGTTTAACGGCCTGTATGCTCGCGTCTATGTTAGTCGCTTTTGTGTCATTGACCCAGATTCTGCCATTTTTATCGTTAAATTCCTCGAGCTTGTTTGCCTCGATGACGAAGGTATTTAAAAGCGCGACATCGCAGCGGTCAAATAAAATTTTCTCTACCGCAAGTGCTAGCAACGCGTCAAGCAAAAATGGCGTTTTGAAATTTATATCATCTATGCTTACACCGCAAAATTTAGCCAGATCGCTCTCATCTTTGTAAGCGATCACTTTTGCCTTTGTTGGTGTGCTGGCGTAAATTTCAGGCACGATCGCCACGCTACTTTCGCTCATGCTAGCAAGTGGCTTTAGCTTAGCCTTTTCGTATTCGCTCATGTCTCCATGCCAGCTTAAATGATCTGGAGTGATGGGCAAAAGCACGTAGATGCCAGGTGTAGCGCGGTTTGTGTAGTGCAGGGTAAATGAGCTAGTCTCAAGTATCCAAATTTTAGCGTACGGATCTAAATTTGCTAGTGCAATACCAACATTACCGCCCATGACTGAGCCCTTGCTCTCTAGTAGGTGCTGTGTCATCTTGGTTGTCGTAGTCTTGCCGTTTGTGCCACTTATCCAGATATTAAATGGCAGATTTTCTTTATAAATTTCATAAAAATAGTCATACTCGCTTACCAAATTTCTAGCTTTTTTAATAAGCTCGTGATGAGGCGGGATACCTGGGCTTGGTATCTCTAGGCCGCTTTTTGCTGGATCAAATTCGCTAACTGGCAAAAGGGTGTTGCCAAACTCATCTTTTGAAATTTCACTAAATTTATCATCATAGATATCCCAAAGGCCATCTTTTGTGAAATTTTTTGCGATCGCTTTTATCGTGCCACCGTAGCCAAATAGCGATTTTCTCATGGCTTTCCTTATCTGATCTTTAGCGCAGTTAATGCGATTAGATTTGCTAAAAGTGCGATGATCCAAAAGCGAACGATGATCTTATTTTCCGCCCAGCCTTTTATCTCAAAATGGTGATGTATAGGCGCCATGAGAAAAATTCTGCGTTTGAAAATTTTAAAGCTTCCCACTTGCAAGATGACGCTTAGGGTCTCAACGACAAATATGAGTCCGATGATAATGAGTAAGATTTCATTTTTGGTCGCAACACCCATAAAACCGATATATGCTCCAACGCTTAAGCTACCGCTATCGCCCATAAAGACTTCAGCTGGATGGCAGTTAAACCATAAAAAGCCCATCAATGAGCCAATTAGGGCTGAAGAGACAACAACGCTTTCACCAACACCTATGATCTTTGGCAAGAGTAAATATGAGCTAAAGACAGCGTGTCCGCAGATATAAGCAAAAACGCCAAGAGTTAGAAGCGAAAATATAGATGGCACAGTAGCTAGCCCGTCAAGCCCGTCTGTTAAATTTACTGAATTTGAAGCAGCGACTATGACCAGTGTCCAAAAGAAAATGGCAAAAATTTTTAAATCTAAAATAGGTTGCTTAAAAAAAGGTAGATAAAACTCGGTGCTAAGCTCGTGACTTGCATATAAAAAAACAGAAATTACAAAGGCTATTAAAAACTGAAAAAAGAGCTTTGCTTTTGGGCTTAGGCCGGCGTGATTTTTTGCTCCTAAAATTTTACTGTAATCGTCCTTGTAGCCAAGCAGCGTAAAGCAAACTAGGCAAAAGAGCGATGTTAAGACAAATGCGTTATCAAGCCTTGCGCAAATTACCGTGGAAAGTACGGCTGTGAAGACAAAGACAAGTCCGCCCATGGTTGGCGTTTTGGCCTTTTTTTGGTGAGTTTGTGGGGCAAGCTCGTAGATAGGCTGGGCGGCGTTTTTTGCCTTTGCCCAAGTGATAAATTTGGGCATCAAATAAGCTGTGAGTGTAAAAGCGATGAAAAAAGCGATACCAGCACGGACGGTGATGTATTGAAAGATATTAAAATTTAAAATTTCATAGATATAGTAAAACATGAGAGCCTTTATTTTTAAAAAAAGCAATTTTAGTATAATGGCCTTAAAAATTATCTAAAATTAAGGATAAATTTTCAAAATGAGTCAAAAAACTATTTTAATAATAACTGATGGTATTGGATTTAATAAAAGCGTTAAATTTAACGCATTTGAGGCGGCTAAAAAGCCAAATTACGAGAAATTTTTTAAAGAAATTCCAAACTCGCTCATAAAAACTTCTGGAAACGCTGTGGGACTACCTGAAGGGCAGATGGGAAACAGCGAAGTAGGGCATATGTGCATAGGAAGCGGACGAGTTTTGTATCAAAATTTGGTTAAAATTTCACGTAGTTTTGCCGATGGCTCGATAGCAGAAAACGAAGCGCTAAAAGCTCTTTTTAAAAAGTGCAAAAAGATCCACGTCATAGGGCTTTATAGTGATGGCGGCGTGCACTCACATATGGAGCATTTTGACGGTATGTGTGAGCTTGCTAGCAAAAATGGCTGCGAAGTTTTTGCCCATGCTATCACCGACGGACGCGATGTTAACCCAAATAGCGGTATAAATTTTATAAAAAGCTTGGAGGCTAAATTTAAGGTAGCTACCGTTTGTGGAAGATTTTACGCGATGGATAGAGATAAACGCTGGGAGCGCGTAAAAGAGGCCTATGATAGCTTGGTAAATGGAGCAAATTTAAGTAGCTTAATGCCAAGTGAGTATCTACAAAAAAGCTACGATGAGGGCGTAACAGATGAGTTTGTAAAGCCAGCGAGCTTTAATGGCTTTAAAGGCATAGGCGAAGATGACGGCGTGATTGTAATAAATTTTAGAAATGATAGAGCAAGAGAGATATGCCAGGCTCTAGGCGAGGAGAAATTTAGCGAGTTTGAGCGACCTTTTGCTATCAAAAATCTAATCACCATGACCGAATACGACGCAAATTTTAAATTTGAAGTGCTATTTAAAAATGAAAAGATAAAAAATACCCTAAGCGAGGTGATAGCAGCGGCTGGGCTAAGGCAGCTTCACACGGCTGAGACTGAAAAATACGCCCACGTAACATTTTTCTTTAATGGTGGCGTCGAAGAATTAGCCAGCAACGAAACGAGGGTGCTCATCCCTAGTCCAAAAGTAAAAACCTACGACGAAAAGCCAGAGATGAGCGCTGCTGAGGTTTGCAAAGCCGTGCTAAAAGGTATGGATGACGAGCAAGACTTTATCGTGGTAAATTTCGCAAATGGCGATATGGTGGGGCACACTGGCAACTACGAGGCCGCTATAAAAGCAGTCGAAGCAGTGGATGCAGCTCTTGGAGAGATTTACGCCAAAGCAAAAGAGAAAAACTACGCTATGATCATCACGAGCGATCACGGAAACTGCGAAGAGATGCGTGATAGCAGCGGTGAGCTACTGACAAACCACACGACTTATGATGTCTTTTGTTTTGTGATGGCTGATGGTGTAAAAAAAGTAAAAAACGGCGGTCTAAACAATATCGCTCCTAGTGTTTTAAAGATCATGGGGCTTGAAATTCCAGCTGAGATGGACGAGGCGTTAATATAAAATAATGGAGCTAGTCGAGTTTTTTGGAGCGGATAAAGTCATAACCTTTATGCTCCTTTTTGCACGTCTTAGTGGGCTTATCGTATTTTTTCCATTCTTTTCTCACAATCAAATCCCGCTTAGCGTAAAAACTTTGCTAGTTTTTGCTCTTTGTGTTGTGCTTTTTCCGCTCTCACACGCCCATGAGCACGCTATAAATTTTTTGATTATGGAAATTTTAAGTGAGGCCATGCTCGGACTTTGTGCTGGACTTTTGCTAAATATCGTTTTTGCCATACTTCAAATGGCTGGCGAGCAGATCTCGATGATTATGGGTTTTTCGATGGCTTCAGTGCTTGATCCGCAAACTGGTACAAATTCGCCAGTGATCGCAAATATTCTAAATTTTATCGCGCTTCTTGCATTTTTGATGCTTGATGGACACCATTTAATATTACAGTTTTATTCCACTTCACTTTCAGCTATACCGCTTGGAGATTTTTATCCAAGGAGTGGTGTGATGAGCTACACTCTAAAGCTTTTTGGCAATCTTTTTATGTTTGGATTTGTTCTAGCTTTTCCTATTATTGCGCTTTCTATACTTTCGGATGCTATTTTTGGCATGCTTATGAAAACTATGCCACAATTTAACCTATTGGTCGTTGGTTATCCTATTAAGGTAAGTATTGGCTTTTCGGTTTTGATAGCTATTTTAGCTGGCATTATAAAAATCATAACTGATATGATGGTGCAGATTTTAAACGATATGCCAGCACTATTTTTTTAAGTAAATAGCAATGAAATTTATCATAAAATACAGCCTCAAGCTCTTCAAGGAGGGATTATGAAAGTTGCACTTGTAAATAAAAACCCAGCAGTTTCTCGCCTTATAACGTTAAGTTTAAATAAGCTAGGCATAGAATATAGCGAATTTGACGATATTAATAGTGTTGGAGATCAATTTGATTATATTATCATCGATAGTGATATGGATAGCAGCGATGTTAATTTAAATCAAAAGATAATGTATCTAGCACCTAGAGGCGGTGAAAAGCCAGATTTTGCTGATGTTATGCTTGAAAAGCCCTTTTTACCAACAGAATTTATTAGTTTATTTGAACAAAACAAAAATACTGACAATGATAAAGAACTTGAGCTTGGACTAGATGAGCCTGCAAATTTTAATGACTTTGACGAAAGCAATAAAAACTTTGATGATTTAGAAAATTTTGAGCTTCCAGAAATTGATATGGGTCTTGAAAATTTAACAAAAGAAGATGATGAAGCAGAGAATTTTGATAATGAGGCTTTAGACGATGAGTTTTTAAAAGAGGAGCTAAGTGAACTAGAGACCGAGGATTTAAAGGATAAAGATATCAGTTTTGATGAAACAGACACTGAACTCATAGATGATGATATTATAAATGACATAGCTAGCAAATATATGGCTGATTCAGAAGATATGGATAAATCCTTAGAGCAAAACAATGAGCTGCCTGTGATAAAAGAAGAGCATAGCAATGACTTTGATGAGCTTAGTTCACTTGTGGATGAGATAGATGATATGGGTGAGAGCGACTTGGCTGATGAAGAGGCTAAAAACGAGCTTGATAAAATGGTCGAGCAAAATTCTCAAAATTTAGAAACTGCCGAGCTTAATGAAGATTTTGTAGATGATATAAGTCAAAGTAAAAAAGAGCTCAGCGAGATCGAGTCTTTGGATAAAGAGCTAAACGAAGAATCTAGCGAAGATAGCGAAAATTTTGATGAGCTAGAGACAGATTTTGGCAATGATGAAAATTTTGAGCCTGAAAGCAGCGAGGCAAATTTGATAGATGAAGCTAGCCAAAATTTAGAGGAAGATAGAGATGAAGAATCTACCAAAGAAGCAGAGGAAATTTCTTTGGGCGAAGATATAGACCTTGAAAAAGAGCCAGCTAAAGAAGATCATGAAGAAATTTCTGAAGAAGTCCTTGCTCAAGAAGATCTATGTATGGTAGATGAGGTATTTGAGGAAGAAAATTTTAAAGAAGAGACGTTGGGTAGCCCAAATTTTGATGTAGCGTCTATTGAAGAAATAGATGAAAATACGATGCAAGCAGCATTTGGATTAAATAATGCGCTACAAACTAGCTCATGCGATGAAACAAAAATCGATGCTGACTATAAAGAAGAGCTAACCAAAAAGATCACAAAACACGTCCATGAGTCGTTAAATGAAAGCTCGCTAAGAGATGTGCTAAAAGATATGAACATAAAGATAAATATAAGTTTTGAGGAAAAGTAGTTGCAAGGACAAATTTTAGTAGTTTCTGGGCCTAGTGGAAGTGGGAAAAGTACGCTTTTGGGCCGTCTTTTAAAGGAAGAGAAGGATCTTTATTTTTCTATTTCAAGCACGACAAGGGCAAAAAGAGAAGGCGAAGTCGATGGAGTTGATTACTATTTTATAAAAGAAGATGAGTTTAAAAGCGGCATAGAAAAGGGCGAATTTTTAGAGTGGGCGCAGGTGCATAAAAACTATTATGGAACGAGCCTAAAGCCTGTTTTGGCAGCACTTGAGGCTGGGAAGATAGTTATATTTGATATTGATGTGCAAGGCTTTCATATCGCACTTGAAAAATTTAAAAGCTACATAACTTCAGTTTTTATCACGACTGCAAATAAAAAAGAGCTTAAAAAACGCTTGAAAAACCGCGGAACTGATAGCGATGAAACGATAGAAAATCGCCTAATGAACGCAGTTGGTGAGATGGAGCACATCTTAGAATATGATTATTTTTTAGTAAATGACGACATTGAAAAGAGTTATAAAGGCCTAAAATCAATTCTTAGAGCGATGAGGTTAAAAAGTACGAAAATAGACTTAAGACGCGTTATTGATGAGTGGATAGATTGCTAGAAATTCAGGAATTTATGATAACATTTTGAAAAATTTATTGAGGAGAAAAAATGGGTTCTTTTAGTATTGGTCACTGGCTAGTTGTTTTAGCGATTATTGTTTTACTTTTTGGAGCAAAGAAGATCCCAGAACTTGCAAAAGGACTAGGCAAAGGCATAAAGACTTTTAAGGCTGAGATGGAAGATACAACACCTGAAAAAAGTGAGAAAGTCGAGCATAAAGAAGAGAATACCAATAGTCAAAAAATAGAAGAAACAACTAAAAACGCATAGGTTTTAGAGTTGAAAAATAAAATAAAAACTGAAATTTCAAAGGTTTTAGAGCGTGAATTTGTGCTTGAAAAGCCAAAGGATAAAAATTTAGCCCACTATGCTACGCCACTTTTTAGCCTCGCAAAGGAGCTAAGAAAGTCTCCAGCTATGATAGCTAGCGAGTTTGCCGATAAATTTGGTGATAACAAAATAGTTGAAGCTAGTGCAGTAAGTGGCTACTTAAATTTCAAGCTAAAAAGCGAGTTTTTAGATGAAATTTCAAAGCAAATTTTGCTAGATAGCGAAAATTTTGCAAAAGAAGATGCGAAAAAAAATAGCTATTTAATAGAATACATCAGTGCAAATCCAACTGGACCACTTCACATCGGACACGTTAGAGGTGCAGTTTATGGTGATACTTTGGCAAGACTTGGTAAAAGACTTGGCTACGCTATCTCAACAGAATACTATATAAACGATGCTGGTAATCAAATCGACCTGCTTGGCACTTCTATATCGCTTGCGGCAAAAGAGCAGCTTTTTAATGAAAGCATCGTCTATCCAGAGAAATACTACCGCGGAGATTATATTTTAGATATTGCTAGGCTTGCAAATGAGAAATTTGGCAAGGAAATTTTTTATGACGAGAGCAGAAATCTCGAGCTTGCCGAGTTTGGCAAGGATATCGTGCTTGAGATCATTAAAAAAGATTTAGCGGACGTTGGGATATTTATAGAGAGCTGGGCTAGTGAGAAGGCTCTTTATGATGGCCTAGAGCCAACTATAAACAAGCTAAAACGTTCAAATCAAATGTACGAAAAAGAGGGCGCTACTTATATCGCTTCGACCACACTTGGCGATGATAATGATAGGGTTGTGGTTAGAAATGACGGCAGACCGACATATCTAGCTGGTGACATCATTTATCATAATGCTAAATTTGAGAAAAATTTTGACCACTACATAAACATTTGGGGTGCTGACCATCACGGATATATCGCAAGGTTAAAGGCTGCGATAAATTTTCTTGGATACGATGAAAATAAGCTTGAAGTAATACTTATGCAGATGGTTAGTCTGCTAAAAGATGGTAAGCCATACAAGATGAGCAAGCGCGCTGGTAATGCTGTACTGATGAGCGATATCGTAAGTGAGATCGGTGCTGAGGCGCTTAGATTTATCTTTATAAGCAAGGCAAACACAAGTAATTTGGAATTTGACGTGGATGAGCTTAAAAAAGAAGATAGCTCAAATCCTATCTTTTATATAAACTATGCTCATGCTAGGATAAATCAAGTCTTTGCAAAGGCTGGGAAAAATGTTCAAGATGTAATCAATGCAAACTTTGAATGCCTAGATGAAAATGCTAAAAATTTACTTTTTGAGGCGCTAATCTTACCTGAAATTTTAGAGGATGCTTTTATCTCAAGGCAGCTTCAAAAGATCCCAGACTATCTGAAGTCGCTGGCTGCTAGCTTTCATAAATTTTATAATGAAAACCGTGTGGTTGGAAACGAAAACGAAGATAGCTTGCTAAAAGTTTTTGCAGTTGTCGCTATCTCGATAAAAACAGCATTTAATATAATGGGAATTACAGCTAAAGATAGGATGTAGAATTTACATTTATTTTGGCTAAAAGCAACAAAATTAAATTTGAAAAAATGTTTATTTAAAAATATCTCAAACTCATGATGCTCTTGAGAATTTAAACACCTTTTTTCTCAAATACAATTGCAATAGTTTTTACTATGATCTTTATCTCCAGCCAAAGCGACCAGTGTTTGATGTAGTAAAGATCATACATTAGTTTTTGTTTGGCGTCGTGTGTATTTGAGCCATAAGGGTAGTTTACCTGCGCCCAGCCAGTAATCCCTGGGCGAACGATGTGGCGTTCATTGTAGTAAGGGATCTCTTTTTCAAAGAAATTTATCCAGTGTCTTCGCTCAGGCCTTGGACCTATCAGATGCATTTGTCCTCGAAAGACATTTATACACTGCGGCACCTCGTCTATACGAGTTTTTCGCATAAATTCGCCAAATTCAAACACTCTCTCATCATTTTCACTAGCAAATTTTGCCCCATCTTTCTCGGCATTTTCCATCATCGAGCGAAATTTTATACACTCAAATTCCTTGTTATCTAGCCCAACTCTACTTTGTAAAAAGTAAAGACTTCCAGGCGATTGCTCGTCTATCTTTCTTTTTACATAAAATTTTAGGCCAAAAAGCAAGATAAAAAGTATTAAGCAGCTTGCATAATCGATCATTCGCTTCAGTGCGTAATCAAAGGCACCATAAGGCCTTATCTCATCTAAAAAATTAAGATTTTCCCCATTTTCTGGGATATAACATTTGTGCAGATAAATTTCTAAAAAATTCTCTACATTTAAAAATTTTATCTTTTTATACTTCGTTTTAAACTGCAAAAGCGTGAGAAATCTAACCAATTTACTATCAACTGGCTTTGCGGTATTTAGTACGATCAGCCTTTGATCACCTGATTTTATGAGATTTTCTAGTGCGCTTCGTAAGGCCTTTGCGTCGCTATTTTCATGGGATAAAAAATTTACTTGACCAAATTTCTTTCTAAGCCTTTCTAGTTCTAGGCTGGTAAAAGCATATTTTTCGCCAAGGATGATCATAGTCCTATCCCTTTATCTTTATTTTAAATTTGCATTATAAAATTCGTCTAATTATACCCAAACGTGCTAATTGCATTTTTAAAAAATAGATTAAGGTTAAAATATGTCTCATAAATTTTTCGCTGTGCTTGTTTTAGCGCTGATCTCTGCCATTTCTTTTGCGCTCTCAAACACGATTTTAGCTAAATTTCACACCAGCCCGCTCATCATCTCTATCGTTTTAGGTGCCATTTTTGCAAATCTTTTTATCAAACAAACTCAAATTTTAAAAAGTAGTGGCGTCGTAGCGATCGCTGGGAAGCAAATTTTAAGGCTTGGTATCATACTTTTTGGCTTTAATATAAGCCTTAGCGAGATCGCAAGTGTCGGCACTCTTGGCGTGATATATGCAGCTTTTATGGTATTTGCGACCTTTTGCTTTGCGCTTTTTACTGCTAAAGCCTTGGGGCTTAGCAAAGATAGTGCTGTGCTCATTGGCTCAGGGGCTAGCATTTGCGGCGCAGCTGCTGTTGTGGCTACGCAAAATGAGATAAAAGCAGACGCAAACAAGCTTGCTATCGCCATTTGCACGGTAGTGCTCTTTGGGACGATCGGGATGTTTATCTATCCATTTATCGCTAAATTTTTAGCTCTCACACCGCACCAAACCGGCTTTTTTATAGGTGGCTCACTTCACGAAGTAGCCCATGTAGTTGCAGCTTCAGCAGTATTTGACAGCACAGCAAGTAGCACTGCCGTCATCATAAAAATGCTTCGCGTGATCATGCTCGTGCCATTTTTGTTCTTGCTAAATTTCTTAAATTTAAGCCAAAATAGCGGTGGCTCGAAGCTAAAGAGCATACCTTGGTTTGCGCTATTTTTCTTAGTGGCGATCTGCGTTAGATCTTTGCCATTTTTCCCTGAAAATTTGGTGCAAATTTTAAAGCTAGCAGCTAGCATCTGCCTTTGCGTTGCGATGTGTGCTTTGGGGTTTGGGATAGATAGGAGTATATTTAAAGCGACGGGCAAAAAGCCATTTTTGTTAGCATTTTTTATATTTTTATGGCTTATTTGCTCTTCGCTTATATTTGTTAAGACTCTTTGCTAGTTTTTAGCTTTTGCAAAAACTCTTCGATGTTGTATTTTGCCCTGTAGGCTGGGCTTAAAAGATGTATCAAAATGTCGCCAAGGTCCATCACGATCCAATCAGGTGAACTCTCCGTGCCTATAAATTTCTCTCCAAGAGGCTTAAGCTCCTCTTTTAGATCCTCACTCAGTGAGTAAGCGTGCCTCTCGCCAAGCGTTGTAGCGATAACTACGGCTTTTACAAAATAATCATCTCCACTCATATCAAACACTTGTATCTCTTCAGCCTTTTTTGCATCTAAAACCTTAACTATACTTTCGGTGCGCTCTTGCATCGATCTCTCTTGCATCTTTAATCCTTGGTAAAAATTTATAATCTCATCTTTTATCTCGCTAGGCAGCTCATCAAGCCCCTTTTGGTGCCTGATCTGCGACGAGCTAACATCCACGTGCACGTCCATTTTTTGTAAATTTTGCGGAATTTCTATGTGATTGCGCTTGGCGATCACAAACTGCACTAAGCTTTTTAGCTCCTCATATCCATGCCACTTATCAAGCGTGGCTAGGTGGTCTGCGCCTATTATGAGATAAAATTTCTCTATCTTAAATTTCTCATACAAATACTTAACCGTCTCTATGGTAGGCACAGGGCGAGCTAAATTTATCTCATAGTCTGAGATCTCGACCTTCTCTAGGCCGCCCCAAATTTCTCTTATCCACTTTAGGCGAAGCTCTGGCGGAGCTGAAAATTCGCTCTTAAAGGGACTTATAAAAGTTGGCATGATGATGAGCTTGTCGATGTCAAGGCCGCTTAGTGCCATTTTCACAATGCTATCGTGTCCTAAATGAACCGGATCAAAGCTCCCGCCAAAAAGTGCTAACTTCATCTATTAAAGTGCCTTGTTTATATTTGTTTTAAAATTCTTTTTTGTAGAATTAGGCGTAATTATATCAAAAGGAGCTAAGATGTCAGTTAAAGTAGCAATAAACGGCTTCGGGCGTATCGGCAGGTGCGCTGCTCGTATTATTTTAGAGCGAGACGACGTTGAGCTTGTCGCTATCAACGACACGGCGACGCGCGACATGACGCGCTATCTGCTCAAATACGACAGCGTGCACGGCGAATTTAAGCAAGACGTTAAGGTGATAAGCGACGATTTTATAGAAGTAAACGGCAAAAAGATAAGAGTTTTTTCAACAAGGGATCTAAACGAGCTTAGCTACGCAGACTACGGTGCGGACGTGGTTTTGGAGTGTACGGGTAAGTTTTTGACCACTGAAAAGTGCGAGCCCTATCTAGCTCGTGGCATCAAAAAAGTCGTCATGAGCGCTCCGGCAAAAGACGATACGGCGACATTTGTAGTCGGCGTAAACGACGATAAATACGCAGGCGAAGCGATCGTCTCAAACGCAAGCTGCACCACAAACGGCCTAGCTCCAGTGGCAAAGGTGCTAAATGATAAATTTGGCATCGTAAAGGGGCTAATGACTACGATCCACGCATATACAAATGGTCAGAGCTTAGTTGATGTAAAAGCTAAAGATTTTCGCCGCTCACGTGCAGCAGCGCTAAATATCGGACCTACGACCACCGGAGCCGCAAAGGCGATCGCAAAAGTACTTCCAGAGTTAAACGGCAAGATGCACGGCCAAAGCGTGCGCGTACCGGTAGCTAACGTTTCTATGGTCGATCTAACGGCGGTGTTAAAAAGACCTGCTAGTAAAGAGGAGATAAACGAGGCGTTTAGAGCGGCTGCTGAGTCGAATTTGAAGGGAATTTTATTCGTCGATGACGATTATAGGGTTAGTAGCGACTTTTGCACGAGCGCATACAGCAGCATCGTGGCTAGCGACACTACGCAGGTGATCGCCGATGATATGGTGAAGGTCTTTGCGTGGTACGACAACGAGTGGGGCTACTCAACAAGGCTTGTGGATCTAGCTAAGATCGTGGCTACGAAGTAAATTTAAAGGGCTAAAAATGAGTGATATTTTATCGATCAACGACCTTGAGCTTAATGGTGCAAAAGTCTTTATAAGGTGCGATTTTAACGTGCCGATGGACGAGTTTTTAAACATCACCGACGACCGCCGTATCCGCTCGGCGATACCAACAATCCGCTACTGTCTAGATAACGGCTGCAGCGTGGTTTTGGCCAGCCATCTAGGACGTCCGAAAAACGGCTTTGAGGAGAAATTTTCGCTGCGAGGCGTGGCAAAGAGGCTTTCAAGGCTACTTGATAGAGACGTGATATTTGCCGAGGACGTCGTCGGTGCGGACGCCAAGGCTAAAGTCGCCACGCTAAAACCGGGCGAAATTTTACTTCTTGAAAATTTACGCTTTGAAAAGGGCGAAACCAAAAACGATGAAGCTTTGGCAAAAGAGCTTTCAGAATTTGGTGAATTTTACATAAACGACGCGTTTGGCGTCTGCCACAGGGCGCACAGCTCGGTCGAGGCGATCACTAAATTTTACGACGAGAAGCACAAGGCGGCGGGATTTTTGCTACAAAAAGAGATAAATTTCGCCCAAAATCTAATCAAACACCCTGCGCGTCCGTTCGTTGCGGTCGTCGGCGGTAGCAAGGTAAGCGGTAAACTGCAAGCCCTGCATAACCTGCTTCCGCGCGTAGATAAGCTGATCATCGGCGGCGGCATGGCGTTTACGTTTTTAAAATCGCTCGGCGAAAATATCGGAAACTCGCTGCTTGAAGAAGACCTCATCGAGGACGCGCGCGAAATTTTACGCAAGGGCAGGGAGCTTGGCGTTAAAATTTACCTGCCGGTAGACGTCGTCGCAGCCCAGACCTTTTCGGCAGAAAGCGCCGTAAAATTCGTCCCCGCTCAAGAGATACCGAGCGGCTGGATGGGGCTAGATATCGGGCCGGCGTCCATTAGGCTATTTAAAGAGGTCATCGCCGACGCGCAAACCATCTGGTGGAATGGGCCGATGGGCGTTTTTGAGATGGATAAATTTAGCAAAGGTAGCATCAAAATGAGCCACGCTATCATCGACACTCACGCGACTACGGTTGTTGGCGGCGGCGATACGGCCGACGTAGTAGAGCGCGCGGGAGACGCCGACGAGATGACCTTTATCTCTACGGGCGGCGGTGCTAGTTTGGAGCTAATAGAGGGCAAAGAGCTACCCGGCATAAAACCGCTTAGAAAGGCTATAGAGTGAGGTTTTTAGCAAATTTAAAGTGCAATCACACGAGAGCGAGCTTTGCTAAATACGCTCAAATTTTAGATGCAAATTTAAGCGCAAACGACGATGTTACGGTATTTCCTCCGTTTAGCGCGCTTGATCTTGCGGCTCATAAATTTAAACTCGGTGCGCAAAATTTCTACCCGTGCGAAAGCGGCGCTCACACCGGCGAGATCGGCAAGGCGATGCTGGACGAGTTTGGCGTAAAAAGCGTGCTGATCGGGCATTCCGAACGGCGCAAGCTAGGCGAGGGCGAGGAGCTTTTGCGCGCTAAATTCGACTTTGCTGTAAAGGTGGGCTGGCAGATCGTCTACTGTATCGGCGAAAATTTGAGCGTGAACGAAGCTGGCGGCACGAAGGAGTTTTTGGCTGAACAGCTAAAAAATATCGACCTTGGCTACGAGCGGCTACTGATCGCCTACGAGCCCGTGTGGGCGATAGGCACGGGCAAGAGTGCGAGTACGGAGCAGATAGAGGAGATTTTAAATTTTATCCGCGAGCAGACGAGAGCGCCGCTACTTTACGGCGGTAGCGTAAATGTCGCAAATATCGGCGGGATAGCGGGTATTAAAAACTGCGACGGGGTTTTAGTAGGTACGGCAAGCTGGGATGCTTCTGGTTTCTTGGAACTTATTAGCGCGTCATCTCGCTGACGTCTTTAAATGATTTTGTAAATTTCGCCCTGCGACAGACTACATGCCTAGTCTTTGGACGAAAATTACTTCTTCTATTTATAGCTACAAGCGTAGTGAAGTAGAAAACATTTAAATCCGCCTAGCGATATTTCCACTTGTCGATTCGCGTTTAGAATTTGACGTTTTGTTAAATTTGGATTGCAAAATTTTAAGTCGATTAGTCAAGGCAAAATTTAAAAATAAGCAGAGTAGGCATATATTTTTTGAGTATTGCTTTTAAAATTTTAACGAAAGATAACTCTGCTTGCAGCTGTAAGCTTGTGAAGTAGAAAAAGTTAAGTAGCTTTAATAAAAAGGAGAACAAATGATACTAAAAGGTAAAAAAGGTCTAATAGTAGGCGTTGCGAACGCCAAATCTATCGCTTATGGCATTGCAAAAGCTTGCTGCGATCAAGGTGCGCAGATGGCATTTACCTACCTAAACGATGCTCTTAAAAAGCGCGTAGAGCCGATCGCAGAGGAGTTTGGTAGCAAATTTGTCTACGAACTTGATGTGAATAATCAAGCACATTTAGATGGACTTGCAGGTCAAATCAAAAAAGACCTTGGCGAGATCGATTTTGTTGTGCATGCAGTGGCTTACGCACCAAAAGAAGCGCTTGAGGGCGAGTTTGTAAATACGACAAAAGAGGCATTTGATATAGCGATGGGCACTAGTGTTTATTCGCTACTAAGCCTTACTCGCGCGGTTTTGCCAGTGCTAAAAGAGGGTGGTTCGGTGCTAACTCTTACATACCTTGGCGGACCAAAATTTGTGCCACACTACAACGTAATGGGCGTTGCCAAAGCAGCACTTGAGAGCTCAGTTCGCTACCTAGCACATGACCTTGGCGCTAAAAACATCCGCGTAAATGCGATCAGTGCAGGTCCTATCAAAACACTTGCCGCAAGCGGAATAGGCGACTTTAGGATGATTTTACGCTACAACGAAGTAAATAGCCCGCTAAAACGCAACGTTACTACCGAAGACGTCGGCAACAGCGCGATGTATCTGCTTAGCGACCTAGCTAGCGGCGTAACAGGCGAGGTTCACTACGTAGACTGCGGCTACAACATCATGGGTATGGGCGACGTGGCTACCGACGCCGAAGGCAACACGATCCTAGCTTGGGATGCAAAATAATCCTCTAATACAAATTTGGCGGGGTGACTCGCCAAAATCTTCTTTTAAATTTAATCAAATTTATCGCAAGAATTCGCAATGAGAGCTTTAGATGAGCTTATAGATGCAAATGAGCCAGGCTTGGGAGCTTGGTCGAAGAACGGCTAAATAAGCTAAAAATGGGTGAAATTTTACTGCGTGATGAGAGCAGGGCGCAAAGCGAGCTTTTAGGGCTTCAGGTAGCTACTTGCTCACCGATGGGAGCGCTTGTTTATGGGTGCGGTGGCATCGTGATGGATGAAGATTGGCTGTGTATGCTTGGCTCAGGATGCGAGCAGATGAAGTGCAAAATTTACAGCTTTAACCTTGGCAAAAACTTTAGCGAGGTAGACAAACGTCTAGCTATTTGCTCTCATGGCAAACGATGTTTTGTGTAAATTTTTCGCGATAAACGGCGGCGCTTTTCGTGGCAAAGCCGGCAATGTCTTTTACTGCGCGTCAGATAGCAGTAAGTTGGAAGATACACAGCTTAGCTACTCGTAGTTTTTACTGGGTGCTTTGCGACGATATATCTAAATTTTACAAGCTTTGTCACTAGGATGGCTGGCCTGAGGATGTAAGAAATTTTAGCCTTGATAAGGTGATGTTTGCATTGCTACCGATACTTTGGCAAGACACCAACGTAAGTCTAAGACTAAAAAATATGAAAAAGGATGATATTTGCATGAATGAATTTTTCATTTTTGCCTTCAATGGCGTCTAGTAAATTTATATGATACTTCCAGCAGATCCAAGAGTTTTGCTCTATCTTATTTAAAATTTATAAAATTTTTTCATAATCTACTTAAGAGTGTTTATAAAAAAAATTCTGAGCGCTAAAAAAGTAAAATTTATTTTAGATTTCTTAAGCTTTTCTTGATAAAAATTATCTACAAAATTTAAGAATTTTTATACTTGTAATAATTTTCTATTAAAAATTAACCTTATTTACTACCTTGATAAAATTATATAATTTCGTCCTTTATTTCGATATTTAATTAATTTATTAGATAATTAAAATTTAAAAATAGTTTATATTTTTACCAAAAAAACTCAAAAATTTATCCAAAATTTATACTTAAAATTATAATATTCAATCTCAAAATTATGCTATAAAATTAAAATAGTAATTTTAATAACCAAATTAGGAGAAAATATGAGATTTAAAAGCTTATTTAAACTCTCTCTTGTAGCAAGCATAGCAGTTTATGCAAATGGGGCAGACGAGAGCGTATTAAGCGGAGTTGAGGTAACAAGTAGCAGTGGCGGATACGGCGTTGATGACATCAAAATTTCAACCAGAAATGCTGGCCTAGTAAAAGACGTGATGAGAGATATTCCTGGTGTTTATGTGGGTGGCACAAACGGCATGAATCAAAAAATTTACATGAGAGGCGTAAGTGATCGCGGTCTAAATATCACGATAGATGGTGCGAAACAAAATGGAAATACTTTTCACCATAACGCCGACTTGCTTATAGATCCGGATCTTATAAAAGCAGTCGATGTCGAGGTTGGCTCAAGATCAGTGGTAAACGGCTCAGGCGCGCTTGGCGGCTCGGTCGCCTTTAAAACGGTGGATGCAAAAGACTTGCTAGAAAGTGGCGAAATCATCGGCGCAAAAATCAAAACGGGCTACGCTTCAAACAACGATGAATTTTCGCAAGGCCTTATGCTCTTTACTGCTCCAGTTGAGGGGCTTGATTTTATAGCAGCTATTAATCACAAGGGCTACGACTACGGCAAAAGTGGTAATAACAGAAGGATAGGTGGCGACGGAAATGACCTTAGCTATCTTTTAAAGCTTGGTTATAGCTTCCTCGATGCACATAGAATTTCTATCTCAAGAGAGCATAATGAGTTTAAGGGCATTTACCCTTTAAGAGCAGAATTTGGTAGCTGGCATACAAGTAATGACTATCGCAAATACGAGAGAGATACAACAACGCTAAAATACGAGTATATGCCAAGTGATCTTCTAAATTTAGACGTGACAGCTTACAACACAAGACACCAAAGGATTGATGATTCAAAATGGGGTGTAGAGACAAATGGTATAAATGCAAAGGCTAAAAGCGTAGTTGAGACCGGCGCTTTGACGCAGACGCTTAGATATGGCGCTGAGTTTTACCAAAGTAAAAATTTTAACAAACCAGACAACCACTACCCTGAAAAGGTAAATAACTACTCAATCTATGCAGAAGATGCGCTAAATTTTAACTCGCTAACTGTTACTCCAGGCATTAGATACACTCGTCATGAGCTAAAAAGCTATGATGGTAGAGCCGGAAACGTAAAGAGTTATACCTATAAATTTAACGAATTTACCCCGGCGCTTGCGCTCGACTATGAGATCCTTAAAGGACTTAACGCATTTGCAAGCTATGCGAGGGTCTTTAGAGGACCTGATGTAATGGAGTCGATGATGGCGAGTGGAAGAGGCAGAAGCGGAGCTTTAAACTGGGCGGCAAATAAAGACCTAAAAGCGACAACTGGCAACAGCTATGAGACTGGTCTTAAATACCATGGCGACATAAGCGAAGCCAGCTCATATAGCTTATCTGCAAAATACTTCATGACAAAATATAAAAATTTAATAGTCGATAACAATGCAGCAGGTGGTGGTGTAAATCAAACTCTAGTCAGGATAAACGCTGGTGGGGCTGATATAAGCGGCGTCGAGCTACTTGCAAGGCTAAATTTAGACGCACTAAGCCTAGCTGCTAGCTATACTCACCAAAAGGTAAAATATAAAGATAGGGTCGCTAAACCAAATGGCACCTACTACACCTCAAACATCATCGGCTACCGCGATCAGGGCGATAAATATACGTTTAACGCCGAGTATGCATTTTCTAGCATCGATACGCTAATAGGCTATAACTTAATCTACTTCGCTTCAAAAAATACCGTCTCAGCTGGCGACGATACAAATGTCAAGATACCAAGCTACGCAGTTAGCGACATCTACGCTAGCTATGCGCCAAGCAGTGGTAAATTTAAAGGGCTAGAGATAAATGCTGGAATTTACAACCTCTTTAATAAAACTTATGCTTCGCAGTCTCAAAGAACGGCTGATTATACAGGCGATCCAAAATATGTAGACTGGGAGCCAGGTAGAAATTTCAAAGTAAACGTATCTTATAAATTTTAACTTCAAGGCAAGGTGAGAACCTTGCCAAATTTTTCTTTTATATAAAAATTCTAGCTTTTTTCATCATGCTGTTTGTTTTAAAATTAATATAGTATCATTTTGGCGACTAAACTTTTTTGGGAGAAAAAATGAGGCAGAAGCACTTTGAGGTGGTAATTGTCGGAGCAGGCATTAGTGGGACGGCGCTCTTTTATGAGTTGGCTGCATTTAGCGACATAAAAAAGGTCGCACTTTTAGAAAAATATGACGGTGTAGCTACTCTAAATTCAAACGGCAAAGGCAACTCACAAACCATTCATTGTGGCGATATCGAGACAAACTACACACTAGAAAAGGCAAAAAAAGTCTCTCGTGTGGCAAATATGCCAGTAAAATATGCTCTAAAATACAATCTTGATGGCAAGTATATGTTCGCTCATCAAAAGATGGCACTAGCTATCGGAGATGCCGAAGTAGAGCGCATGAAAGAGAGATATGAGAGTTTTAGAGAGCTTTTTCCTTATCTTGAAATTTATGACAAAGAGAAGTTAAAACAGATCGAGCCAAACGTCGTTTTTGATGCAAATGGCAATGAGAGGCCAGAAAATATCATCGCCATAGGCACGCAAAATGGGCAGTTTACGACGATGGACTTTGGTGGCTTAGCAAACTCACTTGTGCAAAATGCGCTAAATTTAGGCGCAGATGGCTACGAGATCAGCCTAAACTCAGAAGTAACTGATATAAAAAAGGCGGGTGATACATTTCACATAAAGATAAATGATGGCGAGGTGATCACTGCAAACTACGTTGTAGTAGATGCTGGAGGACATTCGCTATTTTTGGCTCACAAAATGGGTTATGGGCTTCATCTTAGCACATTGCCCGTTGCTGGAAGCTTTTATTTCGCAAAAAAACGCCTGCTAAATGGCAAAGTCTATATGGTACAAAACGATAAGCTGCCATTTGCCGCTCTTCACGGCGATCCAGATATCCTAGCTAACGGAAACACTCGCTTTGGACCAACAGCTCTAGTCATACCAAAACTAGAGAGATACCACGGCTGTTCAAGCTTTTTTGACTTTTGTAAATGCCTAAAATTTGATAAAAATGTCTTTGAAGTCTTTACAAATCTCTTAAAAGATAGCGACATCAGATCTTATATTTTAAGAAATTTCTTATTTGAAGTGCCATTTATCAATAAAAAAGAATTTGTAAAAGACGCTAGAAAGATCGTGCCAAGCCTAAGTGAAAACGATCTGAGCTATGCTGTAAATTTTGGTGGCGTAAGACCACAAGTTATCGACCGTAATAAAAAGTGCCTTGAGCTTGGCGAGGGCAAGATAAGCACAGGCGAGGGAATAAGCTTTAATATGACTCCAAGTCCTGGGGCTACGAGTTGCTTTGAAATAGCAAGAACTGATATGATCGAAGCCTGTAAATTTTTAGGTAAAAATTTTAACGAAGAGAAATTTAATGCCGAGTTTTTTGGATAAAAATAGGAGTGTTTGATATTTTTAAAAAAGGTGCGGATATGCTAAAAACAGCGCAACAAAGAAAAGATGAGAGTATAAAAATTTTAAAAAAAGAGGGCGTGGCTGTGCTTGAGAGCCTGCCACTAAGGTATGACAATAGTGAAGTTACGCCAAGAAGCGTTGATGAGATCATTGCTCGTGCGGTTTGCTCATTTACAGCGATCATGTGTGCTTGCACTATCCGCGACAATGGCCACTTAAGCGAAGATGAGATAGCCTGGGCTAAAGACTTTTTGGGCGATTTTTATGGCGATCTAAGTGTAAAAGAAAAAGAGGTCGTAGAGGGCAGGGCTGATATAAATTTGGCCGTAAATATGGGCTGGAAGTATGAGTCGCTTTGGATCTTGCTTTGGGCACTTGGCATAGCTGAAGATATCGGTAAGATGGATAAAATTTGTGACTGTGATTTTGTGATGGATGTCTTTAGAGAGGGCGGACTAAAAAAGCGCTCAAAACCACGCAGTTTGGATAAAATTTTAAGCAAGCTTGACCTAGTTTATCGCTATCACTGGGCGTGTGTGGACGCAAGGATAAATGGTAAAAAGGTTGCTGGACTTGACGAAGAGGTCGTTATGGAAAGACGTGCAGGGCTTGAGTGGCTATGCTGCAAAGGGCAAGAAAATGACGACTTAAGAGCTGAATTTAACGCTTGGGACTACCCTGATCTAAATACGTAAATTTATATTTTTGCACTAAAATAAGCCAAAAATGAAAGGAAAAATATGAAAATTTTAGTAACTGGAACAGCTGGATTTATAGGATTTCACCTTGCAAATGCCCTTGTGGCGCGCGGAGATGAGGTTGTTGGGTATGACGTGATAAATGACTATTACGACGTAAATTTAAAACTTGCACGCCTAAAAACGGCAGGCTTTGACGTGAGCGAGATAGACTATGGCAAGCTTATCGTCTCAAAAACGCATCCAAATTTAAAATTTATAAAAGCAGACCTCGCTGATGAAAAGACTATGAAAGAGCTTTTTGCTAAAGAAAAATTTGACGTAGTGGTAAATTTAGCCGCACAAGCAGGCGTTCGCTACTCGCTTATAAACCCAAAAGCTTACATAGACAGCAATATCATGGGTTTTATGAACATCCTAGAATGCTGCCGTCACAATGAGATTAAAAATTTAGTCTATGCAAGCTCTAGCTCGGTTTATGGACTAAATGAGAACATGCCGTTTTCTACGCATGAGGCGGTAAATCACCCTATAAGCCTCTACGCAGCGACCAAAAAGAGCAACGAGATGATGGCACACACTTATAGCCATCTATTCAACGTACCAACGACTGGACTTCGCTTTTTTACGGTGTATGGACCATGGGGACGCCCTGATATGGCGCTATTTTTGTTTGTTGATGCAGCGCTTAAAGATAAAACCATTGACGTCTTCAACTACGGCAAGATGAAGCGTGACTTTACCTACGTGGACGATATTGTAAAGGGCATCATTAAGTGCATCGATAATCCTGCAAAACCTAATCCAAATTGGGATGCAAAGCACCCAGACCCTGCCACCTCAAAAGCGCCGTTTAAGGTCTATAATATCGGTAACAACAGCCCAGTCGAGCTCATGGACTACATTAAGGCGGTTGAGATAAAGATCGGCCGTGAGATCAAGAAAAATTTCCTCCCACTTCAAGCAGGCGACGTACCAGCGACATTTGCTGATGTGAGCGACTTGGTGGCCGACTTTGACTACAAGCCAAATACAAAAGTAAATGACGGCGTGGCTAAATTTGTTGAGTGGTACTGTGAGTTTTACGGAGTTAAGATTTAAGGAAAGCAGATGAGGCGATGTGAATGGGCAAAAGGCGAGCTTGACATAGCTTACCACGATAACGAGTGGGGCAAAGTCGTAAAAGATGATAGAAAATTTTTCGAAATGATAGTTCTGGAAGGCTTTCAGGCGGGACTTTCGTGGCATGGAGTCCTTCAAAAAAGAGAGGCGATGAGAGAGGCGTTTGATGGCTTTGATCCAGAGAAGATCAAGCTTTACGGTGAGGACGAAATAGCGAAATTTATGCAAAATGAGAGGTTGATCCGCAACAGATTAAAACTAAAATCGCTTTCTGTAAACGCCCTTGCGTTTTTGTCCGTAACCAAAGAATTTGGCAGCTTTTACGAGTATCTGTGGGGGCATTTACTTAAAAAATTTGACCCGAAATTTGACGGCAAACAGATCATAAATCACTATCAAGACATCAAGCAAGTGCCAGCCACTACGCCGATGTCTGACTTTGTGGCAAAGGAGCTAAAAAAGCGAGGGTTTAAATTTCTAGGCTCTGTTAGCACCTATGCCTTTTTGCAAAGTGTGGGCGTGGTGGACGATCATATGGACTATTGTTTTTGTAAGGCAAAAGCCTGATTAGAATAATTTTTGCGGTTTTACTCCTTTTAAATTTTGCATTTTCTCTTGAACTGCTGCGACTTAGCGAGTATAAAGATCAAAATGTCAGTGGCTGGCTAGCTAGCGAAAAGCTTGATGGCGTGCGTGCCTACTGGGACGGAGAGAATTTACTCTCAAGGCAGGGCAAAAAGCTAAATGCACCGCTAAGTTTTACTAAAAATTTTCCAAAATTTGCACTTGATGGCGAGCTTTACGCAAAAGAGCTTAAATTTGAAGAAATTCAAGCTACCGTGATGGATAAGCTGCCAGACGAAAAGGCGTGGAGCAGGCTAAAATTTCATATTTTTGATGTGCCTGAGGCAAGTGGTGGCTTGCTTGCCAGACTTGAAGATTTGGCTAAATTTCTAAAAAATGAGCCAAATCACAATTTAATCATCATAAAATAGATAAAAATGCTAGATAACGCCCAGTTTTTGAAATTTACTGAAAGTATCATCGTAAAAGGCGGCGAGGGAGCAGTCGTGCGTGAGCCAAATACGCCGTACGAGCGAAAAAGAAGCAAAAATGCACTGAAATTTAAAAAATTTAAAGATGCCGAGTGTGAAGTAATCGCTATAAATAAAGGTAGCGGCAAATACGCAAAATTTACTGGCTCGCTTACATGCAAAGCGCTTGGTGGCAAGCAGGATGAAGAAAAAGCTGGTGAGCCAAAATCTGGCACTATCTTTAAAATAGGATCGGGACTAAGCGATGAAAAGCGCCAAAATCCCCCAAAAATAGGCTCTATCATCACATATAAATTTCAAAATTTAACAGCCAAAGGCAAGCCAAGATTTCCAATATTTTTAAGGGTTAGAGAAGATTAAAATTTATTCAAAAGCCTTGCTTTACTTTTGCTTTACCCTATTTTTGATAAAATTAACCACTTTTTACGAAAGGCTTAAACTTGAAAATTTTAGTAACAGGTGGTGCTGGATACATCGGCAGCCACGTAGTAAAAGCACTTTTAAAGCAAGGCAATGATGAGATAACCATCATCGATAATCTCTGCAAAGGCTCACAAAAAGCACTTGAAGCACTCCAAAAAATAGGAAATTTTAAATTTATAAACGCAAATTTAGAGGATGATCTAAGTGAAATTTTTGAAAATGGTAAATTTGATGCAATCATCCATTTTGCGGCGTTTATCGAGGTTTTTGAGAGTATGAGCGAGCCACTAAAATACTATCTAAACAACACCGCAAACGTTGCGAGGGTGCTAAGATACGCAAAAACTTACAATGTAAATAAATTTATATTTAGCTCAACTGCCGCAGTTTATGGCGAGCCAGACGTGGCGGAAGTGAGCGAAACAACGCCTACAAATCCGATAAATCCATACGGCAGAAGTAAACTTATGAGTGAGCAGATCATTAAAGACTACGCCGCTTCAAATGAAAATTTTAAATTTGCAATACTTCGCTACTTCAACGTGGCAGGTGCAGACGAAGAGGGGCTGATCGGTCAAAATTATCCAAATGCCACGCACCTTATCAAGGTAGCTGTGCAAACTATACTTGGTAAGCGCGAGAGTATGGGCATCTTTGGCGATGACTATGCGACAAAAGATGGTACATGCGTAAGAGACTACATTCACGTTAGTGACCTAGCAGACGCCCATATAAGTGCGCTGGAGTATATCGGCCAAAATGGCAGTGAAACTTTTAACGTGGGATACGGTAGAGGATTTAGCGTAAAAGAGGTCATCGAGACCGCAAAAGAGGTGAGTGGGGTAAATTTTAAGGTGCTAAATGCGCCAAGAAGGGACGGCGACCCAGCTATCCTTATCTCAAATGCGAGCAAGCTGCGCTCGCTAACAAGCTGGAAGCCAAAAAGAGACGATCTAACACTCATCATAAAAACCGCCCTTGAATGGGAAAAGAAAATTTAAGGATAAGCATGAAAGTAGCAGTAATCGGAACTGGATATGTTGGGCTAGTAAGTGGTGCATGCTTTGCCAAAATGGGTAACAGCGTGATCTGCGTCGATGTCGATGAAAAAAAGATCGAGGCACTAAAAAACGGCGTCGTACCGATATATGAGCCAGGGCTTGCTGATATCGTGAGCGAGTGCTACAAAAATGGTTCGCTTAAATTTAGTACGCAGATAACTGAGGCGCTAGAGCATGCAGATGTGCTATTTATCGCAGTTGGTACTCCTATGGGCGCTGATGGACAGGCGGATTTAAAATATGTCCTCTCGGTGGCAAAATCTATCGGAGAAAATTTAAGCAAACCGCTAATCGTAGTCGATAAATCAACCGTTCCAGTGGGCACTGGAGCTAAGGTGCATGAGGTGATCGAGGCTGAGCTTAAAAAGAGAAATGTAGAGGTTAAATTTGAAGTCGTTTCAAACCCAGAGTTTTTAAAAGAGGGCGCTGCGGTTGAGGATTTTTTAAAGCCAGATCGCGTGGTTATCGGAGCTAGTAGTGAGTGGGGCTTTAGCGTGATGAGAGAGCTTTATGAGCCATTTATGAAAAATCACGACAGGCTCATTTGCATGGACGTAAAGTCAGCCGAGATGACAAAATACGCTGCAAATTCGATGCTGGCAACAAAGATAAGCTTCATAAACGAGATAGCAAATATCTGTGAACGCGTGGGTGCTGATGTAAATTTAGTAAGAAAAGGTATCGGCAGCGACTCGAGGATCGGATATAGCTTCATCTATCCAGGCTGCGGATACGGCGGTAGTTGCTTTCCAAAAGATGTCGAGGCGCTCATCTATACAGCTAGGCAAAATGGCTTTGAGCCAGAGCTTTTAAACGCGGTCGAGTCAAGAAATAAGGCTCAAAAAAGAGTGCTGTTTGATAAAATTTATAACTTCTTTGGTGGCGATCTAAAGGGCAAGACGATTGCGCTTTGGGGGCTTGCGTTTAAACCAAACACGGACGATATGCGCGAGGCTAGCTCGCTAACTTTGATAAAACTTTTGGATGAGGCTGGCGCAAAAGTGGTGGCGTACGATCCAAAAGCAAGCGAAGAAGCTAAAAAATATATGCCAAATTTAGATGTAAAATACGCTAAAAATAAATACGACGCTCTTAATGGCGCCGATGCAATGGTGCTTGTAACCGAGTGGAGCGAGTTTAGATCGCCTGATTTTATGGAGATCAAAGAGAGGCTAAAAAATGCTGTCATATTTGACGGGCGAAATCAATACAACGCTAAAATTTTGGCTGAGCATGGATTTAAGTATTTCCAAATCGGAGTAAAGGCATGAGAAAATTTTTACTTTTTATCGCGGCTTTCGCGCTTCCCTTTGCACTTTTAGCAGGCGAAAACGTGCCAAAAACCGAGGAAAATATTTTTGAGTTACCTATCTCAAAGATGCCGCCTGATTATTTTAAATACGAAGTCGCATTTTTTAAAGAGATAGAAATCGACTGCAACTTCGCCTTTTTGCTTGGTGGAAAGCTCGAGGAAAAAGAGGACGCGCGCGGGATTTATTACGAATTTAGCGGCGGTGACGAGCTAGCGCAAACGATGATGCTCTGCAAGGACGGAAAGAAAAAGAGGCAGGTTTATTACGAATTTACTAAAATTTTACCAGGCATTAGCCCTATTAGAATCATAACTCCAAAAGGTGTAAGTGCGGAAATAAGAATGTATGAACGCGTAAAAAAGATAGAAGCAAAAAAGAAAGGAAAAAGTAAATGAAAATAGCAGTAGTAGGACTTGGATATGTGGGACTTCCACTAGCAGCAGCTTTTAGTGAAAAGTACGAAGTAGTCGGCTTTGACGTAAATGCAAAACGTATAGAAGAGCTTAAAAGTGGCTATGATAGAACGCTTGAGCTTAGCAATGAGCAGATGAAAAAAGCGATCGATAATGGCATGAAATTTAGCCTAAATTTAGATGACATCAGAAGTTGCAACTTCTTCATCGTAACCGTCCCAACTCCGATAGATAAAAACAAACGCCCTGATCTAACCCCAGTGGTAAAAGCGACTGAGAGCGTAGCAAAGGTGCTTAAAAAAGGCGATATCGTGGTCTATGAAAGCACCGTTTATCCAGGCGTTACAGAGGAGATTTGCGTGCCACTTCTTGAAAAGAGTGGTTTAAAATTTAATAAAGACTTCTTCTGCGGCTACTCTCCAGAGCGCATAAACCCAGGCGATAAAGAGCACACAGTGACAAAGATCAAAAAGATCACAAGTGGCTCAACTCCTGAGATAGCCGACAAGGTCGATGAAATTTACCGCTCTATCATCACAGCTGGCACTCACAAAGCTTCAAGCATCAAAGTAGCCGAGGCTGCAAAGGTCATCGAAAATACACAGCGTGACATAAACATCGCCTTTATAAACGAGCTTGCGATGCTGTTTGAAAAGCTTCATATCAACACCATTGACGTGCTTGAAGCTGCTGGCACGAAATGGAATTTCTTAAATTTCCGTCCAGGTCTAGTTGGCGGACACTGCATCGGAGTAGATCCATACTACCTCACTCACAAAGCTCAAGAGGTAGGCTATCATCCAGAGATGATCCTAGCGGGTCGCCGTATCAACGATGACATGGGCAGATACGCAGCTGATCAGGTTATAAAACTAATGATAAGAAAAGGCGTGCTTATCAACAAAGCTCGCGTGCTTGTCCTTGGTATGACATTTAAAGAAAACTGCCCAGATATAAGAAATTCTCGCGTTATAGACGTGGTTGATGAGCTAAAAGATTTTGGCTGCAAGGTCGATGTGACCGATCCTTGGGCTGATAGTGCTGAGGTAAAACATGAGTACGGCTTTGATCTAGCGAAAGAGTATAACCTAGATGACTACGACTGCATCGTGATCGCCGTAGCTCACAATGAGTTTAAAAAGCTAAATTTAAAAGGCCATTTAGTTTACGATATAAAAAATATCTACCCAGAGGCTGACGCTAGGCTGTAAGGAATTTAGTGCACAAAGTAAGCGTAAATTGTAAAATTTTACTTATATTTCTGGCTGCTTATTTGTTTGGATTTGCGGCTAGAATGCTTTGGGTATTGTGGGCAAAGGATATGCCAGAGTTTTACTTTAATGGCGAATTTATGCTTACGACAAATGACGCATACTATTACGCAGAGGGTGCTAGAGACATGCTGGCTGGCTTTCATCAGCAAAATGACTTTAGCCCCTTTAATCACCCAATCTCAACTATAGTTTTTTATATTTGCAAAATTTTTCCTTTTAAGATCGAAAGCGTGATGTTTTATATGAGTGCGCTTTTAGCTCCTCTTATCGCCCTTCCAGTTGTTTTGATATCAAATGAGTTTAAGGCTCTTAGGGTAGGAGCTGTGGCTACATTTATGAGTGTTATCTTGCCAAGCTATCTTTCAAGGACATCGCCTGGATATTTTGATAGTGACATGTTAAATGTCACATTTGCGCTTTTTATCATCTATTGTTTAATTAAGCTAATAGACACAAGAGGGCGTAAATTTATCATTCTTCCAGCTCTTTTTGTAGCGATCTATCTTTGGTGGTATCAAAGTTCATATCCACTTATTTTAAGTATTGTATTTATTTTTTTATTTTATACGCTTATTTTTATGCGAAATAGATTGGAAAATTATCAAGCGATATTTTTTATGTTTATAAGTATTGTAAGCTTAAATATTTTTACCAAAGATCCACTAATATCAAATAAAATTTTAATTTTTAATACAGCCACTATATCTTCATTTCACGTCATTTTTTGTAAATATAAAAATTTACTCTCAGCTAGAAATTTATCCATTTTTCTTACTTTAATGATAGCTATTTTTATCTATTTTGGTGGTTTTGATTTCATTACTTCAAAAATTGGTATTTATGTTTTTAAAAGCAATGAAATTCTTAGCGATAAATTTTACTTTATAAATGAGCATAACTTCATCAGCGAAGTAAAAAGTGCCAGTCCTTTGTATTTTATATATTTCATGTCAGGAAATATTCTTATATTACTGGCAGCTATTATTGGATACTTGCTACTTTGCTTTAAATTTCGTCCATTCTTACTTACTTTGCCAATGCTTGGACTTGGACTCCTCTCTTTCTTTAGCGGAGTTAGATTTGTTATGTATGTAACACCACTTGTTGCGCTTGGTTTTGGGTATTTCTTGCATTTTTTTTTAAATTTATTTGATCTTAGAAATTCCATTAAAAATTTATCATTTTTAGTTTTTGCTGTAGTTGCCATTGCTATAAATTTAGATTTTGCTTATTCATATAGGCCAAACACTGTAATTAGCCATGATGAAGCAGTAGCGCTTGATGGGCTCAAAAAGCTCACTAAGCGCGATGATTATGTATTTTCATGGTGGGATTACGGGTATGCTATAAGGTATTTCGCTGATGTTATGACTTTAAACGATCCTGGTAGACAAGGTGGCGAAAATAATTATTTTGTTAGCCTTGCTTTGAGAAAAGATGAGGCATTTTCGGCTAGACTTGCAAGAGTGGCAGTTACGTATAATGACATCTCACTTGAGCAAAATGTAAGACCAATAGATAAAATTTTAAAAGACTACAACACAAGCGATATAAATACTTTTTTGAGCCAGCTTGAGAGTGAAAATTTTTCTCAGCCGGTGGCAAAGAAGGCGGTTTATTACTATCTTGTACCTAATATGATTGACATCGCACCAAATATCTTTAGATATAGCTATATCGACGTCACAACTGGTAAAAGGCAAAAAGAGGATTTTTATCATGTTAGTGCATTAAATGGCGTTAGCGAAGCTGGTATCGACCTTGGAGATGGCTATAATTTGCCTACAAATGAGCAAAAATTTATCATGCATAACGGTGAAAAAATAGCCGTAAAATCATTTTATAAGGTAAAAGGTGCTGGAAGAGATTTGCGAATAGATGAAAAAATCATAGATGAAAACGCCAAAATTTATGTGGTTTTTTTGGAAGACTATGCGCGGATATTGTTGCTTGATGAAAATGCTTTTAACTCATCTTTTGTGCAGCTTTTTATATTTGAGCGAGCTGATGAGCGATACTTTGAGCCATTTATCATTTCAAATGGCGTAAAAATTTACAGGTTAAAAATCTAATGTTAATCAATCTAATAAGCTCGATCGTCGTTTTTGTCGTATCAATGGGCATAAATTTCTTTCTTACGCCATTTATCTTAAAAAGTCTTGGCAACGAGGCATTTGGCTTTGTGGGACTTAGCAACGCCATAGTTAGCTACGCAGTAGTCGTAAGTGTAGCCATAAACTCGGTCAGCGGGCGCTTTGTCGCTCATGCGTGGCACAAAAAAGATCTAAGCCTTGCAAACACCTACTACTCATCAGTGCTTGTCGTAAATATCTTCTTTTGCGCCGTTGTTGTGGTGCTTAGCTCCATTTTTATACTAAATTTGCAAAGCCTTTTAAATGTCCCTGAAAATCTACTCTTTGACGTGAGAATGACTCTTGTTTTTTACTTTATAAATTTCTGCGTTGGGCTATTTAACGGCGTTTTGACGGTTTGCGCCTTTGTGACAAACAAGCTCTATCTACTCTCCATCAGAAACGCCATCTCAAGCGCGATCCTAGCGATCCTTATCGTGGCGCTCTTTTTCTTTTTTAAGCCGTTCATTTCATACATCGCCATTTCAGCGCTAGTTGCAAGCCTTTTTGTCTTTTTTAGCACCATTTTTATGTCAGCTCGCATCACGCCGGAGCTAAAATTTAGCCTTAGTAAATTTGACTTTTCCAAGATCAAAGAGCTTTTAAGTTCTGGGATTTGGAACAGCTTTAACGCGCTAAACCGCATACTTTTAACGGGTATGGACCTGTTTATCTGCAACATTTTCGTAAATGCAAATGCTACTGGCCTTCTTTCAGTCGCCAAGGCCGCCCCTATCATACTTGAGAGCTTTGTAGCACAGCTTAGTGGTATCTTTGCACCAAAATTTGTCGAGCTTTACTCTAAAAATTTGATCACAGACCTCATAAAAGAGGCTAAATTTTCAATGAAAGTGATCGCCTTTGTGATGAGCGCTCCGGCCGCATTTTTTGTCGTTTTTGGGCTTGATTTTTACACGCTTTGGCTACCTTTTAAAAGCCAAGACGAGGTCAAATTTATCTATAGTGTCTCGATGATCACGCTAGTGCCTATCGTCTTTATAAGCTTTGTTTTTTCGCTTTTTAACCTTGATAGCGCTACAAACAAGCTTCGCCGACCAGCCATTGCCAACACTATCCTTGGCGTTAGCACGATCATAGCGCAGATCGCACTACTCAAATGTAGTGACTACGGCGTTTATGGCATCGTCGTCGTCGCAGCCATTTTTTATAGCATAAGAATTCTTGGCTTTGACCTCATAAATGCTGCTTTAAATTTAGAGGTGAAGCTCACCACATTTTACGGAGTTTATTTTAAAAATTTAGCCGTTTTTGCGCTTTGCGTGCTTGCGATGTTTGCCTGCAAGGACTTTGTGAGCTTAGATAACTGGTTAAAATTTGCTATCTTTGCTGCGATCTACGCCGGCGCAGCTTATGTTTTGGGATATTTTTTGTTTTTTAATGCTTTTGAGCGAGGCATAGTCTGGCGTAAAATTTTAAAAAAATTTAAAAGGTCTTAAATGGATGAAATTTACCTGATCTCTTTGGCTAAAGACACTAAAAGGCGCGAGCTTTTGCAGCAAAAATTTGCCTCTTATGATAGCTTTAAGCTAATAGACGCAGTTGATGGCAGGGAGCTAAACGCGAGGGAGTATTACAAGATCATTTCGCCATCATTTAAAGCTTACGGCAAGGTTTTAAGCCCAGCAGAGGTTGGCTGTTCGCTCTCGCACGTAAAAGCTTACGAGACATTTTTAGCAAGTGAGGCAAAATTTGCTCTCATCTTTGAAGACGACGTGATTGGAGATGACTTAGCTATAAAAGAGGCCTTTTTAGCAGCTAGCAAGATGTCTGAAAATAGCGTGCTCATATGTGGCATGCAAGATGGGCTAGAAGGCAGGTTTAGCGCCTTTGGCAAAAAGGTGGATACTAGCCTAAGTAGGCCACTTTGGCAGGTCTCAAAGCACTCATTTTCAAGCATTTATAGAGCAGGGGCTTATGTGTTAACTAAAAAAAGTGCTAAAAATTTGCTTGAAATTCATAAGTGTGCGCTTTGCACGACCGATGTTTGGGACTATTTGCTTGGTGTTAATGATATGCAGATGTACTTTTGCGATCTCTTTTCGCACCCAACTGATCTAAGTGGCTCAAACATCGAGGGCGAGCGCCTTGAGAGGGGATACAGGGCAAATTTAAAGGCCTATATCAAGACAATTAAATTTATACTTTTCTCACGGCTTGAAAAGCTTCAAGGCTATGAGAGAATTTTTAAAAGGGGCTAAATGAGCGAGCCATTAATCAGCATCGTAACCGCGACTTACAAGCGTCCAGAGCTTTTAAAAAAGGCCATAAAAAGCGCTCTAGCTCAAAGCTATAAAAATTTAGAAATAATTGTAACTGACGACGGCGATGACGAGAGTGCGAGTGAAATTTGCAAGAGTTTTAACGACGCAAGGATTAAGTTTGTAAAAAACACCGCTCACAAAAAGAGCCCAAATGGCAACAAGAATAACGGCTTTGATAACGCAACAGGCGAGTTTATCTGCTTGCTTGACGATGACGATGAGCTAATTAGCGAGGCGATCGCTGAGTGTTATAAAATTTTAAAAAGTGGTGAGTACTCGTGCGTTTTTGCAGACGCGATCTGCGAAAAAGATGGTGTGATGACTGAGGTTATGGCTGGTAGAAGCCCTTATAATAAGAGCGGGGTGATGAGCAAGGTGGATTATCACTGCGGGCGGATAAATGGCGAGTATTTTAAGCTTTTTTCACGTGAATTTATAGATGATTTTAGGCTTGATGAGAGCAGTTTTGGTGGCGAAAATGAGCTTTACATCCGTTTTTTTGAAAAAAGTGTCTTCTATCTTAAAAAGCCACTTTACATCTACCGCATCGCAAGAAGCGATAGTGCTACGCTAAATGCCGGCAAACACGCGCTAAATGTGGCAAACGCTTACATCAAAACAGCAAACTTGCACTACGACATCGCTATTAAAAATGAGCCAAAATTTCTAGCTATGCAGTATAAAAACGCCGCTTACTACGCCAAAATAGCGGGCGAATATGGCCTTATGCTAAGGTGTATCTTTAAAAGCCTTAGTATTAAATTTAGCAAAGAAGCGTTTATATTTTTGCTGCTTAGTCCGCTTCCAAGTGGCATTTTACCAGCACTCTCAAGGCTTAGAGTGAAGATAAAACAAAGGTTTGGCGTATGAGGATATTATTTGTCACATCAACGCTTAGAAGTGGCGGTGCAGAGCGAGTTTGCGCGGTGATCGCGTCAAGATTTAGCTTGGATCATGATGTAAGCCTTGTTAAATTTGACAAAGATGAGCCATTTTACGAGCTAGCAAGTGGCGTGAAACTCATAAATTTAGGCGTTGGGGCTGATGAGCTTGGCTTGGTTGGAAATTTAAAAAAGAGAGTTTCAAAGGTGCTTGCCCTAAGAGCGCTCATAAGAGAGGGCAAATTTGACGCTGTGATATCCTTTTTAGACGCCGTAAATACCTTGGTGCTATTTAGCTCGGCTGGGCTAAAAACGCCTATAATCATAAGCGAGCACACAAACTATCTTGCACCAAAAAGAGCCATTTTTAAGGTGCTAAGACGCATAAGCTATCCATTTGCAAACGCGCTTAGCGTCTTAAGCGACGAGGATCTAGGACATTACTCAAAATTTTGCAAAAATGTGATGAAAATTTACAACCCACTCTTTGAAGAGGTGCGCAGTGAGAGCTTTGATAAAGAAAATTTAGTCATCTTTGTTGGCAGACTAAATAAGATAAAAAACTGCGAAATGTTTGTAAGAGTGGCTGCAAACTTAAAGCAAAGCGGCTATAAATTTGCTGTCGCTGGAGATGGCGGCGAGAGAGCAAATTTAGAAAATTTAGCCAAAAATTTGAGCGCTGATGTCCAGTTTTTAGGCAATGTAAGCGACATCGCCTCGCTTTATAAAAGAGCAAAAGTGCTGCTCTCTTGCTCAAATTTCGAGGGTCTTGGAAACACCTTGATAGAGGCGATAAACTATGACTGTGTGCGGGTTGCAACAAGAACTAGCGGGGCAAAAGAGCTTATAAAAGATGGCTTTGATGGCTTGCTTTGCGAGATAAATGACGCTGATCAGATGAGCGAAAAGCTTGCAAATTTGCTGCAAGATGAGGCAAAAATGGGCGAATTTGTCAAAAACGCAATTAAAGAGCAAAGGGCTGATCTGATAATTAGCTTTATCGACTGGACAAACGTCGCTTGCGTGCTGGCAAATGCTGGGCTAAAGAGCAAACTAATAGCAACCGAGCATCACGAGCATAGCTATCTAAAAAGCAAAATCGCAAGCGCTATGCGCGACTTTTCGTATAAATTTGTAGATGGCCTAAGCGTGCTAAGCAAAAGCGACTACGACTACTATAAATTTGCCAAAAACCGCGAGGTCATCCACAACCCACTTTTTATCGACGTGCCTGAAATTTGCGAGAAGCAAAACATCATCTTAAGCGTGGCAAGGCTGGAGGCGGTAAAGGGCTATGATATCTATTTTGAGGCACTTAGCAAGGTGAGTAAGAGCTTGCTTGATGGCTGGGAGATAAAGATCGCAGGTAGTGGCAGACAGGAAGCCGAGCTAAAGCAAATGGCTTCAAATTTGGGGCTTAACATAAAATTTCTAGGTCACATAAGCGACGTCACAAAGCTTTATAGCGAGGCAAAAATTTTTACTCTTAGCTCACGAAGCGAGGGGCTTTCAAATGTGCTAATAGAATCAGGCGCCTTTGGTTGCGCTAGGATAAGTAGCGACACCGTGGGCGCAAGAGAGCTTATAGATGACGGCACGAACGGGCTTATCTTTAAAAATGGCGACGCAAATGATCTAAAAGATAAGCTTGAGATGCTTTTAAAAGATGAAAATTTAAGGCAAAAACTAGCAAAAAACGCCAGCGAAAGTGCAAATTTATTTAGCAAAGAAAATATCATCAAGCAGTGGCGAGAATTTATAAAAAAGGTTGTTAGCAAGTGAAAAAATTAGCCGTTTTTTTATACTCGATGGGGCCTGGTGGGGCTGAGCGAAATGTGGCAAATTTACTGCCATTTTTGGTAAAACGTTATGAAGTTCATCTCGTCTTAATGAGCAAGGTCATCGCTTACGAGATCCCAAGTGAAGTAAAAATCCACTTTATAGAAAATAGCGATCCTTACGAGAGCGGGCTAAAGAAGCTTGCAAGGCTCTTTTTAGCAATGCCAATGCTTGCCTTTAAGTATAAAAAACTTTGTCAAAATTTAAACATCGATACGCAGTTTGTGCTGATGAACCGCCCCTGTTATATCGCTGCAATAGCTAGAATTTTGGGCCTTAAAAAGAGGCTAGTTATTAGCGAGAGAAGCTGTCCATCGATCCTATACAAAGACGATCTAAGCGGTAGGGTTAATAAATTTTTACTCACTCATCTTTATAAAAAAGCTGATCTAATCCTAGCAAATGCAGCTGGCAATAAAGAGGATCTAGTAAGAAATTTTGGCATGAGTGAAGCCAAAACAAAGGTGCTTTATAACGCCCTTGATCTAAAAACTATAAATTTACTAAAAAATGAGCCACTTGAGAATGGTTTTAAGCCATTTTTCATAAACATCGGCCGCCTTGATAGCGGTAAAAATCAAGCCATGTTAATAAAAATAATCGCCTCCATTAACGACCCTCGTGCCACGCTTGGCATCCTTGGTAAAGGGCCTTTAAAAGATGAGCTACAAAATTTGATAGACAAATTTGGCGTGGGTGATCGAGTAAAGCTTCTTGGCACTGATAAAAACCCATTTAGACACATAAAAAATGCCTCTTGCTTGCTTTGTGCTTCGCGTTTTGAGGGCTTTTCAAATGTCCTTTTAGAGACGCTAGCGTGCGAAAAAACTATCATCTCAACTGAGCACAAGAGTGGTGCAAAGGAGCTTTTGGGCGAGAGTGAGTTTGGTATTTTGGTACCAGTTGATGACGAAAATGCGATGAAAGAGGCGATGGTAAAGGTGCTTAATGCGCCTGAAATAAGGCAAAATTTTGAAAAGGTTGCGTATAATCGGGCTAAATTTTTTGATAGTGAAAACATAGCGAGCGAGCTTATAAATTTTTTGGAAAATCCTAATGAATAGAAATTTATTTTTTAAAAATTACTCTTTATACTTGATGATATTTGTTGCAGTCCTTTTTAGCGTGGTTTGTAGGCTTTACTGGGTCTTTTGGGCGAGCGAGTATCCGGTATTTTTCTGGAACAACGAGCTAATGATCAGTACAAACGACGGCTACGCATTTGCTGAGGGCGCAAGGGATATGCTGGCTGGCTTTCACCAAGAAAATGACCTTAGCTACTACGGCTATCCGCTCTCGACGTTTACTTACTGGATCGTGAAATTTCTAGGCGTCAAGCTTGAGACGGCGATGATTTATATGAGCGTGTTTTTCTCATCGCTTGTGGCTGTGCCAGTCATCTTGATCGCAAATGAGTACAAGCTAAAATTTGCTGGCTTTATAGGCGCACTTCTTGCAGTGGTTGCAAATAGCTACTACAACCGCACCATGGCAGGATACTACGATACTGACATGCTCATCATCCCACTTAGCGTCTTTGTTGTTTGGGGGCTTGTTAGAGTGCTTGAGAAAAAGGACGCAAAGAGCCTGATAATAGCACCTTTAAGCGTGCTTATCTATATGTGGTGGTATGCGAGTGCGTTTTCGCTTATTAGCATTTTAACTGGGCTATTTTTACTTTACACGCTCATTTTTGATAGGAAAAATCCACTTTTTTACCTTGAAATTTCGCTACTTTTACTTGCCATTTCAAATCTTGATATAACGCTTAAATTTATCGCTATCATCGCTATTTATACGTTTTGTCTTTTTAAAAAAGAGGTGATAAATTTAAAAATTGCTCTTGGTATTTTGGTAGTTGTTTTTATTGTTTTTGTAATTCGTGGCGGGCTAAATCCGATTATTTTTCAGCTTAAATTTTACGTCTTTAGAGGAAGTCCAGAACTAAGTGGTATGAGCTTTCACTTTTTTAATGTCAATCAAACTATCCAAGAGTCAAGCGTGGTTGACTTTGTGCTATTTTGCGAGAGGATCAGCGCAAATGTCATCACATTTTTGATCTCGCTTGCTGGCGTTGCTCTTTTTTGCTTTAAATACCGCTCATTTGCCGTCTCGCTTGGCATGCTAGCACTTGGCTTTTTGGCATTTAAAAGTGGCCTTAGATTTACCATTTACGCTGTGCCTATCATGGCGCTTGGTTTTGGCTATTTAGTGGAATTTATACTTTCAAATTTAAAGCTAAAAGGAGCGGTGCTAAATCTTGCGAGAGCTTTTATAACCGTGCTTGCTCTTACTCCAGCGCTCATTCATATCTATGGTTACAAAGCTGAGCCAGTTTTTGTGCACAAAGAGGTTGAAATTTTAAATAAGCTAAAAGGCATCGCAGGACGCGAGGACTACGTGGTTGCGTGGTGGGACTATGGATATCCGATCAGATATTACAGCGATGTTAAGACGCTCATTGATGGTGGAAAGCACCTTGGACGTGAAAATTTTGCCGTGAGCTTTGCGCTTGGAAGCGATGAGATGAGCTCGGCAAATATGGCAAGGCTTGATGTTGAGTACACAGAGAGAAATTTTAAAGAGAGATTTAATGGCAACTTGGCTCAAATTTTAAAAGAGAGAAATGCAAGCATTGATCAATTCTTTAACGATATAAAAGAGGCAAATTTTAGCCTGCCAGCAAAGACTAGGGATATTTACTACTACTTGCCAGATAGGATGCTTGGTATTTTTCCGACCATTTTGCAATTTAGCAAGATCGATCTAAAAAGCGGTAAAAATTTAAACAACGGCCTTTTTATCGTTACAAGAGCGATCTCTCAAAATGAAAATGGCATTAGACTAAATGGTGGATTTACGCTCACAAGTGATGTCACAAATTTAATCTATGATGGCAACATCTTGCCTCTTAAATCTTTTATAGAGACTGACTACAACGAGGCTGGCAAGCTAAATGTAAAAGAGTATAAAAATAATGAAAGCTCAAACATTTCTGTCATTTTTATGAGGGATTATGGCAGATTTATCATCCTTGATGAGAGCATTTTAAATAGCGCCTACATCCAGCTTTTCGTGCTTGAAAGATACGATCCTAAGGTCTTTGAGCCAGTCATACTTGACGGGGCGGCAAAAGTTTATAGGCTAAAGAGGTAAAAATGGCAAGGATAGGATTTTTAAGCCATGCTGATATGAGCATACACTTTTTTAGACGCCCTATTATGCAGGCTTTAAAAGATATGGGACATGAGGTTTTTGCTATCGCTCCAAAAGGAAATTTTACTAATGAGCTTGCTAAAAGCTTTCATGCTGTCACCTACGAGCTTGACAAGGCGAGCCTAAATCCACTAACTGTGATAAATAACTCAAAAAAACTATCTAAAATTTTAGGTGAGCTAAATTTAGACCTGCTTCAAACTGGCGCTCACAAGTCAAATGTCTTTGGCACATTTGCTGCTAAAAACGCTGGCATAAAGCACGTGATAAATTTGGTTGAAGGCCTTGGTAGCTTTTATATAGATGATGATATTAAGACAAAGGCCGTGCGTTTTGTCATGGAGAGCCTTTATAAGCTCTCTTTTGCAAAGGCTGATGCTTGCATCTTCGTAAATGACGCGGATCCAGACTATCTGATCTCTAAAAATTTGATAGATAAAAGCAAGGTGTACCGCATAAAAAGTGTCGGCGTCGATACTGCCAAATTTGACCCAGCTATCACGCAGGCAGCGGACTTGGGTGAAAAAAAGGTTATTTTAATGATCGCCAGAGCCATGTGGCACAAGGGCGTTCGTGAATTTTACGAGGCAGCAGAAATTTTAAATGGCTATAAAAACTGCGAATTTGTCTTTGTGGGCGAGGGATTTGCTGGTAATAAATCAACCGCAGACGAGAGCTTTTTAAAAGGTGGCAAAGTGCGATATCTTGGCGCTAGAAACGACATACCAGAGCTTTTAAAAGCTTCTTATCTGCTGGCACTTCCTAGCTACAAAGAGGGCTTTCCAAGAACGGTTTTAGAGGCGATGAGCATGGCTAAAGCAGTCGTTGCAAGTGACGTGACAGGCTGTAATGAAGCTGTAAAAGATGGCTACAACGGGCTTTTATGCAAGGTAAAAGACGCAAATGACCTTGCTAATAAGATAAAAATTTTACTTGATGACGAAGCGCTTTGCACTAAGCTTGGACAAAATGGCAGGGACTGGGCAGTTAGTGAGTTTGACGAGAAGCAAATCGCAAAAAGATATATAGAAATTTATAGGAAATTTATAGATGTATAGAAATTTTTTAAAGAGGGTGATTGATATTTTGGGAGCACTATTTTTGCTCATTTTAACATCGCCCATCATCATAGCAACGGCGATTTTTATCTATTTTAAGGTTAGCCGCGACGTCATTTTTACGCAGGCAAGACCAGGGCTTAATGAGAAAATTTTTAAAATTTATAAATTTAAGACGATGAGTGACGAGCGTGACGCAAATGGCGAGCTCTTGCCAGATGAACAGCGTCTTGGTAAATTTGGCAAACTGATCCGCTCGCTTAGTCTTGATGAGCTGCCACAGCTATTTAACGTGCTAAAAGGCGACATGAGTTTTATCGGACCAAGGCCGCTTTTGGTCGAGTATCTACCCATCTATAACGAAACGCAAAAGCACCGCCACGACGTGCGCCCAGGTATCACGGGTCTAGCGCAGGTAAATGGCAGAAACGCCATAAGCTGGGAGAAAAAATTTGAGTACGACGTCTATTACGCTAAAAATTTAAGCTTTATGCTTGATGTAAAGATCGCATTACAGACCATCGAAAAGGTGCTAAAACGAAGTGGCGTCAGCAAAGAGGGGCAGGCTACGACGGAGAAATTTAATGGCAAAAACTAAGAAAATTTACATCTACGGAGCAAGCGGTCACGGGCTAGTCGTAGCTGACATCGCTAGAAATAATGGCTATGATGAGATAGTTTTTTTAGATGACGCTAGCGAGCGTAAATTTAGCCCAGAGCTTGAAAAAGCTGACATTATAATAGCCATAGGTGATAATAAAACAAGGCAAAAAATCAGCCAAAAAGTAGAAGCTGCTGGCTTTGATATAGTAAATTTGATCCATAAAAGTGCGGTTGTGAGCGAAAGCGCTGTGATAGAAAAAGGCGTAGTTGTCATGCCAAATGCCGTTATAAACGCAAAAGCTCGTATAAAAGAGGGCGCTATCATAAACTCTGGTGCGGTGATAGAGCATGAGTGCGACATAGGTAAATTTGCTCACATCAGCCCAAATGCAGCCCTTGCTGGAAATGTTAGCGTGGGCGAATTTACGCACATAGGTATCGGCTCAAGCATCATTCAAGGTATAAGTATTGGCAAAAACTGCATCATAGGTGCTGGAAGTGTGGTCGTTAGAGATATAAAGGACGGCATAAAGGCTTACGGCGTACCTGCATGCGAGCGTGCTAAGATATAAATTTAAAAATAAGTGCTAAAATCGCCAAAAAATCACGAAAGGGATGAAATGGATAGGGTTTTTTTATCTCCACCAAATATGAGCGGAAAAGAGCAGGAATATATAAAAAAAGTTTTTGAAAGCAACTATATAGCGCCACTTGGTGAATATGTAAATAAATTTGAAGAAAGTATAAAAAACTACACTGGAGCAAAAGATGCTCTTGCACTAAGCGCTGGAACGGCTGCGCTTCACCTAGCACTTCGCGTCCTTGGCGTGAAAGAGGGCGACTTTGTGCTGGCTTCTAGCTTTACTTTCATGGCTTCAGTCTCGCCTATACTTTATGAAAAAGCAACTCCAGTATTCATAGACTGCGATGAGAGCTGGAATTTAAGTCCAGAACTACTTAAAAAAGCAATATCAAATTTACCTAAAAAGCCAAAGGTATTAGTCGTTACTCATCTTTACGGACAAGCTTCAAAGATGAAAGAAATTTGTGAAATTTGCCAAAACGAGGGCATCGCTTTGGTTGAAGATGCAGCTGAAGCACTTGGTGGATTTTACGGCGGTAAGGCACTTGGCACATTTGGCGTGATGGGTGCATATAGTTTTAATGGCAACAAGATAATCACCACTTCAGGTGGCGGTATGCTAGTTGGTGACAAGGAATTTGTAGAAAAAGCAAGATTTTATAGCACTCAAGCTAGAGAGCCACTGCTTCACTACGAGCACAAAGACTATGGCTACAACTATCGCTTAAGCAACGTATTAGGTGCTATTGGCGTGGCTCAGATGGAAATTTTGGAAAAAAGAGTCGAGCAAAAGAGAAAAGTCTTTGAAATTTATGAAAAAGAGCTTGTCGATATTTTAGAATTTATGCCAGAACTGCCAAATTCTCGTGGTAACAGATGGCTGACAACTGGCGTTTTTGCTAAAAAAGATGCACATTTAAAAGTTATCAAAGCACTAGCTGATGAAAATATTGAGAGTCGCCCACTTTGGAAGCCTATGCACTTGCAGCCTGTATTTAAAGGTGCGTTAAGCTTTATCGATGGATATAGCGAAGATCTGTTTTCAAGAGGAATTTGCTTGCCAAGTGGCAGCGATATGAGCGAGGAGACGCAAGCAAGAGTGATAAAAATAGTCAAGGAAAATGCGTAAATGTTTCATGCAACAAAGTTAAAAAGGCTCATATTTTTCCTTCTTGGCGATGTTTTTATATTTATCTTTTCGATATATGCGGCTTATCTTTTAAGATTTAACGCTGACATCCCAGATATCTATGTGCAGGGGCTTTTTGTAACGGCTGGATTTTTGATAGTATTTAAACTCTTTTTTATGTGGATGTTTAAAATTTACAAGGTGCCGTGGAGGTTTTTTGGATTAAACGAAGCAAGAAAAATTTTCTTAGCTCACGTTTGCTCAGCTGTTTTATTTACGATCATTTTTTTTATCATTCAAGATTTTTTAAATCCATATCCAAGAAGCGTTATTTTCATTGATCTTCTTATTTCATGCTTACTTGTTGGGCTTTTAAGAATTTCAAAACGCATGGTGCTTGACTTTTCAAACAAACCTCACAAAGGTGAGCCTTGTATCGTTATAGGCGCTACCTCAAAAGCGCTTCACGTCTTGCGTGGCTTAAAACAAGGGTATCTTGATTATTACGCAGTTGGTGTGGTAGATGGCAGGAGTGATCTTGTTGGCACTTATTGTGATGGATTTTTAGTGCAAGATAAAAAAGAGATACCAAGCCTTATAAAAGATTATGACGCAAAGACCGCTATCATCGCGCTTGCATTAGATCAAGATGAGCTTCAAGCTCTAGTTGATGAGCTAAGTGGATATGGCATAAGAGATATGAAACTCTTCTCTCTTATCGAAAATGAGCCGATCAAGGATATCTCGATCGAAGACTTGCTCGCTAGAAAGCCAAAAGATTTAAACCCAGAGGCTATTTCAAATTTCTTAAAAGATAAAAGAGTACTTGTCACTGGAGCTGGTGGCAGTATAGGAAGTGAAATTTGTAAGCAATGCTTAAAATTTGGTGTAAGTGAGCTTATAATGGTCGAGCATAGCGAGTTTAACCTTTATAAAATAGGCGAAGATACAAAAGATAAAAGAACTATTAGCAAGCTTGTAAATATCACAAATTTAAAGGACTTTGAAGAAGTTTTTGAAGAATTTAAACCTGAGATCGTCATCCATGCGGCAGCATATAAACATGTGCCACTTTGTGAGCTAAATCCTCGCTCAGCAGTTGAAAACAACATCCTTGGCACAAAAAATGCAGTCGATCTTTCTAAAAAATATGGCGTTAAGAAATTTGTCATGATCTCATCAGACAAGGCTGTGCGCCCAACAAACATAATGGGTACAACTAAGCGCGTTTGCGAGCTTTATGCACTAAATTCAAACGAGGCAGGTGTTTGCGAGATAGTTTGCGTTCGCTTTGGTAATGTCCTTGGCTCAAGCGGCTCCGTCATACCTAAATTTAAAGCGCAGATCGCTGCAAATAAGCCACTAAGCGTCACTCACCCAGAGATCACAAGATACTTTATGCTTACATCTGAAGCATGTCAGCTAGTCCTTCAAGCAGCCTCTATCGCAAAAGGTGGAGAGCTTTTCGTACTTGATATGGGCGAGCCTGTTAAGATCGTCGATCTTGCTAAAAAGATGCTTCTGCTTTCAAACAAAGAGCATCTGGGTATCGAATTTGTAGGGCTTAGACCTGGCGAGAAGCTTTATGAAGAGCTACTTATCAACAAAGATGATGTGCAAACCAAGTATGAATCGATCTTTGTAACGCATTCAGAGCCTTACGATTTAGCGCTTTTAAACTCGCAGATAAGTGAGCTTTTGCAGCTTGAAGATGATGAGGTAGCACCTGCACTTAAAAAGATCGTTCCTGAGTTCAATCACGCATTAAATTTAAAAGGTTAAATTTGGTTATTAAAGATATTAAGAGATTTAGTGACACGAGATATAAGGCAAGGGCGTATATTTGTTATTTATTTAGTAGAAATTTGCCAAATAGACTGCCCGGAGTTTGTTTAGAGAACATAAAAGCTGGCTTTGATAAGATCAGCCACGAGATAGAAAATTTTGACGCATTGTATATCTTAGACGAAAATGGCGTGCAGATTGAAGACTCGATCAGCCTAAATGAGAAGTATAAAATTCCAAAGGGCGAAAACCGCGCAAATAAAGCCTACTACTACACTGCAGTGCGTGAGAAAAGATGCGTTTTAAGCGATCCATATCCATCAAGCCTAAATGGAGGTTTATGCGTCACAGCAAGCGTGCCTATCTATAATGAAAAAAATGAGCTTAAATTTATCGCCTGCATCGACATAAGCCTAGAAAATATCCTAAATATGGTCGATAGCGGCTTTGTTGAGGAGCATTTTGGTAGATTTTTAAAGACTGTTTACACACTATTTTGTGCCTCACTTTTTATGATCTGCGCATTTTTGTTTTGGCACGGTGTAAAGAGCTTTATCTCAAAGAGCATCGAGCATATAAATGTCGAAGAAATTTTTGAATCAACTATCATTTTAACGCTAGCCCTCGCCATTTTTGACCTTGTTAAGACGATATTTGAAGAAGAGGTGTTAGGTAAAAATCACGAGGAAAATAGCGTTATTTATAAGACGATGGTGAGATTTATCGGCTCAATTATCATCGCACTTGCAATCGAGGCGCTCATGCTAGTCTTTAAATTTGCTATCACTGCACCTGAAAATATCATAAATGCTATCTATCTAATAGGCGGTGTGGCGATGCTGATGGCGGCACTTAGCTTTTATCTTTTCAGCGTAAAAAGACAAGAGAACAGATGATCGCTATTATTGATTATGGTGCGGGCAATATCAAAAGCGTGATAAATGCTTTTAAATTTCTTGGACATGAGTGCGTTTTAGTAAGTGAGCCTAATAG
>NZ_LVXF01000006.1:0-37624 GCF_002092845.1 Campylobacter concisus
GCCAATAGCCATATCGTCTATATCAACTAAAGATGTTGTTATCATGATAGGAGCGTTTGGATTTAAGCTCCTTATGTACTTGATAACCTCATGTCCATTTACGCCAGGGACTTTTATATCAAGTATAAAAAGATGATAGAAATTTTTCTCTATCAGATCACACGCCTCTTGGCCATCGCTCACTGCTGTAACTTCATAACCAAGCGTCTGCAAAAACTCACAGACGCTCTCTTGAAACCCTAAATCATCTTCTAAAAGCAAAATTTTCAAATCTCTCTCCTAAAAAATAAGTCTTATTAAGATTTAGCCCTATTGTAATATTTAATAGGTAAATTCAAAATTAAAATTATTTTTTAAGTATTAAATAAAAATTTGTCCTGCATAGACTATGTAATATCTTAGCAAAAAGACACCACAAATGACTAAAATAGCGTTTAGCACGGCAAATTCGCGTTTGAAATCATGCACCTTTAAAACGCTTAAGTCTAAAATGATAGGCACAGCCATACCAAGACCTATGACACCGATATAAAACATCAGCCCAAGAGAATTTGTGCTAAGTGCGTTTGCTACGCTCTGCGCACCACTTGCACTTGCACCTTTTACGACCATAAAAAGAGCAACTATTAGCAAAAACTCGACTATTATCGCTAAAAAGTCAAATTTTAATAAAAAGTGTGCTGTTTGGTTTTGCTCTCTCTTCTCATCTTTTAGTACGCCAAGAAGCAGTGTAAATGCACCAGCACAGCTTAAGCCAGAAACTAAGAATAATAGTGGCAAAACTGGCGTGTTCCAAAGTGCGATCTTATGAGCTGCGCTTAGCAAAAAGCCCGTATATGCGCCAACGCCGATGCCTAAGATGAAAAGCAAAACTCCAAGCAAACCTGAAAGCTTGCTAGCTAAATTTGCAAGCGCGTCAAAAAGAGAAATTTTAAGCGACGCGATCTCATTTTTAAACGCACCAAGCGCGTATATAACGCTAAGAGGCGTATAAACTAGAAGCAGTGCAACGCCTATTGACATAACTGAGTCAAAGTTGTAAAGCAAGAGTATCCAGTAAAAGCTAAGCGGCTTACCAAGATCAAGCACCAAAAGAGCAAGTCCAAGGACGATCGCCACTGGAGCGATAAGAGCGGCTGCTTTAAAGTAGTAGTTATCCTTGCCAAATTTATTTGAGATGAGCACAGCAACGATGCTAGCACCTGCACTAAGTCCTGCTAAAAATAGATAAAAAGCTATCGGCCAGCCCCAGTAAATTTCTGTGTATTGAGCTAGGCTTCCTGACATGTTATTCATGGTGTGCTCCTTTTGTATTTGCGATCATCGCAAGTGAAGGTTTTGTGTTTAACTCCGCTTTTGGCAAGTAGTATTTGCTCTCTTTTAGTTTCTTTGAAATTTTAGAGTTTTCATCATTTACGTCGCCAAAAGTTAGGGCATTTGTAGGGCAGACGCTAACACAAGCTGGATCTTTGCCCTCTTCTAGCCTGCTCTCATAGCAAAATGTGCATTTGCCTATCTCGCCATCTGGCAAGACGTAGCGAGCGTCGTATGGACAGGCTAGGATGCAGTACTTGCAACTAACGCAAATTCTGTGATCAAGCAGCGTCACGCCATCAGCCGTTTTAAAGCTAGCGCCAGTTGGACAAACCTCAACACAAGGTGCATCTTCGCACATAACGCAGCTTTGACGTAAAAAGTCAGTCTTTAAATTTGGAAATGTCCCACTCATCTTTGCATGCACCTGCAAGCGGTAAAGTCCCCTTGGCACGTTGTTTGCACTTCTGCAAGCTACCGAGCAGCCTTGACAGCCGATGCATAAATTTTCATCATGTATCATCATATATTTTTTCATTTTCTATCCTTACGCTTTACTTATGCTAACGCCAACATTTGTAACCATAGTCGCAGCCACCGGACCCTCAGCTGGATCAAGAAGCACGCTTGTGTTAAGCCCTACGTGATCTATGCTCTTAAGGCCTGGCGTGATGTGTCCAAAGCCGTGATAGATAAAGAGCGTATCTTCTCTAATGCCCTCAGTCACCATAAGCTTGCCCTTTTGCTCGCCAAATTTATTTTTGACTAAAACCGTATCGCCGTCACGTAAATTTTGCTTTTTAGCGGTGTTTGGATTTATCCAAATTGGGCTATCACTCATAAGATCATGAAGCGACGGCACCGCCTGAGTATGGCCGTTGGTATGAATAGGTGTTTTGCCGCAAGTTAAGCAAAGATCATGTCCGTCAAATGTGTCCATATCTTTGTCATTTAGCGCGCCATATCCTGCAAACTGAGCCTCGACATCAGGCAAAAATAGCTCTATCTTGCCACTTTTTGTTTTAAGCTTAGCCATATCGTCCATTAGGCCATTTTCGCCTACAAATTTAGATGCGACTGGATATTTAGCAACAAATTTATCGATCATGCCCTTTTCTCTAAACAAAATTCCCGGCTCATCCCACGTGATAAAACCATCTTTTTCCAGCGCAGCAAGTAAATTTACATCTCCACCAGCTTGCTGCATCCTAAACTCACGTATGTCGTTCCAAGTATAAAGCTCATCTATCTTCATGCGGCGTGCTAGCTCTCTAAAGATAAATGCCCCATCTTTTGTGTCACCAACTGGATCAATAACTTTATTTCTTATCATATAAGCTGGCTTTAGACCTGACTTATCCTCTATGCCTTCGTCGCGCTCAAGGTAGCTACTCTCAGGCAAAATGACATCAGCAAATGTCGCCATATCGTTTAGATAGACATCGCTTACCACGATAAAATCAAGCTTTTTCATCGCCTCTATGCTCTTCATCGTCTCAGCAACGTTTATTAGGTGATTAAAGCGGATGTTAAACCAGCCTTTTATGGCGTAAGGCTTTTCGTTTAAGATAGCGTCATTTATATCCATCAAAACGCCATGTTTTCTGCTTACAAATTTATGCCTACCAGTCTCGCCAGCAAAGTCAAGTCTAGTGACTTTTGGTACTTTAAATTTCTCATCTGGATTTTTAAGAACTGGGAATTTATCCTCGCCAACTAGCTTGTTAAAGGTTTTAGCATTTTTGCCACCAAAAAGACCGCCTTTGACCTCCCAGTTACCCATCATAGCATTTGCCACCATGATGGCCTTTGTCCTCATATATTCAGCTTTTGTGGTAGTTGTCTTATGCCCAAAATCAAAAATAACTCTTGGGGCAGCTTTATAAATTTCATCAGCGATGCGTCTAACGTCACTTGCTTTTATGCCAGTGATTGCCTCTTGCCATTCAGGCGTTTTGCCCTCTACGCTTTTAACGATCTCATCAAAGCCAGTTGTAAATTTTTCAATAAATTCTTTATCATAAGTGCCATTTTGTATCCATGTATTTATGATAGCTAGAACAAAGGCTAGATCAGTGCCAGGTCTAACTGGTAGCCACTCATCAGCCTTTGAAGCCACCACGCTAAATCTTGGCTCAAGCACAAGTAGCTTTGTATCTTTTTTAGCTGCAAATTTAGCAAGCTTTTTAGCATCAGCTATGACGATGCCCTCAAAGAGGTTGTGGCCAAAATTTACAACGTATTTTGCATTCGCAAAGTCTCTTTTTAGCTTAGCTATTCCATACATCTGCTCGCAGACCATTTGATATGTGATAGGACAGCACGAAAAGTGTGAAAAGCAGTTTGGCGAGCCGTAAGCTGAGGCAAAATTTACCATTAGCTTATGCGTTTGCGAGCTTTTACAGGTAAAAACGAAGCTTTCAGGGCCATACTTTTGCTTGATCTCAAGCATTTTTGAAGCAACTAGATCAAGTGCCTCGTCCCAGCTGGCCTCGCGCCATTTATTTTCGCCTCTCTCGCCAACCCTGATCAAAGGCTTCTTGACTCTATTTTCGTCATAAAGCTGGCTAAAACCAGAGCCACCTCTTGCACAAAGCGAAGTTGCCGTACCACCAGCTTTTGGATTACCGCTTAAGAAGCAAATTTTATTGTCAACAACCTTTGCTTCAATAGGGCATCTTGAAGAGCACATCTCGCAAAAGCTACGGACGTACTTCTCATCTTGCTTTGTAGCATTTTCTAAAGCACCGCCCGGCAAGGACGATGCAACCATACTAACTCCAGCACCGAATTTTAAAAATTCTCGTCTATTTAAGCTCATCTTTCTCCCTTTAAAAGATATTTGCCTTTAGTTATTCTAGTATTTAAAGTTGAAAATAAAATTAAATTTTACTTAATATTTATATTTAGTTTTTTAGTTTTAAAAAATTGGTATGCTAATATCAAAATGAATAAAATTATAAATTTAATTAATATAATTTTTAACGCGATCTTATTAAAATTTTAAATATAAAATTTTAATTAAGGATTTTGAATAGAAATTAAAAATTTTAAAGGGATTTAAAAAGCCGAGAGAGATCTCGGCTTAAGTTTGATTTAAAATACTTATAAAAGTATCGGAGCTATCAAAAATCCAAGTGCGACAGAAAAAGCAATAGCTAAAACACCTGGAATAAAAAAGGAGTGGTTAAATATATATTTACCTATCCTAGTTGTTCCAGTATCGTCCATTTGAACGGCTCCAAGTAGTGTCGGATATGTTGGCAATACAAACAATGCTGAAACTGCAGCAAATGATGCAACTAAAATATATGCGTCACCGTTATTTGCAGCAGTTAAACCAAGTGCGGCTATAACCGTAGGAATAAGCGCCTTTGCGGTAGCAGCTTGAGAATAAAGAAGCATACTAGCAAAAAATAGCGCAACAGCTAGCATAAACGGATAGTCTTTAACAAAATCGCCGGCAAAATTTTTGATCGCATCGGTGTGATTTACCACGAAAGTATCTCCAAGCCATGCCACGCCTAACACGCAGACGCACGCAGTCATGCCACTTTTAAATGTAGCTGTATTAAATAGCTTATCGACTTTGACACCACAAGTTAGTGTGATTAAAGTAGCGATAACTAGCATAAAGCTCATAATAGCGTTATCTCTAGTTAATACTAACACCTTTGTAGGCTTATCTGGATCTTCTACATATTTTACATTAGTAGTTGAGTCAGTTTTGACTTTTATATCTTTTGCGACAAGTTCATTAAATTTATCTGGACTTTTGGTCTCATAAATTTTTTCATAGCCTGTTACATAGCTTGGTTTTATCCAGCCTACGTTTTTACTAATAGCAGTAGCATATAAAACGACAGAGATAACACCAACTAAGAATATTAAAACAGATAGTTTAGCTCCTTTTGGAAGCTCTTTTTTCTCTTCGATTTTAACATCTTTGATTAGCCCTTCTTTAAGTCTTCTTTGATACTCTTTATCGCTACTTAGATCAAGATTATAAAATATATTTATAACAAGAGCTGTTAACATACAACCAATAAAAGTTGTAGGTATCCAGATAGCTAATAGTAATGGATAGCTAATGCCAAGTCCACCCAAAGCATGCTCACCAGCCATAAATACAACCGCTGCTGAAACTGGGCTTGCAGTAATAGCTATCTGACTAGCAACAACAGCTATACTAAGAGGCGCGCTAGGCTTAATGTTTTGTGTCTTTGCAACTTCGGTAATAACTGGAATCATAGAAAATGCTGTGTGTCCAGTACCAGCAAATACAGTTAGCAAGTAAGTAACGACCGGGGCTAAGAAATTTATGTATTTTGGATGTTTTCTTAGTATCCCTTCGGCTATTTGCACCAAATAATCAAGGCCACCAGCTACTTGCATCGCTGTAATAGCGGCTATAACGGACATAATGATTAAAATAACATCCCAAGGTATACTACCTGCTTTTAATCCAAGTCCTAAAGTTAAAACTACGACGCCAATGCCACCAGCATAACCAATAGCCATACCGCCTAGTCTAACACCCAAGAATATCGCACCAAAAAGCACGATCAACTGTAATATCAATGAAATATCCATTGAAAACTCCTCTATTAAATTTTATAACTAAAATTTTTACTTAAGCGTGTCAGAATTTTGACACGCTTTTAATAATACTTTGCTTAAATTTCTACCTAACCATGCTTGGATTTAGCATATTTTTTGGCTCTAAAATTTTATCGATCTCTTCTTTGCTTAGATAACCTCTCTCTAGGCAGATATCGCCAACTGCTTTACCTGTTTGAAGGGCTTCTTTAGCGATACTTGCAGATTTTTCGTAGCCAATGTATGGGTTAAACGCAGTTACGATACCAACTGAGCCTAGAACTGATTTTAAGCAAGCTTCTGGATTTGCTGTTAGTTTTCTTACAGCTTTTTCAGCTAGTGTTTTCATCGCGTTTTCAAGGATAAATATAGAGTTAAATAACGCATAAGCAATGCCTGGCTCAAATGCATTTAGCTCAAATTCGCCTCTCTCACTGCAAAGCATGATAGTTACGTCATTGCCGATTACTTCATAGCACGCTTCGCCTACAACCTCAGCGATAACTGGGTTTACTTTGCCTGGCATGATTGAGCTGCCTGGTTGCATTTGCGGTAAATTTATCTCGCCAAGGCCACATCTTGGACCTGAGTTCATCAAACGAAGGTCATTTGCGATTTTTGAAAGTCTAACAGCTGCAGTTTTTAACGCACCACTTACGTGTACAAAGTCTGCAGTGTCTTGTGTGGCTGCGATGAAATCATCAGCTTTTTTGAAATCAACACCAGTGATATCTTTTAACTTTTTAACAACTACATTTTTATAATCAGGGTGGCAGTTAATACCTGTACCAATTGCAGTTGCACCCATATTTAGATATGTCATTGACTCGCGTGCAGCTGTGATCTTTTCGATATCGCTTTTAATGTAGCTTGCAAATGCATTAAATGTATTTCCAAGTGTTGTAGGAACTGCGTCCTCAAGCTCAGTTCTACCCATTTTAATGATATCTTTAAAATCTTTTGCTTTTTTATCAAGTTCGTCTTTTAGTAGATTCATCGCAGCAAGCAAATCAGTAAGTTTTGCGTAAGTTGCTACTTTTATTGAGCTTGGGTAAGTGTCATTTGTGCTTTGTCCAAGGTTTGTATGATCGTTTGGATGGATGTATTGATACTCACCTTTTTTATGACCCATGCTCTCAAGTGCGATATTTGTGATAACCTCGTTTGCATTCATGTTTGTACTTGTTCCAGCACCACCTTGAACCATATCAACCACAAATTGATCTAAAAACTCACCAGCTATTACTCTATCAGCGGCTTTTGCTAGCGTATCAGCGATCTTAGGATCTAAAACGCCAACCTCTTTATTTGCAAGTGCAGCTGCTTTTTTGATTTGTGCAAATGCTTTTACAAAGTATGGATACTCTTTTAAAGTTCTACCGCTCATGTGAAAATTTTCGGTAGCTCTAAATGTTTGGATACCATAATAAAAATCGTCAGAGATTTCCAACTCACCTATAAAATCGTGTTCTTTTCTGGTTGCCATAACCATTCTCCTTATAAAAAATGTATTAATGAAATTATATAGATATTTAATATTTTAAATATTAATTACTACTTTATTTTTTTAAGCTTTGACTTTTAACCTAGATAAAACGACTTTTGGAGAAAAATTTATAGTAGTTTTTAAGCTATATTTAATAATATAGCTTAGATAAATTGTTATTTAAATAATAATATCACTTTTTTATTATATAAAAAGCTCATAATTAGCTCAAATTTATTTAAATTTTTAAGCTTAAAAGGTAAATATATAGAAAAATAACATAAAATAAATATTAAATCACACTTTTTATATCCAAAAATATAAAAAATAAAGTTAAATTTTATTTCTAATATTACTTTAGAAAGTAAAAACTAAGTAAATATCACCATATTGCAAAGTAAATTTATTAAATTTTTAAGTAGAGCCCTTAAACTAAGCATCATAAAAATATTATTTAATAAATTTTATTTTACAAATCTTACTAATACTTTAGAAATTTCTTATTAATTTTCTTTCTTAATTTATAAAGTCTTTTTATTGGATATTAATAATTCTTATAAGCTATTTTTAATTTATATGGTTAGATTAATACTTGTAAGAATTTGTAGTAAATATAAATTTTAATCTTACCCCTACAATCAGGAGCAAGAAATAACAAATTTTAGCTCTCAAGCCCTAAATTCGCTCTATACTCTTCATATGTACCTTTAAAATCAACCACTTCGCCATTGCCTTTTAGGTGTAAAATTCTATTTGCAAAGGCGTCTATCAGCTCCCTGTCGTGGCTCACGCAGATAACTGAGCCATTAAAGTTATAAAATGCCTCGCCAAGCGCGATGATAGCCTCAAGATCGAGGTGGTTATTTGGCTCGTCCATGACAAGTAAATTTGGTCTATGAAGCATGAGCTGAGCTAGCCTTACTCGGTGTTTTTCGCCACCACTTAGCGCGCCCACTGCTTTTTCTTGCTCAGCGCCGCTAAAGAGCATCCTGCCAAGGCACTTTCTGATCTCGTCGATGTCCTTGTTTTTGGCATCTTGCAAGTATTCATAAAGCTTTAGCTCGCCATCTATCTTATTTACCGTATCTTGCGCAAAATATCCAAGCTCGATGGTCGCGCCTATATGCACCTCACCCGCATCAGGCTTTATCTCGCCCATTATGATCTTACAAAGCGTACTTTTACCAACGCCGTTATGGCCGATGATAGCCAGCTTATCGCCCTTTTCAAGCTTAAAGTTAAAATTTTCAAATATCACCTTATCATCAAATTTCTTACTTACGTTTTTAAGCTCAATTAGCTCATTGCCTATCTCGCGGTTTGCACGAAAAAGTATGCTTGGATCACGCCTGCTTGATACTGCGATCTCTGCGATATCAAGCTTTTCAAGCTGTTTTGCACGAGAGGTTGCCTGCTTTGCCTTACTCGCATTTGCTGAAAATCTCGCGATAAATTTCTCCAGCTCCTCTTTCTCTTTTAGCTTCTTATCACGCTCCATTTCATGCTGCTTTGCGATTAAATTTGCAGCCATATACCAGTCGTCGTAGTTGCCTGAAAACTCGCGAATTTTCTTAAAATCCACATCCAAAATATTTGTGCAAACTCTATTTAAAAAGTGCCTATCGTGGCTGATAACCACAAGTGTGCCCTCGTGGCGGTTTAGCTCGTTTTCTAGCCATGCGATCGCGTCTATATCAAGGTTGTTTGTTGGCTCGTCTAAAAACAAGATGTCTGGCTTTGGAAATAGTACCTGCGCCAGCAAAACTTTAACTTTATCTGAGTTTTCAACCTCACTCATGAGCTTATCAAATTCATTTAGTCCAAGCGAGCTTAGGATTTTTTCTATCCTAGTCTCGTACTCGTAGCTTGGATCCTCCTCTGCGCTTATCATCTCAAGCTCGCTTAAGCGCTCGTTTATCTCATCTGTAAATTCCTCGCTCATATAGAGCTTTTCTTTCTCTTTGACAGCCTCATATAGGCGTTTGTTGCCATAAAGCACCGCATCTTTTAGCGTGAAATTTTCAAACGCAAACTGATCTTGCCCAAGCACGCCAACCTTTAGTCCATTTTCTATGACGATCTCGCCGCTAGTTGGCTCGATAGCTCCGCTTAAAATTTTTAAAAATGTTGATTTGCCAGCGCCATTTGCACCGATTAGTCCATATCTGTTGTGGCGATTTAGCTTTAAATTTACATCCTCAAATAGCAAACTGCTTGCAAATCTTTGAGTAAGTCCCCTAACTTCTAACATTATTTTTCCTTGAATTTATTTTTTTGCGATTTTGCCTAAAATTTGATTAAAAAGCCATTTTTGCTACTTTAGCCTAAAATGACCTGTGATCTTGTAGCTATAAAGTATGTTTTCTTCTTGCACGTCAGAGCCGATATTGTGGATGACAAGCGGTGTTTGGCCTTCAAATTTATCTGAGATCACACCGATGTGAGGTAAATTTTTTGGTAGCATCCATGTGACGATATCCCCTGGCAGAAATTTATCATCACTCACCTCAAAACCTTTCCTTTTTAGATAGGTAGCGATATTTAAAACACGCCTGTGATCAATGTTTTTATCAGCCTTTTTAAGTCCCCATTTTTTAGGATAAGCTGAAAAATTTTTGCTCATATCTTCAAAAATGAGCCTTTGCAGATCGATATCTTGATGCCTCAAAGCCCTTACCACCACATCCGTGCAAACGCCCTTTTTGATATCCACGTCACCCATTGGGTAGGCGAGCCTTTCGTAGCTTGGATCGTAACTTAGCGTCACGCCGATCTGCGACCTAGCGTCATTTACAAATTTGCTCGCCGAAAAGGCAAAAATTTGCGTGGCAAAAAGAGCCAAAAGTAGAAATTTCTTCATTTTCTACTTTAAAAGCATGGTTTTTAGGATACGTTTTCCTATCTCAACGCCTGGCTGATCGTAGGTGTTGATGCCTAGCATGATACCAGTGGCCGAGGTTAGTAGCTCGTAGTAAAAAATGAGCCAGCCAGCGTGAAACTCATCAAGCCTCTCAAGCGTGATAGTATCGACACTTATGCCCTCTTGCACCAGCGCCATAGCAGTCGCGTCGCACTGCAAATTTATAAGCTCATTTAGGCTTAGACCTGCCACAAAATCGCACTCTTCAAGCCCTTTTAGGCTCAAATTTGGGATAGTTTTGTCGCTCGCGTGATCTTTTATCTTTATAAATGTCACGCTCTTATCTTTTACGCCGTCCATGATAAGCTGCAAAAAGCTGTGCTGATCGCGGCTGCCAACAAGTCCAACTGGCGTAAGACCAACTCTTTTGTAGCCTCTTTTTTTGCCAAGACTCTCCGCCCAAAGCTGCACATACCAGTCGTTAAATTCAAAAAATCTATCGCAGTAGCTAAATATGACATTTATACTGGCATTTCTGCTAGTGGCGTAGTGGTAAGCTTTAGCGACTATGGAGCTATCTTTTTGCTCGATGTATTGCTTCTTGCAAGCAAGCGCACCCTCCAGAAGTGCCTTTATATCGTAGCTGCAGATACCAAGAGGCACAAGGCCAATCGCACTTAGCACGCTAAATCTCCCGCCAACATTTTTTGGAATGTTAAAAAATTTAATGCCATTTTCTTTGGCGAAATTTTCTAAATTTGTCCCAGGATCAGTGATGATGAGGAAATTTTTGCCTAAATTTTGAGGCTTAAAGTCATCAAGCAAACATTTAAAAATAGTTATCGTCTCGATCGTATTGCCTGATTTTGAGCTTATTACAAAAAGCGTCTCGTCAAAATTTACCCCATCAAGCGTGCTTTTGTAGCTGCAAGGATCGACGTTATCTAAAAACAAAAGCTCTCTTTTTATCCCCTTTGTTCCATCAAGCATCGATTTTAGCGCCTTTACGCCAAGACTGCTACCGCCAATGCCAACTAGCACGACGTTTTTGATATGAGCAAGGCCCTTTTCATACTCCTCGATCTCGCCAAGTAAATTTTGCCCAAGGGCTGGCAGGTGATAGTAGCCTATCTCGCCGCTTTCATATTCGTCGTTTATGCGTTTGGCATAGGAGTCGATGACCTCGCTGCTTGTAAAGTTAAATTTAAATGAAGTCTCTATCATTTACTGCGCTCGTAAAAGAAATTTGTAGCCTCGACAAAGCCATCGATGCTGCCACAGTCAAATCTCTTGCCTTTAAATTTATAAGCTAGCACCATGCCATCTTTTGCCTGCGCTTTTAATGCGTCCGTAATCTGAATTTCGCCATTTTTACCTGGTTTTGTTCGCTCTAAAATGTTAAAAATATCTGGCGTTAAGATGTAGCGTCCGATTATCGCTAAATTTGTCGGAGCCTCACTAGGATCAGGCTTTTCAACCATGTCACCTACCATTATAAGATCATCTTCTATAAACCTACCGCTTACGACGCCATAAGACTTGGTCTGCTCTTTTGGCACTTCCATTACTGCAACGACGCTGCAGCGATACTTTTCATAAATTTTAACCATCTGTGAAAGCACGCCTTCGCCATTTTCATTTATACATAGATCATCTGCCAAAATGACCCCAAAAGCTTCGTCACGAACTAGCGTTTTGCCCGTATAAATGGCGTGTCCAAGTCCTTTCATGGCATTTTGCCTAGTAAATGAAAATGTGCACGAACTCATTAAATTTCTAACTTCGCTTAGCAGCGACTCTTTTGAGCTACCTGCGATCTCTTTTTCTAGCTCGTAGCTGATGTCAAAATAGTCCTCAAGCGCCCTTTTCCCGCGTCCTGTGACAAAGGCCATATTATCCATGCCAGCCTCAAGTGCCTCATCAACGCCGTAGTGAATGAGCGGTTTTGTAAGGATTGGCAACATCTCTTTTGGGAGCGATTTTGTAGCTGGCAAAAACCTCGTTCCGTATCCAGCCGCTGGAAATAGGCAAGTTTGTATCATTTTAGTCCTTCATGAAAAATTGCAAAATTCTACTATCTTTTCCTTAATAATATAAATTTGTCTGAATTTACAAGGCTTTAATTAGCAAATTGATAAGATTTTTAAAATTTTAAAAAAAGAGCAAATTTGCAGACGATTGATAGGATTTTTAAAGCACAGCTTGATATAAAAAAGTCAAATTTTTTAGCATTTTTATGCCCGATAAGCGAATTTAAAAGCTTACATGAACGCCTAAAAGAGGAGCATTTTAAGGCCGTTCACGTAGTTTGGGCAACAAGGGAGTTAAACAAATACGGACAAATAGTCGAAAATCAAAGTGACGATGGCGAGCCAAAGGGCACTAGCGGTCAGCCAAGCCTAAATGCACTAAGGGGCGCTGATCTTATAAATGTTGGCGTCTTGATAGTCAGGTATTTTGGCGGGATAAAGCTTGGCACTGGAGGGCTTGTAAGAGCCTACTCTGGGGCTGTAAATGAGGTGATAAATGAAGCGATAAAAGATGATGGCGTGATGAAATTTGAGATAAAAGATGAGATCAAATTTTTTACGCCGTTTTCGCTGATGAGCCGCTTTGAGCACTATTTTTCTACTAAAAATTTAAGCGAGTTTGAAAGAGAATTTAATGACACTGGAGCGATCTGGAGCGTAAATTTAAATGAGGCTGAGTTTGCCGAGCTGTTTAAATTTTGCAAAGAATTTGAAGCAAGTGAGTTTAAATTTTTAGCCCTGCCACTTGGCAGCAAAACACTATTTTCTCATTAAAGCTAAATCATTGTAAAATCGCAAAAAAATAAAAAGAAAGTAAAAATGGAAATTTGGAACGACATTTATAACCACTTTGATCCAGTCGCCTTTAGCGTCTTTGGCTTTAGCGTGCACTGGTATGGGCTTATGTATATTTTAGCCCTTGTTTTGGCACTTGCCATGGCAAAGTATCTCGTTAAAAAAGATAAAATCCCAATCTCAAATCAGCTTTTGGATAACTACTTTTTCTGGGTTGAAATAGGTGTTATTTTAGGCGCTAGGCTTGGCTGGGTTTTAGTCTATTCAGGCGAAGTAAGCTACTACTTGACGCAGCCTTGGCAAATTTTTAATCCATTTCATAACGGCGAGTTTATAGGAATTCGTGGCATGAGTTACCACGGAGCAGTAGTTGGCTTTTTGCTTGCGACATATCTATTTTGCAAAAGGTATAAACAAAATTTATGGCAGCTACTTGATCTTTGTGCCGTTTGCATACCTTTTGGCTATACATTTGGCAGGGTCGGAAATTTCTTAAATCAAGAGCTTTTTGGACGCGTCACAGACGTGCCTTGGGCGATAAATGTTTTTGGGCAATCAAGACATCCTAGTCAGCTTTATGAGGCATTCTTAGAAGGTTTAGTTATTTTTATTATTTTATTTTTATATAGAAAATTTAAGAAATTTAATGGCGAGCTGATAGCGCTTTATGCTATTTTATACACTTTTGCAAGATTTATTTGCGAGTTTTTTAGAGAGCCTGACTCAGGGCTTGGATTTATTATTTTTAGTCTTTCAATGGGTCAAATTTTATCACTTATCATGTGTGGTTTTGGAATTTTTATTTATGCCATGCTTTATAAAAAATTTTCAAAGCTCTAATATAAGTGTTTAAAAAATATTAAAGTAAAAATCTGCTAGCATTAGCTTTATCAATTAATACTAATATTTAAATTAGTATTAAGAAATGATAATTTATTTCAAATTTCTTAGGAGGGCTCATGACCGGGCTTATAGAAGGTTTTTTGGGAAAACGGTCGGACGACAAAAAAAGTCGCACTCCAGCCGCTTGGGATAGATGGCAAAGTATTACAGGGTTTATTTTGGCCTGTTTTATATTGTGCCATATGGTTTTTACTTCTACTATACTACTTGGCAAAGACGCATTTAACGCTGTCGTAGGGTTTGCGGAGGCTAAATTTTTATTTGGAGAAGCTACATGGTGGATCACTAACGTCATAGCTGCGGTAATATTTGCCATTTTTATCGCTCATGCATTTTTAGCTATGAGAAAATTTCCAGCAAACTACAGACAATATCTAATGTTTAGAGGCCACAAAGACCGCATGAAGCACCTTGACACTACGCTTTGGTGGTTTCAGTTTTTAACCGGTTTTGCTCTATTTTTTGCAGCCAGCGCACACTTAGTGGATATAGTCTTTGGTGGACATATTACTGCCGACAAATCAGCGGCTGCATTTCATCAACTAGAAATTTTCTACTTCGCACTACTTGTTTTTATGGTCGTTCACGCTAGTATCGGTATGTACCGCTTGTATGTCAAATGGATAAGCATTGATGGTGCAAATAAGCACGAAATGTTTGCCAAAAGAAATAAGGCAAAAACAATTGTATTTGCCGTTTATGGCATACTTGCTATAATTGCGCTAATCGCCGATTTCGTGTGGATCAGCCATTAAAAAGGAGCTAGAAGATGAATGTAAAATATTATGATGCATTGGTAATTGGTGGTGGTCTAGCTGGTCTTCGAGCTGCTGTGGCTGCTGGAGGAAAGGGGCTAAGTACGGTAGTTTTGAGCCTAATTCCCGTTAAGCGCTCGCACTCTGCGGCTGCGCAAGGCGGTATGCAAGCCTCTTTGGGAAATTCAAAAATGAGCGAAGGCGACAATGAGGACGTGCACTTTGCCGATACGGTAAAAGGTAGCGACTGGGGCTGCGATCAGCAAGTTGCACGTATGTTTTGTCAAACTGCGCCTAAGGCGATCCGCGAGCTAGCGGCTTGGGGCGTGCCTTGGACTCGTATAACAAAAGGTGAGAGAAGCGCTATCATCAACGCTCAAAAAACGACCATCGTAGAAAAAGAAGAAGTCCACGGACTCATCCACTCTCGCGACTTTGGCGGAACTAAAAAATGGAGAACATGCTTTACAGCCGATGCCACCGGTCACACTATGCTTTTTGCCGTAGCAAACGAAGCTCTAAAACACAACGTCGAAATTCATGACAGAAAAGAAGCTATCGCGCTAATCCACTCAAACAACCGCTGTTACGGCGCGATCGTTCGCGATCTAGTTAACGGCGAGATCACTGCATACGTCGCAAAAGGTACGCTAATCGCTACGGGCGGCTACGGTAGGGTTTATAAACACACTACAAACGCCGTAGTTTGCGAAGGTATCGGCGCGGCCATCGCTCTTGAGACGGGCGTAGCTCAGCTAGGAAATATGGAAGCGGTGCAGTTTCACCCGACTCCGATCGTTCCAAGCGGTATCTTGCTAACGGAAGGTTGCCGCGGCGACGGTGGAATTTTGCGCGACGTGGACGGATATCGCTTTATGCCCGACTACGAGCCTGAGAAAAAAGAACTAGCTAGCCGCGACGTCGTAAGCCGCCGTATCATGGAGCATATCCGCGCAGGCAAAGGCGTACCTAGCCCGTACGGATATCATGTTTGGCTAGATATCTCTATCCTTGGACGCGAGCATATCGAGAAAAACTTACGCGACGTTCAAGAAATTTGCGAAATCTTTAACGGCATCGATCCTGCTGACACCGAAGTATACACCGACGAAAACGGTCGCCAACGCGGTAAAGGCTGGGCGCCGATCCTGCCTATGCAGCACTACTCTATGGGCGGCATAAAAACTAAGCCTACAGGCGAGAGCCCGACGTTAGCAGGTCTATTTAGCGCCGGCGAGGCTGCATGCTGGGATATGCACGGATTTAACCGCCTAGGCGGCAACTCCGTTTCAGAAACCGTCGTAGCTGGCATGATCGTTGGGGACTATTTTGCCGACTACTGTGGCAGCCACGAGATAGATATAAATACCGCAGATATCGAAAAATTCGTTAAAAAAGAGGAAGACTATCTAAAAAGCCTTGTCGAAAAAGAGGGCAAATTTAACGTATTTGAGATCAAAAACAAGATGAAAGACATCATGTGGGAGCACGTAGCGATCTTTAGAACAGGCGAAGGTCTAGCCGTAGCAGTAAAAGAGCTAGAAGAACTTTATAAGCAATCTTTAGACGTTAAAGTCACAAATAAGGCGCTATTTGGCAATCCTGAGCTTGAGGAGGCCTACCGCGTACCAAAGATGCTAAAACTAGCTCTTTGTATCGCAAAAGGCGCGCTTGATCGCACCGAGAGCCGTGGAGCGCACTGCCGCGAGGACTATCCGAAACGCGACGACCTAAATTGGCTAAACAGAACTCTAACTAGCTGGAAAGAGGGCGATACGCTACCGACTATCGTATATGAGCCACTTGATATTATGAAAATGGAAATGCCACCAGCATTTAGAGGCTATGGTGCGAAAGGTAATATTATTGAGCATCCAGATAGTGCCATCCGCCAAAAAGAGGTTGATGAAATTCGTGAGAAAATGCAAGCTGAAGGTAAGAGCAGACAAGAAATTCAAGAGGCTTTAATGCACTATGATCTTCAACCAAAATATAAAGCACCAAACGAAAGAGCAGGAATAGGATATGAGTAGAAAAATAACCATAAAAGCATTTAAATATAATCCGTTAAGCAAAATTTCAAAGCCGCACTTTGCGACCTACGAGCTAGAAGAGACTGATGGTATGACATTGTTTATCGCGTTAAATATGATTCGCGAGAAATTTGACCCGGATCTTAGCTTTGACTTTGTTTGTCGTGCTGGAATTTGTGGAAGTTGTGGCATGCTTGTAAATGGCAAGCCAAGATTAGCTTGTAGAACTCTTACTAAAGATTTTGAAAGCGGAGTAATTGAGCTTATGCCTTTGCCAGTATTTAAGTTACTAAAAGACTTAAGCGTAGATACGGGCAACTGGATGAATGCGATGAGTAGGCGTGTGGAGAGCTGGATACATACAGACCACGAGACCGATATCTCTAAGCTTGAGGAAAAGGTTGAGCCCGAAGTAGCGCAGGAAGTATTTGAGCTTGATCGCTGCATCGAGTGCGGTATCTGCGTAGCTGCATGCGGTACGGCTATCATGAGGCCTGATTTCATCGGTGCGGTCGGACTTAACCGCGTAGCTAGGTTTAAAATCGACGCGCTTGATAAACGAACCGATGAGGACTTTTACGAGCTTATCGGCGACGATGACGGCGTATTTGGCTGTATGACTTTGCTAGGCTGTGAAGACAACTGCCCTAAACACTTACCACTTCAAAGCCGCATAGCTTATATGCGTAGAAAAATGGCTACTATAAAATAGCAAAGGGGCTGTAAGAGCCCCAAATTTACTTCTAAATTTATTAAAAAAGACTGCAAATAGATACCAAAAGGCATAAAAAGATATCAATAGATAAAAATAAGAAAAATAAAAATATCAGAAATGGGATTGATAAGAGTGCGCCCATTATATAACCAAGTGGAAATGCGATAAATATAAAGATGATTCCAACACCAGAAACAAAACAAAAAATTAGCGCAAATATCGTAGCAAAGGTATTTACGAATAAGCTAATATTTTCTAAAAGAAAATTTGTTAGGCCAAGACTTCTCATGCTTTGATTATAGCTTTTAAGCCAAAAAATTTATATAATTTCAAAAATTTGCTTCATTTAAGGATATAAAATGTTACCAAGTTATAAAGATATGATGCTGCCTATTTTAGAATTTGTTGCGCAAAAGAAAGAAGCAAATAGAGCTGAAATTTCTAAATTTATAATTGAGTATTTTAAGTTAAAAGACGAAGATATTTTACAAAAAATAAAAAGTGGAACTTTTACATATATAAGCAGGACGGGCTGGGCCTTATCCTATCTGGCTACAACAGCTCAAGTAAAATCAAGACCAGAAAAAGTGCCGCTTCAAAAAGTTGGTAGAAGCCTATTTGCCATAACAAATTTTGGCAAAGAGCTAGTAAGTAGCAAGGACAAAAAGAGCAAATTTCTCACTTGGTACGATGAAATTTACAAACAAGAGATAAGGCAAGAGAAAAAAGAAGCCACGGAAAACACCCCAGATGACAATATAGATGAAGCGCTTTGCAAAATAAAAGAAGAGCTAAAAAGTGAAATTTTATCTAGCATTTTAGAAAAAGAGCCAAGATTTTTTGAATACCTTGTAACAAAGCTACTTGAAAAGATGAATTATGGAGCTGGAAATCTCACAAATAAAGGCCCAGATGGCGGGATAGATGGCATTATAGACGAAGATGAACTTGGGCTTTCTAAAATTTATATCCAAGCAAAAAGATACAAAGACGGCAGTAATATCCGTAGGCCAGAAATTCAGCAGTTTATCGGCGCCATCTCAAATAAAAATACTAAAAAAGGTGTCTTTATCACTACGGCAAAATTTACCAAAGAAGCTGAAATTTTCGCCAAAGATAATCAAAATTTTAGTGTGGTTTTGATAGATGGCGACAAGCTTGCAGAGCTAATGATAAAATACAAAGTCGGCGTTCAAACAAGCCAAATATATGAAATTTGCAAAATCGACACAGACTTTTTTGAGGAAAATAATTTTTAAGGCGTTGATTTGAAATTATCTTTTGCTATTTAAATTTTAAAACAAAACAGTAAAAGCAAGCTTTGTGGCATTATTAAATTTATACAAAAAACGCTTTAATTTTTAAGATTTTACTTTTGTAAAGCTTAGCAAGACTCTATCTTACAAAGCTTTACAAAAAAATAACAAAATTTCTAAAATACGCACATGGTCTTAACCACGTGCGTTTTATTTAGTTTTCCACCGGTATCTGCCCAAATTCTCCTCTGCGATAATCATCAATTGCTTGATTAATCTCCTCTTTTGTATTCATCACAAACGGTCCATATCCTACTACTGGCTCATCCATCGACTCACCTGAGAGAAGTAATATCTTTGCCTCACCACCCATAGCTTTTATGATTACTGCACCGCTAGCGTTTTCAAACCTTACTAGTTGTGTTTCACTTGCTTTTTGTGAGTTATTTATTATCACATTGCCACGCAAGATGACCAAGCTTAGATTGTGGCTTGCTGGTATGTCTAGCGTTATCTTACCATCTTCTTTTATGCTTATATCCCAGACATTTAGTGGCGTAAATGTACTTGTAGCACCCCTTGTGTTCTCATACTCACCAGCTATTATCCTAGCTTCACCGTCTCCTATACTAACCACTGGGATACGCTCTTTTGGTAGGTGCTGATACTTAGGCTGCGTATTTTTATGTGCTTTTGGTAAATTTACCCAAAGCTGCACCATCTCAAAAAGCCCACCTTTTTGACTAAATTCTTTTGAGTGAAATTATTGATGAGTTACTCCTGCACCAGCTGTCATCCACTGCACGTCACCTTGCTTTATGACGCCACCACCACCTGTTGAGTCTCTATGCTCAACCTCACCAGCATAAGCGATAGTTACCGTCTCAAAACCTTTGTGCGGATGCTCGCCAACGCCACGAGGTTGTTCATTATTTGGCTCAAAATACTGCGGTGCTGCATAATCAAGCATCAAAAAAGGATTCGTTCCTTTATCAACTTCATCCACATGTGTAAAAAGCGGATATACTAAAAATCTATCACCCACCCAGTGCGAGCTTTTTGGATTGTAAACCTTGCTAACATTTCTCATGTTTTCTCCTTATTTTTTATTTTCGTGCGGAGATTATAAAAAGGTGCCATTAGCATATAATTTAATTTCAATAAATACTTATTAAGTTTCTTAAATAAATCTTAGACCAATAAACCAAAAAGCAAATTTCACACATCTGCAGAAGTTAATTATTAAAATTTTATCACCTAAACGCCGTCTAAAATTTAAGTGTTATAATTACAGTGAAATAACGATTTTAAGGAGAGGATATGCAATCTCGCATAATCACTGGCGTTTTGATGTTTGTTGCTATTTTAGTAGTTTTTTTTATTGATAATTATATTTTAAATTTTATCTTGCTCGGCGCTGTGCTTTATTTTGCTTTTAATGAGTCGCTCAAGCTTTATAATATCGATCACAAACAGCTAGTTTTTGCTGCACTTGCTTTTTACGTGCTTACATATTTTACAAATCCAATTTTCATAGCAATCCTTGCTATCATGCTGGTTGCTTCGATCCTAGCTCACATAAAAAGTGAAAATTTAAAGCTAGTCGCACCTTTTGTCTATCCGACCACGCCGATCTTTATGATGTGGATGCTTTACTCAGAGTATGGCGTAGGCTATCTTGTATGGCTTATTTTAAGCGTAGTTGCAAGCGATAGTGGTGCATTTTTTGTTGGCAAAATGTTTGGCAAACATCCATTTAGCCCAAGCTCACCAAATAAAACGATCGAAGGTGCAGCAGGCGGTGTGGCGATAGGCACTGTGATTGGCTGCATTGTTGGAAATTTTGTTACTGAAGGATTTTTCCAAATTTTATTCTCAAGCTTTTTAGTCTGCGTGTTTGCGGTTTGGGGAGATCTGTTTGAAAGTTACCTAAAAAGACTTTGCGGCGTCAAAGATAGTGGTTCGCTCTTCCCAGGACACGGTGGCATGCTTGATAGGATAGATGGCTATTTATTTGGCGTAGTCGCCCTACTTTGGTCGCTCTCGTGGTAATACTTGGCTCAACTGGTTCAATCGGCAAAAACGCCCTTAATCTTTGCGAAAAATTTGGCGTAGAGGTTGAGGCGTTAAGCTGCGCTAAAAATGTAGATTTACTAAATGAGCAAATTTTAAAATTTAAGCCAAAATTTGTCTGCGTAGGCGATGAAAAGCTAGCTAAAAATGTAAAAAACATAGAAGCTAAAAACATATTTTTTGGTGAGGCTGGACTGCTGCAAATGCTAGAAATTTCAAGCTCAAAAAAGGTAATAAACGCCCTTGTTGGCTTTGCTGGCCTTGCTCCTAGTTTAAAGACACAAACTCTTGGAAAAAGACTAGCTTTGGCAAACAAAGAGAGCCTTGTTGTTGGCGGCAAATTTCTAAAAACTAGAGAAATTTTACCAATAGACAGCGAGCATTTTGGACTTAAATTTCTACTTGAAAATAAAACTGCACCAAAAAGACTCATCATCACAGCAAGTGGCGGTGCTTTTTACAAAAAGCCGATCAAATTTCTAAAAGACGCCACGCCAAGTGATGCGCTAAAGCATCCAAACTGGGATATGGGCGCAAAGATCACGATTGATAGTGCGACGATGGCAAATAAGCTTTTTGAGGTGATGGAAGCTTACTGGCTTTATGGCATCAAGGAGATCGAGGCTGTGATAGAGCCAACTTCTGCGATACATGCCGTAGTTGAATTTATAGACGGCTCAAGCACGATGCACCTCTCGCGACCTGATATGAAGCTAGCTATCGCTCATGCTATGTTTGAAAATATCAATGAAAATATTGTCTCACACGCAAATTTACTTGATCTAAAAAATATAAAATTTCATAAAATCAGCCTTAAAAAATATCCCATTTTTTCGCTAAAAGATGAGGTCCTAGCAAACCCTGATCTAGGTGTAGTGATAAATGCTGCAAATGAGGTTGGAGTATTTAGCTTTTTAGAGAAAAAATGCTCATTTTTGGATATCTCAAGGCTCGTTTTAAGCTCTGTTAAAAATTTTAGAGATATTAAAATTTCAAATATTGATGAAATTTTTGAAGCTGATAAAGAAGTTAGAAATTACGCAAAAAGGATGTTAAATGCAAAGGTATGAGGGTTATAAATTTGATCCCAAGCAAAGCTTAATCGGCGTTCAGTTTTTATTTGTCGCCTTTGGTGCACTGGTATTAGTGCCAATACTTACGGGACTAGATGCAAATGTAGCTCTCTTTACGGCTGGTCTTGGCACGCTACTTTTTCAGCTAATCACTAGAAAAAATGTTCCGCCTATTTTTTTAGCAAGCTCCTTTGCTTTTATCGCGCCACTTCAGTACGGTATCGAAAAATGGGGCATAGCCGTGACGATGGGGGGCGTTATATTTGCTGGATTTTTCTACGTTGTCTTAAGCCTCGTGGTCCGATTTGGCGGAGAGAAAATTTTGCATAAAATTTTGCCTCCAGTTGTCGTTGGCCCAGTCATCATGACAATAGGCCTAATCCTTGCTCCAAATGCCGTCAAAATGGCAACATCAGCTACTGAAATTTATACCCAAAATGAGGCGATGATCGTCGCTGGCATTTCGTTAGTGGCTACTATTTTAGTGATGATGCTTGGACGTGGCATGTTTAGGCTTATACCTATTTTGCTTGGTATTATCACCGGATACATCGTAGCTTACTGCTTTGGCATGGTTGATTTTACCCCTATCTTTAATGCACCTTGGTTTAGAATGCCAAATTTCACTACACCAAAATTTGAGTTTGAAGCAATCATTTATATGATACCTATCGCCATAGCTCCAGCGATCGAGCACATAGGCGATATGCTTGCTATCTCAAATGTCACAAAAGAGGATTTTCTAAAAAATCCAGGCCTTAAAAATACGCTCCTTGGAGATGGGCTTGCCACTTCGCTTGCTGCTTTTTTTGGTGGCCCGCCAAACACTACATACTCAGAGGTCACAGGCGCAGTTAGCCTTACAAAAGCTTATAATCCAGCGATTATGACCTTTGCGGCGATCACTGCCATTGTGCTAGCCTTCGTTGGTAAGCTAGGAGCGGTGCTCTCAACTATCCCAGCCCCAGTCATCGGCGGTATCATGCTACTACTTTTTGGCATCATCGCAAGCGTTGGCATGGAGACGCTTATAAAAAACAAAGTCGATCTTGCAGACCCTAGAAACATGATAATCGTAGCCCTCATCTTCATCTTTGCCATCGGCGGCATGGTGCTTGATCTTGGAGCGGTTAAATTTTCAGGTATAGGGCTTGGCGCAGTTACTGGTATAGTTTTAAATTTACTTTTACCAAAGACAAAGCATTATGAAGGATATTAATGCGTAAATTTCTACTTTTTTTACTAACCTTTACCACTGCTAGTTTAGCCAATACTTTAGACTATGCGCTCATCAAAAAAGGTGAGCCAAGCGAAAACACGATGTTGTTAATCGGCGGTATTCAAGGCGATGAGCCGGGTGGCTTTTTGGCAGCCTCTATCGTGGCAACTGACTATAACATCACAAAAGGTTCGCTTTGGGTTGTGCCAAATTTAAATTTCCCAAGCATAATCGAGCGAAGTCGTGGCACAAAAGGCGATATGAATAGAAAATTTGCCCATGTCGATAAAAACGATCCAGACTATAACTCAGTGATGAAGATAAAAGACGTCATCACTGATAAAAACGTTACGCTCATCTTAAATTTGCACGATGGAAGCGGCTATTACAGAGATAAATTTATAAACAAAGACGAAAATCCAGATAAATGGGGCAACACTTGCATAATAGATCAAAGCACGCTTCCTGGTTCAAAATATCCAGAGCTTGAAAACATTGCTTCAAGCGTAAAAGACGTGTTAAATAAGCACCTAATAGATCCAAAGCACCAGTATCACATCAAAAATACGCACACTGCAATGGGCGATAAAGAGATGCTAAAAAGCCTAACTTACTATGCTATCACGCAAAATAAATCAGCCTTTGCAAACGAAGCTAGTAAAAATTTAAACGCTGAGCAAAGGACTTATTACCATCTAATCGCCATTGAAGAATATATGAAAAAGGCTGGCATTAGCTTTACTAGGCCGTTTAATCTTGATGTTAAAAGCGTAAAAAAGGCGATCGAAAAAGAGATCAGACTCGAGCTTGAAAATTCATACGCGATAAGTCTTAAAAATCTAAAGCCTTTAATAAATTTTGTCCCACTTAAAAAAGGTGAGCTAAACTATAGCTCACCAAATCCGCTAATAGCCGTTATAAAAGAAAATGGTAGCTTCAAAGTGCAATACGGCAACCGCTTTGTTACTAGGCTAAAGCCACAATATTTTGAGTTTGCAAAGCCGCTTGATGAAATTTCGCTAATAAGTGACGGCAGCGAGTTTAAATTAAAAAGTGGTGATAAATTTAGCGTGAAAAAGAGCTTTAAAATAAAATCACTCAAAAACGTGCGCGTAAACATCATAGGATACGGTACAAAAAGTATAGATGAGAGCGAGCAAGAAGTGACTAAAAATAGCCTAAATAAAAGCTACAGCATCGATAAAGATGGCAAAATTTATAGAGTCGAGTTTTATAAAAACGAAGATGACAAAGAGAAATTTGCTGGCATGATCTTAGCGGAGTTTAGATGATACTTGGCATAGAAAGTAGCTGCGATGATAGCTCGGTTGCACTCATAGACGAACGCACTTTAGAGAAGATTTATTATAAGAAAATTTCTCAAGAAGAGGAGCACGCTATCTTTGGTGGCGTTGTTCCTGAGCTTGCAGCTAGGCTTCATACGAAGGCACTGCCAGCACTTTTAGAGGATATCTTGCCAAATTTTAAAGACATAAAAGTGATCGCTGTGACAAATGAGCCAGGTCTTAGTGTGAGCCTAATAGGTGGCGTCAGCATGGCAAAAGCATTAAGCGTGGCTCTTAATATTCCGCTAATTGCCGTAAATCATTTAGTTGGCCACATTTACTCACTATTTTTAGATCGAGAAGCCACCTTTCCACTTGGCGTCCTGCTAGTAAGTGGCGGGCATACGATGATCTTAGAAGTAAGCGAAAATGGTGAAATTACTGAGCTTGCAAGCACTAGCGATGATAGCTTTGGTGAGAGCTTTGATAAGGTTGCTAAAATGCTTGATCTTGGCTATCCAGGCGGTGCTGTTGTGCAGCAAAATGCCCTACTTTGCAAAGACAAAGAGAGGTTTCATTTTACCATTCCACTTCTTCACGATAAACGCCTTGAATATAGTTTTTCAGGGCTTAAAAACCAAGTCAGAGTTGAAATTTCAAAGCTAGAAAGTATCACACAAAAGGATATCGCTGACATCTGCTACGCATTTGAAAATACTGCCTGTGAGCACATTTTAAACAAGCTTGAAAAGGTCTTTTGTTTAAGAAATTTTAAGCGTTTTGGCGTAGTTGGCGGCGCAAGCGCAAATCTAAATTTACGAAAAAGGCTTGAAACGCTTTGTCAAAAAAACGAGTGCGAGCTTTTGCTAGCTCCGCTTGAGTTTTGCTCTGATAACGCCTTAATGATAGCAAGAGCTGGGCGTGAGAAGTACCTAAAAGGCGAGTTTGTAAGCCATAGCGAGCTAAATATAAACCCAAGAGTTAGCTTTAAAAAGCTTGAGTTAAATTAAACTTTTTAAAAAACATAAATTTTGCGCCTAAATCTTGATAGCTTCGTAAGTAAAAACGTAATAAAATCTAAAAAATTTCAAAAAAAGAATCTTTAATGGATGAGTTTTTAAATCACGCTTGGCATTTAAATAAAATTTACGCCAACACTGATACGAGCGTACCTTTTTACCCAGATCTACTGGCGCTTCTTTTATCTTGTGATGAGAAAAATTTAGATGAGTTTATGGCTCTTGCTGAGTTTAGAACTATCTTAAAAAAGCTAGGTGTTGGACTTGATATCTTTAGCATACAAAGTGCCCAGCTAGCCACGCTAAAAGCACTAAATGAAGTAAAAATTTCAAGCGATGAACTCGTAACCCGCTTACAAAAGCTATGTGATGAAAAGATAATTAGCCATGAAAAATTTGATTTTTTAATAAAATTTATAAGCAAAAACTCAAATCAAAATAAAGCTGAAATTTCTAATGTAAAGCCAAAAGATCACTTTCACAAGAGCCTGGATTTTCTAAACGAGATAAATGAAAAAGCAAGCATGCTTGATGAAGATAAAGAATTTTTACTAGCTTTAAAAAACGCCAAGAAAAGATCAAATGAAACGCTTTTTAACATCACAGTAAGCGGCGTCATAAACTCTGGCAAATCAACCCTTTTAAATGCACTTTTAAACAAATCCGTCCTTGGCACTTCAAATGTGCCTGAGACCATAAATTTAACCATCTTAAAGCACGCATCAAATAGCCATGCAAAGGTAAATTTTTATAGTCCAGATGAGTTAGAAAAGCTTGGACTTTCAAGCAAAAATTTACCAGCTAGTAGCGTAGAGATCAGCCTAGATGAGATCAAAAACTATACATCTTCAAGCTCAAAAACGGCAAATCTCGTAAAAAGCGTTGAGCTTTATGATGACTTGGAGCTTTTAAGAGATAATGTCTGCATTATAGACACTCCTGGCATAGACGATGCGATCGTTTTAAGAGAGCAAATAACTACAAATTTTATGAAAGAGTGCGACCTTTTAGCTCATCTCATGAATGCCTCACAAAGTGCAACGCAAAAAGACGCACTATTTTTGAAAAAATGCCTTGAAAACTCGCACATCGTAAGAGTTGCTATCGTGCTAACTCACGCTGACGAGTTAAATCCAAAGGATATTAATGAAACGCTTAACTACGTAAAAAAGGCGATCGGCGAGCAGATAAATGATATCAAGATAGATTATTTTGCCCTTAGCGCGAAAGCTTATCTTGATGGCGCTTTAAATAGTGGCGTGCCGGAGTTTAAAGAGTATCTTTACGATGTGCTTTTTGGCAAAGACTCTAAAAAATCAGCTCTCATTTTAAGCTCATATCAAAAAGAATTGCAAAATATTTTAAAAACAAAACTAGAAGCCACAAAGGCTGAAATTTTAGAGCTTAAGGCATTTGGTTTAGAGCTAGAAGCTTTGCAAAACGAGCAAGCAAATATCAAAAATTCTCTTAATGAAAATTTCACAAAACTTGAAAGGCTTTTAGAAACCGAGCTAAAAAAACTCGATGATAAAAATACAAAAGATATCTATAAAATGGGGCTTGAAGCACTACTACAAAATCTAAATGAAAAGCTTAAGAGCGAGATCACTTACTGCAAAAATAAAAGAGAAAATTTAAATCTAAAACGTCTTACACAAATAGCAAAAACTACACTTCATGACGGAGTTGCGGTACTCATGAGAGAGGCTAGAAATGAAACTTTGGTGCAGATAAAGTCATGCGAGCAAAATATCGCTTTAAGTTTTGATGACTTTAATGTGAGTGAAAATAAAATTTTTAGTATAAATGACTTTTTAAAGCAAATGGGCGTGGATCTTGATTTTAGTGAGCTTTTAGATGAGCTTGAAGCCAAAATTTTAAGCAAAAATGAGCCAGATGAGGCGCTTTTAAGTTTAAGACAAAATTTACTTAACAATAAAAGCATATCGCAGTTTTGTGAGATGCTAGCAGAACACGAAAAAAAGCTGCTAAAAGAGCGAGTAAAGGCTTATGAGATGAGCCAAAAAGAGACTCTAAACCAAAGGCTTTTAGTGCTCAATGAAAAACTTAATGAGCTAAATTTACAAAATCAAAGCTCAATTTCAAAGCTTAAACAAAAGACCTCCTTGCAAGATGAAATTTGCTCACTTTTAGAGGATATTAAAAATGTTTAATGATTTTATAAATGCCTACAAAGCGAGATATTTTAAGGTCTTTACAAATGATTTTAAGGGCGAGCTAGCTAGGCTCGTAAATGATCTAAACGATCCTAGCTTGCATATAAGCGAGCAGATAAAAGAGAGCTTAAATTTACTAATAGACACTCTAAATGAACCGCCGCTAATAGCTGTTATCGGCCAATTTTCAAGTGGAAAATCAACGTTTTTAAACGCACTTCTTGGTCAAGATATCTTGCCATCAGGACTAACTCCGGTCACCGCAAAGGCTGTGAGACTAAAATTTGCAAAGATACCACTTCTAAGCGTGAAATTTATAAATGGTAGCGAGAGCTTGCTAGCAAGTAGCGATCTAGCCGAGCTAAATAAGCTAGGCGATCAAGTTTCTGGTATGACGCTTTATGCGCCAAGTGAAATTTTAAAAGAGATAAATTTCATCGACACTCCTGGCCTAAACTCGCTAAGAGATGCTGACACAAAAGAGACAAAAAATACACTAAAAAAGGTTAGTGGTGCGATATGGCTAAGCCTTGCAAACAACGCCGCAAAGGCAAGTGAGCTTGAAAGTATCAAAGAAATTTTAAAAGCCAATGATCTAAAAGCGATCTGCCTAATCAACCAAAAAGACAAGCTAAGCGAGGAGGAGCTTGAAAGTTTGCTAAAGCACGCTAGGCAAACTTATGGCGAGCTTTTTGAGGATATCATCGCTATCTCATCAAAGCAAGCACTCCTTGGCATCACAAATAATGACAAAAGCCTACTTGAAGCTTCAAATTTTAACGAAGCTCTAAAGGCTATTAAAGAGTGCTTTTTAGACAAAAGCTTTAAAGAAAATTTCATAAAAGCAAGGGCAAAAAAGATCGTAAAACTCCTAACTAACGAGCAAGAAAAACATCTAGAAATTTATGATAATGCGCGGTTGATTTTAGATGAATTTAGTGGCTCATTAGATGAGAGGCTAGATGCGATAAAAGAGGAGTTTAAACCAAAGATCGCTTTAAGTTATAGTCAAATGAGTGAAGTCATAAAACTTGCCGCCGATGAGGTATTTAAGCTACTTAAACCATTTTCAAAGACAAAATTTAACGCTTCAAAGACGCTTTTAAACAAAGAAATTTATAAGCGTGAAAATTTTGAGGTAATAAGTCTTGATAGCGACGAAGTCTTTTCAAAACTTATCTACGAAGATGTAGTTTTTAATAAATTTTTTAAACGCTACAAAAAAGATCTAAAAGAGCTAGAAAATGCAATAACCTCAGCGTTTAATGAGCTTTATAAAAATTTAGAGGATAAATTTTTAATATACAAATCTCGCTATGAAAATTACGCTAGCTTTGATGATCAAGTCTTGGCTTACGAAACAAAATCCATAAATACCTATGCCGGACGGACATATGAAAATTTTTTAAGAGAGTATGAAACGGCCAAATTTAAGGCTATACAAAAGGTCTCTTTGTTCTTTGAAAAGCTTGATATAAAGCTAGCCTCAAACTATGAAAACGCACTCAAACTCGCGGTTTATTTCATAAAACAAAAGATAGAAAAGACTCTAGAATCGCACCTGCAAATGAATACTCCACTTTATATCCCAAGTGCAAAAGACGTCTATGAGCGCATGCTTGATGCGTTTAGCCTTTATGAGTTTGAAGCTTTAATGTGCTCAAACAGCTCGTTTTTAAATAAAATTTTGCTTGATATAAAAAGCGATTTTAATGAAATTTATACTTTAAAAATAGCAATGCTTGATGGCTTAAAAGAAAGAGTTAAAGAGCAAATTTCAAAGATCGAAGAGCTTTGTGAAAATTCATTATTACTAAGATAAATAAAATTTTTAAAACTTAGAGCTATCCATTTAAGGATAGCTTCTATTTTATGCGTGCATTATGCCGATCTTTGGTGCGTCAAATGCAGTTACGCGCTTTAGCACGCCTTTAAATTTCTCGACATTCACAAGGCTTGTGTGAGCGGTGTTGCTCTGGCTCATCTTGCTTGATGGCACGTCTTTTGTGAGCACATTTAAATTTCCGTGCAAGCAAAGGCTCTTTTCACCCGGTTTTTCAGGGTCATACCAAGCACCTTCGCTTACTATTACGACATTTTGTGGCACGTCCTCAGTGACAAATGCACCGCACAAAATTTCGCCCCTATCATTAAACACACGCACCACGTCGCCCATTTTTATCCCTCTAGCCTCGGCTGTTTTTGGATTTATGAGCACTGGCTCGCGCTCTGCGATCTCGTTAAAGTTGCGAAGCACGGAGTTATTTAGCTGTGAGTGAAGCCTAAATTTAGAGTGCGCGCCGCTAATTGCGATAGGATATTTTTTATTTTTTGCGCCAAGCCACTCAAATGGCTCAAGCCAAGCTGCATGCGGTGGGCAGTCATCATAGCCAAAGCCAGCGACAGTCTCAGAGTAAAATTCTATCTTGCCAGATGGCGTTTTTAGCGGATTTGCCACTGGGTCGTCGCGGAATTTCTTGTAGTTTGTAAAGTAACGTTTTTTCTCATCGATCTTGTCAAATCTAAAATATCCCTTCTCCCAAAATTCCTCAAAGCTAGGCATGCTCTCATACCCAAGCTCGGTAGCCTTTTTAACGGCATCTTCATATATTGTCTTGACCCACTCTAGCTCGCTTTTACCCTCGCTAAATGCCTCTTCCCTGCCCCACTCTTTTGCAATCAGTCTTGCGATCTCGAAGTCGCTCTTACTCTCGCCGAATGGCTTAACTAGTGGCTTCATAGCAAATAAATACTCGCTTGTAGAGTTTGCCATCTCGATATCTGTTCGTTCGTACTCAAGCGCAGCTGGCAAGACGATGTCGCTAAATTTAGCTGTACTTGTCCAAAACGGCTCGCAAGTGATGATAGCTTTAACGTTTCGCATAGCTTTTATCGCTCTATTTGCGTCAGGATGCCTTGTGAAAGTCGAGCCATTTGCGTTAAACATCACTCTGATTTTTGGCAGTTTGTAGCTCTTGCCATTTCTTGTTATCTCCTTGCCTGGCTTAAGAAGTGCGTCTATGAGCCTTGAGTTTGGCATTTCGTAGCCCTTTGTCTTTGGCACTAAGCCACTATCAATAAATTTTTGTGGCACCTTCGTCTCAAAAGCCGCTAGTTTAGGCGCTATATAGCTCTCATCAGCGTTTTTGTGCATGCCGTCATTTGTGACAAAGCCACAACCCTCTTTACCGATGTGTCCAAGCATCGCATTTAGCGTCACAAGCGCCCAGTATGCCATCTCGCCGTGATCTTGTCTTTGTATGGCGTAGCCACTAATTATCACTGAGTCATTTTTAGCTAGATCTTCGCTAAATTTAGCAAGATCCTGCTCGCTAACGCCACAAATTTTGCTTGCCCAAGCTAGGTTTTTATTGACCCCGTCTTTTGTGCCAAGCATATAGTCTTTAAATTTATCAAAGCCAACTGTGTATTTTTCTATAAATTCTTTGCTGTAAAGCCCTTTTTCATAAAGGTAGTTACACATACCTATCATCATAGCTGTATCGGTGCAAGGCACGACTTCAAGGTATTTTGAGTCAAAGTACTTTGCGCTATCGTTGTGATAAACATCGACGCTATAAATTTTCATCTCGCCACTCGCGCCTTTTTTTCTGATCTCATCATAGTATTTATATGAGTTGTGAAGCGGCACGCCAATGGCGATCTTATTTGAAACTACTGGGTTTGTGCCCCAAAATACGATCGTTTTGGCGTTTTTTAAGATCGCCTCCCACTTTGTTGGCGCTAGCGCAGGATCGACAAAGCCAGTGACGTGAGGCATGATGACAGTCGCTGCGCCGTATGAGTAGCCACCTAGCTCATTTACGTAGCCACCAAGCACGTTAAGTAGCCTTTTTGCGGTCTTTTGGCTGTGGCCAACTTTGCCAAGGCTACCCCACTGATAAACCTGTCCGTAGATCGCTTCAGCACCGTATTTATCAAAATTTTCTTTTAAAATTTTTGCACTTAGCTTTATAGCCTCGTCCCAGCTCACACGCACAAATTCTTCTTTACCGCGAAGCTCTGGTTTTGGGTTGTTTGGATTAGCTAAAAAGCTCTTTCTAACAAATGGATATTTTACCCTGCTCTCGTTTTGGATGTAGTCAATGACTGCGTTATTTAGCTCGTTTGGATAAGCATCGCCCTCAAATGGCACGGTCTCAACCACACGCCCCGCGATAGTTTTTACATAAAATGGGCCAAATTTATTTGCGCTTAGTCCGCTTTTCTTGTCAAATAACGCTTGCTCTGCGCTTCCAAGCTCGTTTGCTTGAAGACTAGCCGCGCCTAATGCGCTTAATCTTAAAAAGTCTCGTCTTTTCATTTTCTCTCCGATTTTGGTTAAATTTATTGTTTTTGGTTGGTTTTAGAAATTATAAATTTAGAGTTTTGTATCATTTCATCGTTTAAAGGCCTTGTAATGTAATACGCAAACTTGCGTCTAAATTGCGCTATTTTAGCCAAAAATTTTTAAAGGATGGGCAGATGATTGGATTTTATGTAAATGTAAAGTTAAAAGCTGGATGTGAGGAGAAATTTGAAGAAATTTTAAAAGAGATCGTGCCAGCTTCAAGAAAAGACAAAGGTTGCATAAGTTACGAGTGCGGCATGGTTGTGGGCGGTAAAAACGAATACTGTTTTATGGAGATTTGGGAAGATCTTGCAAGCCAAAAAGAGCATATGAAAAGCGCTCATATGGTGAAAAACGCAGCTGCGCTGGAGGCTTGCAAAGAGAGCCAAGAGGTAAAAATAGTAAATTTTGTAAGCGTAAAGGAATAATATTTGCTTTAAAAAGGGCAAAATCCACAAAAATGAGCGAAGAAAAAATGCTTGAGATGATAAATGCGACTGCTGATATTATATTTATGGCCGTACTTAGGGGACGAGTGAGCTTTGAGGCTTGCAAAAAAGATAGGGAATTTATCGACTCTTTAAGAGAAGAGCTACTTGGCAAAAATCCAAATAAATTTAAAATCGCCCAAAACTCATACCAAATGATCGCCATTTTTGAAAAATACCGCAATAAAAAATAATCCACTTAAAATTTAAATCTGTTTGCCGATATTGTGTTAAAGGATTTTGACATGATAAACGCACTAAATGGATTTAATCAAAGCTTTAACTACCAAGACGCTTTTAGTAAGCGCCAAGCCACAAACGCAAATTTAAATAAGGCAGAAATTCCCACCAAAACTGCGGACATCAAGCATCTACCGCTCTCTGGCTACTCATCAAATGATAAAATTTCTATCTGGGGCAAGATAAATGGCCTTGATAGCGGGGTGAGCAAAGATGAAATCTCTAGCCTTAAAAATTTCATTGATAGCACGAAGCTTTGGCGACTAAACTCCATCATCACTAGTGAGAAAAACGGCTTTAGCGTAGATGAGTTCATCAAAAACCACAAAATGAGCATAAACAATAAAATAATCAATAATGCTTTTGGTGCTCTTTATCTAAGCCGTGAGGCTACAAATTTGCTAGACTCTGATCTAAGCATCGATGAGTTTAAAGATAAATGGCTGGAATTTACCGCCGAAAGGATACTTGGCGAGCATGCAAATGTGAAAATTTCTTTTAAAGACGGGGCTTTGCATTACGAGCAAAACTCTGATAAAAAACGTATAGAATTCTTAGGTCAGCCCATGTTGCACCGTGTAAGCTACGCTGATAAAAACAGCAAAGATGGGTTTTTAAAATTTCTAAAAACAAGCTATGAAAAGGGCGAAAATATCGCTGATGTGCTGCAAAATATCGCTCTTACGCCAGTTAGAGAAGATGGCGATGAAGAGATAGAAGAAGAGAAATTTAAGCCTATGCAAGTTACCAAAAAGAGCGTGACTTACACGGATAAAGATATAAAACGTGAGTTTTTTGAGGAATTTATCAGGCGCGAGGTCGAAAATGGCGCAAGCTTTGATGAACTAGTACAAAAGCTAAACAAGCTAAAGCCAAAGGATATTCTCGCATAGCTTTGGCTTTAGGCTGAAATTTTAGGGGCTGCTTAGCTCTTTAAATTTCTACTTAGATTTGAATTTAAAGAGCCAATTTAGCCAACTAATTTAAAAAGCTAGCTTATCTTAATAAATTTTTACTCGCGTTTAAATTTTAAGAGCTAGCCAGCTTGACTCTTAAAATTTCTACTTTGGATTATTTATACTTATCACCATATTTTTATCATCAAGATATAGTTTAGCAGCCTCTTTGATGTCGTCATTTGTGATAGCTTTTACCGCACTTATGTACTCATCAGCCGTATAAAGTGGCGTGTTAAAAATTTTATTTGAGATGATGAGCTTTTGCCAGAACTCAGGCTTTTCGTAATCTTTTTTTATAGAAATTTCACTCTGCGCTTTAAAATCCTCCAAATGCTTTGGCAAGATCGCACCACTACGCTTTATGCTAGCTATTATCTGCTTTATCTCAGCGATAATCTTGTCCGTGTTTGCGGGATCGCAAGTAAAGCTAATTAGCATATCTGAATGCTCAAAAGGATAGCGTGAAAGCTTGGCATTTAGGCTAAAGCCGTATGTTTGGCCCTTATCTTCTCTGATCTTTTCTCGGAGCGCCGTTTTTAAAATTTCACTTAATGCCCTTAGCCTAATCGCTTTTTCAAAGCTATATTTAGCATCAGAATTTATGATGTTTATACCAACATCGCTTCTTTTTGAGGTCTGATACTCTCTTTTAAATGTATGCTGACCCTTGATACTTCGCACGCCATCGTCTTTAAAATTTTCAGCTTCGCCAAGCTTTGGCAAGGTGGCGATATACTTTTTAACAAGTGGCAAAAGCCTCTCTTCGTCGGTGTCGCCGATGATTACAAAAGTATATGAGGCTGCATTTGTAAATTTATCTTTGATGATCTCTTTTAGCTCATTTAGTTTTAGCGCATCGATATCAGCCATCTCAAGCGGCGCGACACGTTTATTGTTTTCATAAAAAAACTTGCTAAATTCGGTGCTAAATTTATATTCAGGCAAATTTTGCTCTTTGCTTAGCTCATCCTTTGCTCTTTGCTTTATCCTCTCAAGCACGTTTGCATCGGCTCTTGGAGCGTTAAATTCTAAATTTATAACAGCTAGCAGCGAGCTAAGGTCGCTTGTGCTTGATGAGCCATAAATGCCTTGTGTGAGTGCTTCTATACCCTTTTCATAGCTTACGATCTTTCCATTTAGTGCCTTTGAGAGCTCATAGTTGTTAAATTTACCAACACCGCTTTCATTTGTGAGTGCCACTGCGAAGCCGCCAAGCTTTGGATCAGCCAAATTTGATGTGCCTCCTTTGCTGACGGCTGCAAACAAAACGCTATCTTTTTTAGTAGCTAGTGGCTTAAAGATAACTTGCGAGCCATTTGAGATTTTGTAGGTATAAATTCCATTTTTTTCATCAAAGCTTCTTGAGCTTATCTCTTTTGGCTCTAAATTTTCATTGCCTAGGCTCTTATCGTTGTTACTACCAGATAGGTTTGTGTTATAAGCAGGCGCTTTGGCAAAAAGCTTTAAAAACTCATCTTTGCTAAGCTTAAAACCATCTTTGCTAAAAATTCTTACACGCTCATCAGAAATAGCCAAAATTTGCCTAAATCTATCATTCACGTCAGCTAATGTAATCTCGTTTAATAGCTTTAAACTAAGCTCTTTTTCATCTTCATCGCTTAACACAAAGCCACCATTTTCTATCATATTTAAAATTTGTCCTGCGTAAGCACTTGATTTTTTAGTCTTTGAGCGTTTAAATTTTGCATCCACATTTGCCACAAATGCCTTTTTCACATCTTCAAAATCATCTTTATTAAAGCCAAGCTCTTTAATGCCTTTTATAACACCAAGCATATCTTTAAGGCTTGCGTTAAAATCACCTCCAAGTACGTTTGTTTCAAAACTATAAATTTTCTGCTTTGCTTGAAGTGTTTGAGCTATAAAATCAGTACTTAAATTTGATGAATTATTTACATTTTTTTGCTCATAAAGCATATTTATCAGGCTTGCGATAAGTGCATCTTCTAGATTTCTCTTTGCGTCAGTTTCATTTACAACCGGGCTAAATTTATCAAAATAGCTAAGCCTAACTAGCTCCATTCCAGTTTCATTCGAGTCATAGTTAAAAATATTTAAACCACTTTTAAAGCTGATATTTTTTTCTGGATGAATGTAAGAATTTGTATTTTTTGCCTGGCTAAAGCTTTTTTCGATTAAGCTTTTTATCTCATTTTTATCAAAGTCGCCAACGGCTACAAAGCTCATAAATCTTGGCTGATAAAGCCTCTCGTAAAATTCTTGCATGTGCTTAGCATCTACGCTTTTGATGACGTTCATGTCGCCTATTGGCACTCTTTTTAGATAGATGCTACCCTCAAAAATATCCTTTGTTTGAGCCAAATAAAGCCTATATCCTGGCGTATTTCTCTGACGCTCCTCTTCCATTATGACTCCACGCTCCTTATTAAGCTCCTTAGGATCGATTTTAACGCCATCTATCCAATTCGAAAAGACCTTAAATGTATCTTGTAAATTTTTCTCATTTACATTAATCGTTAAGACATAGCTCGTCTGATCGTAGCTCGTCTGCGCGTTTAGATCGGCTCCAAATTTCACACCAAGGCTCTCAAGCTGTTTAATGAGCTCATTTTTGCTAAAGTCGCGGCTGCCATTAAATGCCATGTGCTCCAAAAAGTGAGCAAGACCTTGCTCTCCATCTTTTTCATCAGTTGAACCAGAATTTATAATAAGATAAAAAATAGCTGTTTTTTGTGGAAATTTATTCTCTTTGATATAGTATTTTAGCCCGTTTTTTAGCTCTCCATTTAACATATCTTTATCGTTTTGAAGTGCAAAAAGACCCATTACTAGACAAAAAAGCAACAAAATTTTTCTCATTATTTTCCTTTTAAATTTTAATCGATAGACAAAGCAGAATTTAGCATAAGCCTGCAAATTTGCAGGCTAGAAGATTATTTTAGATCGTATTTTTTAAGTAAAGCTTCGTAGCTTCCGTCTTTTTTCATTTCATCTAAAATTTGATTTATTTTTTCTATTAACGCGCTCTCTTTTCCTTTATCAAAAGCTATTGAAAAGCCCTCACTACCATCAACTTCTTTGAAAAATGCCTCAAGTTCTGGATTTTTCTTGATAAAGCCATATCCGATAGAGCTATCAAGGATGACTGCGTCAAATTTGCCAACTTTTAATCCCATGATGAGTGGCACAGTATCTTCTGAAGGCACTACTTTTACGCCATTTATAGCATTTGCTGCTAGCTCTTGGACAGTGCCTTGTTGCACGCCAACTCTTTTGCCAGCTAGCTCTTCTTTAGCTTTTAGTGCGTCATTACCTTTTTTCTTTAGGTAAAGATTTTCAGTTAGATAGTATGGCTTTGTAAAATCAATCGATTTTAATCTATCTGAAGTCGCACTCATCGCACTTATAATGCCATTTATTTTGCCGGCTTTAAGCGCTGGGATAAGGCCGTCAAAACTCATATTTATGATCTTATATGAAAAGCCTGCACGCTTTGAAATTTCATCAATTAGCTCGATATCAAAGCCTGTTATTTTGTTATTTTCATCGATATATTCAAATGGAGGATAGTTCGCCGCTGTGCCAAATTTTAGCTCATTTGCACAAAGAGCAACAAAAGCTGTGAGTAAAAGAGCAAAGATCTTTTTCATAATAGTGTCCTTTAAGGTGATTTAGTGGCTTAATTATCAGTATTTCTCTATTAAAAATTGTTTAAATTTACGATAAAAGAAAAATGCTATAAATAATCGTATAGCAAAGTAGCATATAAATTTTTATAGATAAGTTCTATCCCTTAATTATTTTAAGGGATAGAATAGTAAGAGCTCTAAGAGTAAGTCAAAGATTAAAATTTATTTTTTCTAACTTCGTTTACTATCGCCTTAGCCATGTCGTCAACATCAGATGTTACTTCATTTGCTTTATTGACAATTACTACATTCTCTTTTGTAAGTGTGTCTATTTGAGCAACTGATTGATTTATCATATTGATTCCTTCACTTTGCTCTTTTA
>NZ_LVXF01000007.1:0-33023 GCF_002092845.1 Campylobacter concisus
TTTAGTTCACGATGAGAAAAATGAGACAAGAGCAGGCGATACAGTTGTTGCGATCGAGTGCAGACCACTTTCAGCTCGCAAGAATTTTCGCTTAAAAGCTGTATTGGCAAAGGGAGTTGAGTAATGATTCAAAGTTTTACAAGACTTGCAGTTGCTGATAATAGTGGTGCAAAAGAGTTAATGTGTATAAAAGTTCTTGGCGGTAGTAAAAGAAGATACGCTACACTTGGCGATATAATAGTTTGCTCTGTAAAAAAAGCTCTTCCAAATGGCAAGATCAAAAAAGGACAGGTTGTAAAAGCTGTTGTTGTAAGAACTAAAAAAGAGGTTCAAAGAGATAATGGTTCGCTAATCCGCTTCGACGAGAATGCAGCTGTTATACTTGATAGCAAAAAAGAGCCAGTCGGCACTCGTATTTTTGGACCAGTTGGACGTGAAGTTAGATATGCTAACTTTATGAAGATTGTTTCGCTAGCTCCGGAGGTTTTATAATGGCTAATGTAAAATTTAAAGTCAAAAAAGGCGATACCGTTAAGATCATCGCTGGTGACGATAAAGGCAAAACTGGTAAAATTTTAGCAGTTCTTGCAAAAAAAGGTCAGGTTATAGTTGAGGGATGCAAAATAGCTAAAAAAGCTATCAAACCAAGCGAAAAAACTCCAAATGGTGGTCACGTAAATAAAGAGATGCCAATTGACATATCAAACGTCGCGAAAGTTGAAGGATAAGAGATATGAGTAGATTAAAAGATAAATTTAACGAAACTATCAAGCCAGCTCTCGTAAAAGAATTTGACATTAAAAATCCAATGCTCATCCCTACACTCGAGAAGATCGTGATCAGTGTAGGTGCTGGAGACTCTGCGAAAGATCAGAAAGTGCTTCAAAATATGGCTGATACCATTTCACTTATCGCTGGACAAAAAGCGGTTATCACTGATGCTAAAAAATCAGTTGCTGGCTTTAAAGTTCGCGAAGGTTTTCCTGTTGGTATCAAAGTAACTTTAAGAAAAGAGCAAATGTATGCTTTCTTAGATAAGCTAATCAGCGTTGCTCTTCCAAGAGTTAAAGACTTCCGTGGCCTTCCAAAAAATGGTTTTGACGGACGTGGAAACTATAACTTCGGTCTTAGTGAGCAGCTAATGTTTCCAGAGGTTGAGTATGATAAAATTTTACGAACTCATGGTATGAATATTACGATTGCTACTACGGCTAAAAATGATAAAGAGGCATTCAAATTGCTAGAGCTATTTGGTGTGCCGTTTGCAAAAGGAAAGTAAAATGGCAAAGAAATCAATGATAGCAAAAGCTGCACGCAAGCCAAAATTTGCGGTTCGTGGCTATACTAGATGCCAAATTTGCGGTCGTCCGCACTCTGTTTATAAAGATTTTGGAATTTGCCGTGTTTGCCTAAGAAAAATGGCTAACGAAGGCCTAATACCTGGTCTTAAAAAAGCAAGTTGGTAAGGAAGAGAAATGTTAAACGATTTAATATCAGATGGATTAACACGCATTAGAAATGCAAGTATGAGAAAGCTTGAAACTGCGAAATTGCTTCATTCTAAGGTTGTTGAGGCTACTCTTTCTATCCTTGCAGCAAAAGGCTATATAGAGAGCTACAACGTTATCGAAGAAGGTAACAAGAAATTTATAAACGTAGTTTTAAAGTATGATGAGTACGGTAGAAGCGTTATAAACGAGCTTAAAAGGGTTTCAAAACCTGGTCGCCGTGTTTATCAAGGTAAAGACGACATTAAGCGTTTTAAAAATGGTTACGGAACAGTTATCGTTAGCACAAGCAAAGGCGTTATGAGCGGTATTGAAGCAAGTAAAGCTGGCGTTGGTGGCGAAGTTCTTTGTACAGTTTGGTAATAAACTGCATTAAACGCTATTTAATCTTATTAAGATAAGGTTAAATTTTTAGCTTGGTAAAATTTTAGATTTTGCCAAAGCTAAATTTAGAAATTCAAATGAAGGTTTCGTCAAATCTGACGATAAAATTTACGGCATTGTGGTGTTTATTCGTAAATGTAGGAACACCCTAGACAAGTAAAGGAAAAAAATGTCACGTATTGGAAAACAGCCTATCGCTATCCCAAGTGGTGTAGACGTTAGCGTTGAAAATAATGTCCTAAAATTTAAAAAGGGCAATCATATAAAAGAGCTTGACACAAAAGGTCACGTTGATGTCAAGATAGAAAATGGTCATATAGTTTTTGCTCCAAAAGGCGAAGATCGCCAAAGCAGAGCTTACTGGGGAACATATAGAGCACTTGCTAATAATATCGTAACTGGTATCACTGCGGGATTCACTCGCCAGCTTGAGATCAACGGCGTTGGTTACAAAGCAGCTGCAAAAGGTAAAATTTTAGAGCTTTCTCTTGGTTTTTCACACCTTATCAACTATGAGCTACCAGCAGGCGTTGAAGCTAGTGTTGAGAAAAACGTTATTACTATCAAAGGCGATGACAAACAAGTGGTAGGCCAAGTGGCTGCTCAAGTTAGAGGATTTAGACCACCTGAGCCATACAAAGGCAAGGGCGTTAAATATCTAGAAGAACGTATCATCCGCAAAGCGGGCAAGACATCTAAGAAGTAAGGAGCGGTAAATGACAGCAAAAGTACTAAAAAGAAAAATCGCTCTTAGAATTAAGAGAAAAAGAAGAATCAGAGGTAAAATTTCTGGTGTTGCAACTTGCCCAAGAGTTTCTATTTTTAAATCAAATAGAACTCTTTATGTTCAAGCGATTGACGACGTTACAGCTACTACACTAGCAGCAGTAGATGGTAGAAAAATAGGCATAAAAGCAAATAAAGAAGGTGCGGTCACTTTAGCTAAAGAATTTGCTAAGGCTTTAAAAGCTAAGAAGATAGATGTTGCAGTTTTTGATAGAAATGGTTATTTGTACCATGGCGTTATCGCAGCATTTGCTGAAGCTTTAAGAGAAAATGGCATCAAGCTATAACCCAAAGGAAAATCGATGGAAAAATATAATAGAGAAGAATTTGAAGAAGTAATCGTCGATATCGGTCGGGTTACAAAGGTTGTTAAAGGTGGTCGTAGATTTAGATTTACAGCTCTAGTTGTTGTTGGTAATAGAAATGGCCTAGTTGGCTTTGGATATGGCAAAGCTAAAGAGGTGCCAGATGCGATGAGAAAAGCGATTGACGACGCATTTAAAAATATTATCCACGTTAAGATTAAAGGCACAACTATCCCTCACGATGTAGAGGTAAAATACAACGCAAGTAGAATGCTACTTCGCCCAGCTAGCGAGGGTACTGGTGTTATCGCTGGTGGTAGTGCACGTCCTATTATCGAGCTTGCAGGTATTAAGGATATCCTTACTAAATCACTTGGCTCAAACAACTCAGCAAACGTCGTTCGTGCTACTATAAAAGCACTTAGTTTGCTAAAAAGCTAAGAGAAAGGAGTTAAGATGGCATTAGAAAAATTAACACCTGCTGCAGGTTCAACTCATGCAACCAAAAGAATAGGTCGTGGTCAAGGTAGCGGCAATGGCAAAACTGCTGGCAAAGGTAACAAAGGCCAAAGAGCAAGAAAAGGCTACAATGAGAAAAGAGGTTTTGAGGGCGGACAGCAACCACTTCAAAGGCGTCTTCCAAAAGTAGGTTTTACTTCTAAATTTGAAAAACCTTATGTTATTAATGTCGAGAAAATTGCAGCTATAAAAGAGCTTACTGAAATTTCAATAGCAACAATAGCTAGCGTTCATAAAATTTCAAAGAGCGTTACTAAGATAAAACTAATCGGTGCAAGTGCAAAAGCTCTTGCTTCAAAGATCAAAGACGAGAACGTTAGCGTTAGCGGAACAAAATAATGGATAAAACACTGACCAACAAGATTTTAATCACGTTGGCATTTTTGTTCGCATACAGGATACTGGCTTATGTGCCAGTTCCTGGTGTTAATGTCGACGTAATTAAAGAATTTTTTAATTCAAACAATAGCAATGCCTTGGGTCTGTTTAATATGTTTAGTGGTAAGGCTGCTGAGCGTTTAAGTATCATCTCTTTAGGTATCATGCCTTACATTACAGCTTCGATCATTATGGAGCTTTTAGCAGCAACATTTCCGAGATTAGGTCAGATGAAAAAAGAGCGTGACGGTATGCAAAAGTATATGCAAATCATACGTTATGCAACCATTGTTATCACTCTTGTACAATCAATCGGCGTTTCTATCGGACTTCAAAGCTTAAGCGGACGTGGTGGCGAACAAGCTATCATGATAGATATAAATTTATTTATCGCGATCTCTGCTGTATCTATGCTAACTGGAACTATGTTACTTATGTGGATAGGTGAGCAAATAACACAACGTGGTATAGGCAATGGTATAAGTCTTATCATCTTTGCTGGTATCGTCTCTGGTATACCTAGTGCGATCGGTGGAACTATAAATTTAGTAAACACCTCTGAGATGAATTTCCTAACGGTCATCGCTATTTTGGCGATTATCTTAGCTACCATTGGCGCTATCATATTTGTTGAGATGGGTGAAAGGCGTATCCCTATTTCCTACTCAAGAAAAGTGATAATGGAAAATCAAAACAAACGTATAATGAACTATATACCAATCAAAGTAAATTTAAGCGGTGTTATTCCACCGATATTTGCTAGTGCGATTTTGATGTTTCCAAGTACAATCTTGCAAGCTAGTACAAATCCAGTCATCCAAGCTATCAATGATTTTTTAAGTCCAAATGGCTATATGTTTAACGTTTTAACATTTTTATTTATCATCTTCTTTGCGTTTTTCTATGCATCGATCGTGTTTAACACAAAAGATATAAGTGAAAATTTAAAGAAACAAGGCGGATTTATCCCAGGCGTTAGACCAGGTGAGAGTACAGCTAGCTATCTAAATGAAGTAGCTGGAAGGCTAACTTTAGGTGGTGCTTTATACTTGGGTATCATTTCAACACTGCCTTGGGTACTTGTAAAGACTATGGGTGTTCCATTTTATTTTGGTGGCACGTCAGTACTTATTGTGGTTTCAGTAGCACTTGATACGATGAGGCGTATAGAAGCCCAGTCTTATACAAACAAATACCAAACTCTAAGTGCAGTAGGTCTATAAAATGGCTATCACGCTTAAAAGACCAGCTGAGATAGAGAAAATGAGAGCGGCGAACAAGATCGTCGCTCGAACTCTTGATCACGTTTCTACGATCATAAAGCCTGGAATTTCCCTTCTTGAGATAGATAAAATTTGTGAAGATATGATAAGGGCTGCTGGGGCAAAACCTGCTTTCAAAGGTCTTTATGGCTTTCCAAATGCAGCTTGCATAAGTGTCAATGAAGTGGTGATCCACGGAATCCCAAATGAGTATAAGCTAAAAGAGGGCGATATCGTTAGCGTTGATATCGGCTCAAATTTAGATGGTTATTTCGGTGACTCGGCTAGGACTTTTGGGGTTGGTAAGATTTCAAAAGAAGATGAAGCTTTGATCGCTTGCTCAAAAGATGCACTATATTTTGCGATAGATTTTATAAGAGCTGGTATGCATTTTAAAGAAATTTGCTATGAGCTTGAGAAATTTATACTAGGTAGAGGCTATGTACCTTTACGTGGGTATTGTGGTCATGGCATAGGCAAAAGGCCACACGAAGAGCCAGAAATTCCAAACTACCTTGATGGAAACAACCCAAAAGCTGGACCAAAGATAAAAGAGGGAATGGTTTTTTGTATAGAGCCGATGATCTGCCAAAAAGACGGCACGCCAGTTTTGGGAAGTGATAACTGGAAAGTAACCTCAAAAGATGGTTTGAGAACTAGCCATTATGAGCATTGCATGGCGATAGTTAATGGTAAAGCCGAAATTTTAAGCCAAGCATAAAATTTATAGTAAAAATTTAAAGAAAGGAGAGTTTGTGGCAAAAGACGATGTCATTGAGATTGATGGAAATGTTGTTGAAGCACTGCCAAATGCAACTTTTAAAGTTGAGCTTGACAACAAACATATAATTTTATGTCATATCGCCGGAAAAATGAGAATGCATTATATAAAGATAATGCCTGGCGACCGCGTAAAAGTAGAACTTACGCCATATAGCCTAGATAAGGGCAGGATCACTTATAGATATAAGTAAATTTAGCCTCTTGGCAAATATGCTAAGTAAATTTAAAGCTGGTATTGGATAAAATCCAAGCTTTGCGAAAAGCTGTATGAAGAATTATTTTCAAAGTTCCCCACTTATTTTGAAAATAGTTGGTCTAAATTCTTTCTTTAGACCTGATGCAGCCCCTAAAAAAGTGGAATAAATTTTTAGGAGACTAAAATGAAAGTTCGTCCTTCTGTAAAGAAGATGTGTGACAAATGTAAAATTGTCAAACGTAGTGGCATAATTCGTGTTATCTGCGAAAATCCAAAACATAAACAAAGACAAGGATAAGGCATGGCACGTATTGCAGGTGTAGATTTACCAAACAAAAAGAGAATAGAGTATGGTTTGACTTATATCTATGGTATAGGTCTTTATAAATCTCGTCAAATTCTTGACGCAGCTGGAATTTCTTACGACAAGAGAGTTTATGAGCTTAGTGAAGACGAAGCAGCAGCCATCCGTAAAGAAATTCAAGAGCATCATATCGTTGAGGGTGATTTGAGAAAACAAGTTGCTATGGATATCAAAGCTCTTATGGATCTTGGAAGTTATAGAGGTCTTCGCCACAGAAAAGGTCTTCCTGTTCGTGGTCAAAAGACTAAAACTAATGCTAGAACCAGAAAAGGCAGACGTAAAACTGTCGGTGCAGCTACTAAGTAAGGCAAGGGTTAAAGGATAATAAATGGCGAAAAGAAAAATTGTTAAGAAAAAAGTAGTTAGAAAAAGCATAGCCAAAGGTATCGTTTATATCAGTGCAACATTTAACAACACTATGGTAACTGTAACTGATGAAATGGGAAATGCTATTGCATGGAGTAGTGCAGGTGGCTTAGGCTTTAAAGGTAGTAAAAAATCAACTCCTTATGCAGCTCAGCAGGCAGTTGAAGATGCTCTAAATAAAGCAAAAGAGCATGGTATAAAAGAAGTTGGTATTAAAGTTCAAGGTCCAGGTAGCGGACGTGAAACGGCTGTTAAAAGTGTAGGAACTGTTGAAGGAATTAAAGTATCTTTCTTTAAAGACATTACACCTTTACCACACAATGGTTGTAGACCGCCAAAACGCCGCCGCGTATAATTAGAGAAAAATAGGAGAAATTATTATGGCTAGATATACAGGACCTGTTGAAAAATTAGAAAGACGTCTTGGTGTGTCTCTTGCGTTAAAAGGCGAAAGAAGACTTGCTGGTAAAAGTGCTTTTGAAAAAAGACCTTATGCGCCAGGACAACATGGACAAAGAAGAGCAAAAATAAGCGAATATGGCTTACAACTTCGCGAGAAGCAAAAAGCTAAATTTATGTATGGTGTTTCTGAAAAGCAATTTAGAAGATTATTTCAAGAAGCAGCACGCCGCGAAGGTAATACCGGTGCTCTTTTGGTTCAACTACTAGAGCAAAGATTAGATAATGTTGTTTATAGAATGGGCTTTGCAACAACTCGTCGTTTTGCTCGCCAGCTAGTAACTCATGGACATATTTTAGTAAATGGCAAAAGAGTAGATATACCATCTTACAGAGTTGAGCCAGGTGCAAAAGTAGAGATTGTTGAAAAATCTAAGAACAATCCACAAATTGTTCGTGCAATAGATCTTACAGCGCAAACTGGTATTGTTGCTTGGGTAGATGTTGAAAAAGAGAAAAAATTTGGAATTTTCACTAGAAATCCAGAAAGAGAAGAGGTTATCATTCCTGTTGAGGAAAGATTTATAGTAGAGCTTTATTCAAAATAATAGAGGGTATAAAGATGAGAAAGATTACTACATCAGCTTATATGCCAACTGAAATTGAAGTTAAAAGTGTTAGCGAAAATGTTGCTAACATTACAGCGTATCCTTTTGAGGCGGGCTATGCTGTTACCTTGGCTCACCCATTGCGTCGTCTTCTTTACACAAGCACAGTAGGTTTTGCTCCTATTGGCGTAAAGATAAAAGGCGTTAGCCATGAATTTGATAGTATGCGTGGTATGCTAGAAGACGTAGCATTTTTTATTATAAATTTGAAAAAAATCAGATTTAAATTAAAAAGCGCCAGCGAGCGCGAAGTTATAGAGTATAGCTTTAAAGGACCAAAAGAGATAACTGGGGCTGATCTAAATAATGATCTAGTCGAGATTGTTAACCCAGACGCATACCTTGCTACAATAAACGAAGATGCTGAGTTAAATTTTTCAGTTATCATTCAAAAAGGTATCGGATATGTGCCTAGTGAAGAGATTAGAGAAGAGATCGAAGACGACTATATCGCACTTGATGCTTTTTTTACACCTGTTAAAAAAGCAGTTTATGATATACAAAATGTCTTGGTTGAGGATGACCCAGACTATGAAAAGATTGTATTTACTATAACAACTGATGGTCAAGTTAGTCCGATAGAGGCTTTTAAAAATTGTTTAGAAGCTATGTATCAACAAATGTCAGTATTTAAAGGAATTTTAGATATTGATGTTAGTACTCCAGTTGCTAGCTCAAGTACAGGTGGCGAGTTTTCAAAGCTACTTTCTAGCGTAGAAGATCTAAATTTAAGCGCTAGAAGTTTCAACTGCCTTGACAAAGCTGATATTAGATTTATTGGCGAGCTTGCATTAATGGACGAAAATGAGCTTAAAGAGCTTAAAAATTTAGGTAAAAAATCTCTTGAAGAGATTAAAGCGGTTATGGAAGAGATAGGCTATCCAGTTGGTGCCGATGTGTTAAAAGATGGCAAAGAGCAACTAAGAAAGAAAATAACCGAGCTTAAAGCACAAATGAGTGTAAAAGAATAAAAGGACAATAGATGAGACATAAACACGGATATCGCAAACTTGGTAGAACGTCATCTCATAGATCTGCATTGCTTAAAAATTTGGCGATAGCTATCATCAAAAGCGAAAAGATAGAGACGACTTTACCAAAAGCAAAAGAGCTTAGAAGCTATGTTGAAAAGCTAATCACAAGAGCTAGAAAAGGTGACTCTAATGCTCATAGAGCAGTATTTGCTTCTTTACAAGATAAAGAAACAACAAATAAATTAGTTACTGAAGTAGCTCCAAAATTTAAAGAGCGCAATGGCGGCTATACAAGAATTATCAAGACTCGTGTTCGCAGAGGCGACGCAGCAGAGATGGCTTATATAGAGCTAGTAGCTGAATAATTATTAGAGAGCCTCGGCTCTCTTTTTTTAATTTCTTGAATATAAAATTCTCTTACCTTTAAAATAAAATCCTTCTTTCAAAAGCTTTCTAAAGTATAAATTTCTTTAATTATTTATCAAATTTTATTAACCAAAAAATCATAAATTTAATAGTTAAAAGTTGTAAATCCTTTAATCTAAAATCATATATTTTAAATTTTTACCTTTGAACTCTTTACTAAAATTTTATTTTATTAAGACGATATTTGTTTCAAATATCTTATAAATTTCAAAGGATTTGAGATGATAGGTAGTGTAAATGGAGTTGGCACAAATTTTTATGTTGGCTCGCAAAGTAGTAGAGCACAAGAGCTTGATGCTAATAATACTAAATTCAATATAGATAAAAATTCTTTAAATGATTTATCTAGCGGTTTGGTTGATGAACGAAAAAGTCATACCGATACTAGAAGTGAGCCAATAAATTTAAATGAAACAAATACGATAAAATTTCAAAAAAATAGTGAGAATCTAACATTTGCTAGCAATTTCTCACTCTCAGGCATGGCTGCTAATGGCAAGATAAGCATCTGGGGTAAGCTCATGGGTTACGACAAACAAGTCAGCCAAGATGAGATAAATGATCTCAAAAATTTTATCAACCAGACCAAAGCACTTGGCTTTGGCAGAGCTCACGAAGAGATCATAGGATATTATCCAACAGATGTCGATCTCTTTGCAAAAGAGTATACATCAAAACTTGATAACACACTTCTCGGGCTTGGTCACAAGAGCCACGTGGAAGGGTTTGAGATACTCGATAAGGACCTAAGCATAGATGAGTTTAAAGATAAGTGGATTGATTATGCACTTAGGCAATATCTTGGCGAAAGAGTCGGCGTGGAGAGCATTACAATAGGCAAAAAGGCTATCTCCATGCTAACTAGCACTAATAAGCCTCCAGTTGAGTATCAAACTCTACAAAATATAAATTTTACTGACGAAGAGAGCAGACAGAGATTTCTTACGCTTATGAAAGCTGGCATGAAGAGTGGGGCGGATTTTAAAGAGGTGGTAGAGGGCGTGCTCTCGCTTTATAATGTACAAAATACGGACAAACTTGATGGCAACAAAGTTTATGCTTCAGTGATCGGACGAAGCGAGAAACTGGCTACTTACGACATCAACAAAGATGAGAAATTTGCCTATCTTAAGGAGCTAATGCAGCTTGAGAAAAACGGAGTTGATATACTAAAGCTAATGGAAAAAGTGGAGCAAAAACAGAAATTAGATATAAAAGTGTAGGCTAAATTTATATTTTTGTACCGCCTATCTTTATGATTTTAGTCATAAGAGGCTCTTTTTACTTGGTTTAAATTTCTAAATGATAGAATCTTGATTTCTATTATTAAAATTATGGAGAACTCTTGAGAAAGCTACTTTGGCTAAATCCCGTTGTAAAAAATATGTATGACTTCTCTACGTTAAAAGAGCTCTTGCAAAATAAGGGCTTTAACATAGTAGAGTGCGAAAAAGATCATGTTAGCGATATCAAAAATTCATATAAAAATTTATGCTCTAAAGGCATGGTTTTAGACAGTCGCTGTCCAAGAGCTGTAAATTTTATAAGATCAAATTTCAAAGAATTTTCAAATAATATTTCAAGCTTAAATCCCATTTTAATTGAAAGCGCCATTGAACTTAGCTCGAAACTAAAAGAAGATGAGTGGCTTTATATAACAACGCCTTGTGATGACTTGGCTGAGCTTGGAGATTCTTTAAAATTAGAGCGAACTACATTTTTAACATGGAAAAATTTTAAAGAGCTAAACGACATAAATTTACAAATAAACAAAATAGAATCAAGCCCGATTCCTCCTGGATTTTTTGAAAATTTAGGCATAAAAACACTAAGCTTATGTAGTAAAGAAAAGATACAAAACGCATTTTCGTATAAATTTAGCGAGCTTAAAAACTATCATATCATCGAGCTTTTATACTGTGAAAATGGCTGTCACAATGGAGATGGGCTGTGATAGAAATTTTTAAAAAGAGCGTTTTGATCCTAGCGATCTTTGCCCTCTGGCAGGTCGTTTGCGAGCTTAAAATTTTCACACCTTATATATTGCCAAGTCCTATTACGACACTTAAAACGATGCTTGATATGAGCTTAAGCGGCGAGCTAATAACGCATGTGATGATTAGCTTTAAGCGTATATTTGTTGGTTATATTTTGGCTTTTGTGTTGGCATTTGCTTTTGGCGGAGTGGCGGCGCTATTTCCAAAAGCTAGTATTTATTACGAGTGGATACTAGAGTTTTTTAGAAATGTTCCGCCACTTAGCCTTATTGCCATTTTAGTGCTTTGGTTTGGTATAAACGAAACTCCAAAAATTATTATTATCATCCTAGCATCGTTTTTCCCAATGTTTTTAAGTATTTCAAAAGGGCTAACTAGCTGCGATGTAAAACTCATCGAGGTTGGTAAAATTTTTTGTTTTAGTAAATTTGAAATTTTTTACAAAATCATCCTAAAAAATGCCATAAAAGATATTTTTGTCGGTATGCGCATAGGTTTTGGCTACGCTATGCGAGCGATTGTGGGAGCGGAGATGATCGCAGCTTCTAGCGGACTAGGTTATCTCATACTTGATGCGGAGGAGCTTTCACGCGCGGATAGGATATTTGTAGGCATTTTTACGATAGGAATTTGCGGCGTGCTCATAGATAGGATATTTTTGTTTTTGATATCTAAATTTAGCCTTTTGCGAGGTGAAAAATGATAGAAATTTCAAATTTATCCAAGCATTTTTTTATTAATGACAAGCGTATCGACGTTTTAAAAGAGCTAAATTTAACTATAAAAAAAGATAAGATCACCGTTATACTTGGCAGAAGTGGATGCGGTAAAACGACTCTTTTAAGGCTTATTGCTGGACTTGAGGGCGTAAGTCTAGGCGAGATAAATTTTAAAGAGCAAGCAAAGATCGGCTTTGTCTTTCAAGAGCCTAGGCTCATGCCTTTTTTAAATGTCTATGAAAATATCGTATTTGCGCTTAAAAAGTGCGAGATAGACGAGGCAAAGATAGATAGGCTCATATCAATGATAGGACTTAATGACTTTAAATTTGCAGCTGTTTCGCAGCTATCTGGCGGCATGAGCTCGCGCGTTTCTCTTGCTAGAGTGCTTGCATATGAAGCAAATTTGATCCTTATGGATGAGCCATTTGCAGCACTTGATGCTTTTACGAGAGCCAGCATGCAGGCTGAAATTTTAAAGCTCCAAGCCGGTAAAACCATCATTTTTGTCACTCACAATGTCGATGAAGCCCTATATTTAGCAGATGAGATCATTTTGCTTGAAAAAGGCGGGATGAAATCAAACTATGACCTGTCAAATCTAGCTAAGCCAAGAGATTTGCTTTGCAATGAATTAATAAATTTAAAACGTAAAATTTTAAGTGAAATTTAGCATTTTATAAAATGATAATTAAAACCAAAACGAAGCAAAAAGTTATATAATTTGGAAAATTTTTAAAGGAGCAAATATGAGAAAGTTTTTTAAGATTTTGTGTGCAGCCTCTTTGCTTTGTCTAGTCGCAAACGCAAGTGAGCTAGATAAGATCGGCATGACCTACGTCAAATCGCCGCTAAACGTCCCCTCAATCGTCGATAAATTTAAAGGCTTTTATGCTAAATCTTTTGGCATGCCAGTCGAATACTCTGAGATAACATCAGGCGCAAAGCAGACTCAAGCTCTAGCTTCAAACTCACTTCAGTTTCTAAACTGCGTGGGCGGAACTTCAGTCATACTTGCTGCGGCAAACAAAGCTGACATAAAGATCATAAGTGCCTATTCAAGAGCACCCGAAGCTTTTGCAATATTTGCTAAAGATAAAGGTATAAAAACCGCTAAAGACCTAAAAGGTAAAAAAATAGCAGGGCCAAAAGGTACGATATTAAATGAGCTTTTGGTTAGATATCTTGCTCTTGGCGGACTTGGTATAAATGATGTAGAGTTCGTTTCTATGGGCATCCCAGCTGCACAAGCTGCACTTGAAAATGGTAGCGTCGATGCAGCACTTCTTGCTGGACCAGCTGCTTATAATGCTAAAAAATCAGGACTTAGTGTCGTAACAACAGGCAAGGGCGTCATCACTCCAGTCATCGTTACTGCCACAAGCGGAGAATTTTACAAAAAGCATAAAGATCTAGTTGAGAAATTTAAAAAGGCTCAAGATGAAATTTTGGCTTTTATGAAAGCAAATGAGGAAGAGGCATTAAAATTTACAGCTGAAGAGACCGGGCTTAGCATAGAGGCGGTAAAGAGTATGTATCCGCAGTATGACTTTAGTCCAAAGATCACGGCTGAAGATATAAAAGCACTTGAAGCTACGCAAGAATTTATGCTTGAGAGCAAGATGATCGAGCAAAAAGTAGATATAAAATCACTTCTAATAGATTAAACAAAAAGGGCAAATTTGCCCTTTTATCCTAAAACTTATAATCAAAAATTAACTAAATTTTAGCTCAAATATTTAAAAACTAAAGCTGACTAGGCGTATCAAAAAGGTTTACATTACAAAGCAAAATTAGCGCTAAGCAAAAATATAGCCATTATTTTTTGCATTTTTATTTTGCTATAATAGCCCAAAAAATTAATAGGAAAAAGATATGATCCCATTTAGCGATGAAGAACTTTTAAAACCAGTCAGTGCGAGTTTGCAAAAGGTATTACCGATGCTTGAAAATGATGGCGGTGGCATGGAGCTACTTGGCATAAAAAACGGCAAAATTTACGTAAGACTCACAGGGCATTGTCATGGATGTGCAGCTAGCACAACTACACTAAAATATGGACTCGAAAGACAACTTCGTATGGATATCCACCCAGAGCTTGAGGTCGTAAATATCCCGATTGGCGAGGAATTTGACATTGATAGATTATAAAAAAATAGGCATTAAACACTTCAAACGTTCTAAATTTAAAGAAGCGATCTTTTACTTCTCTCTAGCTTACGAAAAGACACAGGATAAAAATTTACTATTTTTGATACAAATTTGCTCCCTTGGCGAGAAAAATGCAGAGGAAGCAAAACTTTTATTTGACTATTTTATGGATAAACTAAGAGCTGGCGAAGATGATGAAGGAATGGATGAAATTTTAAAAATTTTAGAATCAAGATTGGCTAGCGATGAGTATTTTGAAGAGCAAGATGCAATCAGCTACGAGGACTTTAAAAAGGCTGTTTATAAGGACGGGAGCTTCAAAAAGGTCTTTGAAAACATCATGTTCTCAACCAAGGTAATGATCTCAAACAAAGATGATTTTTTAGAATTTTTGGGAAATTTGATAAAAAATGACTTTATCGAAATGAGCATAAACTATCTTGAGAGTGCGGCGGTGATGTTTGGTGGTGATGAGCGTATAGATCAGCTTTTTAAAGAGATACAAAAAAGACAAAACGATGAAAATATCAGTAGAAAATAGCTTCATAACAGATGACTCAAACGAGTGCGAAAAGGGTTCATTTTTTGTGCAAACTGCTGCAAACGCAAAATTTGCAGAGGCAGCGGTAAAAAATGGTGCAAAGATAATCAGCCTTGAAGAGTGCAAAAAGCTTTTAAAAATTGATGAAAGCTTAAAGATAGTTGGCATCACAGGTACAAATGGCAAGACCACAACAGCTGCTGCTATCTATGAGACTTTACGAAATTTAGGCAAAAAATGCGGACTAAGTGGCACGAGAGGGGCATTTATAGAGGGTGAGCAGATAGATGACAAGGCGCTTACGACGAGTGCTATTTTAAAGACGCTTTCTTACCTTAAAGCAGCTAGTGAGCAGGGCTGTGAGTACTTTGTGATGGAGGTTAGCTCACACGCAATCGCCCAAAAACGTATAGAGAGCTTGAAATTTGCTCTAAAAATTTTTACAAATTTGACTCAAGACCACCTCGACTACCATAAGAGCATGGAGGAGTATGCTAGAGTAAAATCAAGCTTTTTTGATGATGATTGCATGAAGCTTATAAATGCTGATGATAATGGCATTAAATTTAACCCAAAAAACGCTTATACGTATTCGCTTAAAAAGCCAGCTAGCTTTGCGCCGGTAGTTTATGGGCTAAAGGACGGCATAGACGCGGTTATCAAGACGCCAAATGGTGATGTGGAGATAGACTCAAGTCTGCAAGGCGAGTTTAATCTTTATAACCTAATCGCCGCTCTTGGCGCTGTTTGCTTGCTAGAGCGTCCAGACGCAGCCGCACTTTCAAATGCGATAAGCAAATTTAAAGGTGTTAGTGGCAGGATGGAAGTGGTTAGCACTGATCCGCTAGTCATCGTGGACTTTGCCCATACGCCAGATGGCATAGAAAAGGTGCTAAACTCGCTTAGACATCTAAATTTGATCGCAGTCTTTGGTGCAGGCGGCGATAGAGATAGGACAAAGCGCCCAAAAATGGGAGCGATAGCCCAAAAATACGCAAGAATTTGCATCGTCACAAGTGACAATCCAAGAAGCGAAGAGCCAGAGAGCATAATAGATGAAATTTGCGCTGGTATGAGCCAAAATGAAAATTTGATACGAAACGTCAATCGCAAAGAAGCGATCGTACTGGCTATCAGCAAGCTAGAGCCTGGCTGGGCGCTTGTCATACTTGGCAAAGGCGACGAGCCATATCAAGAGATAAATGGCGTCAAGCACCCATTTAGCGACAAAGAAGTAGTAAAAGAGCTTTTAAAGAGGTAAAAATGAATATAGAAATTTTAGCTAGTAAGATCCACAGAGCCGTCGTAACAGACGCAAATTTAAACTATGTTGGCTCGATCAGCATCGGCGAGGAGCTGATAAAAGCTGCAAATTTGATAGAAAATCAAAAGGTTGAAATTTTAGACGTAAATAATGGCGAGAGATTTGCCACCTACGTGATAAAGGGCAAAAAAGGCGAAATTTGCCTAAACGGCGCAGCTGCTAGAAAGGTCTGCGTAGGAGATGTGGTCATCATCGTGGCTTACGCTAGCATGAAATTTAAAAAGGCTAAGAAATTTAAGCCAACCATCGTGCATGTAAATAACAAAAACGAGATCATAAAGGAGTAGGCGATGTTTGAGGGATTTGACTTTTCAAAGATGGGGCAGATGCTTGAGGATGTGCAAAAGCAGGCCAAGCAGATGGAAGAAGAGAGCAAAAATAAAGAATTTGGAGCAAAAAGCGGCGGCGGACTAGTGAGCGTTAGAGCAAACGGCAGCGGCGAGATACTTGATATCAGCATAGATGATAGCTTGCTTGAAGATAAAGAGAGTATGCAAATTTTGCTAATAAGCGCCGTGAATGACGTGCTAAAGTCAGTTGAGGCCGATAAGAAAAACACCGCTTCAAGGATGCTTGGCGGCCTTGCTTCGATGGGGATAAAATGAAACTAAAATATAAATTTGTCCTTGCTCTTTTGCTATCAGCGCTTTGCCTAAACGCCGATCCTAGACCTACGCAAGAAGACTTTAACGCCTGCTTTGAAAAGAACAAAAACTCGATCGTCTCGGTAAATAAACACTTTGGTGTGGCTATCACTAAAAATTTAATCGCGGTGCCAAAAAGCGAGGGAGCTCCACTTGGCGAGTATGTCAAATTTGACCCATATTTGCAGCTCTTTTTGGTCCGCTCTAGCAAGGAGCTAAGCCCCGTTGTGATGGCTGATGAGACCAACGAGGAGCGCATCAAAAAGAGCACTTGGGTTGGCATCTTAAACGACTCTAATAACACCGTCATGGGTCACATCAAGTCTTTGGGGCAAAATTTAGGCGATTTTGACACGTTAAGCTTCGAGTATAACGCAACTGGCGAGATAAACACACCTTGCTGCAAGATGATAGGCATAGCTGTTGGAGCTGATAAATTTATACCAAATCGCTATTTAAAGCACTTTGTATCTTATGATGACGTCTACTACGGCGATATCGGCGTGAAATTCTTGCAAAAAGAGGATAATTTTTTTGTGGGTCTTGTTGATCCTTTGGGCCGTGGCAAGATGATGATAGTCGATGATGAGCTTGTGAGTGTAAATGGCATCAAGCCAAAGAGCTTAAGAGAGCTAAATGAGATGGTGCTTTTTGCTCCAAAGGGCGCAAAGCTTGACATCATCGTGAAGCGCGATAAGCAAGAAATGCTCTTTCAAGTGCCAGTAAGTGGTGATGTGAAATTTAACCAAAGCCTCGATGTAGATGCCCCTTCAAGCCTTGATATACCAAATTTTAATATCATGCCAAAAGAGCCACAAACAATGCTTGATGATAAGATTTTGGTGGATTATGGTATCACGGTGGATAAAAATTTAGTCGTTACAAAGGTCGAGCCAAAGTCAAATGCAGAAATTTTTGGCATCAAGACCGGCGATAAAATTTTGGGTTTTGATAAACAAAGCGTGAGTAGTCGTGAAGAGCTTTTAGAGAAGCTTGGTGAGTTAAAAAATTTTACGCTGCTATTTACTAGAAATGACTTTCAGTTTTTTGCAAGAGTGCCAAAATGAGCCTGCTTGAGGACTTTGTAAAATTTCTAAACGCAAATTTTCCAAAAGCGCCGAGCTTTCACCCTTATTACGAGGAGGCACTTGGCGTTATGCTAAAGGCTGGAGGGAAACACTTTAGGGCGCTTTTGCTTCTTGGCGTGGTGGAAAGTGTGGATAAAAGCCGCACGCAAAAGGCGATGAGAGTGGCTTTGGGGCTTGAGATGATGCACACTTATTCGCTCATTCATGATGATTTACCTTCGATGGATAACGCAAGCCTTAGGCGCGGCACACCAACGCTTCACGTCACATATGACGAGACTACTGCTATACTTGTAGGAGATGCGTTAAATACGCATGCTTTTTATGAAATTTCATATGCCGATTTACCAGCTGAAACACGTATAAAATGCGTGGAAATTTTAAGCGAAAATGCTGGCGTTAGTGGCATGGTGCTAGGTCAGGCGCTTGATTGTTTTTTTGAAAATACAAACAAAGAGGACATCAAAAGAGCAAAGGCTAAATTTGGCCTCTCTGGCAAGATGCTAAGCCTTGATGAGCTAGTCTTTTTACATATCCACAAAACCGCAAAGCTGATCGCCGCTAGCCTAAAAATGGGCGCTGTGATAGTAAATTTAAGCGATAGTGAGTGCGAGAAAATTTATGATATCGGACTAAAGCTCGGCCTTGCTTTTCAGATACAAGACGACATCATCGATCTTACAAGCGACGAAGCGGCCGCTGGAAAGCCTGTGCATAACGACCTAGCGAAAAACTCATTTACAAATTTACTTGGCCTTGAGGGCGCTAAAAAGAAAAAAGATGAGCTTATTTGCGAGATAGAAGAGGCACTAAATCAGATAGACTCTGGCATAGCAAAGATGATCTTGGAGCTTACGGATAAACACCTTAGATAAAAGCTAGAAATTTCTAGCTTTTTTACTACTAAAAATTTAAAAAATTTATATCACTATTTAGACATTTTGGACAAAAATGCAAGGCAAGTTTTAATCACTTTTTTGTATAATCTGACGTAATAAAAGGAGATCATATGCTAAAAAAACAAGCCGATACTATAAGATTTTTGTGCGCTGATATGGTGCAAAACGCTAACAGCGGACACCCAGGTGCGCCTATGGGTTTAGCTGATATTATGGTGGTTTTAAGCAACTTTTTAAAACACAATCCAAAAAATCCAAAATGGCTAAATAGAGATAGGCTCGTTTTTAGCGGTGGTCACGCATCAAGTTTGGTTTATAGCTTCTTGCACTTAAGCGGCTACGATCTAAGCCTTGATGAGCTTAAAAATTTTCGCCAACTTGGCTCAAATACTCCAGGACACCCAGAAATTCACACTCCAGGCGTTGAGGTGGCCACTGGCCCACTTGGCCAAGGCGTGGCAAATGCAGTCGGTCTAGCCATGGCAGAAAAATACGCTGCAAACGTGCTAAACGAGCCGGACAATAAAATAATCGATCATAAAATTTACTGCCTTTGCGGCGACGGCGACCTAGAAGAGGGCATAAGCTACGAGGCATGTTCAATCGCAGGAAATTTAAGACTAGACAACCTTGTGCTCATTTACGACTCAAACAATATCACGATCGAGGGCGACACAGCAATAGCATTTAGCGAGGATGTCAAAGCGAGGTTTGAGGCGCAGGGCTGGGAGGTCGCGCGCATCGATGGACACGACTACGATCAGATCGAATTTGCACTAGAGCAGGCAAACGAGAAAGAGTCGCCATATCTTATCATCGCAAACACACGTATAGCACGCGGTGCAATGGAGCTTGAAGGCTCACACCACAGCCACGGCGCGCCACTTGGCGAAGAGATCATCAAAAAGGCAAAGGCTGCAGCTGGCTTTGACCCTGAGAAGAAATTTGCTATCGACGAAGACGTGCTTTTAAGATTTAGAGGTGCAGTTGAAAAGGGAGATCTTGAAGAGGCGATGTGGAACAAAAAGGTTGAGGCGTTAAGCATTGAAGGCAAAAATTTATTAAACTCGCTTCTTAATCCAGACTTTAGTAAGATCGAATTTCCAGACTTTAGCGACAAAAAGCTAGCCACAAGAGATACAAACCATGTCATTTTAAATGAGATAGCTAAAAAACTACCTGGCTTTATCGGCGGTAGCGCTGACTTAGCTCCTTCAAATAAGACTGAGCTAAAGGGTATGGGCGACTTTCCAAATGGCAAAAATATCCACTACGGCATCAGAGAACATGCCATGGCAGCCATCAACAACGGTATCGCTAGATACGGCCTTTTCTTGCCATTTTCAGCGACATTTTTTATCTTTAGCGACTATCTAAAGCCAAGTGCAAGGATAGCAGCACTCATGGGCATCAAGCACTTTTTTGTCTTCACGCACGATAGTATCGGCGTTGGCGAAGATGGTCCGACACACCAACCTATCGAGCAGCTTAGCACATTTAGAGCGATGCCAAATTTCTACACTTTCCGCCCAGCTGATGGTAACGAAAATGCAGCTAGCTGGAAAGTGGCTCTAAATTTAAATGCTCCAAGTGCCTTTGTGCTTAGCCGTCAAGGGCTTGATCCACTTGCAAAAGGCGAATTTGGCGAGGTTAGTAACGGCGCATATCTTTTAAGCTCGGCAAAAGATGCGAAGATCACATTTATAGCAAGCGGCAGCGAGGTCTCACTCTGCGTAAAAGCAGCTGCACTTCTAGCTGAGCAAGGCATCGGTGCAAATATCGTATCAGCGCCTTGTTTTGATCTGCTTTGCGAGCAGCCAGCTGAGTATCTGGCTAGAATTTTAGATAAAAACACGACTATCATCGCAGTTGAGGCAGCAACTGGCTATGAGTGGTATAAATTTGCCGACGCAGTTTATGGCATGAATAGCTTTGGCGCCAGCGGCAAGGCAAATGAGCTATTTGATCACTTCGGATTTACTCCGCAAAAGCTTGCAAATTTTGCTAGCGAACTTATATAAATTTAATCTTGGGGAGTAAAATCCCCAGCTGCAATCTAAAATCAAAAAAGGCATTTTATGGAAATTTCTCACGTTATCGTTTTGGCCTTGGTGCAAGGCATAAGCGAGTTTTTGCCGATATCTAGCTCGGCTCATCTCATCTTGGTGCCAAAGCTACTTGGCTGGCCAGATCAAGGGCTTGCTTTTGACGTGGCAGTGCATGTTGGTACGCTAAGCGCGATACTTTTTTATTTTAAAGATACGATTTTTAAGCTACTTCGCGACTTTTTTGCCTCGATCGCGCAAAGAAAGATGGTAGGCGATAGCTTTCTTGTTTGGTGCGTGGGATTTGCCACTATCCCAGTTGGCATCTTTGGGCTTTTGTTTAACAATGTGATCGAAGAGTATGCAAGAAGCGGCGTTGTGATCGCTGTTACTACGATCATCTTTGGCATCGCACTTTACTTTGCTGATCTTCGCTCAACAAACAAAAGCGAATATGAAATGACCATAAAATTTGCGCTTATTATCGGCCTTGCTCAAGCTGTGGCGCTTATCCCTGGCGTCTCAAGATCAGGCATAACGATGACGGCAGCCTTATTTTTAGGCTTTAGCCACAAGGGAAGTGCAAATTTCTCATTTTTGATGTCGATCCCAGTCATCATCCTAGCCGGCGGACTTGAGAGCATCAAGCTTATAAAAGATCCAAACGCTTTGCCATGGAGCGACATTGCCCTTGGTGTAATTATAAGTGCAGTTAGTGCCTACGTGTGCGTGAAGTTATTTATGGGTATCATCTCAAGGATTAGAATGCTTCCTTTTGTCATCTATCGCTTGATTTTAGGAGCATTTTTACTTTATCTATTTTTATGATTTTAAAGCTTTAAAAAGTAAAAGCCAAGTGTGGAGAAATTTTTCACACTTGGCAAGAATATGTAGTGCGAGTATCTTTCAGAAAAAATTTCAAGATAAGCTTGATAATTTAATCCTCTTTTTTATCTTTTTTAATAACATTTAACAGATCTTTTGCAGCTTGATAAGCTCTATCTCCAAATTTCTTGGCTTCTGATTTGATGTCAATTTGTTTGATGTCTTCAAATTTTTCATTGGCTTTTTTCTCAAGATTAGTGATCTCTTGTTTGATCTCTTCGATTTTGTCATTTGTATCAAAATTTAGCTTTAGCTTTTTGCTCTTGTCGTTTAGCTCTTGCTTTAGGGCTTCAAATTTATTATTTGCCTCGCTCATAAGCTTTGCCATGCCGTTTGACTTTAATTCTTCTATCCTTGAAATGATCTGCTCTCTTGCTTGATCGCTAATGCGTTTAAATTTTGCTAGGTTTGTATCTAGCTCGCTATTTATCACATTTTCGATCTCATTTCTTGCCACACCTTCAAATTCTTTTTCAAGTTCCCTAAGCAATGCTATAAATTCTTCATCAATATTTTTTAAGTTTAGTAGCTGCGAGTTTAGCCTAAGCTCATCTGGAGCAAATTTCGCCTCATCTTTAAGCTTTTCTATGGCCCTTAAAATGCCATCTCTTGTGCCACTTATCGCTCCACTTATCAACTCTTTTGCAAAGATATGACCCTCGTCTGCTAAATTTGCCGCTGCTATGATGATATTTTTTGAAATTTCAAGTATCCGCTCTTTGCTAAACTCTCCTCCAATTATCGCAACATAAGTCATATTTTTAGCTATCGCACCAGCTGTTTCCTCGACATCTTTTGCGCCTTCAAGAGTTGTCAAAAATGCGATTTGAGCGCTCTCTTTTAAGATACCAAGAAGTCTTGTTTCTCTAATGATCGCATTATTTAAAAGCTCTAAAATTTCCTCTTTTTCACTAAAATTTCTATCTTTTACGACTTCTTCAGCTGCTTCAAATGAAATTTTGAGCCTATTTTTTATCTCTTCACGTTTTGCTTCTATTGCACGGTTTAGCTCATCTTTTTTATCAAGTAGCTCGTAAAGTGCCTTTTCTTCAGCACCGACAATGGCCTGATTTATTCCCTCCATGGCACTTTTTAGATTTTTTGCATTTATGAGATCTTCTTTATTCATTTTGTCATAAAGCTCATTCATTTTAGCCTTTAAAATTTCTGGCAAAGCATTTATATCTTTGTTTGCAGCATCTTGAAAGAAGTTATTGCAAAGAGCTTTTATGCTTATTAATAAGCCATCGCTGCTTTTATAATCATGTAAATTTTGTTCTAAATTATTCATATTTTTTACCTTATAAAACGTATTTTGCTTCGTGTTTTAGTGCTGAAAATATCTCTAGCCTCTCTTCTTCGCTCAAAACTAGCACGGCTAGATCATAGCTTACATACTTTTTATCTTTGCTAAATTTTGAAAAGACTAGTTTAAATTCTCTATCTTTTACTATCTCTTTTACCTTTTCTTCTACATTGACATCTGCATCAAATATTATTTTATATTCCCAATGCGTTGGGTAATCAATTTTTGCTTTTTTGTTATTTAGATCGCATATACTCGCCACTTTTTCCTCCTGTTTTACTCTCTAATACGATATTACTTATTTCCATGCTTTTATCTATAGCTTTTACCATATCATAAATGGTCAAAAGCCCCACGCTAACGCCAGTTAATGCCTCCATCTCAACGCCTGTTTTGCCCTCTATTTTTACGCTCACATAAAGCTTAAAAGCACAAATTTCAGATAGCTCTTCGATATCACAATCCACACCTAAAATAGCTAGCGGATGGCACATCGGGATTAGCTCGCTTGTCTTTTTTGCTCCCATTATCGCAGCAACGACAGCCGTTTGAATGACTGGACCTTTTTTGCCAGTATTTTCTTTGATCGCTCTAAAGGCCTCTTTGCTCATTTTGATGATCCCGCTAGCAGTTGCTACTCTTTTTGTTGGATCTTTTGGGCTTACATCGACCATTTTTGGACGATCTTTCTCATCTAAATGCGTTAGCATTATCTCTCCTTTTTTTGGCGGATTATAGCCTATTTAAACAAATTTAAATTATCAATAGGTTTAAGCTAAAAATATACCAAATGCATAAATTTTTGGCTTTTGTTTAAATGCTAAAGATTTCTCATTACTTAATATAATTATTTAATTTAAATAATTTTCTTAAGAAATAATTTAAAATTAGATTTTTATTCAAATTAGCACTAAAAATAAGCGATTCAATAGATAATAAATTTTATTAAAACCATATTAGTATTGATTAAATCATAATATCTATATAATGTAAATAATAAAATTTAAAAAAATTTACTGATATTTTTCTTTAAAAGCTTAAAAAAAATAAATTAATCGCTAATTTGCTTTTAAGAGTTAAGTATGTATAGTTTTTTACTTAATAAATTTATGATGAAAGTGCCTTGGATTATGAGATTTCTGCTTTGTATAAGTTTGTTTTTGATAACAGCTTTTGCCCAGCAATTAGGCTGCTTTATTAATGAAAGCAACCAAAGCATCGTCTTTATAAAAGATGGACAGATTAAAAATTTGGATATAAAAGAGACGATTTATAAAAATCAAGAGTGCGGAAATGATGGAGAATCCTTTTATATCGCAAATTTAAACAATGAGATTATTGAAGTGGCAAATGAGAGAAATTTTTTATTTGCCATGCCAAATGTCGGCTGTAAAATTTCGCAAATTATGGCAATTAAAAATAAAATTTACGTAGCTTGCGATATGGCTAATGAAGTAAGCATAGGCGTTTTTGATAAAAATCTAAATAAACTTTTAACTAAAAATTATAAAGATGTTTATAAAATTTCGAGCCTTTTGCCAATTGATGATGAGCTATTTTTTACGAGCTTTAATGGCAAAGCATTTTTGCTTGATAAAGAGCTTAATTTAAAAGAGAAAAAGCGTGTTGGCTTTGCTCCGCTTAGTGCCTGTAAATTTAAAGGGAATGATATTTTGCTTGGCTTTAGAGATGGAGAAATTTTAGATTTTAAAAGTGGAATTAAAAAGCAAGTTTTAAAATCTAAAATTTCAGCTCTTGCGTGTATGGAGGATGAAATTTTTATAGGTGATGGGGATGGAGTAGTCTATAAATTTGACAAAGATTTTAAGTTAAAAGGACAAAAGGCTCTTTTTAGCAATGAGATAAAAAGAATTTTTATAGACAAAGGCGTCTTAAATGGCGTAAATTTAGACAATGAGATAAAGAGTTTAGAGATAAATTCATTTTAAAAAGGAGAGTAAATGCAAAAGTTATTTTGTGTCGCAAGTGCTGCGTTGCTTGGGCTATCTTTAACGACTGCTTGTGCTGCTAGTAGTGACCTTGAAAAAGTCATGAAAGAGCGTGGGCTAAGCGAAAAGGATGTCCTTGCAGCTGCTAAAACTTATCAGCCTAGCGGTAAAAAAGATGATTTCATCGTCTTTTCATCTGGTGGGCAAAGCGGTCAAGTGCTAGTTTATGGCGTTCCGTCGATGAGAATTTATAAATACATCGGCGTTTTCACGCCAGAGCCTTGGCAAGGATATGGCTATGACAATGAGTCAAAAGCTGTTTTAAAACAAGGCAACATCAGGGGCAAAGAGATAACATGGGGCGATACACACCACCCAAATTTCACTGAGAAAAATGGTGAGTATGTTGGTGATTATCTATTTATCAACGATAAAGCTAACCCAAGAATCGCAGTTATAAATTTGCATGACTTTGAGACAACTCAAATCGTTGTAAACCCTATCATGAAGAGTGAGCACGGCGGTAGCTTCATCACTCCAAATAGCGAGTATGTTATCGAAGCTAGCCAATATGCAGCTCCACTTGATAACAACTACCACTCAATAGATGACTATGAAGCAGTTTATAGAGGTGCTGTAACTTTTTGGAAATTTGACTATCCAAAAGGCAAGATCGATGAGAAAGAGTCATTTTCTCTTGAGCTTCCACCATACTGGCAAGATCTAAGTGATGCTGGTAAAGGCGAGAGCTACGGCTGGGGCTTTACAAACTCAATAAACACTGAGATGTATACCGGCGGTATCGAAAAAGGTCTCCCTCCATTTGAAGCAGGTGCAAGTAGAAATGACACTGACTTCTTGCATGTTTATAACTGGAAAATTTTAGAAAAACTTGTTCAAGACAAGAAAAATTACAAAGTTATAAATGGTCACAAGGTAGTTACAATAGACGCTGCTGTAAAAGCAGGTGCGCTATTTTTGATCCCAGAGTCAAAGAGCCCACACGGTTGTGACGTAAGCCCAGATGGTAGATATATCATTATTGGCGGTAAGCTTGATACTCACACATCAGTTTATGACTTTAGAAAGATCAAAGAGCTAATCGATAAAAAAGAGTATGCTGGCACTGACCCATACGGAATTCCTATCTTAGATAGAGAAAAGTCAATGCACGGACAAGTCGAACTTGGCCTTGGACCACTGCATACATCATTTGACTCACAAGATGGCGTACTTTATACATCACTTTACGTTGATAGTCAAATCGTAAAATGGGACTATAAAAATTTAAAAGTGCTTGATAAGATAAATGTTCACTACAATATCGGCCACCTTGATACAATGGAAGGCAAATCAGCAAAACCAGTTGGCAAATATGCAATCGCTCTTGATAAACTTTCAATCGATCGCTTTAGCCCAGTTGGCCCACTTCATCCACAAAATCACCAGCTAATAGACATCACTGGTGCAAAAATGGATCTAATCTATGATATGCCAATACCACTTGGCGAGCCACACGATGTTGTTTCAATAGCTGCTAGCAAACTAAGCCCAGCGCTTACTTACAATATGGGCACAAACTCAAGAACAGGCGAGGCTAGCCCATATGCAACTCTAGCTGGTCAAGAAAGAGTTGAGAGAAATGGCAAAAATGTAACCGTCTATGCGACAATGATCAGAAGCCATATCAACCCAGAGCACATCGAAGTAAATAAAGGTGATAACGTAACAATTCACCTAACAAACCTAGAACGCGCTCAAGATGAGACTCACGGCTTTGGCATCGACCTTTACAACATTCACGCTTCACTAGAGCCTGGCAAAACCGCTTCAGTAAATTTCGTAGCTGATATGGAAGGTGTCTTCCCATACTACTGCACCGAGTTTTGCTCAGCACTTCACCTAGAGATGATGGGTTATTTACTTGTTAAAGATCCAAATAAAAAATATGAATCTGCAAAAAATAACAAGCTAAAAACTCTAAGCCCAGAAGCTTTAAAAGCTGAATACGACAAAGTAATCGCAACTAATAAGGCAACTGACGATGTTATCCAAGAGGTTGTTAAATACCTAAAAGAGAAACATTATGAGAAATATCCAAAAGTAAAAGCTTTGGTTGATGACGCACTTGATCAATACGGCCACATCAAAGAGGTAAAAGCTAAAGCTGACGAAGCTTATAAAAAAGGCGACGTAAACGGCGCTATCCTTTGGGAGTACCAAGTATGGCAATACATGGTAAAAACAGCTGACGTTGGCTTAAGAGCTAAAAATAACCTAGCTAAAGAGATTGCAACTCCGATGAGTCCAGCTGCTGCAAAAGGTGAAGAGGCTTATCTAAAAGGCGGTTGTAATGGTTGCCACGTTATCGGTCAAGTAAGCTCAGGTCCAGACCTAACAGGCGTTTTACTAAGACATGAAAATGGTGAAAAATGGGTAGCAGAATTTATCAAAGATCCTGCTAAGTTCTATAATGACGACTACATTAAATCAATGATTGATTACTTTAACCTTAGAATGCCAAATCAGCATATGAGTGATGAAGAGATCAAAAATATCATCGAATACCTAAAATGGGTAGATGAAAACGCTGGTATGTAGTTTTTAAAGGGGCATTTTGCCCCTTTTTAAATTTTAAAATTTTATTTTTAGCAAGTGAAATTTTAAAATTTAAAGGAGAGATCATGAGTAAATATAAAATTTATACCATTGTTGCACTTGTCTTAATGACTGTTTGTTTTACTTTGCCTGTTCTTGGTTGGCACGGAGCAAAAGAGCGTATAGCTGATGGCGATGAACTACCATCTTATACTTACGGTATCTATAATCTTTATAGCTCATTTCAGTATAAAAATCACCTTTTATCAAAAGATGTAGCAAGCGATCTTCATAAGATGATCGAACAAAAAGCAGAGATAGGTACACCATCTTTTCCTATCTGGTACGTCTCTCTTGAAGCTCCAAATTATCCAAAATCAGCCTTTCCTGATGGAATTCCTGTATATTTTCACGTAGATGGATATAGTGGCGACGTGCATGAGATGAATACGATAAATCACTACATCGGTATGTATCCTATGGAGCATGGCGGAAATTTAGAGCGAGCGATAGCACCTTATTATTTGCTTATTTCAACGCTTTGTATGCTTGCATTTTTGTATTACAACGGCAAATTTAACTCGCTTCTTATGGTTCCAACGATTATCGCGCCTGTGCTATTTATGAGCGCATTTGCAGGATGGCTTTACTGGTATGGACACAATATGCAAGAGTGGGGTGCATTTAAGATTAAACCATTTATGCCAACAGTTTTAGGTGATGGTAGCGTTGCACAATTTACAACTCACTCTTATCCAAGTATCGGATTTTGGGTTATGATTGCTATGAGTGTATTTTGCATACTTGCAGTATTTTCAAAGAAAAAAGAGCTAAATGCGTAAAATTTTCAATTTTGCCCTTGCTTTCTTGCCTATTTTTAGCTCTGCAAATATCCTTCAAGATGCAATAAATAATGCTAGCCCTGGCGATGTTATAAAGCTAGGAGACGGCATCTATGAAGGAAGCATAACTATAAATAAGCCGCTTAGTATCGTTGGTGAGGGCAAAAACGCTCGCATAAAAGGAAATGGTAAAGGCACAGTTGTAAAGATTATTGCCTCAAATGTTACGCTTAGAAATTTAAAGATAAGTGGTAGCGGAAATGATCTTGGTGAGCTTGATGCTGGCATTGGCTGTGATAAAGCAAATAATGTCTTGGTTACGCAAAATGACTTGAGTGATGTGCTTTTTGGGATTGATTTTAAAGAGTGCAGCAGCTCAAAGATCACTGAAAATAACATCACTTCTAAAAAAGGGGCAAGTCTTGGTTTTAGAGGTGATGCTGTTAGACTCTGGTATAGCCATGAAAATTTAATAGAAGGTAATTATATTTATGATAGCCGCGATATGGTTGCATGGTATGCAAGTCATAATAAATTTTTAAAAAATAAAGCGATTCGCGGTAGATACTCGCTTCACTTTATGTATGCGAATCAAAATTTAGTCGAAAACAATGATTTTATCGGCAATGCAGTCGGAATGTTTTTTATGTATTCGGCTGGCTCAAATATAAAAAATAATCTTGTTATGGATAGTGACGGCGCTTTTGGTATTGGTATTGGTCTAAAAGATGTTTCAAATTTTACTATCGAAAATAATACACTTATCTATAATGCGAGAGGAATTTTGCTTGATAACTCGCCGTTTCAGCCAGGCTCAACGATAAATTTCTTAGGCAATAAAATTTTACACAACGTAGTTGGCGTATATTTTCACGCTACTCAGGGGACAAGCATATTTGAAAATAATGATTTTATAGGCAATATGGATATCGTTGCGAACGACACTCCAGGCGATAAAATGGCATTAAATCGGTGGAGTAAAAATTATTATGATGAGTATGAGAGCTTTGATAGAGATAAAGATGGCTATGGTGATACGCCGTTTATGCATCTATCGTATGCCGATCAGCTTTGGCAGTATTATCCGAATTTGCAGTTTTTCTATGGCTCAAGTGTCTTTAGTATCTTAAATTTTTTAGCCAAACTCGCACCATTTTCTGAGCCAGTAAAGCTACTTGAAGATAGCACGCCAAGGATAAAACCACTTGATGCTTCAAATTTTAACGCGTTAAGGGCAAAACGTGGATAGAAGAAAATTTATAATCTTAGGCTCAGTCGCAGCTGCCGCAGGATATGGCATAGGTAAAATTTTGCCAAAAAGTAGCGGCGATAAACTCTATCTTAGACCACCAGGCGCGGTTGATGACTTTGATGATCTTTGTGTTAAATGCGGTCAGTGTGTGCAGGTATGCCCTTATCACAGTATAAGTTTGCTTGATATAAAAGATGGATATTCAAATGGTACAGCATACATAGATCCTAAAAAGAGAGGTTGCTATTTATGTGATCTTTTCCCATGTGTGCTCGCCTGTCCAAGTGGTGCGTTAGATCATGCTACAAAAGTTGTTGATGATGTGAAAATGGGTGTTGCTGTCTTGAGTAATGCAAATGCCTGTATGTGCCTAAAAAGAGAAAAACTAAGCGAAGATAGTGTTGAAGATTTGCTTGTTCGCAAAGTTTATAACGATAGAGAAGAGGCAGAAAAAGATAAGATAAAAGGCAAAATCGGTCAAATTTGTGACCTTTGTGTCAGTATTTGCCCAGTTGGCGATAGTGCAATAGTAATGAGTGAAGCAAATTTACCACTCATAAAGCATGGCTGTGTTGGGTGTGGGGTGTGTGCTGAGGTTTGCCCTGTAAAAATTATAAATATTGCCCCAAAAATGAGTTATGATGAAATTTATAAGGAGAAAGAATGAGATTAATAATGTCTTTAGTGGCTGTTGCTTTGCTATTTGTCGGCTGTGAAAAAAGTGATGACAAAGCGCAAAAAGCAGCTAGCGAGCAACCAATAAATGTGGCTACGAGTGCTAGCATAAAGGTTGAAAAAAAAGAAAATAATCAAAGTACAAATAAACAAAATGACTTCATAAAATACGATATGCACGGCGAAAAGAGCGTAAAATTTGGACTTGAAGATAATAACGTAAGCCGTCAAATCGGGGCTTTAGCAATGGTAAGAACCCCTCTTCAAACTATAAATTTAAGACTTATAAAGGGTAGGCTTAGCAAAAATTTCATTACAAAATGTTCAGCTTGTCATGATGATTACGCAAATGGCATCATTGGACCATCACTTTTAACAAAAAGTGAAAATGAAATTTATACAATGATAAATGCTTATAAAAATAAAGAAAAAGTCAATGTCTTGATGCGAGATCTTGTTAAAAAAATGGATGATAGTGAAATCAGAAATTTAGCTAAAGAAATCAGTGATTTTAATACACAATTTAGGAGCAAATAATGAAAGTAGGAAAGATTATAACCATTATTTTAGCAGTAGCGATTTGCGGTATCATGGTGTTTATGTTAAGCCAGACTCCGCCTAAAAAGGAAAAAGCAGCAACTAATGCTCAGCCAAAAGTAGAGCAAAATTTTACAAAAGAGCAGCCAAAGTCTAGTGAAGAATTTGCTAGCGAAGATGAGCTAAAAAAGGTAAAAGAGCTAAGTCTAAGTGTGGCTAAAGTGCACAATGAAGGCGTTAGCAAGCAATATCTAACAACTTGTGCTCCGTGTCATGGTGCAAATGCAAAAGGCGTCGTAGCTCCTGATATAACACACCTAAGTAAGGATGAATTACTTAAAAAGCTAGCTGATTATAAAGCTGGCAAGGTGCAAAACTCGCTTATGAAGGGGCTACTTACAAATGTTAGTGATAGCGAGCTTGAAAGCCTTGCAGATGAAATTTCTAAATTTAAAAAGTAAAAATGGACAAATATAACACTCGTGCGACGATTAGAAATGTAAGCTTTCTAAGCACGTTAATCACAACTACAAAAGATGGCAAGAAGCATCCTAGTATACGTTTTTGGCGCATTTTTAGCATTATTCTAGTTCATCTTTTATTTGTGCTTTCATATAGAGTTGATATACAAATTTTAGAAGGTGACATCAGTGCCTCAAGGATATTTGGTTTTCACTTGGCAGATGCTTTTATGAGCCTGCAAGTCTTTTTGGCGACGCATGAAATCCATGTAAATTTAATAATTGGCTCACTTAGTATCTTGGCATTTTATATCATTTTTGGCGGTAGAGGCTTTTGCTCTTGGATCTGTCCATATTCATTAATAAGCGAGATAGCTGAGAAGATCCATGAAAATTTACGTGCTAAAAAGATAGTAAAGCCACGAGTTTTTGACACAAAGTGGCGATATGTTTTTACCATTTTATTTTTAACCCTTAGCTTTGCTAGTGCAAGCCTTACATTTGAAATTTTTAATGTTGTTGGGATTTTTTCAAGATTTATTATCTATGGCTATTTTCATGCTATTTGGTTTGTTGTAGCCATGCTTATGGTTGAAATTTTCTTCTCACGTAGAGCTTGGTGCAGGTATGTATGTCCTATCGGTGCGACTTACTCGGTGCTAGCTAAACCAAATGCCATAAAAGTTAGCTGGGATAAAGAAAAATGCGACCACTGCTTAGTTTGCACTGATGTTTGTCTAGTGCCTCACGTACTTTTTATGACAAAAAAGGGAGCAAAGCTTGACGAGAGCAAAAATATCTTTAGGATAGCTGGCGCTGATTGTACGCTTTGTGGTAGGTGCATTGATGTGTGTCATCAAGATGCACTGAAATTTGACAACGGCTTTAAAAAACTCATATAAGGAAAATTTTTGATAGATATAAAAGAAGTAACTAAAATTTTTGGCTCGCAAAGGATACTTGATAATGTTAGCCTAAATGTAAAATCTGGCGAAAAAATAGCAATACTTGGACAAAATGGAGCTGGCAAAAGCTCGCTCATGCGTATCATTTTAGGCGAGTTTATCCCAAATAGCGGAAGTATTGCAATAAATGGCGTAAATACTCTAAAAGATAGAAAAGGGGCTTTGAAATTTATCTCATTTGTGCCACAAACTCCACCACCGCTTAAATTTAACCTGCGTGAGCTTTGCGAGTTTGTTTGCAAAAGCTCAAATGTAAAATTTGAAGAGATTGAGAAATTTAGCAAGCTTTTAGAGCTTGATTTACATGCAAATTTAAATAAACCGTTTTATAAGCTCTCTGGCGGCATGAAACAAAAGATGTTAATAGCAATCGCATTTGCTAAGGATAGTGAAATTTTGATGTTTGATGAGCCAACGGCAAATCTTGACGTGAAAGCAAGGCTTTCTTTTAAAAATTTACTTGATAACTTCACGCAAAACAAAACACTTGTTTTTATTTCACACCGTATCGATGAGATAGCAAATTTATTAGATAGATGCGTCTATATGGATCTTGGCAAGATCATCAAAGAAGAAAATTTAAGGAGCAAGAGTGAATAATCTTTTTTTAATAGCAAAGCTTGATGTAAAAGAGTCTTTTCGCTCAAGATGGTTTGTGATATATGCTGCGCTTTTTTCTGCTTTGATGATAGGATTTTTATTTAGTGGCGTGACTGACTCACGTGTGCTCGGCTTTTCTGGGCTTACTAGAGCACTGCTTTTGTTTATTCAAATTTGTGTCATCATTGTGCCTATTTTTATTCTCATTTCAACTGTAAGAAGTATAA
>NZ_LVXF01000008.1:0-29707 GCF_002092845.1 Campylobacter concisus
GATATAATGGCTCAAAATTAATTAATAAGGTTACTTATATAATGCAAATAGATGATACTCTTTTAAATAAATTAGAAAAACTTTCTGCCTTACAAATCAGTGATGAAAAAAGAGAAGAAGTAAAAAAACAACTAAGCGAGATTGTTTCTTTTGTTGATATTTTAAATGAACTTGATCTAAGTAGCGATGAAGCTGTAGTTAGCTCTATAAAAGGTGGCACGCCTTTAAGAGAAGATGAGCCAAGACCAAGTGATGTGATTGATACGATCTTGAAATACGCTCCTTCACGTGAAGGGCATTTTTTTGCTGTACCAAAAATAATAGAATAATGGTAAAAATATGGATCTAATCGAACAGCTTCAGGCAAAGAATTTAAGTGTAAAAATACCAGAAGATAATAGCCTTAATAATCTTGCTGGCGATATAAAAACACTTTTAAAAACTGTTGTGAGTGATAAGGCAAGCGATCTTCACCTTGTTTCAAGATCCGAGCCGCAAATAAGAGTAGATGGTGCTTTAAAGCCCATTGATTTTGGCATATTAAGTGGCAAGGATATAGAGAATTTATGTTTTGCTTTGATTACTGATGAACAAAAAAGTGAACTTGAGAATAATAAAGAGCTTGACTTTGCGATCGAGCTTCCAGATATTGGTCGCTTTCGTGGCAACTATTACTATACCATGAATGGTGATTTAGCTGCTGCTTTTCGTATAATCCCAATCAATATCCCATCTCTTGATGAGTTAAATGCCCCACAAATTTTTAAACACATTATTAAGCGTGAAAAAGGTCTTATTTTGGTTACTGGACCGACAGGAAGTGGTAAATCAACAACTCTCGCAGCCATGCTTAATGAGATAAATTTAAATTATAGAAAGCATATTATTACAATTGAGGATCCAGTCGAGTTTGTGCATAACAATAAAAAAGCTCTATTTTCTCATAGAAATATCGGCACCGACGCAACTTCTTACTCAAGGGCTCTAAAATCTGCGGTTCGTGAAGATCCAGATATCATACTTGTGGGCGAGATGAGAGATAGAGAGACGATTTCAACGGCTATTACGGCGGCTGAGACTGGACACTTAGTCTTTGGTACGCTTCACACAAATTCAGCCATTCAAACTATAAATAGGATCGTTGATAGTTTCGATGGAAGTGAGCAATTACAAGTAAGAAATATGCTTAGTGTTTCGCTAACCGCTGTCGTTTCACAAAGTCTAATCCCAAAGATAGGCGGTGGAAGGTGCGCGGTGCATGAAATTTTAATAAACAATATGGCTATCTCAAACTTGATACGTGAAAACAAAATACATCAAATTTACTCTCAGATGCAGCTAAATCAACAACAAACTGGTATGAGTACGCAAACCCAGGCTTTGATGAAAGTACTAAAAGAGGGTAAGATTGCAAAAGAAAATGCGCTAGCTTATTCAACTAGCCAGCAAGAACTTCAAAATTTAATAGGAACTATATAATGGATTTAGTAACGTGGTTTGATATTATTATTATTGCTCTTGTCTTGATGCTTGGCATAAAAGGCATATTAAATGGACTTATAAAAGAAGCTTTCGGACTTATCGGACTTATCGGCGGCTTAATTATAGCTAGTAGATTTTCAGATCTATCTGGTGAGTTTATAACTAAAAATATATATAAATTTGAAAATCCTTCATTTTTACAGTTTGTCGCATTTATCTCTCTTTGGCTAGTTTTTTGGCTAGTTTGCTTGCTAGTTGGTAAATTTTTATCAAAAATAGTTTCAGTAAGCGGACTTGGTTTTTTGGATAGACTTGGTGGATTTGTTATGGGAAGTGGAAAAATTTTCTTAACATTTTCGGCAGTAGTTGCTGTAATATCTGGTACTTCGCTAAATAATATAATTGCTCCTTATTTTGCGAATAGTAAAGTTTATCCGGTTTTGATAGAAACTGGCAAATGGATAACAAATCTTGATGTAAAAAATATCAAAAGTGAGTTAGATGAGATAGTGGCAAGACCAATGGATACAAATAAAACTGACGCATTTATCTCAATGGATGCAAATGCTAGTGTAAATACCGACTCTAATATCACAAAAGGGGAATAAGATGATAGAAAATTTAGAATATGATGCGTTGCTTGAGAAATTCAAAAGAGTGCTTCGCGACAATGGTTTAAAATATACGAAACAGCGTGAAATTTTACTAAAAACGCTATATAACAATGGCGAACACTTTACTCCAGAAAGACTTTATCTTTTTATAAAAGAAACGCACCCTGAGCTAAATATTGGCATCGCAACTGTTTATAGAACACTAAATCTACTTGAAGAATCAGAAATGGTGACATCAATCAGCTTTGGTTCACAAGGTAAAAAATTTGAGCTTGCCACAAAGCCGCATCACGACCATATGATATGCAGAAAGTGCGGTCTTATCATAGAATTTGAAGATCCAATGATAGAAAAAAGACAAATCAGTATCGCAAAAGATCATGGTTTTAAACTAACTGGTCATATGATGCAGCTTTATGGAATTTGTGAAAAATGCTCAAAAAATAATATAAAGGGAAAGTAAGGTGATATTTGACAACCAACATGAGATTCAACGACTACAAAGCATAGACGAGCTAAGAAATTTAGGCATTAATCCATATCCGCATTTTCTTAGAAGAGATATGAATATCTCTAAATTTAGACTAAAATTTAACTACATTAATGATACAGAAGAAAAAAAGGCCGAAGGTCAGCTAGTAGGTCTTGCAGGTAGAATAAAACTAATTCGTGATGCTGGAAAAGCGGTTTTTGCAAATATCGAAGATGAAGATGGAAATTTACAAATTTACTTTAGTAATAAAACGCTTGATCCAGAGTGGTTTAAAATCGTTAAAAAATACGTAGAGATAGGCGATATCGTCTATGTTAGAGGTTATGCATTTATAACGAGAACTGGCGAATTTTCCATGCATGTAAGCGAGCTTAGCCTTGCTTCAAAGTCGATAAGTCCACTTCCTGAGAAGTATCATGGCCTAGTTGATGTTGAGACAAGATATCGCCAAAGATACCTTGATATGATAATGAACCCTGAAGTTAGAGCTGATTTTAAAAGACGCTCAGTGATTATAAGTACGATTAGAAGATTTTTTGAAGAAAAGGGCTTTTTAGAAGTTGAAACACCGATGCTGCACCCAATAGCAGGCGGTGCAAACGCCAAGCCATTTATCACTTTTCACAATGCCCTTGGAGTAGAGAGATATCTAAGGATCGCACCTGAGCTATACCTCAAACGCCTTATAGTAGGTGGCTTTGAGGCTGTTTATGAGATGAATAGAAATTTTAGAAACGAAGGTATGGATCTTACTCATAATCCCGAGTTTACAAGTATAGAGTTTTACTGGGCATATCATAACTATCATGATCTGATGGGCATTACAGAGGATCTTTTTAATGTCATTTTGGACAAGCTGGATATGGAAAAAGTTGTAAATTTTGATGGCATGGAGATTGATTTTAGTAAGCCATTTAAGCGAATAAGCTACAAAAAAGCTCTCGTTGAGATCGGTGGACTAGATGAGAATATCATAAACGACAAAGATAAAATTTTAGCAAAACTAAGAGCTGATGGCCTTGAAGCAAATGATAAGCTTGATCTTGGTCACTTGCAGGCTGAGCTATTTGATAACTATGTAGAGAGCAAGCTTATACACCCAACTTTTGTTATTGATTATCCGATTTCGATCAGTCCACTTTCAAGAAGAAGTGACGCAAATCCTGATGTGGCTGAGAGGTTTGAGCTATTTATCGCTGGTCGTGAGCTAGCAAATGGCTTTAATGAGCTAAACGATCCAATCGATCAATACAACCGCTTTAAAGCGCAAATCGATGCTAAAAACGCAGGCGATGACGAGGCACACGAGATGGATGAGGACTATGTAAAAGCCCTAGGATACGGCATGCCGCCAGTTGCAGGTGAGGGTATAGGTATCGATAGGCTCGTGATGCTTTTAACGGATAAAAAATCAATACGTGATGTTGTGCTCTTCCCAGCGATGAGGCCACTTAAAAATGAGATAAAGGAGAATGAAAAATGAGTTTGCAAAGCTATGATAAGGACATTTACGATCTAGTAAATTTAGAGCTAAAACGCCAATGTGATCACCTTGAGATGATCGCTAGTGAAAATTTTACATATCCAGAAGTTATGGAAGTAATGGGCTCAATCCTAACAAACAAATACGCTGAAGGCTATCCTGGCAAGAGATATTATGGTGGCTGCGAATTTGTCGATGAGATCGAGCAAATAGCGATCGATAGATGTAAAGAGCTTTTTGGATGTGAATTTGCAAACGTTCAACCAAACTCTGGCTCTCAGGCGAATCAAGGTGTTTACGGCGCTTTACTTAATCCAGGCGATAAAATTTTAGGAATGGATCTAAGCCATGGCGGACACTTGACACACGGCGCGAAGGTAAGTAGCTCTGGCAAGATGTATGAGAGCTTTTTCTATGGCGTCGAGCTTGATGGCCGCATAAACTACGATAGAGTCATGGATATCGCAAAGATAGTAAAACCAAAAATGATCGTTTGTGGCGCAAGTGCATACACAAGAGAGATCGAGTTTAAAAAATTCCGTGAGATAGCTGATGCTGTTGGGGCGATACTTTTTGCAGATGTTGCTCACATTGCTGGTCTTGTTGTTGCTGGTGAGCATCAAAGTCCTTTTCCATACTGCGATGTCGTAAGCTCAACTACGCATAAAACCCTAAGAGGCCCAAGAGGCGGTATCATTATGACAAACAACGAAGAGTATGCTAAGAAGATAAATGCCTCTATTTTTCCAGGCATCCAGGGCGGACCACTTGTTCATGTTATCGCAGCAAAAGCAGTTGGCTTTAAGCACAATCTTAGCCCTGAGTGGAAAATTTACGCTAAACAAGTAAAAGCAAATGCTAAAAAATTAGGCGAAGTACTAATAAAAAGAGGCTTTGATCTAGTGAGTGGCGGTACTGATAACCACCTAATTTTGATGAGCTTTTTAAATAGAGATTTTAGCGGAAAAGACGCAGACATCGCTCTAGGAAATGCTGGCATAACTGTAAATAAAAATACGGTTCCAGGCGAGACAAGAAGTCCATTTATCACAAGTGGTATACGTGTGGGTAGTCCTGCGCTTACGGCTCGTGGTATGAAAGAGGCTGAGTTTGAGCTAATAGCAAACAAAATAGCTGACGTTCTAAGCGACATAAACAACACATCTTTACAAGAGAAGACAAAAGCTGAGCTAGTTGAACTTGCTCATAAATTTATAATCTATGATAAAGCGACATTTTGATGCAAAGTATTGATACGGCACTTATAAAGATTATTACAACTCACTACTATATCAAGCGTGATACGATCGTTAATAAAATAGAATATAGAGGTAAAATTTTCTTTGATAAATTTGAAAAGATAAATGAACCACTAACCTATAATATTATGAAAGAGCATGAAGAGGGTAAAGCCGTTATCGCACACTCTTTAATAAATGCATACGATAAAGTTGAGAATATAGTCTTTGACTATAACGGCAGAACCCCTGATAGATTTTGGCATAAAGCACAGCTTCTTTTAAGAGAAGAGGGCTTTATAAATTTTACAGCCTACGAGAGCAAGACGCCAGGGCATCTGCATCTTTATGTGCATAAAGGTCACACTACGCTAAATGAGGCTTGCCAGCTAGCAAACATGCTCAACGCAAAGCTTTCACAGAAATTGCCTAAAGAGTGGAGGATGTTTCCAAATATTGATATGCCAAAAGAATTTAACATACTAACTTTACCTTATAAGCTCTATCAAAAAGAGCGCGGGGCAAGTTGGTCAAAATATATGTAATTAAGGATAAAAAGTGGAAAACGATGAGTTAAAAGATATTCTTTTAGAAAGAGATGATGACGCAAGGGGATTGAAGCTAAAAAAACTTCTTATATTTATAGCAGCTCTTATTATACTTTTTTTGATCATTGTAGTGGCTATGAAGCTAGTAAATTCAAGCGATCCTTCACAAGCTCAAAATGAAGCTGATTCAAGACTAGTGCTTCCTCCAGTACCAGCTGAGCAGCCAGTAGATAGACAAGCTCCGATAGCTGATACAAATTCAGACAATAAAAAAGGCGATACACAGCTTTTTGAGCAAGTACCGATCGTGCCTGAAAATAAGCAACAAGATGAATTTGAAGATATGATCAAAAAGCTAAAAGATAAAGAAAACAATAAGCCTGTTTCTAAAACTGAAGAGCCAAAAGAGATAGTTAAGCCTATCGATAAGCCAGCTGAAATACCAGCAAAAAAAGCTGAGACAAAGGTAGATGCTCCAGTTAAAAAAGTCGAAAAAGTAGCAGCTACTGATAAAAAGAGTGAGGCAAAACCAGCCAAAACTGAAAATAAAATAGATAAAAAGATTGAAAAAAAGGTTGAAGCCAAAATAGAAAAAACGGATAAAAAAGCTGAAGTAGCTAAAAGTGAACCTGCTACAAAAGGCTCTTATGTTCAAGTATTTGTGACTAGTAAATTTAATCCAAATGCTGAATATATGAAAAAGATCGCTGCTAAGGGATATAGCTACAAGACTATAAAAGTTGGCGAGCTGACTAAAATTTTAGTTGGTCCATTTGATGAAAAAACGCTTCAAAAAGTAGTAGGCGATATTAGAAAAGATATCAATAAAGACGCTTTTATCTTTAGAGCAAAATGAAAACATTCGCAGTCTTTGGAGATCCAATAGCTCACTCGGTATCTCCGAGGCTGCACAATAAAGCCATTGCCGATCTGAGACTAAACGCTCTTTACACAAGAGTCTTACTAGAAGATGGCAGTGAGCTAATCAATAAATTTAAATCCTTAAAATTAAACGGTGCAAACGTAACGCTTCCACACAAAGAGTGGGCTTTAAATTTAGCCGATGAAGCTTCAGATATAGCTCATAAAATAGGCTCTGCAAATACTCTTGTGCTTAAAAATGACAAAATTTATGCTCACAATACAGATGCGCCTGGGTTTTTAAAGGCAATAAAAAATTTTAAAGATGTAAAAAAAGCAATTGTCCTTGGAGCTGGCGGTACTGCAAATGCCATAACTTATGCATTAAAAGAACAAGGTGTTGATGTTTGCATACTAAATAGAAGCAAAGATAGGCTTGAGAAATTTAAAGATGAGTACAAATGCTTTAGTTGGGATAACTACGAAGAGCAAAAATTTGATCTAGTCATTAACTCGACCTCTGCTGGCTTAAAGGATGATTTTCTACCAGCACCTAAAGAAATTTTAAAAAGCATTTTTAAGGATGCTAAATTTGCATTCGATGTGATTTATGGCAAGCAGACACCATTTTTAGAAATGGCCATGCAAGATAATCTTAGCGTAAAAGATGGCGCCGATATGCTTTTATATCAAGCAGTTCTAGCACTAAATTTATTTTTTAACAATACACTCGATGAGTCAAAGATCGAGCACTCAATGAGAGAAATTTTCTATCTATAATAGCCACCAATATTTATTTTTGTAAAAATTTATGGCTTGTAATAAAAACATTTTGATTAAAATTTTTATTGAAAGTAATTAGAATAAATATAAAAAGCAGGGAAAATCCCTGCTAAATTTTACTATTCGTTTGTTTTGATATAAGCGTAGTCTGAAATTTTAGTCCATTCTCTTGCTTTTTTAAGGAAGGCTCTTTGAGACTCAACGATCTCTTTAAATAATGGATCTTTAGCACTCTCTTCATCAAGAAGTTCATTTGTGGCTTTTTTAAGAGCTGCGATTACTTCTGGTGGGAAAGATTTTACTTGGATGTCTGGATACTCGCTCTTCATTTTATCCCAGTACTCGACATTTGAATAAAATACTTTTGTATTCGCATCTCTTGCTACTTCGGCTGCAGCTGCTTCAAAGATCGCTTTTAGATCATCTGGAAGCTTCTCGTATGATTTTTTATTAAAGAAAAACTGAGTTTCACCGTTTGGCTCTTGCCAGCCTGTATAGTAGTATTTTGCCACTTTGTGAAAGCCAAGCGCCATATCATAAGCAGGGCTAACCCATTCGACTGAGTCGATCGTTCCCATCTCAAGAGCCATATAAAGCTCACCAGTTGGGATAGTATTGATGTTAGCGCCAAGTTTAGCGTAAATTTCACCACCAAAGCCCGGAATTCTTATCTTTAAGCCTTTGATATCATCTAATGATTTTATCTCTTTTTTAAACCAGCCACCCATTTGCATGCCGGTATTTCCAGCTCTAAAAATTTTGATATTGTATGGATCGTAAACTTTTGCCTCAAGCTCCTTACCACCGCCAAATTCATACCAAGCTGTTTGCTCGTCAGTATTCATCATAAATGGAGTTGCTGTAAAAAATATAGTTTTAGCATCTTTGCCTTTATAATAATAGCTACTTGTGTAGGTAATGTCGTATTGACCGCTTTTAGCAAAGTCAAGCATCGCAAAAGGCGATTTATGCTTTGATGGATAATCAATTCTTAGCTCAAGTCTGCCATTGCTCATCTTTTCAACTTTGTCCTTTAGTTCTTTTGGTACATCACCAAGCACTGGCATAGTGCTCTCCCATGAGCTAGCAAGCTTTAGCTTATAAACTTTATCATCTCCCATAGCAACGCAAGCAACAGCTGCTAGACCAAGAGACGCTAATAAAAATTTATTCATATCTTCTCCTTTGAAATTTTGCCTATTATACAAAAAATTACATTATTAAAATGTGTTATAATCGCAAAAATCAAATTTATGGGGCATAAAATGATAAAAAAGACAAAAATCGTAGCTACTTTGGGGCCAGCAAGTGATAATGAAGAGACAATGGAAGCGATGGTAAAAGCAGGTGTTAATGTCTTTCGTTTAAATTTTAGCCATGGGACACACGAATACCATAAATCAAACATTGACAAGATAAGAAATATCGAAAAAAAGCTAAATAAAAGAATAGGAATTTTACAAGATATCTGCGGGCCAAAGATCAGAGTTGGCAAGCTTAGTGAGCCATTTTATCTAAAGGCTGGTGATGAACTTAGTATCCATGCTGATGAGATCATCGGTGAAAAAGTGGAAAACGGAATTTATAAAGTAAGCCTAAACCAGCCTCAAATTTTGCCTATGCTGAAAGTTGGCGAGTATGTCTATCTCTATGATGGCTCTATAAGAGCAAAGGTTGTCAGCGAAGGTAAAGAAATAGTAAAAACTATCATTGAAAATGATGGAATTTTAAACTCAAATAAAGGCGTGAATTTCCCAAATACGGCTCTCGGCATCGATATCATCACACCAAAAGACAAAGAAGATATGAAATTTGGCGCAAAGCATGGTGTAAATTTTGTTGCTATTAGCTTCGTGCAAGATGCAAATGACGTAATAAAGGCAAAAAATATCTTAAAAGAATTTGGCTCAAGAGCTGCTGTTTTATCTAAGATCGAGAAATTTGACGCGGTTGAAAATATAGACGATATCATTGCAAAGAGCGATGGTATCATGGTAGCTCGTGGCGATCTTGGCATAGAAGTGCCATTTTATAAGGTCCCAACTATCCAAAAGCTCATCATCAAAAAAGCAAATGCAGCAAGCAAGCCAGTCATCACAGCAACCCAGATGATGCTAAGCATGGCGGAGCATGAGACTGCCACAAGAGCGGAGATCAGTGATGTGGCAAATGCCGTGCTAGACGGTACTGATGCTGTTATGCTAAGCGAGGAGAGTGCGATTGGTAAAAACCCAGTTGCAGTCGTAGAGGCGATGAGTAAAACGATTATCCAAACTCAAAGCATCTATCCATATAATAAATTTGATGAGTTTGACTTTTTTGACGAGACTGATATGGTGGCAAGTAGCGCTGCATCTCTTGCTGTTCGCATAAAAGCAGATGCATTAATCTCAATCACTGGCTCAGGAAAATCGGCCATAAAATTAGCTAGAAACCGCACAAACATTGACATCATTGCAGTAGCTCACGATGAACAGACAGCGCACATGCTTACTCTTGCTTGGGGTGTTACGCCAGCACTTGTACTAGAAAAAACAAAGCTTAGCTCACTTTTGGCAAATGTCATGAAAAAGGCGTATGAAGAGGGATATGTCGAACACGACAAGACCTATCTTGTCACAGCCGGTCACCCTACGGGCGTTGAGGGTAGCACGAACCTTATACGTATCATCAGACGCGATCAGCTTGATTATTATTTGGAGCTTGCAACTGAGTAAATTTATACTCTCTTGCAAATTTTAAAATTTTGCTTGCTCGTAAGAATTGACTGCTAAGATTTGTTCTTGCTTTTTGTTTGGCTTAAATTTTAGAGCCGAAATTACTCGCTCATGAAATTTTAAAATTTGCCTGATGCCTACTTAATATAACAAAGCAATTTTGCAAATTTTAAAATCTTGCTCGCTCGCCTTAGCAGATTACTAAATTTAGTCCGCACTTCGTTTAGCACTAAATTTAGAGCTGCGATATGCTCGATAATAAATTTTATAATTTGCTTGAAATTTAATATAACGCATGCAGTGCGTTAGTACTGAGGCATGCTACTTCTAACGTCGTCGGGGTTAGGGGATTGTTAAGGGGAAGGGAGCGACTTCGTAATTCAAGCCTCTTCCCCCTTAACAAAAGAAACAAGCATTTAAATTTAACTAGATTGCTTTGTAAATTTTAAAACTTTCATTCACTCGCAAGAATTGACTACTAAAATTTGGCTTCATTTACCGCTTAGCTCAAATTTTAGAGCTGAAATTGCTCGCTTATGAAATTTTAAAATTTGTATGAAATTTACTTGTAAAAATTAGGATATATAAAATTTATTTTGAAAGAATTTGTGACGTCAAATTTAACGTCACAAATTTAAATTTATTTTTTCTTTTTGCCTTTTGGCTCATCGCCTTTAAACCAGCTTTTTATCTTATCAAAGACGCTTTCATCGGTATTTGATTTGCCCGATTCTATACCAAAGCTAGCTTGAAGCTTATTTAAAAGCTCTTTTTGCTCATCGCTTAGTTTTTCAGGCGTTTGAATAGAAATTTGTGCTACTAGCCTACCTTTTTTGCGCGAATTTACACTTTTTATACCTTCATTTTCAAAGATAAATTGCTGCTTATCCTTTGCTCCAACAGGTAGTTTTAGCTCAGTTTCTCCTCGAAGCGTTGGAATTTTTATACTCTCGCCAAGTATAGCTTGCGTGAAAAAGACAGGAATTTCTAGATAAACATCGTCGTTGTGGCGAATGAAATGCTTGTCTTCTTTTACGTTTATGCTTACATAAAGATCGCCTTGAACGCCGTTTGTGCCGATATTGCCTTTACCAGCTACTCTCATTCTCATGCCGCTATCAACGCCTTCAGGGATGGTAATCTTTACAGTTTGTTGCTGGATTTTATAAGCTTTTGCGTTACAATCAGGGCATGGTTCGCTTATTACTTCACCGCTTCCGTGGCAATATGGACACTCTTGAACGATATTCATAAAGCCATTTCCGCGTGTTATCCTGCCACTTCCGCCACAGTGCTGGCAAGTCTTGCTCTTGCCATCTTTACTGCCGGTTGCATTGCATGTTGGGCAAGGCACTTTTTGATCAAATTTTATCTCTTTTTCACAACCAAAAATAGCTTCGTTAAACTCCAAATTTATAGGAATTTCAAGATCGGCTGAGTATTTTTCTGAGTATCTTTTTCTCTGCCTAGAACTACTTGTAAAACCGCCACCAAAAAATGAGTCAAAAATATCTGAAAGATCAAAATCGGCACTAAATCCGCCACCGCTACCAAATCGACCCTCAAGGCCTTCTTTGCCGTATCTGTCGTAGATAGAGCGTTTTTGCTCGTCGCTTAAAACTTGATAAGCTTCATTTATCTGTTTAAATTTTAGTTCAGCCTCTTTGTCGCCAGAATTTCTATCTGGGTGATATTTTAAAGCAAGCCTTCTAAAGGCTTTTTTGATCTCATCTCCGCTTGCATTTCTTGAAATTTCAAGGATTTCATAATAGTCAAATTCCACATTTTCCCTTGTTAATTAAGCTTATTTTAAATATGGGATTTTACCCAAAAAAGTTTAAATTTAAAAAAGAATTTACATTTTTGCCGTATAATCTCTACTATTTTTAATAAAAAGGATAATTCATGGTTAATGTTTTAATGATAGAAGACGATCCAGAATTTGCACAAATTTTATCTGAATATCTTGATAGTTTTAATATAAAAGTTACGAATTTTGAGGACCCTTATTTAGGGCTTAGCGCTGGGATAAAAAACTATGATTTGTTAATACTTGATCTTACTTTGCCGGGCATTGATGGGCTTGAGGTTTGTAAAGAAATTCGCCAAAAATACGACATTCCTATCATCATAAGTTCGGCTAGAAGTGATATTAGCGATAAGGTTGTTGGACTTCAGCTTGGTGCTGATGATTATTTGCCAAAACCATACGATCCAAAAGAGATGTATGCTCGTATCACAAGTCTTATAAGAAGATATAAAAAGACAAATGAAGTACAAGAAGAGGTCGTTGATAGCGCATTTAGGATTGATGATAAACGTCACGAGATTTACTTTAACAATGAGCCATTAGCTCTTACTCCAGCTGAGTATGAAATTTTAACTTATCTCATTAAGCAACACAGCTTTTCAGTATCACGCGAACAACTAGTTTATAACTGCAAAAGCCTAAAAGATAAAGATTCAAAGAGCTTAGATGTTATTATCGGACGCCTTAGATCAAAAATCGGTGATAGCTCAAAAGCCCCAAAACATATATTTTCAGTAAGAGGCATAGGATATAAGCTTATCGGATGAAATATTCCATAACTACGAAGATAACTATTATCTTTGCCATAGCTTTTTCGCTGATGTGCTTGCTCTTTGTAACTTTTGCAAACATTCAGCAAGAAAGCGCTTTAGAAAAACTAAAGGATAGACAAATAAGTGCGATGAACTACCTTGTCGCACTCTATGAACGCGGAAATCCCCCAAGAGATTTAGAACATTATTTTAAAAATTTTTACTTAGAGTATGTTGGAAATAAAAATTTAGCCACTTCGATAGCTACAAACGGGACTGTTATTTTTACACAGCACACACCTCTTGGAGTGGTACAATCGGTTAATTATAAAGGCGATTTGTATTTGCTTATTAAAAACCCATCTTTTCAGCTACTTCTTGAAAGTAACGACGCAAGACACGTAAATGATCCGCTTTGGGTCGCATTTTTGATAGTTTCAGCCCTTCTCATCTCACTTTATGTTTCCGTTCTTAGAAGTCTTTCACCACTTAGAAGGCTTAGTAAAGATATCAGAAAATTTGCCAGTGGAAATATGGAAATGGCGATGACGGCTAGGCTAAATGAAAATGAGCAAGATGAGATCGGACAGGTCGCGGTTGAGTTTGATAACGCCGTTTGCAAGATCAGAGAGCTCATCCGCTCAAGGCAGCTATTTTTGCGCGCGATCATGCATGAGCTAAAGACTCCTATTGGCAAGGGCAGGATCGTCTCTGAGATGGTCGCAAATGAGACCCAAAAGATGAGGCTCATAAACGTTTTTGAACGCCTTGAGATGCTGATAAATGAATTTAGCAAGGTTGAGCAGCTCCTTTCTAAAAGCTACGCACTAAACTATCAAGAGTGCCATTTCTCGCTCATTTTAGAGCAAGTGCAAGATATGCTCATGCTTGATAAATTTGAAGAGCGAGTGAGCTGCGATATCAAAGACGACGTTATTTTAAGAGTGGATTTTCAGCTTTTTAGCTTAGCGATTAAAAATTTGATAGACAATGCCCTAAAATACGCAGAAGATAAAAAGGCTATTTTGATCTGCGATAGCGAATTTATAGCGGTTAAAAATTTAGGTAAAAAGCTAAATCACCCGATTGACTACTACAAACAAGCCTTTGTGCGTGGCGATAAGGTGAGTGCGGGAAGTGGTATGGGGCTTGGACTTTACATCATCGAGCAAATTTGCCAGATGCAAAAATTTGAGCTTGCTTACGACTACGAAGATGGTTATCACGTTTTTAAAATTTTACTTAGATCAAAGGCGAAGCGAGTATGAAAAGAGGCTTAGAAAAATTTAACGAGCTAACTGAGTCTTTTGCAAAGCTCCCTGGTGTCGGTAAAAAATCAGCCGCAAGGTTTGCCTATTTTGTCTGCATGCAAGATAGCTTTGCAGGGCTAAGACTCGCTCAAAATATCGAAGACGCAGTGAGGTTTATCAAGCGCTGTGAGCGTTGTGGTGGGCTAAGCGAAAATGAAATTTGTGACATTTGCAGTGACGAGAGCAGGGACAGTGAGGTCATTTTGCTGGTTGAGAGCCCAAAAGATATCTTGGTTTTTGAGCAAAATGGCATTTATAACGGCCTTTACTTCGTGCTTGACGAGATCGATGATGACGCCATAGAGAGGCTGCGAAGTGCTATCACGCAAAATGGCTCAAAAGAGGTTGTTTTTGCCTTTACGCCGGGGTTAAATTCAGACGCGCTCATGCTTTACGTCGAGGACAAGCTAGGGATGAGTGAAATTTCATTTAGTAAGATCGCCCAGGGCGTGCCAACTGGCGTAAATTTAGAAAATGTCGACATGCTTTCACTTTTAAAAGCCTACGAAAGCCGTACAAAAGCCTAATTAAACTTTCTTTTAGTTATAATTTTGCCTAAATTTATAGAAATTTAGCCAAGGCTCAACCGCTGCTAAATTTAAAGGATATAGGTTGATTTTACTCATAGATAATTACGATAGTTTTGTTTTTAATGTCGAGCAATATGTAAAAGAGCTTACAGATGAAGAGGTTAGATGCGTTAGAAATGACAAGATCACGCTTGATGAGATCAAAAAACTAAACCCAAGCAAGATCATTTTAAGCCCAGGGCCAAAGCACCCAAAAGATAGCGGAGTTTGTTTAGAAATTCTAAAAGCCGACCTTGGCGTGCCGGTGCTTGGAATTTGCCTTGGACACCAAGCTATAGGGCTTAGTTTTGGCGCAAAGATAAAAAGACTAGATGACCCACTACACGGCAAAACCTCATTTATCGACGTGAAAAACAAAGAGCCGCTCTTTACAGGGCTACCTGATAGATTTGAAGTGATGCGTTACCATTCGCTCTATGTCGATGAGCTCCCAGCTAGCTTAAGCGCTGATGCGGTGAGTGATGATGGCGTAGTAATGGCGCTAAGCGTAAAAGATAAGCCGATCTTTGGCATCCAGTTTCACCCTGAGAGCTACTTTACGCAATATGGCAAAAAGATAGTTGAAAATTTTGTAAATTACAAAGCAAAAGATGAGGTTAAAGAGCCAAAAATTTGTTCACTTAAGCCATATCTTATCAAGCTTCAAGAGAGCATACCGCTTGATGATAGTGACTTTGAGCAAATTTGCGAGATAATAGCTAGTAAAGAGTACGAGATCGTTCAGCTTTCAGCCCTTTTGGTGCTCATTAGCGAAAAGAGCCTCTATCCAAAAAGTCTCGCTGCACTTGCAAAAAATATCCTAAAATACTCGCAAACCTACCGCGATGACACGCCTATGATCGATCTTTGTGGCACTGGAGGCGATGGTTTTAAGACGATAAATATCTCAACAACTGTGGCATTTATCCTTGCAAGCCTTGGTGTAAAGGTCGCAAAACACGGCAATAAGGCGGTTTCAAGCAAGTCTGGCAGCTCTGATGTGCTTGAAATTTTAGGTGTCAAAAGTGAAAAATCACTGGCAAAACAGCGTGAAAATTTAGCTAGTAAAAATTTAGCCTTTTTTCACGCGCCATTTTTCCATCCGCTAGTGGGTGAGGTCAGAGAAGTGCGCCAAAGACTTGGCATAAGGACCGTATTTAACGTGCTTGGACCGCTTTTAAATCCAAATTTAAACCTTACAAATCAGCTAGTCGGCGTCTATCATAAGCCTGTTTTAAAGCTCTACGCCCAGACGCTTAAGATCCTTGGCAGAAAGCACGCTCTAGTCGTCCGCGGCGATGACGGACTAGACGAGATCACGCTTTGTAGTGAAACGAGCGTTGTAGAGCTAAAAAATGGCGAAATTTTTGAATACAGCATCACGCCAGAGCAGTTTGGCTTTAAAAGAGCGCTTCACAGCGACATCGAGGGCGGCACACCTGAAGAGAACGCCAAAACCTTGATCCGCACGCTAAAAGGCGAGGAGCAGGGGGCGAAATTTGACATCGTTGTCTTTAACGCGATGTTTGCGCTTTATGCAGCTGATGGCGCAAAGAGCCCAGACGAGGCCAAAAAAATGGTGCTAGAGGCGATAAATTCTGGCAAGGCGTATAAATTTTATGAAGAGTTTATAAAGGCACAAGTGTAATGGCGCTAGTTAAAATTTGTGGTATCAAAACGCTAGATGAGGCGAGTGCGGTTTGTGCTTTGGATGTTGATTTTATTGGGTTAATATTTGCTAAAAGTAAAAGAAGGGTTGAGCTAAATTTAGCTAGGCAGATAGCAAAATTTGCTCACAGCAAGGGCAAAAAAGTAGTTGGCGTTTTTGCTGATCAAAGTGATTGCGAGATAATGGAAATTTGCCAGTTTGCTGGTCTTGACGTGGCTCAGGTGCATGGAGTGGTGAGTGAAAATTTAGGTGCAAATTTAAAAGATATGGGGCTTGAGACTTGGCAGGTTTTTAGTGTGAAAGATAGCTTGCCAGAGGTTGATTTTAAGCATTTTGACATGGCGCTTTTTGACTGCAAGGGCGAAAATGCTGGCGGAAATGGCACCAGCTTTGAGTGGGAAATTTTAAAAGAGGTTAAGTTTAAATTTGGCATGGCTGGGGGCATAGGCGAACACAACATAAAAGAGGGGCTGAAATTTAAGCCATATCTAGTCGATATCAACTCCAAAGTCGAGGACGAAAACGGCATAAAAGATGCGCAAAAGATAGAGAGAATTTTAAAGATCATAGGTGAGGTAGAAGATGAATAGTAAGGCGTATTTTGGAAAATTTGGCGGGCAGTTTGTGCCTGAGACGGTGATGTTTGCCCTTGATGAGCTAGAAAATGCTTATGAGAGCATCGCAAAGACAAAAGAGTTTAAAGACGAGCTTGATGATCTTTTGAAAAACTACGTTGGCAGACCTAGTCCGCTCTTTTTTGCAAAGCGCCTAAGCGAGTACTACGGTCATGAAATTTACCTAAAAAGAGAGGATCTAAACCACACGGGCGCGCATAAGATAAATAACGCTCTTGCTCAAGCGCTGCTTGCTAAAAGAATGGGTAAAAAGAAAATTTTAGCTGAGACTGGAGCTGGACAGCATGGCGTGGCAACAGCGACTGCAGCGGCACTTTTGGGCTTAGAGTGTGACGTATATATGGGCGCTACGGACGTGGCCAGACAGCAGCTAAATGCCTTTCGCATGCAGCTTCTTGGCGCAAAGGTGGTGAGCGTAGAAGACGGCTTAAAAACGCTAAAAGAGGCGACTACGGCAGCCATACAAGCGTGGGTAAATGAGATAGAGAGCGCATTTTACGTCATCGGCTCAGCCGTTGGTCCACATCCATACCCAAAGATCGTGCGCGACTTTCAAAGCATCATCGGTACAGAGGCCAAAGCCCAGCTTACAGACTACGGTAAAAAGGCCGACTACGTCATCGCCTGCGTTGGCGGCGGCAGTAATGCTATTGGCATTTTTAGCGCATTTTTGGACGATGAGAGCGTAAATTTAGTAGGTATAGAAGCTGGCGGCCTTGGCATAGAGACGCCTTATCACGCAGCTACACTTAGCAAAGGCAAAACCGGCATCATCCACGGCATGAAAACGACGGTCTTGCAAGATGAGTACGGCATGATATCGCCAGTGCATAGTATCTCAGCAGGCTTAGACTACCCAGGCATCGGTCCAGAGCACGCCCATCTAAACGACATCAAAAGGGTAAAATACGAAGCCGTGACCGATGATGAGTGTATAAATGCTTTGTATTTTCTAAGCAAGATGGAGGGCATCATCCCAGCCATCGAGAGCGCGCATGCGCTGGCGTATCTGGAGAAGCTTTGCCCAAAACTTGATAAAAAAAGCGTCATCGTCGTAAACGTCTCAGGCAGGGGCGATAAAGACATAAACACAGTTATCGGCTACGAAAAAGGAAAAATTTATGGATAAGATCAAAAGCGCATTTAACGGCAAAAAGGCAAACATCGGCTACATCGTGGCTGGATATCCAAGCCTAGAAAAAACGAATGAATTTTTAGAAAATTTAGATGAGAGCACGCTTGATCTAGTCGAGATCGGCATCCCTTACTCTGACCCGCTGGCTGACGGCAAGCTCATCGCTCAAGCTAGCTTTGAGACAGCTCAAAGTGGCGTAAATACCGACGTTGTCTTTGATATGCTTGAGAGTTGCAAGGCAAAAGTGACAAAGCCACTTGTATTTCTGGTCTATTACAACATCATCTTTGCTTACGGCGTTGATAAATTTCTAAAAAGATCAGTTGAGGCTGGAGTTAGCGGCTTTATCGTGCCGGATCTGCCTTGCGAGGAGTGCGAGGAATTTGCTCTAAAGTGCAAGGATCTAAATTTAAGCCTGATACCACTTATCAGCGTCACATCTGGTAGTAGAGCGGATGGAATTTTAAAATTTGGCTCAGGATTTATTTACGCTCTTGGTGCGATAGGCGTTAGTGGCTCAAAAAGGGCTGATGAAGATAGGATAAAAAATTTGGTCCTAGAGCTTAAGAAAAAGAGTAATTTGCCGGTGGCTGTTGGCTTTGGTATCAAAAACAAAGATGATGTTAATGAAGTAAAAAAATATGCTGACGGAGCGATAATAGGTACGCAAATAGTTAAGCTTTGTGCCGAATTTAGCGGTGAAAAGCTAGTAAAAGAGATAGATAAACTCTTTTAAAATGCTTAATAAATTTATAGCTAATTTAGTAAAGCCAAAGTATAATTGAAAATGCATTTCAAGTCTTAAGGAAGAGATATGAGAAAAGTTATAGATGAAGCTACAAGCTATCTTTGCAAGGATACTTTAGGGCTGGATTTAGAGTTTGGCAAGAGTCTAGGTAAAGGATTTTACGGAGCTAGCATACCAGTCTATAAGGGCAAAAGCGAGTATCATTTTTACCTATTTTTTAAAAAAGATACTTTGAAAATTTTCATGAATGCCTTTTTTGGTCACGAAGATGTTGATGGTGGTGATCTAGACGATCTTTGTAAAGAGATAGCAAATCAGATCATTGGCAAAGCTAAAAATTTACTAAATGAAAAAGAGCCAAATGCTTATAAGCTTGGAACGCCTGAATTTTTAGGCGAAGTTGAAAATTTTGGTATCAAACTAAAAGAGAAATTTGTATATAAAATAAAAAATAGAACATTTCAAATAGGCTACGACATACAATGAACGACGAGAGTGCGATAGAGACGCTAGAGCAGCTAGGGCTTTTTAAGAGCTATGATGAGCTTATGGATATAAGCGTTGATTTTATAGCTGAGCTAGGAACTACCACAGTTAGCATAAATGAGCTTTTGAAATTTGAAGCTGGCTCGGTTATAGACCTCGAAAAGCCAGCTGGTGAGAGTGTGGAGCTATATATAAATAATAGAATTTTTGGAAAAGGCGAAGTAATGGTTTATGAGAAGAATTTAGCCATCAGGATAAATGAAATTTTGGATTCAAAGTCAGTTATTCAGTACTTCAAAAAAGAACTTTTATGAAATTTATACTATTTTTCTTACTTTTTGTAACTCAAATTTTAGCTTCAAACCTATTAACTTACAATATCTATGAACGTGCTGATAGAGTCGATATTATGCTTAGCTTTGATGCACCTTATGAAGGAAATATCTTTCAAAAGCGCGAAAAAGACACAACATCTTTGATATTAAATTCACTAAATTACGATCAAAGTGCCAGCAAAGATATAAACTCAAAGATTATTCAAGAGCTTGAGATAGAGCCAAAGCAAAACTCACTTGTCTTAAATTTGCGCTCAAACGACGCTATTATCGTAAATGCATCAAAGACGACTGATAGTTTTGGGCTTCGTATTCGTGTAACTCTAAAAAATGCAAAACCTCAAATACAAAATATGCCTCAAGCTAGTGCAAAAATAGAGAGCCCTAGCACTCCAAAGATAGATGAAGAGCCTATGCTGAATATAGACTCAAGATATTTTATAGTTTTAAGTGTGCTTATTGCGCTTCTTGTATTTTTATATGTATTTAAAAGATATATTACTTCAAAGAGTAATGATTTTGGCGGATTTAAAGCACCTAGAAATCAGTCTCAAAATGATACGAAATCAATGAACTGGCTACTTAAAAATCAAAATAGTAACGTCAATATAATATATGAAAAATATCTTGATCGCACGAATAAGCTAATGCTATTAAGCTATGAAAATAGGCGTTATTTGGTGATAGTTGGTAGCTCAAATGTAATGCTTGATAGCTTTGGTGAAGACAAGATACAAAATGAGCAGGATTTTGCTATATTTTTTGAAGAAAACAAGAAAAAACTAAGCTCATTTTTAGAAGAGCGAAAAAATAGTTTAAGTAACTATAAAGATAAGATGAGCGGAGAATTTTAGTAGTTTTAGCTAAAATTCTCATCCAATAATTAGGTCTTATTCTGAGTAAATTTTTAACCTTGTATGCTTAAAATTTTTATACGTTAAAGCTAGTTTCAAAATTTATACAAACGAAATAGCAAAAATTTCAGGTTTTGTGATCTTTTTTATCTCTTCTTTTGCCATAGCAAATTCTTTTGCACCTTCTATTTTTAGCGTATGCCCACTAAATTCGAAGTTTAAATTTAGCCTTTCACAGGTTAGATCAAGTGCCTTTGCTAGTGAGAGTATAAAACTCAGCCATCTTATACACTCGGCTTTTGGAAGTAAATTTTTATATCGCTCAAATTCATATATATTTTTCTTTCCGTTTGTACCAATTACTACTGCAATCAATGCTTTTTGTTCATGCGAAAAGCCATAATTTAAGGCATTTAGGACTATATAGGCTGAGTTTTTATGATCGCCATAAAAGCCAATCTCTTGACCGACATTGTGAAGTTTTGCAGCAACTAAAAGCACTTCAAGATAGTTATCGCTTAGACCGTGAAGTTTTTTTAATACCATAAATATATCTTTTGCATATCTTGTGACTGATTTATTGCATGATAATATAAAACGATCTTGCAAACTTTTGATACTTGGATTAAAATTTTGCGGAAATTTAAGGCTAGGGCGTAAAAAATCTTTTAAGAACACTCCCTCTCTTACGCCAACCCCACTTGTTATAATATTTTTGGCATTTAGAGCTTTGGCGAGGGCCAAAAAGATATGTGCACCCTCTCTAATGGTGTCGTATCTGTCTTTTTTTATAGGAAATTTATTTAGCTCAAGCACGCTAACATTTGCAATGCTCTCGATGTAGGCTTGCTCATCGCTAAGCTTGTAGCAAAAGCCATGCAGTGATGAGAGTGGATATAAATTTTTGCTCATTATGGCAGATGATATCGCTCTAAGAGAGCCACCAATAGCGATTATATTTTGGCATTTAAATCGCTCATCTATCTGTTTTGTAACTTGCTCTAGAAATTTTGGTAATTTATTTAAGTTTTTTTTATCAAAAAAAAGCTCTTTTAACCTAACTGTGCCAATGTCAAGTGAGAGTGTATCTATTATTTTGCCTTTGCTTATTCTGGCAAGTTCAGTTGATCCACCACCGATATCGATAGTGACACATTCATCGATGTTATGGAGTAAATTTTTGGCTGCGATCGCACCAAAAGTAGCCTCTTCTTTGCCGTCTATGACTTTCAAATTTATGCCAAGTTTTTTTCTTAAAAGAGAGATTAAAACATTTGCGTTTGGGGCGTCCCTAAGCGCTGAAGTACCAACACATAAGACTTTATTGCATTTGTAGCTTTTTATGATATTTGAAAATTCGCTAAAAGCCTTTAGCGCTTTTTTCATTGAGCTTTCGGATATTTCATTGTTTGAACCATATCCGCCTTCGCCTAGACGCACTTTTGTTTTATATTCAGCTAGTATAAAAAACGCTAAGCGTGACGTCCTCTCAAATATCGCCATTCGCATAGAATTTGAGCCAAGGTCGATTACTGCGGTTCTTTTTGCCATTTTTATCCTTTTATATTTAAAACTAGGCTTGCGACTGCACCGCTTCTATCGTTTCTATTTTTAATATCTACTTCGCCACCAAGAGCCTGCGCTGCACCTTTAGCTAGAAACAACCCAAGCCCAGCACCACCTTTGTCGCCGTATCTTTTAAATGGAGCAAATAAATCTTTACTCTCATCTATGCCTATCCCTTCATCTATTACTTCGACGATAAATTTATTTTTTATGAGCTTAGAGCTAATCGTAATAGTGCTATTTTTTGGTGAAAATTTAATGGCATTTTGAACAAAATTTTGCACAATGTGGGTTAGTAAGCTAGTTTGTATTTTTAGATTTAAAATTTCTGGTTTTAGGTCTAGTTTTATATTTTTTTCATCATTTTTCGCAAGTATCTCATAGTTTTTTGCAAGTTTTTTTAAAAATCCTATGACATCGGTATTTACTGGCTCTTCAAACTGAGCTCCCTCTTGGCGGCCGATCTCAAGTATAGAACTTATCATCGCATTCATGCCGTTTATAGCTTCATTGTTTGATTTTAGAGCCTCGATATATTTTTCGCTCTCGCGTGGCTTTAAAAGCGTAACTTCATTTTTTGTTTTCATTACGGCCAGCGGTGTTTTTAGCTCATGTGCCACGCCTACAAAAAGTTCTTTTTGGTATAAGACAAATGTTTGGATTCGAGAGATTAGCCTATTTATGCTTTGTCCAAGTGGTAAAAACTCATCTGGTAGACTTTTTATATCGATCTCATGAAGAAATTTCTCGTCTAAATTTGTAAGTTTGTGACTCAAAATTTTTATAGGTATTAAAAGCATTCTTGATAAAAATAGTGCATAAAAAAGTACTAAAAGTATCGCTGATACATTTACGATTATAATATCTATAAAAATTTCTTCTACTATATGAGCTTGAAGTGTAGTATCTTTTTCTAGGCTTAAATAACTACTTTCATCGAGTTTTGTTATTAAAATAGTCTTACTTTGATCCTTTGATTTTTGTGTTACGATATATGTTTCTCTATCTTGTGGCTCGTCTGTTTTTATCGTTGCTAGGGTTTTGTTTGGATTTTCTATCGTAAATGTTTTTGAATTTAAAGGATTAAAATTCTGAGGATTTTTTTTATAAGCTTCAGCTTGATAGTTTAGCTCATTAACTACACTTTGAAAAACGGTAACCCTTATATAGTGATAAAGCATTACCGAAATAACTACAATTAGCATCATAGCACCAGATGCTAATTGTAGTATAAATCTATTCCTTAGGCTTTTTTTGGAAAACAAAATCTATATCCGCGTCTTCTAACAGTTTCAATTGTTGAAATATTTAGTGGTTTATCCATTTTTTGGCGGATTTGGTTGATAGCGACTTCAATAACGTTTGGAGTTACAAGCTCTGGCTCTTCCCAGATAGCATCAAGTAGTTGCTCTTTAGATACGATCTGATCTGAGTGTCTTGCAAGATGAGTTAGGACTTCAAAAGGTTTGCCCTTAAGCTCAATATCACGACCCAAATATGTGATTTTTTCCTCATCTGGATTGATGATAAGCTCATCAATTTTTATAATATTTGTACCACCAAAGCGTAGTCTTGCTTCAAGTCTAGCTACTAAGATATCAAAATCAAATGGCTTTTTGATATAGTCATCAGCACCAGCTCTAAGTGCTTTTATTTCGCTTTCTTTGTCATCTTTTGCAGAAAGAACTACAACTGAAGTGCGTGGAGATTTGTGTTTGATGATATTTATAAGATCTATGCCATCGCCATCTTGGAGCATCCAATCAGTCAAAACTAGATCGTAATTTCTGATGCCTATATAGTACTCAGCATCTTTAAAATTTTCAGAGCTATCAGTTTGATAGCCAAACTCTTGCAAGCCCTCAGCAATCGTCTTATTTAGCGTCACTTCATCTTCAACTATTAAAATACGCATTTTGCTTCCTTAAACTAAAATTTATGGGCGATTGTATCATAAATTAAGCAATATTTCAAGATAGTTTAATAAATTTTTAAAAAATAGTGTTTATTTTTGCTCCAACAACTGCATTTGGTAAAATTTCAGTTTTTAAAATTTCCATTTTAAGGCCAGTGAGTGAGCTAAATTTCTCTTTTAACGCTTTGCTGGTTTCTTCAAGAGACTCTTCAACGCTTTGGAACTGTCTTTCATTATAAAAATTTTTAACAAAGTCAATAATTAAAACATAATCAATAAAACTAGTTGAGCAAATTTCTAGATTCATTTGCACCTCTTGCTTAGCGACTCGCTCAAAATCAAGCATTCCGATGATCGTTTCAAATTTATAATCTTTAATGATCGTCGTCATCTCGCTTTTCATACGACTTTTTTCTCCTTACCGGATATTAAACGAACGATATTTGGTATGTGTTTATAAACCACCAAAAATGCGATGATTAGTATCGGAGCGTGTGTGTAAATTTCATCTAACTCTGGGTGGATTATAAAGCTTGATGTTATGAGAGCTATCAACGCGCAAAGTGAAGCAAGAGAGCTAATTTTTAAAAATTTTCCGATCACAAACCAAACAGCTAAAGCGATAATGATCTCAACTGGTAAGAAAAATGCGATCACTCCAGCTCCAGTTGCAACTCCTTTGCCACCTTGAAAGCCTAAAAATATAGAAAAACAATGTCCAGCTACGCTTAAGACCGCCATAGTCCAAAGCACGCTTTGGCTTGCATCAATAGAAGAGGCGACCATTAGTGGTAAAACGCCTTTTAACACGTCACAAACTATCGTTAAAATGGCTAGTTTCTTGGCTAGTTTTGGATCTTTTTGTTTTAAAACCCTTAAAACATTTGTCGCACCGATGCTCTTGCTACCTTCGTTTTTTATATCAACATGCCCAAAAATTTTTGCAAGAATAAGGCCAGACGGAATGCTTCCAAGTAGATAACTAATGGCATAAAGTATTAAATTTTGCATATTTTACCTTTTAAATTTAACAGAAATGATAGTAAAAAAATACTAATTATTTTATAAATCATCTCCACAAAAGTACGATTTTTTCGTCGTAGATATCGCTTTTCTTTGGTGAAATTTGTATTTCATTTATAGTGATATTTTTTATATCGTTTGCTTCCTTTAGCTCGTCACTTTCTTTTTCAAATTTCTCCTCAAGTTCGCTAATGGCTAAATTTATGTCATTTACACTTTGCTCGCTAAGCTTGACGTCACTTCGCTCTTTTAAGACTCTATTTGCGCTTCTTGCACTCGATGCGATTTTACCCGCATTTTGACGAGATAAAAGCTTGTTGCCAAATATTGCTCCAAGTATGCTAGCGCCTATATTTATGGCAGCATCAAGCCCACTTGTGGTCATCTCTTTTTGCTCTTTATCAAGCTTTGCTAGAGCCTTGTTTAGCTTGTTTTGCAAGCTTTTTCGCTCTTTTTCAAATTTAGCCGTGAGTTTTGCAGTTTGTTCTTCTAAAATTTCATTGCACTTATCTTGAAGCCTGATATAAAACTGCTCCTTTGTTTCATTGTTTTTTGAATAAATTCCCAATGCTTCAAAGGTGTTAAATTTGAAATTTCTATACAGATACTCTTTAAAATCTTTTTGGATATTGTCAAAATTTTTAGCTTTTAAAATAAAATTTGGCACAGCTGCAAAGCTTGCACCGCTTGGCTCATTTTCGTTTGCATCAACATGCATGCCTTCGCTAGCCTCACTCCAGTTTGGCTCATTGTCATTTTCGTTTAGTTCATAAAGATAGCTTACTTCATAAACGCTATCGATGCCTTTTTTGGTGTCATAAATTCTCACATTTGCACTTGCAAATAAATTTGGCGTGAGACTTTTTGAGTTAGAATAAAGTTGCGTGATTTCATTTGAGATTATGGGCTTTATGCTAAATTTCATCTCGCTTTTATCGATCCTTGTATCAGATAAATTTTCTTTTTGCTCTTTCATCAAATTTGAAATTTGCTCACGGCTAAGCGGGCCTTTTAGATAGCTAAGTGCCCAGCGTGTCGAAATAACGCTTAGCCCGTCTTCGTTTATATTTTTAAGTAAGAAATTTCTTTTGGCTAAATTTGATATGAGATTTTCAAGTGAAGCTTTGTCTAAGCTTGAGCCTGCGATGCCGCTTAGCCCGTCTATAACGCGAGCTTTGTCCTGGGCTGTTTGGAGGCGGCCGATAAACCAAGTACCGATGTTGCTAAGGCCTTTATAGTCAAGATCTACTGGGTTTTGCGTGCTTAATACGCAGCCAAGACCAAATGCACGAGCTTGCTTTAAAAGTGTGAGCATAGGCGTTTTTGATGGTGGATTTGCATTTGGTGGGAAAAATCCAAAAATTTCATCCATATAAAGGATCGCTCTAAGCGAGCTAGTGCCCTCAGTACCGCGCATCCACGCGATGATCTCGTTTAGCAAAAGGGTGACAAAAAACATCCTCTCAGCATCATTTAGATGCGAGATTGTAAAGATATTGCACTTTGCTTTGCCGTTTTCGTCAAATAGCATCTTTGAAATTTCAAGTCTAACGCCTTGAGCCCAGCCTTTAAAGCTTGGGCTTGCGATGAGAGCGTTTATCTTCATGGCAAGCTTTAGGCGCTCACTGCTTGGATAGAAGGTATCGACATCAAAAACGCCTATCTTTTTAAAAGGCGGATTTGCGATGAAATTTATAAGCTCTTCAATACTGACGTCTTTTTGCTCTTTAAATTTAGTATCAAATATGGTTGAGATGAGAAGCTGTTCTTTTGAATTCATGTCCTCGGAATTTATACCTACAAGAGATAATACCGAGGCCGCGAGCGAATTTATATAGTTGCTAAAAATTTCTTCGTCATTGATATTTGGGCAGGCAAAGTCGCTAAGTAGCGCCACGCCTATACCAGCTGAGCTTTTTGCTGTGTAGATGTTAAAGCTTGCACTCTCTTTTAGAATTTTTACCCGCTCAAGATCTTGAAAGCTTGACTCTATGCCATTTCTCCAAAGCTCGGCCTGAGCAGCGGCAAATTCCTCTACACTTTGACCTTTGTTGGTTGCTTCTGCTTCATCTATGTATGGTAAAAAATCCTCCGGCCTCATCTGCGGAAAAGTGAGAGCTAAATTTGTGATGTCGCCCTTTGGATCGATGATGATAGAAGGGATATTGTCTATGCAGGCTTCTTCTAAAAGCGTGATACCAAGGCCTGTTTTACCGCTACCTGTCATACCTATGATAGCTGCGTGGGTGGTTAGATCCTTATTTTTATAAAAAAATGGCTCTTTGTCTTTTAATCCGATATAAAAAAGTTTTAAATTTTCTTGTATTGTTTTCACTAACTGCCTTATTCGTATAAATTTATACGTGAGCGAAGCTCGTCAAGCGTCTCTTTTATGCGCTTTTGTGTAAAATCTTTTATTGTTTCATCATCATCAATAAGCTTCATGCAGTATCTTATGTAGCCTTTATATGCTAGCTCTGTAACAAGTCTTAGCTTTAAAGTCACGTTTTTTACTTTATCTGGCGCGATTGAGATATCAAAGGTCGCTTCTAGCTCTTCTCCATCTTGAAAATTTGTAGTTTGCGGGCTTAATACACTTATGCCGCCTTCAGAAACATCATAAAGGCTACCTTCGATCTTGTCTTGCTTGCCTTTGATAATAGCTTTGGTAAAACGATTTGGCAAGATACGTTGGAATTTTCTTTTATATGCGTACATCGTCGTATTTCGTAAGAAGTTTGAAAGAGTGACGCCTTTATTAACTATATTGTAATTAACAATATCAGCACATAATGGCTTTGAGAAAAAGCTATTTGGCAAAATAAAACCTTTGCCGTCTTGCTTCATGGCTAAAATTTGCATCATATCCACGCGAAAAACGACACTATCTTCTTTAACTTCTAAAATTTCAGCCTCATATTTTATATTTAGTCCATCATATAAATTTAAAAGCTCTGGCCTTACCTTGGCTTTTTTCATGCGAGTGAAAGTATTGATCGGATCTTCATAAAAAAATGTTCCGGTTTCAATCATGTCTTTTACATTTGTTTCTTGCTGGTCTTTGGCACCACATAAAATTTCTTTGATTCTTGAAACGGCATTTACGAAATAACCTACGAAGGTACTGTTGTCGCAAGAGTGGCTAAAATTTAAGGTCAAATTTAAAAGTAGAAAATTGATTAATTCATCTCTTGCATTTGATTTTGGTATTAGATTATTCAAATCATCTTGTAGCTGCGTAGCATTTGGCTTTTGAATAAGTAGTGTATCAAAGATGTTTTCAAGACAAATTTTTACCTGATCGTACGGCACGATAAATGTTAGCTGTCTACAAAATTTGATACCGTCATCGATAAATTTATCTCTTAATTTAAGTATGCTATCTTCGCAATTTATTACAAGCTCTTGCCTGCCTTTAAAATCCATGTAGTCTCCGGAATGTTATTGATTAAAGCCAAGGCTATGATATAAAAAGTTATATTAAAAAAGTATTTAAATTTATTTGGAGGAGAAATTTCTAGGTAAAGGATACCTAGAAATTTCTGTTGATTATAGTTTGCCTTCGTTGTGTGAAAGGTAGTCAGCAACACCTTCAGTGCTTGGTTTCATGCCAGCATCACCTTTGTTCCAGCCAGCTGGACAAACTTCGCCGTGCTCATTTGTAAATAGCATAGTATCTACCATTCTTATCATCTCATCGATGTTTCTACCAAGTGGAAGATCATTGATAACTGCATGGCGAACAGTGCCATCTTTGTCTAGTAAGAATGAGCCACGAAGTGCCACACCAGCATCTTCTAGAAGTACGTCAAATCCGCGAGCGATTGATTTTGTCATATCAGCTACGATAGGGAAGCGAACTTTACCAATACCGCCTTTGTTTACTGGAGTCTCTTTCCATGCGAAGTGAGAGAATTGGTTGTCGCATGAAACTGCGATAACTTCGATACCACGTGACTTGAACTCGTCATATCTTTTATCAAATGCGATGATTTCGCTTGGGCAAACAAAAGTAAAATCCATTGGATAGAAAAATACAACCGCGCCTTTCTCGCCAATATTTTTATAAAGATTAAAATCATTTACAATTTGATTGTTTCCTAAAACTGCTGCAGCTGTAAAATCAGGTGCTTTTTTTGTTACTAACATTTGTTCTCCTTAATAATAAATTTTATTGATTGCAAAATTATATCTATTCAAAATTAAATTTAGTTTAAACATATTTTAGAAATTTTTTTGTAGTAAATTTAGCGTTATTGATAAGAGTAGAAAATGGATTTTTTGTTAAAAGTGTTAAAAATTTGAATTTTAAAAATTTTATTGATGAGAATACTTGAAAGAAATTAGTAAAAGCGTTACTAAAAATTTAGAAAATTACTTGCTGTAATTATTGTAAGTCGCTAAAATTTTTTCCACCAAATTTTAGAATCGCTGATCCCCATGTGAAACCGCCACCAAATGCGTCAAGAAGCAAAACTGAACCATTTTTGATGCGACCGTCTTCGTAGGCATCATTTATAGCCATCGGAATTGAAGCAGAGCTTGTATTGCCATATTTAGCAACAGTCAAGACACATTGCTCATCTTTAAAATTTAATCTATTTTTTACTGCATCTATTATTCTTATATTCGCTTGATGAGGTATAAAAAAATCAATATCTTCGCTTTGCATTTTGTTTGC
>NZ_LVXF01000009.1:0-29299 GCF_002092845.1 Campylobacter concisus
TTTTAGCCAAGCAAGCTGATCAAACATAGAAAAAAAGAGAGTGTGTGGTAGCTCCTTTATAAACTGCAAGAAAAAATAAAATCCAACTCCAAAGACGATGCTAACTTTTAGCACGATTTTAATGCTATCTATCACTTTTTTCATCGAGAATAAATTTTTTAGTCCCTTTAGTGGATTTATCTTGCCAAAATTTGGCATTATAGGCTTTGTGGTAAAGATAAATCCAAACTGCATTACATTTGCGATGACACCAGCAATCGCCACACAGATACAAACCGGAAGTATCATAAGAAGCGACCTTGCAAAGGTATTTACGACGATCATTTTTACAGTTGGCAAGGTCAGCGGCTGACCGATAAATTTTGAGTAGTAGATATAAAGTGAGATGATCTGTTCTTTCATAAAATTTAGCATCGCAAGTAGTACGCCAATAGCAATGACAAGAGTAACGAACCCAGCTATGTCCTGACTTTTTGGGACGTTACCATCCTTTTTGGCATCTTCTATCTTTTTGGGGGTCGCTTCTTCGGTTTTTTCCTGATCTTCGCCTGCCATCTTTATCCTAAGCTTGCTTAAATTTGGGGCGATTATAGCCAAAATGCGGTTAAACTATCCGCTAAAGCCACCTTTTGCACGTGGAAAATTAGGTGTTTTTGGCTAAAATTAGCAAAAATAAGGAAACACAAAATGTCATTTTTAGAAGGCTTGCCTAATATTTTCAAAACCAAAAAACTACCAAAAAGCGATGAAGAGCTACTTTTAGACGAGTATGCAAGCATTTACGACCAAATAAAAGAGAAAAATTTAAACGAATACGACTTTTTATGTGAGCTCATACGATTACTCTCTTTTTCAAGAGCTAGATGCTACGACATTTACCTTGAAAAGTGCCTAGCTGAGGGCGACGCTGAGGCACTAAATGATCTCATTTTTCAATACGCTAAGCTAAATTTACTCCCAGGATGTAGTGGTGGATACGATCAGTGTGAGAGGCTCATACCGGCATTTTTTGCTATCGCTTGCGTTGACACGCAGAGTATGGCAAGGATCTTTCCAAAAGGCCTGCCACCTAGCAAAAACGGCTATAAATTTCTATGCGTTATGGACGATTTGCTCACAGCGATGCTTTGGCAGGATGAAAATTTACTTGCCCCAGCTCTAGAAAAGGCTCACGCTTTTGTGCAGTCAAAAAAGCCGACAAACGAAAGAGAGGCGGTTAAATTTGTACTTGCCCTGCATAAAAAAGATGTGGCTGCCATGAGTGAGCATTTGCAGAAATTTTGCTCCACATTTGGCAGGACAGATGCGCCTAAATTTGAAAGAAGGCTTTATATTTTCGCACACGGACTTCACGCCTTGGCGCATTACTTTTTGCCATTTGATCTTTTTAAAGAGATCAAGCTACCAAAAAATGAAAATTTCAGTAAATTTTACGCTAAAAGGCTCTTTCAAAATGAAATTCCCAAGCCAAAACTTTATTTTACTTTTCTGCCTGAGCTTGAACTGATAAATGTGATTTTAAATGCGCCAGTAGCTAAAACTCTGATATATCAGCCATATTTGCCAAATGACAAAACATTTTTTCTGGATCACGATGCGATGATTAAAAATTTGGCCGACGAGATCATAAAATCAGGGGCATTAAAGTAGAATTTATAAACTTTTGGCTAACATTCACACCTTACAACCAATAAAGCTCCATAAATCTTTTGCAAAAAAGTGCTTTTTGGTCTTACCAAATTTTAGAAAGGTAGAGTATGTCAAAATACGCTATATTTAAGCATGGCGGCAAGCAATATCGTGTTAGCGAGGGTGAGTATCTTAAGCTAGATCACTTTAGTGCTGAAGCTAAATCAACCGTTGAGATTACAGAAGTTTTAGCTGTAAATGACGGCGAAGTAAAGGTAGGTGCGCCATTTGTGAAGGGTGCAAAAGTTGTTCTTGAGGTCGTTAATGAAGGCAAAGACAAAAAAGTAGTTATCTACAAAAAACGCAGACGTAAAGACTCAAAACTAAAACGCGGCTTTAGAAGACAATTTACACGTGTAAAAGTCGTAAGTATCGCAGCTTAAGGAGATAAGATATGGCACACAAAAAAGGTCAGGGTTCAACCCAAAATAACCGTGATAGTATCGGACGCCGATTAGGTGTTAAGAAATTTGGTGGTGAGTTCGTTCGTGCTGGTAATATAATCATCCGCCAAAGAGGAACAGCAACTCACGCTGGAAATAACGTAGGTCTTGGCAAAGATCACACTATTTTTGCATTAGTCGATGGCTTTGTAAAATTTGAAAGACTTGATAAAAACAGAAAAAAAGTATCTGTTTATCCAGCTGCATAATCTCAGGGGCAATCGCCCCTTTCTTTCTTAAAATTATTCAAAAATCAAAATTTTTATTTAGTGTTTAGAATTTTTCAAATAGCTGTTTGAGAGAAATTTTAAATCAATCACAACTCTATATTTCGAGCTTCATGGTGTTTATATTTGCTTTATTTTAATCAAGATATCACGATTTAATTTCAGTAAAGTTGGATATAATCCAAATAAAAAATTTAAGGTAAAAAATGTTTATAGATAGTGCAAAATTGACTCTAAGTTCGGGGCATGGTGGAGCTGGAGCTGTGAGTTTTCGCCGTGAAAAACACGTCATTTTAGGTGGTCCTGATGGCGGAGATGGCGGAGATGGCGGAGACGTTTATTTTATTTGTGACAACAACACCCATACTTTAGCAAATTATAAGGGTAAAAGAGCCATGAAGGCTGGCAATGGTGAAGCTGGCATGGGCAAGCGAATGACTGGCAAAAAGGGCGAAAATTTAGAACTCATAGTCCCTCCTGGCACAGCTGTTTATGATGCACAGACAAATGAACTACTCTGTGATATAGTTAGCGAGGGCCAAAAGACGCTGTTTTTAAAGGGTGGTAAAGGCGGACTCGGAAATTTTCACTTTAAAAGCTCTATTAATCAAGCTCCAGAATACGCACAAAAAGGCATGCCTGAAGAGAGTATTGAAGTAAGGCTCGAGTTAAAGCTCATTGCTGATGTTGGTTTAGTGGGCTTTCCAAATGTTGGTAAATCAACGCTTATTTCAACAGTATCAAACGCCAAACCACAGATCGCAAACTACGAATTTACAACGCTTACGCCAAAGCTTGGCCTTGTCGAGGTCGATGAGTTTAGCGGCTTTGTCATGGCTGACATCCCTGGTATCATCGAAGGGGCGAGCGATGGACGCGGTTTGGGCGTTAAATTTCTAAAGCATATCGAGCGAAATAAAATTTTACTTTTCATGATAGATGGAGCAAATTATAGAGGTATGAGCGAGCAGTTTAGTGTGCTAAAAGAAGAAGTTGCTAAATTTTCAAGCGTACTTGCTAGCAGGGACTATGCTATCGCTATCACCAGAGTCGATGCGGCGGAAAATTTAGATGAAAATATAAAAGAATTTATGAAATTTTTAAAGCTAAAGCCAGAGCAAAACGGTAAATTTATCTACAAACAAGATTTTCTCAGCTTTGATCATTCAAAACCATATTTCATTTTGCCGATCTCATCAGCGACAAACGAAAACATCGACGAGCTTAAATTTGCACTGCTTGAGCTGCTAAAAAATGATCTTTGAGTTGCGACTTTTTAGTGCTTTGAGCATAGAAATTTAAGAACATAAAATGAAGAAAATTTTTTGCATTATGCTATTTTGTCTTGGTGCATATAGCTGTGATCCAGCGGATCCGGCGTATATGTTTTTGGATTACAATGACATAGATCGTGACGGCATGCTAAATTTAGATGAGTGGACGTCCTGCAAAGTGCCATCAGCGCTAAAAATAGCACCAGATCTATGCGCTAGTGAGGAATTTAAGAGGCTGGATCTTGATCGTAGTGGCAAAGTTAACATTAATGAGCTAGGAAGTTTGATATTTCAAAAGATTGACTGGCAAGAAGATCCATGCGCCTCTTGGCCGCCAAGCAGCAAAAACGCAGATCAAAATAAAAGTCGTTGAAATTTAAAGGAAAGTGATGAATGTAGTTTTTATGGGGACGCCTGATTATGCCGCTAGGATACTTAGGCACCTAAAAGAAGCTGGCTTTAATATAAAAGCGGTCTTTACCCAGCCTGATAAGCCAGTTGGCAGAAAGCAAATTTTAACCCCAAGCGAGGTCAAAATTTACGCGCAAAATGAGCTAGTAGGCGTGCCAGTCTTTACGCCAAAGACACTAAAAGATGAGGCAGTGGTTGCCGAGCTAAAGGCATTTGAGCCTAAATTTATCGTAGTGGCAGCTTATGGCAAAATTTTGCCTGGGAGCGTGCTTGACGTGGCGACTTGTATAAATTTACACGCTTCGATCTTGCCAAAATATAGAGGTGCAAGCCCCATACAAAGCGCGATCCTAGCGGGCGAGAAGCAAACTGGTGTCACAGCTATGCTAATGGACGCTGGCCTTGATACTGGCGATATGCTGGACTTCATCTACACGCCTTGCGAGAGTAAGATGTCAAGCGAGCTTTTTAGTGAGCTAGGCGAGCTTGGCGGTGAGCTAATCGTAAAAGTACTTAAGAATTTTGAAAATTTAAAGCCGCAAAAGCAAGATGACACACAAGCTACGCACTGCAAAAAGATAAGTAAGAGTGATGGGCTTTTTAGCTTTGATGAAGATGCGGGGCAAATTTATAATAAATTTCGTGCGCTCACACCTTGGCCGGGGATTTATTTGGCAAGTGGACTAAAAATTTTATCGCTTGAGTTAGGCGAAAAAAGTGGTAAAAGCGGAGAAATTTTGAGCGTAGAAAAAGACCACGTCGTGGTTGCTTGCAAGGGTGGGGCGGTCAAAATTTACGAGCTTCAAGAGCCAAGCAAAAAGCCAACGAACGCAAAAGCCTATATAAATGGTAAGCGTCTTAACGTTGGCGATGAATTAAAATAATTTTAAAGGAGCGGTTATGAAAAATGCACTAAGCATAGCAGGGGTTGATCCAAGTGGCGGAGCTGGAGTTTTAGCTGATATAAAGGTCTTTATAGCACACGGCGTATATGCGATGGGAGCGATCACGGCGGTCACTGCTCAAAATACAAAGGGTATATTTGGCATGCAGTTAGTTGAGCCAAAGCTCATCGAGGATCAGATAAGAGCGATATTTGATGATATAAGAGTTGATGTGATAAAAATAGGCGTTGTTCCAAGCGTTGAGATTATCAAAAGCGTCGCAAAAACGCTAAGAGAGATCAAAAATTTACCACCAGTCGTGCTTGATCCTGTTATGAGCTGTAAAAATGGCGACATCTGGCTAGAGGGTGCTGCAAAAGATGCGATCGTGGAGGAGCTTTTCCCACTTGCAAGCGTGATCACGCCAAATATCTTTGAAGCGCGCGAAATTTTAAAGCGTGAGCTAAAAGGCGAGAGCGAGCTAAAAGAGGCTTGTAAGGAGCTTTTGAAATTTGGCACAAAGAGCGTCTATCTAAAGTGTGGCGAGATAGAAGGCAAGTCGCTTGATATATTTTATGATGGCAGTGAATATGAAATTTTTAGCGATGAGCGTATAAAAACGACTGCGACACACGGCTCAGGCTGCTCGCTATCAAGCGCTATAGCTTCAAATTTAGCAAATGGGCTTAGTCTAAAAGAGAGCGTAAAAAATGCGCATGATTATATCTTTAACGCTATCAAAAATGCGGTCATCATCGGCGGTGGACAAAATCCGGTAAATCACTTCTATAAATTTAAGGTGTGATTTGAAAGTAGAGTTTTTTCAAAGTCTGCCTTCGACACAGGAATTTTTGATAGAGGCCCTAAAAAACGGCGAGATAAAACCTCCTCACATGGTTGTGGCGTATAATCAAACCAAAGGCATCGGCAGCCGCGGTAACAGCTGGGAGGGACTTGGCGGAAATTTGTTTATGTCATTTTGCATAAGTGAAGATGAGTTGCCAAGCGACATACCACCGCCTTCGATCTCGATATATTTTTCTATGTTGATGCGTGAAGTCTTGAGCGAACTTGGCTCAAAGTGCTGGTTAAAATGGCCAAATGACTTTTACGTGGACGAGCGCAAAATAGGCGGCACTTTGACAAATAAAGTGGATGAAATTTACATCTGTGGCATGGGGATAAATTTAACGAGTGCGCCCGAAAATGCGGGTATTTTAGATATCAAAACTAGTGTAGATGAGCTAGTTTGGGGCTTTGTTAGCATGCTTGATAAAAAGATTTTATGGAAGCCAATTTTTAGCAAATTTAGGATAGACTTTTGCAAGTCAAAAGGTTTTATTACGCATATTGCAAATAGAGCTGTTTCGCTTCAGGATGCTGAAATTTGCGATGATGGAGCGATCTTACTAAATGGGGAAAAGGTATATTCTTTAAGATGAGCGAGATAATAACAATAGCTAATCAAAAAGGCGGTGTTGGCAAGACTACAACAGCCGTAAATTTAGCCGCATCACTGGCGGTTGCTGAAAAAAAAGTATTATTAATAGACATCGATCCACAGGCAAACGCGACAACCGGACTTGGCTTTAGCAGAAGCGACTATGAGTTTAATATCTATCATGTCTTAACAGATAGAAAAAAGCTCTCACAAATCGTGCTAAAAACTGAGATCCCAACACTTTTTTTAGCTCCATCAAATATTGGGCTTGTCGGCATCGAGCAAGAATTTAACGACCAAAATAAGGACTATAAACTAATCCTTAAAAATAAAATTTCAGAAGTTGTAAACGACTATGATTTTATCATCATCGATAGTCCTCCAGCACTTGGAAGCATTACGATAAATGCTCTTAGTGCAAGTGATAGTGTTATCATCCCGATTCAATGTGAATTTTATGCACTTGAGGGACTAGCGCAGATCCTAAATACAGTTAAGATCATCAAAAAAACGATAAATCCAAAGCTAAATATAAAAGGCTTTTTACCGACCATGTTTAGTTCGCAAAATAATCTCTCAAAAGAGACAATTGCAAATTTAAAGCAGCATTTTGAAAATAAGCTCTTTAAGAGTAAGGACAGCAAAGAGGAATTTGTGGTCGTTCCAAGAAATGTGAAACTTGCTGAAAGCCCAAGTTTTGGTAAGCCAGTGATACTTTATGATATAAAATCACCAGGCTCGATCGCATATCAAAATTTGGCATATTGTATTTTAAACTAAAAAATAAGGAAAAAAATGGCTAAAAAAGGTGGATTAGGGCGTGGACTTAGTGCGATACTTGAAGATGTAGAGCAGGCCTACAGCAAAGAGATCGCAAATTTAAACGACTCTGAGATAGTCGAAGAGATAAATATAGATGAAATTTTACCAAACCCATACCAGCCAAGAACACATTTTGATGAAGAGGCCTTAAAAGAGCTAAGTGCTAGCATAAAAAGGCATGGACTGATCCAACCAATAATCGTCATCAAAAAAGATGATGGCTATATGCTAATAGCTGGTGAGCGCAGATACCGCGCCACAAAGATGCTTGGAGCAAGTAAGATAAAGGCAATCATCGCTGATATAAAGTCTCAAAATTTAAGAGAGCTTGCGCTTATTGAAAATATTCAACGTGAAAATTTAAATCCGATCGAACTTGCAAAGTCGTATAAAGAACTCATAAATGAGTATGAGATCACACAAGATGGCCTAGCAAATATCATTCATAAAAGTAGAACTCAGATAACAAATACGATGAGGCTTTTGCTTCTTAGCGACTATACGCAAAAACTTTTACAAGAAGATAAGCTAACGCAAGGCCACGCTAAAGTTATAGTTGGGCTTAGTACTGAAGAAGAAAAGATGGTTGTTGATACGATCATCGGTCAAAAGCTAAGCGTTAGAGACACAGAAATTTTAGTAAAAAAGATAAAAAATAAGGAAGAGATAAAAGACAAAAAGCCAAAAATTTCTGAGGAAATGAGTAAAAAATTATCAAATTTACAAGAAATTTTTAAAAATTTAAAGATAAATACAAAAGTAAAATCTGGTAATCTAGTTTTAGAATTTAATAATATTTCACAGGTGGAAGAATTTATTGCTAGGCTAAAATAGAATTACAAATTTATTTTTATTTTTAGTAATTTATTGTAAAATCAGACTTTAATTTGAATATTAAATAAAACTTAATGATAAAATAAGGAGAGTGGATGTTAGAAATAGATGTGCCATTGATGCTTTTAACGGCTGTCGTTTTCTTGGTATTGATCGCTATTTTGAATTCCTTGCTGTATAAGCCAATGCTCAAATTCATAGATGACAGAAATGCCTCTATAAAAAATGATGAAGAGAGTACTAGTAAAAATGCAAGTGATCTAAGTGTTCATGAAAAAGAGATTGAAGAGATTATATTAAACGCAAGGACTGAGGCCAATAAAATAAGGCAAGAAGCCTTAAATTTGGCAAAAGAAGAGTCTTTAAAAGAAGTAAATGCCGTAAAGAGTAGTTTAGAGGCTAATTATAATGAATTTTTAAATGCTCTAAGCTCTCAGAAAGATAACTTAAAGGCAGATCTATCAGCTAAACTACCTGAACTTAGAGCGGCCTTAAATGCTAAGCTCTCTAAAATTTAAAGGAATTTTATGAAGATAAAAATTTTATTTTTTCTAGCACTTCCATTTCTGGCTTATGCTAGTGAACATGGCGGAACAAATTACGATATAGTAGAGAGAACGCTAAACTTCTTACTTTTCTTTGCTATTTTGGTATATTTTGCAGCTAAACCACTAAAAGCTCTTTATCAAAGCAGAATTGATAGGATTGCAAATAAGCTTGAAAGTATCCAAGAAAAACTCCGTGATTCTAAGGCCAAAAAAGATGACGCTCTAAAACGTGTTGAGGAAGCTAAGCAAAATGCAAACTCTTTAATCGAAACTGCTAAAAAAGAGGCTTTAAATTTAGCTGCTAAGGTTAAAAGCGATACTCAAAATGATATAGCGAACCTCCAAAAGAGTTACAAAGAGCAAAAAGAATTTGAAGAGCGCAAGATGACAAAAGGCGTTGTAAATGAAATTTTGAGCGACATCTTCTCAAGTGATAGCCTAAAAGTCGATCAAAAAGAGCTTGTAAATATCATACTTAAAAAGGTTAGCTAATGAATGAAGTAGTAGCTAAAAAATACGTAAAAGCGATCTTAAGCGACGTAAAGTCCAATGAGCTTAATGCATTTGTCGAAAATTTATCAGAGCTAGCTGCTGCTTTTGCTAGCGATAAATTTAAAAGCATTATAAGTTTGCCAACATTAAAGGCTTCACGAAAGGTTGAATTTGTACTATCTTTGGTTAAAAATCAAGATGCTAAATTTGAAAATTTTATAAAGCTTCTTGGTGCGAACAAAAGACTAGAGCTTATACCTGCGATACTAGACGAGATGAAGATAGAGCAATCTTTGCTTGAAAATACATATCGCGGCGAAGTTGTTGGAAATTTTGATCTAAGCGCTGAGCAGCTGAAAGCTTTGGAAGAGAATTTCTCTAAGAAATTTGACTCTAAGATCAAGCTTAATGGCTCAAAGAGCGAATACAACGGTGTAAAAGTTGAGTTAGATGATTTAGGTGTCGAGGTAAATTTCTCTATCGACAGACTAAAAAGTCAAATGAGTGAATATATATTAAAAGCAATTTAAAAAGGAGTGAAAGCGTGAGTGCAAAAATTAAAGCTGACGAAATTAGCACGATAATCAAAGAGCGTATTGAAAATTTTGATTTAAGTGTTGATGTAGAAGAGACCGGTAAAGTCATCTCAGTCGCTGATGGCGTTGCTAACGTTTATGGTTTGAAAAACGTTATGGCTGGTGAGATGGTTGAATTTGAAAGCGGCGAAAAAGGTATGGCTCTTAACCTTGAAGAGAGTAGTGTTGGTATAGTTATCCTTGGAAAAACTAGCGGTATCACAGAAGGAAGCTCTGTAAAGAGACTTAAAAAACTTTTACGCGTTCCAGTTGGTGATGCATTGATCGGTCGTGTTGTAAATTCACTAGGTGAGCCAATCGACGCAAAAGGTCCAATTGAAGCTACTGAATCTCGCTTTGTCGAAGAAAAAGCAAAAGGTATCATGGCAAGAAAAAGTGTTCATGAACCACTTCAAACAGGCATCAAAGCGATCGACGCACTTGTGCCAATCGGTAGAGGTCAAAGAGAGCTAATCATCGGCGACCGCCAAACTGGTAAAACAACAGTTGCGATAGACACTATCATCAACCAAAAAGGTCAAGACGTTATTTGTATCTATGTAGCTATCGGTCAAAAACAATCAACCGTTGCTCAAGTCGTTAAAAAACTTGAAGAGTACGGCGCTATGGACTACACGATAGTCGTAAATGCTGGCGCTAGTGATGCAGCTGCTCTTCAATACCTTGCTCCTTATGCTGGTGTAACAATGGGTGAATATTTTAGAGATAACTCTCGCCACGCGTTAATCATCTATGATGACTTGTCAAAACATGCGGTTGCTTACCGCGAGATGTCTTTGATACTAAGAAGACCACCAGGTCGTGAAGCTTATCCAGGTGATGTTTTCTATCTTCACTCAAGACTTCTTGAAAGAGCAAGTAAGCTAAATGACGCACTAGGTGCGGGATCTTTAACAGCTCTACCTATTATTGAGACTCAAGCGGGCGACGTTTCAGCTTATATTCCAACAAACGTTATTTCTATTACAGATGGTCAAATTTTCCTTGAGAGTGATCTATTTAACTCAGGTATCCGCCCAGCGATCAACGTTGGTCTTTCTGTTTCTCGTGTCGGTGGTGCAGCTCAGATCAAAGCTATCAAACAAGTTTCTGGTACGCTAAGACTAGACCTTGCTCAGTACCGTGAACTACAAGCGTTTGCTCAATTTGCAAGTGACCTTGACGAGAGCTCAAGAAAACAACTAGAGCGTGGTCAAAAGATGGTTGAAGTACTAAAACAACCTCCATATTCTCCACTTCCAGTTGAGAATCAAGTAGTTATCATATTTGCTGGTGCTAAGGGTTATTTAGATGATGTTGCAACTGCAAATGTAACAAAATTTGAGGCTGAGCTATATCCATATATTGAGGCAAAATACCCTGAAATTTTTGAGCAAATCAGAACTAAAAAGGTTCTTGATAAAGAAGTAGAAGAAATTTTACATAAAGCATTGAAAGATTTTAAAGCGACTTTTGCCGCTAACTAGGGCTAAGATATGTCAAATTTAAAAGATATAAAACGAAAGATCAAGAGCGTTCAGAATACTCAAAAGACGACGCGTGCGATGAAGCTTGTTTCTACAGCAAAGCTTCGCAAAGCTGAAGAGGCTGCTCGCTACTCTAGAGTTTACGCACTTAAGATAAATGAGGTTTTATCCGAGATAGCTTATAAGATCAATCAATATGCTTCAGTTATGACTGAGAGTAAATTTTTTAACACAACAAAGAGTGTAGAAAAGGTTGATATTATATTTGTTACCGCTGATAAAGGGCTTTGCGGTGGCTTTAATGTCCAAACTATAAAGACAGTTAGGCGCATGATTGATGAGCTAAAAGCCAAAAAGATCAAGGTCAGACTAAGAGCTGTTGGTAAAAAAGGTATAGAATTTTTCAATTTTCAAGGCGTTGAGCTACTTGAGACTTACGTCGGAGCTAGCTCTTCTCCTACATATGAAAAAGCTCAAAAAATCATAAAAGATACCATCGATGACTTTACAAATGGCATAACTGATAAAGTCGTGCTAATACACAATGGTTATAAAAATATGATTTCTCAAGAGATTAGAGTAAATGATATTGTGCCTATTGAGCCGTCTAAGATAGTTGCTGTTGAGACAAATTCTTTGATGGAATTTGAGCCAGAAGATAACTATACTAAGATTATGGATGAATTGCTCAATAAATATTTTGAGTATAGTATGTATTATGCTTTAGTTGACTCTTTGGCGGCTGAACACAGCGCTAGAATGCAAGCTATGGATAATGCAACAAACAATGCAAAACAACGCGTCAAACAGTTAAATCTTGCTTACAATAAAGCAAGACAAGAGTCTATTACCACTGAGCTTATCGAGATCATCAGTGGTGTTGAATCAATGAAATAAAAGGAGTATGAATGAAGGGTGTTATTAGTCAAGTTATGGGCCCTGTGGTCGATGTTGACTTTAATGACTACTTGCCGAAGATCAATGAAGCTATCGAAGTTTTCTTTGAGGTTGAGGGCAAGAAACATAAACTAATATTAGAAGTTGCTGCTCACCTAGGTGATAATAGAGTCAGAACTATTGCTATGGACATGAGCGAGGGCTTGACTCGTGGCTTAGAGGCTAAAGCACTTGGCGCACCTATTAGTGTGCCAGTTGGTGAAAAAGTTCTAGGTAGAATTTTTAACGTAGTTGGTGATTTGATCGACGAGGGCGAGGGTATAAATTTTGATAAGCATTGGTCTATTCACCGCGATCCTCCTTCATTTGAAGAGCAAAGCACAAAAAGTGAAATTTTTGAAACTGGTATCAAGGTAGTCGACCTTCTAGCTCCTTACGCAAAGGGTGGTAAAGTAGGTCTATTTGGTGGTGCTGGTGTTGGTAAGACAGTTATTATTATGGAGCTTATCCACAACGTTGCGTTTAAACACAGCGGCTATTCTGTATTTGCAGGCGTTGGTGAGAGAACTCGTGAAGGTAACGACCTTTATCACGAAATGAAAGAAAGTAACGTTTTGGATAAAGTTGCCTTATGCTATGGTCAAATGAATGAGCCACCAGGAGCAAGAAACCGTATCGCACTAACTGGTCTTACAATGGCTGAGTACTTCCGTGATGAGATGGGGCTTGATGTTTTGATGTTTATCGATAATATCTTCCGTTTTTCTCAATCAGGTGCAGAGATGTCAGCTCTACTTGGGCGTATTCCATCAGCTGTTGGTTACCAGCCAACTCTTGCAAGTGAGATGGGTAAATTCCAAGAGAGAATTACATCAACTAAAAAAGGCTCGATTACCTCTGTTCAAGCTGTTTACGTTCCTGCGGACGACCTTACGGATCCAGCTCCTGCTACTGTTTTTGCTCACCTTGATGCTACGACAGTTCTTAATAGATCTATTGCAGAGAAAGGTATCTATCCGGCTGTTGATCCGCTTGATTCTACTTCAAGAATGCTTGATCCTCAAATTTTAGGAGCAGATCACTATAAGGTAGCTCGCGGCGTTCAAGCTGTGCTCCAAAAATATAAAGATCTTCAAGACATCATCGCTATTCTTGGTATGGACGAGCTTAGTGAAGAAGATAAGTTAACAGTTGATAGAGCAAGAAAGATCGAGAGATTTTTATCTCAGCCATTCTTTGTTGCTGAAGTATTTACAGGTAGCCCTGGTAAATATGTAAGTCTTGACGAAAATATAGCTGGCTTTAAGGGAATTTTAGAGGGTAAATATGATCACTTACCAGAAGCAGCATTTTATATGGTTGGAAATATAGATGAGGCTTTAGCTAAAGCTGAGAAACTTAAGGCTTAAATTTTAAAAGGAAGCGTAATGGATAAATTACATTTAGAGATCGTAACTCCTCAAGGTCAGATATTTAATGATGACGTGAGTAGTGTGGTGCTTCCAGGTAGTGAGGGTGAGTTTGGTGTTTTACCAAACCATGCCTCATTAATATCTCTTTTAAAAGCAGGTATTATAGATATAGAACATAAAAATAAAAAACATGATGTTGTTGCGATTAACTGGGGTTATGCAAAGATTGACGAAGGTAAGGTAGTAATACTTGCTGACGGTGCGATTTATGTCTCTGGCGATAGTGAAAGTGAGCTTGCAAATTCATTGGAAGCTGCTAGAAATTTGATAGAGAGCATGAGTAGTGATACAAATGCTTTTGCAGCAACTATATCTAAAATGGAAAATGTAGTGAGAACTAGATAAGTGGGCGGTATAGATTTATTTTTAAATTACATTCAAAGAAGTAGTTTTATTACAATTATTGTTTTAACTTGGCTGTCAATATATTTTATAGTTAGTTTTACAATTCTTTTTTCAAGAATGGCTGGTATTGGAGCTTGGCAAAAACGTGAGCAAAATGCACTTGAAGCACTGCTTATGGGTGCTAAAAATATTCCAAATGATTCGTCTTTGAGAAAATGTGCAAATGGAAGAATCTCAAGAGAAAAGCTAAATGTATGTATAAACATAGCCGAGAAAAATGCTACAAGTGGACTAACGTGGCTAAGTGTAATAGCATCTACTTCGCCTTTTATCGGTCTTTTTGGAACCGTTGTTTCTATTTTAGAGACATTTTCACAGCTTGGAAATGGTGGAGGTTCATCACTTGGTATTATTGCTCCAGCTATTTCAGAGGCACTTGTTGCAACTGGTTGCGGAATTTTTGTTGCCATCCCAGCATATACATTTAATTTACTCATAAAAAGAAAAGCTTATGAATTAATGAGTGTTATTGAGCGTCAGGCTGATGTTATGATAGCACTTAAAAAAGATGATGAGATACTATAAATGGCCGTTAAATTTACCGATGAGACACCAGAGCTAAATATAACTCCTCTTGTTGATATTATGCTTGTTTTACTAGCCATTTTAATGGTTACTATGCCAACTATAACATATCAAGAGGATATTACTCTTCCAGATGGTTCAAAGGCGAAAACTTCAACATCTAAGCAAAAAGACCTTATAGTATCTATAAATTCGCAAGGACAAGTTAGAATTGATCAGAGTACTATGAGCCTTGCTGAGTTTCCTGATAATATTGCATTAATGAGTACAAAATACGATAAAACCTCGTCTATCTATATAAAAGCTGACAAAAATTTAAAATACGATGATGTTATGTTTGTATTAAAGACTTTGAAAGGTGCTGGTTTTAATAAAGTAGCTTTAGAGACAAACGGTTAAAATGTCAAATAAAGTTAAATTTCCAACGCTTAGTTCGTTTCTTGTAGCGTCTTGTATTTACGTTATTATTATACTTATTTTGTTTATAAAGCTTACTTTTTTTGCAGAACCTCCTAAAAAATATACTGATGATAAAGATGCTATTATGGATGTGGTTATGGTTGATAGAGAAGTTGATCAAACCATTAAAGCTCCAAAACAAGCAGATGAAGTAGTTAAAGAGACAAAGCCTGAACCAAAAAAGGAGTCAGAAGAAGATAAACAAGAGACTACAAATAAGCCTGTTGTACCAGATGAACCATTACCTACCCCAAGCTTACCAACTCCTCCAAAAGAGGAACCAAAACCTGAGCCTAAAAAACCAGAACCAAAACCAGAAATTTTAAAACCAAGTGAAGAACCCAAAGAAGATGTTAAGCCAGAACCAAAACCTGAGCCTAAGCCTACACCAAAGCCAGTTGAAAAGCCAAAACCCAAAGAGCCAAATATAAAAGATCTCTTTAGTGACATAGACCCTACAAAACTCAAAAAAGATGATGGTATAAAAAAGGTTGAAAATAAAGTGCAAAGCCGTAAAAAAAGTGAAGCTTCTAGTTCAAAAGCCGCAAAAGAAGCTAGTGATATAATAAAGAGTTTAAAGATAGATCAAAATCCAACTGCTCCAAAATCACAATCTACTGGTACTTACGATCCACTAATGGGGGCGATAACAAAACAAATTCAAAGAAGATGGCAAAGCTATAAGGCCGATTCTGCAAATTTGGCTAAAGTTAAAGTTATGATAGATCAGAGCGGAAATTTTAGCTATGAAATTTTAGAGCTATCATATAATGAAGAATTTAATGCAAAAGTAAGAGAGTGCTTAGAAAAACTTACAACGGAGAAATTTCCATTCAATCCAGATAAAAGCACTACTTTTAATTTAAATTTAGAAGATAAAATAAACTAAAATTTATAAAATTATGGAGTAGAGATGAAGAAAATTTTTCTTTTTTTATGTGTTGCTCTAGGGCTTTATGCTGCTGATGCAACCATATCTGTTGTAAATCAAGGTATTGCCTTGCCAAAGATAGCTTTGCAAGATGCAACAACTGCTGTTAGCGATATGGGTTTTAAAGACAAATTCTTTAAAATCATGCTAGGAGATCTAAAGGTTAGTTCCGATTTTGAAGTAATCGAAGATCATGTGCCTTCTACCTATGAAGGGGATGCGACTACTAATACAATGAGTGATAAAGGCGTCGAACTTATCTTTAGATATGCTCTTGAAGGCTCTATGGGCTCACCTCTTACTTTAAGAGTAAAACTGATAAATGCTAAAACAGCAACTACAAGATATGAGAAGGTTTATACTATGCCAGACGGCGCAAAGTATCCGTTTTTGGCGCATAAAAGTATAGTTGAGCTTACTAATGAGCTAAATTTACCACCAGTTGGCTGGATGGAAAAATTTATTATTCTTTCAAAATATACTTCAGCTCGCCAAAGCTCTATCATAGTTGCTGATTATACACTTACATATCAAAAGACCATAGTAAGTGGCGGACTAAATATTTTTCCTAAATGGGCTGGAGCTGATCAAAGTAAATTTTACTATACATCTTATGTGAATAATAAGCCAACTTTATTTAGATATGATCTAAATTCTGGTACAAAAACAAAGATAATTGATAGCATTGGCATGCTTATAGCCTCAGATGTTAGTAAAGATGGAAGTAAAATTCTATTAACCATGGCACCAAAAGATCAACCAGATATTTTTATCTATAATACAAATAGTAAAAATTTGACGCAGATTACCAATTATCCAGGTATAGATGTAAATGGAAATTTTGTTGATAATGACAGCAAGATAGTTTTTGTATCAGATAGGCTTGGTTATCCTAACGTTTTTGCAACTCCTGCGATTTCTGGCGGAAGCGTTGAACAAATGGTATTTCATGGTAAGAATAATAACTCTGTAAGCACATTTGAAAATTATGTTGTTTATTCAAGTAGAGAAGCAAGCGGCAGCTTTAATATATATCTAATTTCAACTCAAACGGATTTTATACGACAGCTTACAGCAAATGGCAAAAATAACTATCCAAGATTCTCAAGCGATGGGCAAAGTGTCGTCTTTATAAAAGAGCTTGGCGGTCAAAGTTCACTAGGAGTTGTTAGGTTAAATGAAAACAGAAGTTTTCAGTTTCCTTTAAAAGTAGGAAAAATTCAATCTATAGATTGGTAATATTCTGATAAAATTTAAAATTTTTGTGATATAATTCGACCAAATTTCTAAAAAAGGATAAGGAATGAAAAAAGTAGTTCTAGCAAGTGTTGCAGTTGCAACTTTATTGTTGAGCGGTTGTAGCTCAAAAAACCCTGAAGTTGATATGAATTCAAATTCAAATCAATCTGCAGACAATTCAGGTAGCATGAGTGATGCTGATAGATTAGCAGCTCTTATTGCTAACATCGAGAGTCAAGTTAAAAGTGTATACTTTGACTTTGATAAATTTAATATCAAAGCTGATCAACAAGGCGTTGTTAGCTCAAATGCATCAGTATTTAACCAAGCTGACGCTCAAGCTCTTTCTATAAAAGTAGAAGGTAACTGCGATGAGTGGGGTACAGATGAGTATAACTATGCCCTTGGTTTAAAACGTGCTAAAAGCGCTAAAGATGCTCTTGTAAGAAATGGCGTTAGTGCTGATAGAATCGCTGTAGTTAGCTTCGGCGAAAGCAATCCAGTTTGCACAGATAAAACAAAAGCTTGCGATGCTCAAAATAGACGTGCAGATTTCAAAGTACTTCCATAATTTATAATTAAATAATAATGAACAAAAAATCAATTATAGTGGCTCTCATTGGAGCCACTATCTCTATTACCTCCGGTCAAGAGATTTCAGCTTTTGATGCAGGCAATATGGATAGTGCGAATCCATATGGTCTAACTGACAATGAAAAAGCTACCCTAAATAATAAGCGAAGTGTTCAAAATATTGAAGAGAATGTGAATAGTGTTTTAGAACAACTTCAAGGTTTGCAAAGCTTGATTGAGAGCATGAGTGCTAGAATGAATAAGCTTGAGCAGAGAATAAATGATATAGAGACGAAGGTAAATGGGGGCATAAGTGATTCTGGTGTAAGTTTGACATCACTGAAGGCTTATGTTGATGAGACTAGAGATATACAAGACAAAAACTACAAAAATATTACTGCAGCCTTAAACAAACTAGGTGCAATAATGGATAAAAATGCTGCCCAACCAAAGCAAAATGCAAATCCAAAACAACAAAATAAGCCAACTTCAAATTTTAGTGGAAAAAGCGATAAAGATATTTTGGCTGATGGCATTAAACTTCTAAATTCTGGCAATAGTACAGAAGCAGCTGAATATTTTGAATATTTAAATAAAAAAGGCTATAAAACTGGTGCAACAAATTATTATTTAGGTGAAGTTGCTTACAGTCAAAAATCATACAGTACAGCTATACAATACTATAAAAAAAGCATACAGAACGAAGATAAGGCTGACTATACACCAAAACTTCTATATCACACAGCTATAAGCTTTGATAAGATAGGTGACACGCAAAGTGCAAATAGATTTTATAAGGCTTTAAAAGTCGGTTATCCAGATAGTAAAGAAGCCAAAGCCTCTCCCAATAGAAACTAAATTTTAATCTTTTTTAGATATAATCCCACATTAATCAAAAAACCAAATCTAAGGAGATTATTGTGAGTAAAGATCAAGTTATAACTATGTTTTACGAACTAAAAGATGCTAATACTGGTGAAATTTTAGAGTCAAACATGCAAGAAGGTGGCCAAATTTCGTTTATAACAGGGCATGGCCATATTATAGAAAAGCTTGAAGAAGAAGTAAGCAAATTAAAATCAGGCGAAAGAGCAACTATAAGCGTAAAGGCAGCAGAGGGTTGTGGTGAATATAATAACGAAGCCATTCAGTCGTTACCAAAAGAGCAATTTGCTGGTATAGATTTACATGAAGGAATGGAGCTTTTTGGTCAAAATGAGGATGGCTCAAGTGTTCGTGTCATTGTTAAAGAGATCAAAGATGACGAAGTAACAGTTGATTTTAATCACCCATATGCTGGTAAAGATTTGCTATTTAATGTTGAAGTTTTAGAAGTTAGAGATGCGACAGAAGATGAAAAAGCAACAGGCATGGTAGCTGGGGCTCATACTTGCGGTTGCGGTGGTCACGATCATGAGCATGAACATGAGTGCTGTGGAGGTCATGGACACGGTCATGGACATGGACACGAGGATGGTGGTTGCGGTTGCGGTGGACACGGACATCACCATCACTAAGAAGCTAAAATGAAAAAATTTGCTTTTGTTTTTGCGGGCCAAGGCTCGCAAAGTATTGGTATGGGAAAAGACTTTTACGAAAATTTTTCTACTTCTAAGTTACTTTTAAATGATGCTTATAATGACACTGGCATTGATTACAAAGAGCTTTTATTTACACAAAACGATAAGTTGGATAAAACAGAATTTACTCAGCCAGCTATTGTTTTAAACTCGCTAATGACTTATTTGGCTTTTTCAAATTTTATTAAAGAAAAACCAGAATTTAGTCTTGGGCACTCACTTGGAGAATTTACCGCTCTTGCAGTTAGCGAAGCATTTAATTTTATTGATGCGATTAGGCTTGTGAATTTACGTGGTAAATTTATGCAAGAAGCTTGTATTGGTAAAGATGCCGGCATGATGGTAGTTCTTGGACTTAGTGATGAAGTGGTTGAAGAAATTTGTAAAAAAGCAAGAGAAGAAGGTTTGCAAATTTATGCTGCAAACTACAACTGCGATGGACAAATCGTTGTCGCTGGCGTAAGAGCTGATCTTGCTAGCTATGAAGCAAAATTTAAAGAAGCTGGCGCAAAAAGAGCAATGCTTTTAAATATGTCAGTAGCAAGCCATTGTCCGATACTTGAGCCAGCTAGTGTTAGGTTGGCAAGTGAGCTTGAGAGTACTTTGGCTGCCAAATTTTCTCCAGTTGTCTCAAACGTAAATGCTAAAATTTATACCGATAAAAGTGAAGCACTAGTTCTGCTAAAAGAGCAGCTAATAAAACCAGTTTGCTATAAACAAAGCATTAAAAACTATGAAAATAATGTTGATTGTTTTATCGAGCTTGGTGCTGCGACGTTAAAGGGCATCAATAAAAAAATTACTGAAAAGCCAACTTATAGTATTACTGATATGGCAAGTCTTGAAGAAGTTGTGAAAATTTTGGAGGAGAGATGATAGCGATACTAGGAGCTATGCAAGAGGAGATAACACCGATCCTTGAAATGGTTGGTGAATATAAAACTGTTCAATATGCAAATAATAAATTTTACTTAGCAAACTACAAAGGAAAAGAGCTAGTTATTGCCTATTCAAAGATAGGCAAAGTAAATGCAGCTATAACAGCAACTTTGATGATAGAAAAATTTAAGGCCTCAAAATTGCTCTTTACCGGCGTAGCTGGCTCACTCGATGAGAGCCTAAAAATAGGCGATATGCTTTATGCTACTAGCTTAGTGCAGCATGATCTTGATATTACGGCTTTTGGACATCCTTATGGCTATGTGCCAGGCACAAGTATCTTTGTCAAAAGTGATGAAGGACTAAATGAACTGGCAAAAAAGATAGCCGATAAAAAAGATATGAGCTTAAGTGCTGGTATTATTGCGACTGGAGATCAGTTTATCTGCGATAATGAAAAGAAAACTTGGATTAAAAAGATATTTAATGCGAGCGCTACCGAGATGGAAGGTGCTAGCGTTGCACTAGTTTGCGAAACACTTGGTGTGCCATTTTTTATACTAAGAGCTATCAGTGATGGAGCTGGTGATGCAGCAGAGTTTGACTTTGATAAATTTTTGCAAGATTCAGCAAATGTTAGTGCAAAATTTATACTTGAAATGGTAGAAAATTTATGATAGAGCTTAGTAAAAGGCTTCTTAGGCAAGTTGGTCAGACAAATGCCAGATACAAGATGATAGAGGGCGGAGATAAGATATTGCTTGGCCTTAGTGGCGGTAAAGATAGCCTCGCACTCGCTCACGTACTAAAGCATATTCAAAACGTCACACCTGAAAAATTTGAGTTCAAAGCAGTAACTCTAAGTTATGGCATGGGTGAGGACTATGCTTATCTTACGAAGCATTGCAATGAGCACGGAATAGAGCATGAAGTAATAGATAGCTCAATCTTTGAAATTTCAAAAGAGAAAATCCGTAAGAATTCCAGTTTTTGTAGTTTCTTTTCTCGTATGAGAAGAGGTTATCTTTATACTTACGCCTTAAAGCATGGTTTTAATAAACTCGCGATTGCTCATCATTTAGACGATGCAGCGGAGAGCTTTTTTATGAATTTCACCTACAATGGTGCACTAAGGACGCTTGCTCCAAAATATACTGCAAAAAATGGCATCACGGTTATTAGGCCATTTATCTTCGTTCGCGAGAGACAGCTTCGCGAAAATGCTATCAAAAATGAATTAAGAGTCATTGGCGATGAAGCATGCCCTGCAATGAGATTTGACGTAAAGATGCCGCATGCTAGATATGAAACCAAACAGCTTCTAGCAAATTTAGAAAAAGAAAATCCAAAACTTTTTACTTCGCTAAAAGCAGCATTTGAAAATATTCATACTGATACTTTTTTTGCTCTCAATAGCAGTAGTGAAGAGTAAAATTTTACTTGCTTTTTGGGACTAATCCCAAGAAGCAAGCTATAAATATTTCTATTTTAATTGGCTTTTGTCAAAATAAATACAAAATGTATGAATTGATAAAATTTTTGCACTTGTATATAAATCAAAACTGTCATATACAACAAATACAAAAGCATTTAGTGCAAAAAGCTACTGGTTAGAATTTTTATAACTTAGAAAATTGAAGCTTAAAAAATAGTTATAATAGAGTTTAAAGCCCGTCAAGTAAAATTTTATAAAGGCGGTTTATCTCATCGTCATTTAGCTCGATCGTACTTTTTGTATCAAACAAATTTTTTATCTTACCAGCGTCAAATTCGCTTCTATCGAGGCAGTGCTTGTGAGATGGCAAAAAGCCACGAGTTAAGCAAAGCTCACTCTCTATCTCCTCGTCGCAGATGAAGCACTCAAGCTCACTGTGAAGCCTACCTTCATACTCTAAAATTTTAACGTAGCTTTCGATGATAAGGCGTTTTGGATTTTGTAGCTGCATCTGTTTGGCGCAACGATCAAGCTCTTTAAAGTAAATTTCATCGAGCTGTTCGACCTCTTTTAGATGATCATAAAGTAGGTGCATGAACTGTTGCCAAATGATGAGCTTGTCGCGCTCTAACAGCCATTTAAAGCCAAGATGAAGTATGCTTCTAAGCTTTGGTAGAAATTTCGCCTCTTGCTCTAGCTCAAAGTCGATCTTATAGCCAGTCATGATGTTTGAGTGGCGAGCACCAAAAAATCTATATGACTTTACGAGCAAATTTGGCGTTAGCACAAAGACTAAAAGGTCCTCGTCTCTGACCTTTTGCACACGCAGGATGTAGCCTTGCATCTAGGCAAAAAACTCCCTTATGCGCTCTCTCATCGCTGTCGTGTCTTTGATGAAATTTATATCGTTTCTAAAGGTTGTTGCACCGTCGATGCCCTTGCTGTACTGATGCAAATGCTTTCTAAATATGCAAAGCCCATGCTCGCCGTAATGCTCGATCATCGCATCAAAGTGGGCTAGTATGATCTTTTGCTTTAGCGCCTTATCTACGCTAGTTTTGGTTTTTATCTCGTGAAATATCCAAGGATTGCCGATGCTTGCTCTGCCGATCATTAGGGCGTCGCACTTTGTAAGGTTTAAAATTTCATCTGCATTTTGTGCGTTTATATCACCATTTGCGATGACTGGGATTTTTACGCTCGCTTTTACTCTAGCGATCGCTTCGTAATCAACCTTTGCGCTGTATCCCCCCGCTCTGGTTCGACCATGTACCGCGATGTAGTTTGCGCCAGCTTCTTCGCAGGCTTTTGCGATTTTGATCTCATTTTTATCGTTAAAGCCAAGTCTAAATTTAACGCTTAGGCTTTCCTTGTTTGAAGTACTTTTTATAGCTGAGACTATACTTTGAAGTTTATCAAGATCATTTAACAAGGCTGAGCCTGCACCTTGTCTAACTACCTTTGGTACGGGACAGCCGCAGTTTAGATCGAGCCCATAAATTCCATCAAATTTATTGATGATTTGCACAGCTTTTTTTATATTTTCTGTGTCATTGCCAGCTATTTGAACGACATAAGGCTCTTCGTTTGGGGATTTTTTAATCATTTCAAGCGTTTTGTCACTACTCTCATATACTAGAGCATTTGCGCTGATCATTTCGCTAACAGTGACATCGCAACCAAATTTCTTAACTACGCTTCTTAATGGCAAGTCAGAAAAGCCAGCAAGAGGCGCTAAGAAAAGTGGCTTTTTGCTAAAGTCTATCATTTAAAAAATAACGAGCTAGGCACCATTTTGCCGTTATCTCGTAAGAATAGTAAAACCTTTATCTCTTTAAACTCATCAGGGTCGCTACCTTCGATAGCTTCTCTTACTTTATCAAGCATTTGAAGCTCAAACAGTGCATATACGTAAGCTTCATCAGCGTCAGCGTGGATGCTTTTTAGCTTCTCAAAGATGCCGATAAACGCATCTGGTTTTAGCTTATTTTTAAGCATTACAGCTGCCTTATCGTATTGAGCTTTTGCCACTTTTGCGTTGTTTAAAAGATCAAAAATTTCATCACTGCTTAGATCGATCTCGTCATTTACAAAGCGGGTAATAATAAGCATTATATCTTCACTTGCTAGTTCAAAATTTAATCTTTTGATCTCGCTAAAAGAAGCTACTTTTATAAGTTTATCAAATGCAGCTTTTTTAAGGCTCTCGTTTTGATCTTGGTTTTTAAGTATGTCAAGATAGTAAGTAGGTAGTTGCTCGATCTTATTTAGCTCATTTAGGATATTTAACTTGCTATCTTTTGCTAGTCTAAATTTTTTTAGATCGACGATCTCTTTATTTTTTATACTTTTTATGGTTTGTAAGATATTGTTTATCTCGGCATCATCTACACCGACATCTTTAAGCTCGCCTACTGGTGAGATAGAGCGAGTAAGCTGTGAGGCGATCTTATAAGTGTCGGTTTTGAAATCTTTATTACTCTCAAAGCCAAGAAGCGTCTCTTTAGCTAAGTCCTTATAAAGTTGGCTATCTTTTTTGATCCATTTTTTATATCTATAAAAAGCATATCCATGATAAGCGATATGAAGTAGGGCAAGAAGTGCTAAAACAGCTACCGGAAGAGTGACCCAAATAGCAATTGGCAAAGTTATAGTTTGGCCTAAAAGCTCAAATGTGTAATCAGAACTATTAAGAGAATAAGTGAGTCCTGCAACAACTACTATGTAGATTATGCAATAGACGAGAAATTTTCTAGTTTTCATGTTTTCTCCTTAGTTTTTTGCTGTTTTTTCAATTATTTCACGGCAAGTTATGCAGTATTTTGCATGTGGTTTTACCTTTAGTCGCGGTATACTGATCTCCTCTTCACACATATCACAAATTCCATAAGTTTTATTTGCTATCTTCTCTAGTGCTTCATCTATCTCTGATAGCTCCGCTCTTTGTTGTGTCGAGATCGAATGCTCTATTAACTGGTCTGTATTTACTGAGGCTATATCAAACTCATCGCTTACGCCGCTATCTCTTAAGCCATTTACTTCAACAGATGAATCATAGATATTTTTTTTGATCTGTAATTTTCTTTCTTCAAGTAATTTTTTAAAAAAATTTAGCTCAGTTTGTGTCATTTTATATTCCTTTATTTGTGGTATGGGTGGTTTGCATTTATGCAAAGTGCTCTAAAAATTTGCTCAAAAAGCACAAGCTTGGCAACCTTGTGTGCCATCGTCATCTTGCTCAAACTTACGATTTTTTGTGCTTTATTCTTTAAATTTTGGCTAAGGCCATAAGCTCCGCCTATGAAAAAGTTAATTTGTGAATTTGAGTTTAAAATTTGTGCGAATTCTTGGCTGTCAAGTTGCAAGCCATTTTCATCAAGCATTACGCAAAAGCCTTTTAAATTTGGCTCATAAATTTCATCATAAGCTCTTAATGCTTCGCTTTTTCCAGTACTTTGAGCTTTTGCTATTTTTTCATTGAAAAAGACTTTATCGTTTATCTTGGCAAATTTTGCACTCATTTTTATATATTCTTGTATTTCGTTTTCAAAGTTGTCACGTGATGATTTTTGAATGCTAAAAACTGAAATTTCCAAATTTAGCCTTTGGTTTTTAGCTTTAGTTCAAAGTTATTTCCACTTTCATCTTGTCTTTCTTTTTGATGCATTGTCTTGTTACTTGTGAGAAATTTAACCATATCGCTTATATATTTTTTATGTTCGCTTCTTGGCACAATAGCATCGATTAAGCCATGCTCTAATAAAAACTCAGCTCTTTGAAATCCCTCTGGAAGGTCAGCACCAATGGTTTGTTTGATGACCCTTTGACCAGCAAAGCCTATCAATGCGCCAGGTTCAGCGATTATTAGATCTCCAAGCCAAGCAAAAGAAGCACTAACGCCGCCCATTGTCGGATCAGTAAGTATTGAGATATAAGGTAGTTTCGCTTCATCAAGTAGTTTTAAAGCAGCTGATGTCTTTGACATTTGCATCAAAGAGAATGTACTCTCTTGCATTCTAGCTCCGCCTGAAGCACTCACTATGACTAAAGCTTGGCGTTTTTCTATCGCTCGTTTTATCGCTCTTACGATCTTTTCACCCTCAACTGAAGCTAGCGAACCACCCATGAAGCCAAAGTCAAAAACAACTAGCTGGATATCTTGTCCGTCGCATTTGCCTTCGCCGCATATCACTGAGCTTGTGCGTCCTGTTTTTTCTTTATTCTCTGTGATTCTTTTTTTGTATGATTTTTTATCAACAAAATTTAATGGATCTACCGGTTTTAAATTCGCGTCAAATTCTACAAAGCTATCTTCATCACAGATCAAATTTATGCGATCAGTAGCTTTTAATCTCATATGATAGCCACATTTCGGGCATACATTAAAACAAGCTTCAACTTCTTTGTAGTACATCAGTGAGTGACAATTATCGCATTTTACCCAGTGCGTAGGTGCTTCTTCTGGACGAGGTTGAGCTTTTCTTATCTTTGAAAAAATATCTGAGAAATTCATATTTTTACCCACTTATATTAAAAATTGTGGGATTATATCTAATGTTTGCCTTGCTTTTTCTTATATGACTTAAAGTTTGTTTATTTGTAGAGGTTTAAAGGGGTAAGTTAGCCCCTTTAAAAAATATCTTGTTAGAAGCGTCTTCCGATAGTAAATTCAAATGTATTTGTATCATCGCCCTCTTTAGGTTTAAGAGCTTTTGCAAAGATTAGTTGAAGTGGTCCGATAGGTGTTATCCACTCGATACCAGTACCAACTGATGATCTTTTTATCTCATTTAGGCTATTCTCACCGATCATGCCGTAGTCATAAAATACAACACCACGCATTTTGACACGATCTATTATAGGAAAGCTTATTTCAGCTGAATTATTAAACGAAGTTTCGCCGCCGTATTCGTAGTAGTCGCCATTATATTTTACCTTTGGAGATACGGTTCTGCTCTCGTAACCACGTAAGCTTCTTATACCGCCAAGGTAAAGTCTTTCGTTGATCGGAGTATATCCTCTTTCCCAAATTTTGCCAAAGCTAGCTTTATATCTTAAGATAAGATCGTAGTCGATGTACTCTCTAAGACCTAGATAGTAGTTAAAATTTGTGCGATTTTTGATAAAGTCTATATCGCCACCAAGCCCAGCTATCTCAAATGATGTGCTAGCTATGATGCCACGTCTTGGCAAGTAATAATCATCGGTGCTATTATATGTTAAAGCCGGAGTTATAGCGCTTTTTATAGCTTTACCTTCTCTATAAATTTCTTTTTTGGTTTTTGTGTTGATATCTCTTAGTTCATCATCTTTTAAAGTAATTTTACTTTGCTCAATATTGTAAGTAAGTGATGCGCTTAAATTTCTAGTTAGTTTTCTACCTAGTGTTGTGCTGAAGCCATAGCTTCTCTCTTTATATGTTCTCCAGTCATAGTCATTTGCGTAAAGTGTCCCACCAAGGCTATACTCTGAGTCAAAAATTCTTGGGTTTGTAAGACTTATCTGACCTGAAAGCTCTCTGTCACTCTTATCTACGCTTACTTGTCCTTGAAGACCAGAGCCAAAGATATTTGTGTCAGAAAGTGCCGCGTTTAGTAGTAGTCCGTCACTGCTGCCGTATCCGATACCACCGCTTATCGAGCCAGTTGAGGCTTCTTTTACTTTTACTTTTAGATCAACTGTATTTTTATCAACCGGATCTTCTTCTATCTCAACATCATCAAAGTAGCTTGTTCTTTTTAATGCATCTTTTGAGTCTTGAAGGTCAGTTCTACTATATAAATTTCCTTCAGTTAGATAAAGTTCACGTCTTACAACGCGGTCAACAGTCCTATCGTTTCCTGAAATTTGAACATTTCTTATATATACTTTTTCGCCAGGATCTACTTCATAATCAATATCGACAGTTTTATTTTCATCAAATTTATCAGTCTTTGGATAGACTTTTACAAACGCATAACCCTTGTCAGCTACCATATCATCGAGCTTTTTCATATCTTGGCGAAGTCTTGCTGAGTTCATCGTATCACCAGCCTCAAGCCTAAAGTCATCTATAATCTTTTTAGTGTCAAGATCTAGCTCTTCAGGTGCTGTAATACTTACATTTGAAACCTTATAAGGCTCACCCTCATGAACATAATAAGTAAGATCAGCTGTGTAGTTATCAAACGATGAATTTAAATAAGGTGACGAAATAGTCGCGTCTAAATAGCCTTTTTGGAAATATTTGTCTTGTATTCTTGCTGGATCATTTTCAAGCTCAAAAAGTTTAACTTTGCCGTCATTTCTGCCCCAAAGCCAGCCCATAAATTCTCTACTTTTGTTTGCAACTACTGGCTCAATGTCATCATAATCAAACTCTTTTGCACCGACTAAATTTACATTTTTGATTATCATATTTTCGCCGCGGTTTATGTTGAGTGTTATAAAAAGTGAGCTGTCGTTGTCTGCAACTGGTTGTTTTTCCACGTCAACAACTGTGTCAAAGTAGCCCTTTGACTCATAATACTGACGAATTCTCTCTTTAGTTTTTTCTATTGTAAGCTCATCATACATATTGCCTGGTTTGATGTTGATTAGCGACTCGATCGCAGTTTTATCATTTGTTACGACGCCTTTTAGATCGACTCTCGCAACACTTGGCTTCTCTTTTACAGCTACTAAAAGATTGCCATTGCCTGTATCTTCTATGTAGATATCGTCGAAATAATTTTGTTTGTATAAATTTGTGATCGCCTTATCGCTAAGCTTTGGAGTCAGATCCTGACCGACTTTTAAGCCCATTATTTGGCTTGCTACTTCAGGCGAAAGGTGAATTAGGCCTTTAAAATTTATTGACTGGATTGTTTGTGCGCTTAGGCCACTGAAAGCTAATGCTAATAAAAATAATTTCTTTTTCATTAAATTTAACCTAGAGTTTTAGTATAAATGCGTATAATATCATATTTTATTTTTAATAAATTTAAATTTTATAATTTTGAAGGTTTTTTATGAAAATAGGTATCATCGGACTTGGTCTTATGGGCGGCTCACTTGGGTTAGCATTAAAAGATGAAAAATTAATCTCTTGTGTTAGTGGATATGACAAAGATGAAAATCATAGCAAAAAGGCCTTAGAACTTGGCTTGGTGCATGAAATTTTAAGCATTGACGAGATGAAAAAGAAGTGTGACATCATCTTTTTGGCTGTGCCAGTTGAAGCCATTGTGAGCATCGTGCAAAATTTAACTGATATCAGCGAAGATACAACTATTATTGATTTTGGCTCAACCAAACAAAAGATCATCGAGGCTGTGCCAGAAAAAATTCGTAAAAATTTCATCCCAGCTCATCCAATGGCAGGTACTGAGTACTCTGGTCCAGAGGCTGCTTTCAAATCACTTTACACAGGGGCAACTGTTATCGTTTGCGACTTTGCAGAAAGCGCAGAAAAACACGTAAAAAGAAGCGTGGAGTTATTTTCTTGCCTTGGTATGAAGATTATTTTTATGAGTGCGAAAGAACATGATCATCACGTGGGTCTTATTTCACATTTGCCTCATGCGATCGCATTTTCTCTTGCGAGTGGAATTTTAAAAGAAGAGGACAAAAGGCACATCGTAGCACTTGGCGGACCTACATTTAAAGGCATGATACGTGTCGCAAAGAGTTCGCCTTTTATGTGGAGTGATATTTTTAAGCAAAATAAAAATAATGTTGTTGAAGCTATAAATATGTTTGAAAAAGAGCTAAATTTGTGCAAAGATCTCATAAAAGATGAACGCTGGGATGAGCTTTT
>NZ_LVXF01000010.1:0-25427 GCF_002092845.1 Campylobacter concisus
ACATCACTTTTAGCTGCTCATTCGCTTTAGCTTTATCACTCTCATCAATATCTAAAACAATTTGTTTGCCTATCCTGACATTTGATACGCCGCTAAATCCGAGAGAATTTAAAGCGTGCTCTACTGCTTTGCCAGCAGGGTCAAGGACCCCACTTCTTAATGCTATATTTACAACAGCTTTCATCTTTGTCCTTATGATAAAATTCTTCTTAAAACTTCTTCATAAGCAACTTTTACGCTACCAAGATCTTGTCTAAATCTATCTTTGTCAAGTTTTTCATTAGTTTTAGCATCCCAGAATCTACAACTATCAGGGCTTATCTCATCAGCTAAAATGATATTGCCATCTTTGTCGATACCAAATTCTATTTTAAAATCAACTAGTTTTAGATCTCTTTCGGCAAAAAATTTAAATAATATAGAGTTGATCTCTCTTGCTGTGTGTCTTAGAGTTTGAAGATCTTTTTCACTCTTTACTAATCCCATAATGATACAGTGCTCATCGGTTACTAATGGATCGTGCAAATCGTCGTTTTTGTAGTAAAACTCAACAAGTGTAAAAGGTAAAACTGTGCCTTCTTTTATGCCAAGTCTTTTGCTTAGTGAACCAGTTGCGATATTTCTAACAACAACTTCAAGAGGTATGATCTCGCATTTTTTGACTACTTGCTCAGTGTCGCTAATAGTCTCAACTAAGTCAGTCACGATGCCTTTGCTCTCTAAAAGCTTAAAAAGCTGTGTTGAAATTTTATTATTTAATGCGCCTTTTCCAGCTTCGTTGCCTCTTTTTTGAGCATCAAATGCTGTTAGATCGTCTTTAAATTCAGCCACAAGTAAATTTGCATCGTCTGTGGCATACATTTTTTTACCTTTTCCCTCGTAAATAAGCTCTCTTTTTTGCATGGAGATCTCCTTCTAATTTATTGTTTTATTTTTAAAATTTTGATCGTGTCAATTGCTGTTTTTAATTGAATATCTTCATCAACTTTTTTTTGCGTGATTATCTTTTTATCATCTTTTGCTTCAGTTTTATTGCCCTCGCTTGTAGGATTTATCTTGTTTAGCTCGCTTTTTAGGTGCGCTTTTAACTCGCTCTCTTTGATACTAAATGCACTATCGTCACTTTGCGGCACTTTGCCAGGATGCACGACTACATCAGGTGTTACGCCAACTGCTTGGATAGTTCTGCCACTTGGCAAGTAGTATCTTGCGATGGTTAGCCTTAATGCTTCGGTGTCATCTATCGGAAGGATTACTTGAACACTTCCTTTGCCAAAGGTGTTTTCGCCGATTATTACAGCACGTTTATGATCTTGAAGTGAGCCACTTACGATCTCACTAGCACTAGCACTTCCGCCATTTACTAGTGCAACAAGTGGTAGTTTTGAAAGAGTTTTACTAGCACTTGCTTTATACTCTACATTTTCAGATGCGTAGCGACCTTTTTGAGAGACGATGACGCCGTTATCTACAAAAAGATCAACCAGATCGACAGCTTGATTTAAAAGTCCGCCAGGGTTATTCCTAAGATCAAGTATGATGCCACTTGCTTTTGGATACTCTTTGATCGCTTCTTTTACCTTTGTAACAACATTTTTGTCAAAATTTGTGACACGCACGTAAAGAATGTTGTCATTTTCTATCATTTTTGCATAGACAGACTCAACCTTTATAAGATCTCTTATGATCTTTACATCAAATGGTTTTTGCTCACCTTTTCGCAAAATTGTGATAGTTATTGGAGTTTTTGGCTTGCCACGCATTTTATTTACAGCTTCATCTATCGTTGTGCCGATAGTTGAGTTCCCATCTATCCTTAAGATAATGTCGCCTGATTTTATACCTGCTTTATCAGCTGGGGTATCTTCTATCGGTGAAATAACGGTTAGTGCGCTATCTTTCATGCCAACTGTTATGCCAAGGCCACCAAATTCTCCACTTGTTTGCACTTGCATATCTTTGTAAGCTTTTTCGTTTAAAAAGCTTGAGTGAGCATCTAAATTTTGCATTAACCCTGCTATGGCTTTATCAATGATCTCTTTAAATTTAATATCATCAACATAGTATTTTTCAACGGTTGAAATTGTTTTTGTAAGCTTTGAAAGTGCTTCAAGCTTCGCACTTGCTTCGTCTTCAGTTTTAGCAAAAAGTGCATTCACTGCTACGCTTGAGATAAGCAAAGCACCTGTAATTTTTAGTGCAAAAAATCTACTAAATTTATTCAAAATTTCTCCTATAATTTTTGGCTCAATTCTATTAGCTTTTGGCTAAAAAAAGTATAAATTTAAGCTTATATTTTTACTTTTGGATAGTTTTTGATACAAATTTATAACGGTAAATTTTAGCAATTAAATAAAAAGAGTGACAAGCATTATAAAAATACTTGACAATATAAGACTAAAGTTATATAATGGCGATCATATAAAATAATCCAAGGAGATTTAATGGCTGATATAACAGAAAATTTAACAGCTCAGATGCAAGAAACTCTTGAAAAAGGTATTAGTTTAGCGATATTTTCTAAAAATCCGCAAGTTGTTCCACTTCATATTTTTTGGGCTTTGCTTGCAGATAGCAATTCCATTTTAAACCAAGTGTTTAATAAAATGAATGTAAGTAAAGATGCTGTCGAGCTTGAAGTAAAAAGTAAAATTTCTTCACTTCCAAGCAGCTCAAACGTTACAAAAGATAACGTTTCAGTTTCAAGAGAGCTTATAAACTCTCTTGAAAATGCAAAAGCTTTGATGGTAAGCATGGGCGATAGCTACATAGCTGTTGATACATGGATCATCTCATCTCTTGAACTTAGTGAGATTAAACAAATTTTAAGTAAATTTTGCGATATCTTGGAGATCAAAAAGAACCTTGAGAGTATAAGAGGCGGTAAAAAAATAGATAGCCAAACTGGCGATGATACGCTTGATAGCTTAGAAAAATTTGGCATCGATCTCACACAAAAAGCGCTTAATAAAGAGCTTGACCCAGTCATCGGCCGTGATGAAGAGATCACTAGAATGATGCAAATTTTAATAAGAAAGAGCAAAAATAACCCTATCTTGCTTGGCGAACCAGGCGTTGGTAAAACAGCTATCGTTGAGGGCTTGGCTCAAAAGATAGTTGCTCGCGATGTGCCAACAAGCCTTGCAAACAAGCGTGTCATCGCGCTTGATATGAGTGCAGTTGTAGCTGGTGCAAAGTATAGAGGCGAGTTTGAAGATAGACTAAAAGCTGTCATCGACGAGGTTAAAAAAGCTGGCAATATCATACTTTTTATAGATGAGATTCACACCATAGTTGGAGCTGGTGCGAGCGAGGGCGGAATGGACGCTGCAAATATCCTAAAACCAGCTCTTGCACGTGGCGAGCTTCACGCTGTTGGTGCGACAACATTAAAAGAGTATAGAAAATACTTTGAAAAAGATGCAGCACTTCAAAGACGTTTTCAACCAATAGACGTCAAAGAGCCAAGCGTAAATGAGGCACTTCAAATTTTACGTGGTATAAAAGAGCGCCTTGAAGTTCATCACGGCATCACGATAACAGATAGTGCGCTAGTTGCCGCAGCAAGGCTAAGCGACCGCTACATCGCAAACCGCTTCTTGCCAGATAAGGCGATCGACCTTATAGATGAGGCAGCAGCAGAGCTTAAGATGCAAATAGAGAGCGAGCCATACGAGCTTTCAAAGATAAAACGCGAGATCGTAACGCTTCAAGTAGAAAAAGAAGCTCTAAAGATGGAGGATGCGGATAAAAATAAAGAAAGACTTGGCGAGATCGAAAAAGAGATAGCTGACCTAAATGAGAAAAAGCTAGCGCTTGATACTAAATTTGAAAACGAAAAGGCTGTTTTTGGCGGAATTTCAAAAGCAACAAAAGAGATCGATAGCTTAAAATCACAAGCTGAGATAGCAAAAAGAAATGGCGATCTTCAAAAGGCTGCCGAGATAGAATACGGCAAAATAGCTGACGCTAAAAAGCACAAACACGAGCTTGAAGAAAAATGGGAGCACATGAAAAAAGAGGGCGTGCTTCTTAAAAATCAAGTCGATGAAGAGCTTGTGGCTGAAATTTTGAGCAAATGGACTGGAATTTCAGTTAAAAAGATGCTAACAAGCGAAAAAGAGAAATATCTGCGCATCGAAGAGCATCTAAGAGAGAGTGTTGTCGGTCAAGATGACGCACTACACGCACTTGCACGTGCTGTTAAGAGAAACAAAGCAGGGCTAAATGAGGGTCAAAGGCCGATTGGTTCGTTTTTATTTCTTGGTCCAACAGGCGTTGGTAAAACTCAGTCTGCTAAGGCTTTGGCTAAGTTCTTATTTGATGATGAGAAGGCGCTTATCCGCTTTGATATGAGCGAATATATGGAAAAACATAGCGTGAGTAGGCTTCTTGGTGCGCCTCCAGGATATGTAGGCTACGATGAGGGCGGTCAGCTAACAGAGGCAGTTCGCAGAAGACCTTACTCGGTCATACTTTTTGACGAGGTTGAAAAGGCTCACAAAGATGTATTTAACATACTTTTGGGAATTTTAGATGACGGACGTGCGACTGATAACAAAGGTGTAACGGTTGATTTTAAAAACACTATCATCATTTTAACTTCAAACATCGCTTCAAATTTCATAATGGAGCTAAAGGGCGAAGATCGTGATGTGGCTGTTAAAAACGAGCTTAAAAACTACTTTAAACCAGAATTTTTAAACCGTCTTGATGATACTATCATATTTAATCCTCTAAACGAACAAGGACTAATCTCTATCGTTGAGATCATGTTTAAAGAGCTTGAAAAAACTCTTCACAACCGCGGTATCAAGGCAGTTTTAAGCGAAGAGGCTAAGAAATTTATCGCAAAAGCTGGCTTTGACATAGTTTATGGCGCAAGACCTCTTAGAAGAGCGCTTTATGAGCTAGTTGAAGATAAGATCGCTGATATGATCTTAAAAGATGAGCTTGAAAGTGGCGATGAGATCACCATTGATAGCGATGGCGAGAAGATCATTATTAAGAAAAAATAACTTCAAATTTACTTGGCAGGTTGGATCAACTTGCCAAGCTTTCATATAAATTTATACAAAAAATATCTAAAAATAGGGCGGTTTTCGTTATTTAAAAATATATCTAAACGCCTAAAAATTTAGCAAGGGCAAAATAAAATATAACTGATGAGATAGCAGCTGCTGGAAGCGTGATGAGCCAAGCAAGAATGATTGGTCTTACCATTTTCCAGTTTGCATTTTTATTTACGATGCCGATGCCTAAAACTGCGCCTATTAGGATATGCGTCGAGCTAACTGGTATGCCAAGCTTTGTGGCTAGAAGTATGACGATACTTGAGGCAAGCTCGGCGCTAAAGCCAGTCGTAGGTAAAATTTCAGCTAGTTTTGAGCCGATAGTGGTGATCACCTCTTTACCTAAAAACCAAAGTCCAACGACAAGCGAGATACCAAAGGTTACCATTGCGATGCTTGGTATGGGTGAGCTTTCGTTTATAGAGCCAGTTTTTAGCACATCAAGTACGGCTGCAAATGGTCCAACTGCGTTTGCGATATCGTTTGCACCATGTGAAAATGCAAAAGATGAAGCGGTAAAAATTTGAAACCATGAGAAAATTCTATTGATGCTCTTTTCGCTATCATTTTTGCTCATGACGTTTATAATAGCAAGGCTTGCAAGATACGCTAGAGCCCCAATCACAAAGATGATCCAGACGGTTTGGATGATACTAAAGGCTAAATTTATATGCTCTAGCCCTTTAAAAAGCATCATCGATGAGATGACCATTGCTGCAAATCCAGCGATGATCGGGATGTGCTTTTTCATCGCTTTAAAGGTATCTATCTCTTTTTCACTATCTTTCATAATGCGGATTTTTGAGCGATACTCGCTGTATTCAGTGGTTTCGATCTCGTCCTCATCGATAACTGCAATCTTTGAAAGAGTAGCTATTTGCTCCTCAGCCGGCTTTGTTTTTAGTGCTTTTATGAAGCTTTCTTTATAAGCTTTTCGCTCAGCTTTTAGAGCTTTTAGATTCATTTTAAGTTCATGTGTTGGCTCAATAATCTTACTTTTTACGTAGCCAAATATTATGTAAGACATCACGCCGCCAAGCAGTGGTGAGACGACCCAGCTTACGGCGATCCTGCCGATCTCACTCCATGAGACCATGCTAAATGGTTCTGGATCTTTTATCATAAAACCCATAGCAAGTCCTGCACCAACGATGCCACCAACGATCGAGTGAGTGGTCGAGACTGGTAGACCTTTTTTGGATGCGTAAAATAGCCAAAGGCCTGAGCTAAGAAGGGCTGAGATCATGATGATGACAAATTTCATCGGGTTTAGATCGCTTGGAAATTTCACGATCTCGTTTCTAATCGTATTTGTAACCTCTGATCCTGCAAATATCGCACCGCTAAGCTCAAAAATAGCTGCGATGATGAGAGCTTGCTTAAGCGTAAGAGTCTTAGCGCCAACGCTTGTGCCAAAGCTATTTGCAACGTCATTTCCACCGATATTAAAAGCCATAAAAAGACCAAACATGCCAGCGATCAAGAATAAAAAGTAGTTATTTGTCGGGATGTACTGATAACCCCAAACGAAAAATCCAACGCTACAAATTGCAAAAATAACAAATGCTAATAAGTTATCTCGAAGCAATCAAGCCCCCTTATAAGGTTTTTGATAGGGATTATATCTTGAAAAATATTAAAGTTTTTAGAATTTTTCAACTTTAAATGATACTAAATTATCATATGTTAGAATCTGTAAAAATTTTTAAGGATAAATTTTGATTATAGCGATCGATCTTGGCTCAAACACATTTCGCGTAGCGCTTGTCAAAAAAGAGCAAAATGGCTTTAGTAATGAGCAAATTTACGAAAAGATAGTAGGAGCTGCTAGAGGGCTAAATGAAAGTGGCAAGATAGCAGATGAGTCTAAAAATAGGCTCTTTGAAGCGATAACAGAGGCTAAAAATAAATTTGACTTTGATAAATTTACATGCGTAGCAGTCGCGACTGAGGCTTTTAGGGTAGCGTCAAATAGCGAGGAAATTTTTAGCGAGATAAGAGATAAATTTGGCATAAATTTTCATATCATCAGTGGCAAAGCCGAAGCAAAGCTTACATTTTTGGGTGTTCAAAATGCTTTTAAAAAGCTTGGAATCAGTGAAAATTTTAGCGTCATTGACATCGGTGGAGCAAGCTCAGAGATTGGTGAAGATGGAAATTTTATGAGTTTTAAATTTGGCATTATTACATTTTTTGAGAAATTTAAAACACTTGATTTAATGCAAGAAAATGCAAAATTTTATACAAAAGATGCAAGAGAATTTTTAAATAGCTTAAAAAATAAATTTATCGTGCTGACTTCTGGTGTACCAACTACTATCTCAGCGCTACGACTTGGACTTAACTATGAGAACTATGATCCAAAAAAAGTAAGCGGATTTGAGCTTAGAGATAATGATCTTGCCTGGTTTGTAAATGAGCTTTTAAAGATGGATGATAAGAGTGCTGACGTGGCGGTTGGAAGAAACAGAAAGTATCCACTCATCGCTGGAGCCTTGCTTTTAGAGGAGCTTTTAAGTGGGCAAGAAGCAAAATTTTTAGTTATTGACGATGGGCTTAGAGAGGGTGTTGGAGTAGCCTATCTGCAAGGAAAATTTCAAGAAATTATCACAAATTTTTAGTTAATATTTCAAAAATTTAAAGGAGAGGAAATGAGTATAAGAGAGCAAATTTTAGCTGATATAAAAGAGGCTATGAAGGCAAAAGATGAGTTTAAAAGAGATACTTTAAGAACGCTAAATGCAGCACTTAAGCAGATCGAAGTTGATCAAAGGATCGAAATGACTGATGAAGTGGTACTTCCGCTACTTCAAAAGGAGATCAAAAAGAGGGCTGACTCAGTTGAGCTTTATATAAAAGGTGCTAGGGAGGATTTGGCTAAAAAAGAGCAGGGTGAGATTGAGCTTATTAAGGCATATTTGCCAGCACAACTAAGCGATGAAAAGCTTAAAGAGAAAATAAAAAAGATTATTGAAAGAGCTGGTAAAAATTTAGGCACTGTAATGAAAATAGCAAAAGATGAGATCGGAGCAAGTGCTGAAGCAAAACGCATAAGTATGATCGCAAAAGAGCTTTTGGATTAAAATCCACAATCTTATAAAACTTCTAATTTTGAAAACTTACTTCTAAATGTTGTAAGCTTTCAAAAAATCAAATAAGACTTTCATTTTAAAAAGATAATTTTAAAAGCATAATACTTAATACGAATATGTTAAAAGGTAAAATACAAGCTTTTTTATATATTTGTATTGAAAACTATAATTTTCAAATTATTATTTTAATTTTTTATTTTTTCTTTTATATGAATTTAAATATTGATTTATAGGCTTATTTTGGATTTTATCTTTTGTATGATTTTAATTTATCCATTAAATTTGACATAAAAATATTTGTAAGAAAATTAGTTAAATTTTACACTTTTCAAAAAATGTGAAATTTGTATTTATCTTATATATAACTTGAAATTTGATCTACCCTATTTTGAAAAAGTGAGCAAGAGCTATCTTTGGAGTTTATGGTTCTTGCTTTTAAGCGCGGAGCACTAACCTTGCAAAAACTGCAATAAATGTACATAAAGTGCTCGCTCAAGAATTAAATTTTATCGTCAAAAAGTGTGCGGATATCCAGTGTGTAATTTTTAGGCATAAAGATCGGCGAGTCTAAAATTTCAAGCAAGCCATCATCAAATGAGAGAAATTCCACTACTCTTTTGCGCCTATTATCAGTTTTTATGCTCATATCGGCTAGGTGCACTACCTTTACGATCTGCATTTTATCTGCCGTCCATTCAGAAAAAGCTAGAAATTTAGAGTCCTCTGAAAACAAAAAGCAAGCAGTAGCTCTTTCGCTAAGTAAAATTTGGTGGGTGATGTCATCTTTGACTAAATTTTGATCCAAATTTGATAGTCTTTTTTCGTGGTTTGAAGGCTCATTTTTTAATTTTAGACAGTGCTTGCTATTTATAAAAAGTCGTAGCTCGCCAAGGATTGGAGCGCCCATAGCGACCTCGCAGCCTTCAAATTTGGCGCTAAATTTGCCATCACTGCTACACGCATTTGCCTCATAGTCCCAAGCCGAGCTCATAAATTTACCTATTAAATTTGCCTGCCATGGCTTTGTAGATATTTAGCTCGTCTTGTAAAAGCGTGTATTTTGCTTTTAATAACCCTATTTTAGCCTCTAGCTCGCTGTTTTTAGCCTCCAAAAACTGCTTTAGCTCGACTTTGCCGTAGGAGTATTTTAGCTCGTAAATTTTTGAAATTTCCTCATAGTTTTTTATCTGCTCTTGATAGTTTATAAGCAGCGCTTCGTCGTTTAGATAGCCTTTGTAAAATGCGTCTATTTCGTTTAATGCGCTATTTAGAGTGCTTATGTAGTTTAGCTTTGCAAGCTCGAAATTTGCCTCGCTAACCTTTAAATTTGACTTTAGCTTGTAATAGTTTAAAAATGGTAAATTCAGAGCTATGTTGCCATTTAGAAATTTAAGGCTAAATGCGCCCTCTTTTGTGCTTGAACTACTTTTAATGCTAGCTCCTAGCGCGATGCTTGGATAAAAATCTTTTTGACTAGCTTTATAGTTTAGGATGCCCTCTTCTATGCGGTAAATGGCCGCTCTTAGATCAGGTCGGTTTGCTATGGCGCTTGTTGGCACATCTAGATCAACGCCCACTCTTTTAACGGGACTTAGTATGAGGTCTTCAAATTTAAGCTCAAATTCTGGCCTCTCATTTAGCAAAATCCTAAGCGTTTTTTTAGAACTCACTAGCTCTTTTTTGGCACTTTCTATCTTATTTTGAGCGCTTAGTTGCTGTGAGTTTGTCTGTTTTAGGCTTAGCGCCTCCTCTTTGCCAAGCTCAAATTTTAGCCTAACTATCTTATTTAGCTCATTATAAATTTCTGAAATTTGCTCATAAGTTTTTATGCTCTCGTTTAGATATAAAATTTGAAAATAAGCGTCTGTTACGGAGTTTATCACGCTTAGTTTGCTAGCTTCCAGATCAAATTTAGTAGCATCAGCTTCAAACATCGCTGCATCTTTGCTATTTGCTAGCTTTTGCCAAAGATCAAGCTCGTAGCTAAGCCCTATGCTTGAGCCAAAATTTCTGCTAGAAGCACCACCCTCTTTTATATTTTTGTTGCTTGATGCCTCAATGCCAACGTTAAAGCTTGGGATTAAATTTGCCTCCAAAATTCCAGCTTGAGCGAGTGCTTTATTTACATTTATCGCTGCTTTTGTAAGGTCGGTGTTATTTTTAAGCGCAAGTTCTACAAGCTCATCAAGGTAGCTTTGATGATACTCTTTCCACCAAGAAGTGTTTAAATTTAGCTCCTGGCTGGCGTTATCTTCAAGTAAAATTTGTTTATAGTTTTCATCTATATTTTTAACAGCGCAGCCGCTTAAAACGAGCACTAAAGCTAGGCTTAGAAATTTCATATTACTCCCTTGAAAGCGCATCTATTGGATTTAGTTTTGAGGCATTTTTGGCAGGCATGTAGCCAAAGATGATACCAATTGCCATCGACGTGACAAGTGCAAGTACGATTGAGCCATTTGAAAAGATCATGCTAAAACCATCTAAAAAGTTGTTGAAAATGTAGCCAATAGCGTAGGAAAAGGCTATACCAATAGCTCCGCCGATAAGGCAAAGTAGCACCGCCTCTATCAAAAACTGCTGCAAGATGTTGCTCTGTCTAGCTCCGATCGCCATTTTTATGCCTATCTCTTTGGTGCGCTCGGTGACCGAGACTAGCATGATATTCATCACGCCTATGCCACCAACCACTAGTGAAACTACGGCGATACTTGATATTAGAAGACGCATGGTTGATATCGTCTCTTCGATAGTCTGCTTGATGCTATCAGAATTTCTTGTAAAGAAGTCTTTTTTGCCGTGTTTTATCGTTAAAAGATCGGTTAGGCTCTTTTCTGCGATCTGAGCATTTACGCTTTCATTTACTTTTACGGTTATTGAGCTAATAAATTTATCGCCCGTTATCTTGTTTATCACAGTCGTATATGGAGCATAAATTTTAAGTGAGCTAGCATCGCCGATTTTAAACTCATCTTTTTGCAAAACGCCTATAATGCGAAGTGGCTTTTTGTTAAAAAGAATAATCTTACCGATAGGATCTTCGTTTTTAAATATGCTATTTTTGGTGTTTTGATCTATTAGTGTGACAGAATCTGAGTTTAAAACCTCCTCATCATCGTAAATTCTTCCCTTTTCTAGTTTTAGTCCATTTACGTCAAAGCTCCCTACTCCACCGCCTTTTAGTGTCGCTGTTAAGGAGATATTTTCATACGTTAGTATGCCTGAAGTACTTGTATTTGGAGTGACTGAGTCCAGAAATGACTGCTTTGAGAGCATATTCGCATCACTTATAGAGAGCGTTTTTACCCTGCCTGAGAGCATATCGCCAAAGCCTTTTCCTGGCATTATGTCGATCGTATTTGTACCGATCTTTCTGATACCAGCTAAAATTTGCTCCTGTGAGCCTTTGCCAAGAGCTACAACGCTAATGACTGCAGTGATGCCAATGATAATACCAAGCATAGTAAGAAGCGATCTTAATTTATGAGCTAGCATCGCATTTACTGACATTTTAAAGCTTTCAATTAGCTGATCTTTATAGTATGTAAATTTACTTTTTTCTGGCTGAGTTTGCTTTTTGGCCTCAAAAATTTCACTATTTTTTATATTATCACTTACGATGTTGCCATCTTTTATCTCGATCACTCTACTCGCGTACTCGGCGATCTTTGGATCGTGCGTGACGATGATGATGGTGTGACCTTTTTTGTAAAGATTCACTAAAATTTCCATCACTCTAAGCCCACTTTTGCTATCAAGCGCTCCTGTTGGCTCGTCAGCCAAGATGATCTCACCGCCATTCATTAGTGCCCTTGCTATGGATACTCTTTGCTGTTGTCCGCCTGAGAGTTTATTTGGTAAATTTTTAGCCTTTTCGATAAGGCCAAGAGAGTCTAAAATCTCCATTCCTCTTTTTTCTCGGTCGCTCTTATTTGCCCCTGCGTAAATGCTAGGAAGTGCGACATTTTCAAGGGCGTTCATCGTGCTAAGAAGGTTATATCTTTGAAAGATAAAGCCAAATTTATCTCGTCTAAGCTTAGCAAGTGCGTCGCTATCAAATTTTGATATATCTTTGCCCTCTAACAAGTACTGCCCGCCACTTGGGCTATCAAGGCAACCAAGGATGTTCATCAGAGTTGATTTACCAGAGCCAGACTGACCGATAATGGCTATAAATTCGCCCTTTTTTATCTCTAAATTTATGCCATGAAGAATTTCTATTTCATTCTCACCTAGCTTAAAGCTTTTTGTGATATTTTTTAGATTTATCACTTAAAACTTCTTATTTTCTTTTTCGATCATCTTGGCTATTTCGCTCGCTGAGCCTTGTGATGTGATGATCTCGTCACCCTCGTTCACACCGCTAATGATCTGCGTATCGAGGTTGTCTTTTATGCCAGTTTTGACCGCTGTTTTTACCGCTTTGCCATCTTTTAAAACATAGACAAATGTGCCGTTTTCATCTCTTTTGATGCCGATGCTTGGTACGATGATAGCGTCCTTTACATTTGCTATTAAAAGCTCATTTTGTGTTGTCATGCCTATTCTTAAAATTTTATCTTTATTTTCAACTATGCTTTGTGCGTAATAATAAACAGCTGAGTTGCTTGAAGTGCTTGAGCTTGTGGATTTGCTACTACTGCTAGAGCCGTAGCTACCATCGCTTAATGTCGTTAAGCCAGGGTCGATTGAGCTAACCGTTGTTTGAAATTTTTTCGTTGGCTCAGAGAGGATCGAGTATTCAACTGGCGTGCCAACTTTTATCTTTGTGATGTCGCCCTCGGCTATTTGCATCTTCATCTTAACATAGCTAAGATCTGCGATCTTTACGATAGTTGGCGTAGTTTGATTAGCATTTACAGTCTGTCCCTCTTCAACCTGCACGCTTACTATTATGCCATCTCTTGGGGCGGTGATCTTTGTGTAGCCTAAATTTATCTTAGCAGTACTTAGCTCGATATTTGTCTGCTTGATCTGAGCTTCAAGCTCCTTTATCTTGGCACTATTTGCGCTATAAGTATTTTTTGCGCTTTCAAATTCTTGTTTTGAAGTGGCGTTTTTGGCAAAGAGTGCTTTTTCTCTATCAAACTGCGTTTTTGCAATGTTTAGAGCCACTTTTGCGCTTTCAAGCTGAGCTTTGTAGATAGCAAGCTGAGCTTCTTTATTGTCTATGCTATTTTGCTGGGTCGAGCTATCGATACTTGCGATCATATCGCCTTTTTTGACCTGATCTCCAAGCTTAATGTAGAGTTTTTTTATCTGGCCGCTCACCTGAGCACCCACATCAACTAGCTCGGTGGCGAAAATTTCTCCAGTCGCATCGACTTTTTTACTGAATGAACCTTTCTTTGCCTTTTTGGTAATAAATTCCACCTTTTCATCTTTTATCTTAAAAAAATTATCATAGATAAAATATCCACCGACGCCTAAAATAAGCAGGATTATTAAAATTTTAGATTTTTTCATTACTTCTCTTTGTAAAAAATTGGTCAATTTTACTTAATAAGATTAAAATTCTCTTTAAACTTCCTCTTTTGCCATGCCAGCCTCTATCAAAAACCTACTTGGTTGGTAGGTCACCTTCTTTATCTTGTCGTATTTTGCATAACTTAGATATAGCTCGTCTTTTGCTCTAGTTACTGCCACGTAAAAGAGCCGTCTTTCTTCTTCTAGGCTGCCACCCATGCTCATTAGCTTTAAATTTGGAAAGCGGTTTTGCGCGAGATCGACGATAAAGACTTGGTCAAACTCAAGCCCTTTACTCGCATGCACACTAAGCAAGCTAACGCCCTGCCCTTCGCTCATCTCGTTGCTTCCAAGGGCTAAGAAGTTATAAAATTTACTGATATCTTGATATTTTTTAGCTAGCTCGCTTAGCACCACGCTCTTTGCCATTATGCGCTCTTTGACCTCTTCTTTTAGAGCTAGATCGACGTTGCCGTTTTTTAGAGTTGCCCTTTTTGTGCTGATGTTTTCGACGATTAACGAGTAAATTTTGCTAGTTTTTATCTCATTTATCATCGTGGCTGGCTTTGAGATATTTCTCATGCCTCTTAAAAAGTTGTAAATTTCATATAAAAACTGCGCCCCACTCTCGCTTAGCTTTTGTAGTTTTAGCACTGGATGGCCTAGGAATTTATCGCTAAAGCCAAGCTTAGAAAACCTTGAAACCTCGGCAAATTCGTCAAGATCGTCAAAAAGGCCTAGCTGGTAGTTTCGCCTTTTATTTGATGAGATATTTACGCTCTCGTCTGGCTCAACTATCCCTTTTATTAAATTTCCATGCCCAAGCTTAAGTAGCGCATCAAAAATTTCTTTGCTAGCTGCGCTGCCAACGCCCTTTGCGTATTCGCAGATGTGGATAAATGCCATTATATCTTTTGGATTGACATAAATTCCCATGATGTCGATAAGCGCCTTGATCTCGCGGCTCTCAAAAAAACTCACCCCACCCTTTCGCTTTGAGCTGATACCTCGCTCTTTTAGCGCAACCTCGATACCGTCCGCTGATGAGTTATTTCTAAAAATTATGGCGATATTTTCTCTATTAAATGGCGAAAGCGAGATGATATCAGAGATGTTTTGATACTGATCAAAAAGCTCGTTATAGACAAGTAGCCTTGGAGACTTGAAATTTCCCTCGCGGCTAACTGTGAGGTGCTTTTCATAAAGCCTTGGGTTGTTGTTTATGACCTTGTTTGCAAGGGCAAGTATGCTTGAGCTTGAGCGGTAATTTACATTTAAAGCGTAGATATTTGCGCTTGGGAAGCGATCTTTAAACGAGCCTATTATCTCGATATTTGCGCCGTTAAATGCGTAGATGCTCTGGTCAAAATCGCCCACGCAAAAGAGGCTCTTTGTCGCAAATGCGTCTATTAGGCTGCCTTGAAGCGTGTTTGTGTCTTGATACTCGTCGATCAAAATTTCATCATAAGCTAAATTTGCTCCCTTTTTTAGCTCGTCGCGCATTTTTATAAGAAGGTCGTTAAAATCAGCGTAAGCAAATTTGGCCTTCTCAGCCTCAAACTCCTCTAAAATATCTTCATAAATTTCAGCGTAAACGCCCTGCTCTTCGCTCTTATCGCTTATCCATTTACCAAATGTTGTGCCTTGCTCACTGTTTTGAAATAGCGAATAAAGGTCGTATAGATATGCCCCGCCGTAAGGCTTGACGTCGCTTAAATGGTAAAATTTACGCCTCTCAACAAGACTTTTTAAAAGCGTCTTTAGCTCGCTTGGCTGTTTTAGCGTGACGCCTTTATCAAGGCTTTTTAAAAGCGAAAATGAGACCGAGTGGAAGGTGCCTGCGGTGATTTTGGAGGTGATTTGTTTATCAAAATATCTATTTAAGCGCTCTATCATCTCGCTGGCTGCTTTGTTGGTGAATGTTAGAAGTAAAATTTTCTCTGGTTTTACGCCTAAATTTAGTAGATGAGCGATGCGTGCGACAATCGTGCTAGTCTTGCCAGTGCCAGCTGAAGCGATGATGAGATTGTGTCCAAATGGCGCAGTTGCGGCGGTGTATTGTTCTTTGTTTAACCTAGATAAGGGCATTGTTTCCTCTTTTTTAAAAAGGGCTAATTATAGCTACTTAAACTTTAACAGCTATAATCACGCGGATGAAAAAGTTTAAATTTCTAAAATTCCTTGCCCTATTTTTGGCTTTAGTGGTTACTATTTTTTTGATACTTGATCAAATTTATCCACTAAATTTAGATGTGCTTAAAAAAGACGAAGCCAAAATTTTGCTTGATAAAAATGGCGAGATCATAAATATGAAGCTTAGTAGCGATGGAATTTGGAGATTTCACGAGCAAAGCTTCCCAAGCTCGCTAAAACAATGCGTCGTACTCTTTGAGGATAGGTATTTTTACTACCATTTTGGGGTAAATTTTGCCTCCATTTTTAGAGCATTTTTTCACAACCTAAAAAGAGACAACCGCATAGGCGCTAGCACTATCACGATGCAAGTGGCCAGGATGCTTGAACCAAATGAGAGGAGCTATAAAAACAAGATAAGAGAAATTTTTAGAGCTTTTCAGCTTGAGCTTCACTTTAGCAAGGATGAAATTTTAAATTTTTATCTAAATTTAGCCCCATATGGCGGTAACATCGAGGGTGCAAAGGCGGCAAGTTTCTTTTACTTTGGCAAGGAGCTAAACGAGCTTAGCTACGCTCAGGCAGCACTTTTAAGCACAATACCTAAAAATCCAAATAAAAATAGACTAGACCGCGTTTCAAACATAAATGCCTTAAAAAACAGGGTCATAAAGATGCTTTACAAGGCAAATTTAATAGATCTTAGCGCCTTTAAAAGAGCACAGGCTGAGCCATTTAAAAATGTAAGAGCAAAAGCTATCGTAACAGCGGAAGATTATGCAAATGTCGCCTTTAAAAACCAAATTTCAAAAGCGAGTTTGGATCTAAATTTACAAAAAGATATGCTTAAAATTTTAAAAGATGCGATGTTTTTGCTAAAGGCTAAAAATGCAAACAACGCCGCAGCTGTGGTCATTGATAATAAAAAAATGAGTGTCGTAGCCTTTATCGGCTCACACGATGAGCACGCACGTGATGGCAAAAACTCAGCTCTAAATATGAAGCGAAATACTGGCAGCACATTAAAGCCTTTTATATACTCACTTGCGCTTGATAGTGGGCTTATAACGCCAAATTCGCAGTTAATAGACACGCAAATTTATATAAAAGAGTATGCTCCAAAGAATTTTAGTAATGATTTTTTAGGTATCGTAAGTGCGAAAGATGCTCTAAATTTTAGTCTAAATATCCCAGTTATAAATTTAAACTTAAAGCTAAAAGACAATTCGCTTTACGAACTACTTGAAAAGGTAAATTTAGTAGATGAAAATAAGGAGTATTATGGAGCTTCTATAACGCTTGGAAGTGCTGAAATGAGCCTGCTTGATCTTGCTCATCTTTATACTATTTATGCAAATGACGGCATTTATAGACCACTTGAGTTTGCAGGAAAAAACTACAAAAATGAAGAGAAAAATGTAACTCTAATCTCGCCTCAAAGTGCCTATTTAACCGCTAAAATGCTAAGTGAAGCCTCAAGATCGTATCTAAAAAATGCTTGGCAGTACGCCCAAAATACGCCAAAGATCGCTTTTAAAACTGGCACAAGCGCAAACTCACGTGATCTTTACGCAATAGGCGTTGATGAAAATTACACAATTGCTATTTGGATTGGAAATTTTAATGCCAGTAAAACCGATAAATTAACAGGACTAAATGATGTATCAAAGAGTCTTTTTGATATATTTAAGATAATTGCTCAAAAAGAGAAGTTAAGATTTATGAGTGAGCCAGATGGCATTGAAAAAGTGCCAACCTGCCTTGATACCTTTAACTATGAAAAGTGTAAAAAAATGGCGCTTGATGATAGGATAAAGGGTGTAGATTTAAAAGATAAATGCGAAAGTTTAAGAGGCGAAGAGCTTGATTTTTTGGTTAAAAATGAGCTTTTGGATAAAGATGAGATACAAAAAAGTCCTTGTGCTGAAATTTTTAAAGATAAAAAGCCAGTTTTTGCCTATCCATATGACAATGAAGAGATAGTGACAGATGAAAATATTACACAAGTTATGGTAAAATGCTACGCGTTTTTAGGCGATGAAATTTACCTAAAAATAGATGATTTGAACTTTTCTAAGATAGAAAATGCAAGCGAAAAAAAGTTTGATCTAACTCTTGGTGAGCACAGCATAAAATGCCTTGATCAAAACTCAAATCAAAGTGAAATAACAATAAAAATAAGGAGATAAAATGTGGCAAAAAGTAGCACTTCTAGCACTTTTGGGAATGACAAATTTATATGCTTTGAGCCTAAATGGCACTGCGCAGATAAAATCGCCACTAAGCGTAGAGTTTGGACTAGAAGATAAAGTTGATAAAAATTTTGTTGGTATGCTAAGCGATAAAAAGCTACTTTTGTGCCAACCAGCATTAAATGGTACGGTTAGATTTAATAATCAAAGCCTGCTGCTTTTTACAAAAGATATGCATGCTGGTTTGGATTATAGCTGCAAGCTTGAAAACGGAAGCACTGCTAGTTTTGCCACGAAAGAATTTGAGCTAACAAAGATAGAAAAAATAAGCGATAGCAAATATATAGTTAAATTTAATGATGAAGTAAATATTGAAGCTATCAAAAATATTGTTGTAAAAGATGCGAAATTTAAAGTGATTGAGCTTTCTAACAATAGCTTTGAGCTTAATCTTGATAAAAATTTAAGCAATCCAGTTTTTGATTTTGGTGAAAAATTTGAGAGCAAATTTGGCGCAACGCTTTCAGGTGAAACGATAGTAAATTTTGCCGATGAAATAAGCGAAGAAAGCGTAAATATAAATGATAATGCAAAGAGTCTTGAGATACCAGAAATTTATCCAGTAAGCCTTGATAATGGCATCTTGGGCTTTAGAATTTATTTAAAAAATTGGCTTGATGACGACATTAACTTAAAAAAATTTATAAACATTAAAGGCGTAAAAAACTTTAGCATTAGTGACGTTAAATATAGTGACAACTATGAAGAAAACTCAGAGCTTAGCGAATATTATTACTACATTGATATTACAAGTGACGATTTTAAGCCACAAAATAGTTATGAAATCACAATTAAACCCGGTTTTGGCGATGATAGAAATGTAGTAAGAGAAGAAAGTAGCTATGAAGTAGTAGCTGGCAATTTTACTCCATTTGCAAATTTTATAAATAATGAGCCATATATCTCAAGTGTTGGCGAAATCGGTATCAGAAGTGCAAATTTGCCTGAGTTAAATGTAAGCATTGAAAAGCTAAGCGATCAAAATTTTAGATATTTCTTAAATTTTAATGACAATAACGAAGAGTTAAGCAACTTCAGCACAAAAGTGGCAAGCAAAAGCTATAAACTTGATGGCGCATTAAATGAAATTTCTCTAAATAAAATCAAACTTGACTTTGCTGGAGCTGGAGACGGCGTTTATAAGATAAATTTAAACTACAGCAAGGATAAGAGCGTCTCAAAAGTAGTCTATCTAAGCGATATCGCCGTAAATGCAAAGCTTGGCAAGGATGAAATTTTCGTATTTGCAAATCGTCTTGGCGAAAATACAATGCTTCCAAATGCAAATGTGAAAATTTATGGCAAAAAGAACGAAGAAATCGCAGTTGGTGCGACAAATGATATAGGCGTTTTTAAATTTAACAAAAAAGATATTTATAAAGATATCTCTTCGGTAGTTGTCTCCCTTGGAAAAGAGCAAAATTTTCTTATTTTAAAAGAAGACGAAGCGCTAAATGAAGCGAAATTTATGAGTCAAAATGCTAGTGAGAGTATTGATGCGTACGTTCATTTTGCTTCAAATATCATAAGACCAAATGAGAGTTTAAAGGGCACAATCTATCTAAGAGATAGAGATTTTAATCCTTTAAAAAATATGCCTATAAAGATAAAATTTTTCGATCCACAAGGCAAAAGTAGTGCTGAAATTTCAAAAAATACAAATGACGTTGGCATGGTAAATTTTGAAAAAGAGATACTAAGCGATCTAAGCGGTAGATTTAATATGCAAGTAATTTACGCAAGCAAAGTGATCTCAAATGTGCCATTTTTTGTTGAGAGTTTTATGCCAAATAGGATAAAAAATGAGATAACGCTTGAGAGGGATAAATTTTTCGCAAATGAGCTTATTAGAGCAAATCTAGCTAGTAACTATCTCTTTGGTGGCGCTGCTAGCGAGCTTGATGGCAGTATGCAGGTGAGCTTTTTTGATGATGAATATAAAAATAGCGAGTTTAAAGAGTATAAATTTAAAAACAATACGCTAAAACCAAGCGCTTATCCATCTTTTGAAAACGATCTCACTCTTTCAAAAGATGGTAAATCAAGCCAAATGATAGATCTTAGCTTTAGCACTAAAAATGCCTCTTCTATCATAACAGGCGTGATAAATTTTAATGTAAATGATGATGGCAAAAATTTAAGCGACACAAAAAGCTTTACGCTCTATCCTTATAAAGATATGGTTGGTATCACAGCAAGCACGACATTTGCTGAGCCAAACGAAGATGTAAAAATAAGAACGGTTGTAGTAGATATGTCAAGTCAAAAGGCCGTAAAATCAAATTTAAAATTTGATATAAAACGCGTTACTTGGCAATACCAAAGAGATGCAAATGGGTATATAAAGTGGTTTCAAACGCTAGAAGATGTGGATAATTTTTATAAAGACAATGGCGAGTTTAGCTACAAATTTACACAAAGCGGCTCATATGTGATCATCGCTACAAATCTAGTAAGTGGAGCAAGCACAAGCCTTGATATGGACGTAAGTGGCTACAACTACTCGACTCTAGCACCAACAAAAGAGCTTAGCAAATCTCAAATCAAACTAAATAAAAATATCTACAAAAAAGGCGATGAACTAAGTGCTGATATAAGCTCAGCTATAAAAGAAGGCATCGCTCTTGTTACACTTGAAGATGGTGGCGTGAAAGCTTACAAGGTTGTTAAGATAAAAAACAACTCAGCAAATGTGAAATTTAAACTTGACTTTGAATTTAGTGGACTTTACGTGAGTGCAAATATCTACCGTATGACAGATGGCGGATTAACTCCGTTTAGGACTTACGGCAAGGTTTATGCTAAAGCTGATAAGTCATCAAGGGTACTTGATCTAAGTCTTGATGCGCCAAACACGGCAAAAAGCGATGAAAACATAAAAATTTCTCTAAAAACAAAGCCAAAAGCTTATGTGAATTTATTTATCACAGATGTTGGCGTGCTTGATATAACGTCACAAAAGCCAGCTGATCCACTTAAATTTTTTGACAAAATTTTACCAGATGGCGTCTTTGACTATGACATTTATAATATGCTCACAAACTATAAGGTTGAGGGCAAAACTTTAAGCTTTGGTGGCGATATGGCTGCACTTGCCATGGAGGCAAAAATGGCAAAACATGCTAGCCCTATTGATAGCAAAAATATAAAAACATACGCAAATTTAGTAAGCCTTCAAGCTGACGATAATGGTGAAATTTCATACGAGTTTAAAACGCCAAATGGCTTTAACTCTGCCATTAGAGTAGATGTCGTGGCAAATAATGAAAATAGCATGAATGCAGTAAATAAAGAAATTTTAGTAAAAGATGATGTGATTATTAAGCCAAGTGCGTTAGTTTATCTGTTAAAAGGCGATGAGCTAAATGCAAACTTAAGGCTCATAAACACAACAAATGAGGATAAAAATTTAACCATAAAAGTGGCTAGCAGTAAAAATTTAAACATCAAAACAAAAGAAAATGTAAATTTAAAGCCGCTTGAAAATAAAGCCTTTACATTTAAAATTTCAGCTCTTGAAGCTGGAGCTGGCGAATACAATATAACAATAAGCGACAAAAACAGCTCAAAAACAGCTCAAAATTTACTTGATGTGGTTAATCCTTATACGATTAGCACCTATGCAAAAAGTAGCGTCTTTGACAAAGAGAGCATGATCTCGCTTCCAAAAGGCTTTCACAATGTTAGTATGGATGCGTCAAGCTCGGTTTCAAGCGTGCTATTAGCAGCTTCTAAAAATTTAGTCGAGTATCCTTATGGATGTGCGGAGCAAAGGAGCTCAAGACTGCTTGCACTTTTAAATTTAAAGCCAAAAGATGAGCTTGAAAAAAATGATCAAAGGAGATTTATTGCAAGCGGTATGAGTGAGCTAATTAAGATGCAAAAACCAGATGGTAGCTTTGGCTACTGGAGCGATCTAAGTAGTACAAATGCATTTGCTTCGATCTATGCAACTGATGTGCTGCTTGATCTTGAAGAGGCTGGATATGAGCTAAATAAAAATGTAAAGCAAAGAGCATTAAATTCGCTCTTAAAATATACAAACACAGACATTGAAGCCCTATATGCTATTTATGTAAGCTCCCGCGCAAATGTTGCTGATAAATCAGTGCTAAATAAAATTTATGACCACAAAGCTTACAATACGACTGCACTTAATAAATATCTAATGGCAGCGGCTCTAAAGCTTAACGGCTTAAATGACGAAGCAAAGGTGGCGCTAAAAGATATTAAAAAAGCTCAGATAGCTGATTACAGCAGGGATTATTCTAACTTTGGCTCAAAGATGAGAGACAATGCATTTATCTTGTATCTGCACGCAAAATATTTTGAGAAAAACGACTACTCAGATGATCTTGCAAATTTCTTGATCACAAATTTAAATGAGCTTAGCTCAACGCAGGAGCGCGCTTTTACACTTAGAGCGCTAAATGCCTACTTTGGCAAAGATGTTGGCGAGAAAAATAATAAATTTAAACTTAGCTACAATGGCGAAAGCAAAGAATTTGACGGCCTTTTAAGCGTATCATTTACAGCAAAAGATGGAAATTTTACCATCACTCCACTTGGTGAAAACAAGCTATATGCCTCCATCTTAAGCTACGCTTATGTGCCACTTGAGATCAAGCATAAAATAGAGCCAAAAGAGCTTGATATTTATAGAACGTTTGTCGATGAAAAAGGCAAAGAGCTAGGTCTTGACAGCCTAAGAGTAAATGATGTTGTCTATTCAAAAATAGTGATAAATTCTAAAGCTATGGTTAAAAATGGTGTAATAAACGAGATAGTAAGTAGCTGCTTTGAGCCAATAAATGAAAATCTAAGTGGCTTTAATAAGAGTCTTAAAGATAGCATTGAGCTTGAATATCAGAGCATAAAAGATGATCGCGTTTTAAGTTTTTATGCACTAGATAGTGACAAGAGAGAGGCTGTGCTTTACACACCTTATCGTGTAAGACTTGGCGGCAAATGCTCGCTTGGTGCAGTCACAACTGAAAATATGTATAACGAAAGACAAAACGACTACGACCTAGCTCAGCGAAGCTTTACTGTCAAATAAGCCATATAAATTTTGGGGCGTTTAACCGCCCCAAGCCCATATTTCCCCACTTTTGCAAAGATTTTTTTAAACAAATTTTAGATAACATTAAGCATTTTTTAAACGAAACTGAGGAGACAAAAGTGGCAGAATTTTACAATGCAAAAGAGATAGAAGATAAATTTTACAAAATTTGGGAAGAACGCGGATACTTCGAGATAGACGCGAACAAAGATATCCAAAAAGATGGACGTAAATTTTGCATTATGATGCCACCTCCAAACGTGACTGGCTCGCTTCACATCGGACACGCGTTAACCTTCACGTTGCAAGACATAATGACGCGCTACAAAAGAATGGACGGCTACAAGACACTTTGGCAGCCAGGACTTGATCACGCTGGCATCGCCACTCAAAACGTCGTTGAAAAGCAGCTTTTAGCCCAAGGTATCAAAAAAGAAGAGCTTGGACGTGAGAAATTTGTAGAAAAAGTGTGGGAGTGGAAAGAAAAAAGCGGCGGCATGATCGTCCATCAGATGCGAAAACTTGGCATCACTCCAGCTTGGTCACGCCAGAGATTTACCATGGATGAGGGCTTAAGAAAAGCTGTGAAAAAAGCCTTTGTAAATTTATACGACAAAGGGCTGATCGTTCAGAAAAACTACATGATAAACTGGTGTACGCATGATGGGGCGCTTTCTGACATCGAGGTCGAGCACAAGGAGAATAAAGGCAAGCTTTATCATTTGAGATATTATTTTGCAGACAAGCCAAGTGAATTTGTTGTTGTTGCAACAACTCGTCCAGAAACCTACTTTGGCGACACCGCCGTAATGGTAAATCCAAACGACGAGCGCTATAAAAATTTAATCGGCAAAAAGGTGGTACTACCTATCATAAATAGAGAGATCGAGATCATCGCAGATGAGCACGTTGATATGGAGTTTGGAACAGGCCTTGTTAAGGTCACGCCTGCGCATGATCAAAACGATTACGAAGTTGGCAAAAGGCACGACCTTGAGTTTATCACCGTATTTGATGAAAAAGGCATTTTAAACGACAAGTGCGATAAATTTGCAGGTCTTGAGAGGCTTGAGGCTAGAGATATCGTAGTAGCCGAGCTTGAAAAACTTGGCAATGTTGAAAAGATAGAAGACTACGAAAATCAAGTAGGCTACTGCTATCGCTGCAAAAACGTCGTCGAACCATATATCTCAAAGCAGTGGTTTGTCAAAAAAGAGATCGCAGATGAAGCGATACAAAAGGTCTCAGAGGGTCTTGCAAAATTTTACCCACCACACTGGATAAACAGCTTTAACGCGTGGATGAGAGAGCTAAGAGACTGGTGTATCTCACGTCAGCTTTGGTGGGGACATCAAATTCCAGTATTTTACTGCGATGATTGCGGTCATATGTGGGCTGACGAGGATGAGCCATGCGAGTGTAAAAAGTGTAAAAGTAAAAATTTTCACCAAGATCCAGACGTGCTAGATACGTGGTTTAGCTCTGGTCTTTGGCCATTTAGCACACTTGGCTGGGGCAATGAAAATGAGCTAAAAAATGAAAAATGGTTTGAGGGGGACCTCGCTGAGTTTTATCCAAACAATCTTCTCATAACTGGCTTTGATATATTATTTTTCTGGGTTGCTAGGATGATGTTTCAGGGTGAAAATGCCCTTGACAAGCTGCCGTTTGATGATATTTATCTGCACGCGCTTGTAAAGGATGAATTCGGCAGAAAGATGAGTAAAAGCCTTGGCAACGTCATAGACCCGCTTGATAGCATAAATGAGTATAGTGCCGATATCTTGCGCTTTACGCTAACACTTCTAGCCGTTCAAGGACGCGACATCAAGCTAAGTGACGCCAAGATGAAGCAAGTAAGAAATTTCACCAACAAGCTTTATAATGCGAGCAAATATCTCATGCTAAATGAGAGTAAATTTGAAAATTTAGAGGATATCAAACTTCAAACAAAGCTTGGAATTTATATGAATAGCCGCTTTAACGAGTGTGTAAGAGAGGTACGCGAAAATATCGACGCCTACCGCTTCAATGACGCAGCAAACACACTTTATAAATTCCTTTGGGACGAGTTTTGCGACTGGGGTATTGAGCTTAGCAAGGCTGATAAAGCGAGCGTAAAAGAGCTTGGAAGTATATTTAAAGAGGCGATGAAACTACTAAATCCTTTTATGCCGTTTCTTTCAGAGTATCTATTTCAAGAGCTTAGCGGCACACAGCTTGAAAATGCAAAATCAATAATGGTTACGAGCTATCCAGAGATAAAAGAGCGAAATTTAGAGGTTGAAAAGAAATTTGAGCTAGTTATCGAAGCGATCGTGGCTATTCGCCGTGCAAAAGCGACCATCGA
>NZ_LVXF01000011.1:0-22606 GCF_002092845.1 Campylobacter concisus
TGTAATTATTGTAAGTCGCTAAAATTTTTTCCACCAAATTTTAGAATCGCTGATCCCCATGTGAAACCGCCACCAAATGCGTCAAGAAGCAAAACTGAACCATTTTTGATGCGACCGTCTTCGTAGGCATCATTTATAGCCATCGGAATTGAAGCAGAGCTTGTATTGCCATATTTAGCAACAGTCAAGACACATTGCTCATCTTTAAAATTTAATCTATTTTTTACTGCATCTATTATTCTTATATTCGCTTGATGAGGTATAAAAAAATCAATATCTTCGCTTTGCATTTTGTTTGCATGCAGAATTTCTATTACGCTTTTGCTAAGTGTTTGAACTGCTATTTTAAAAACTTCATTTCCACTCATATGGATGAAATTTAGTCTATTTTTTAGTGTTTCCTCACTGGCTGGAAATACACTTCCGCATCCTGGAGTTATTAAAAGTTCAGCTTGCTTACCATCGCTTGCCGTATGAATATCAATGATCTCATTACCATTACTACTACTAATTACAGCCGCACCTGCCCCATCACCAAATAGTATACAAGTGCTTCTATCTGTATAGTCAACAATAGGGCTTAATTTTTCGGCTCCGATAATTAATACGTTTTTTTTGGCACCGCTAACAATGAGAGAATTTGCAAGCTCTAAAAGATAAATAAAACCTGTACAAGCCGCACTTATATCAAATGCTGTAACTCCATAGCTTAAACCCAAATTTGCAGCTATTTTGCAAGCAGTAGATGGCATACAAAGATGATCTGGAGATATTGTAGCACAGATGATTGCATCGATTTGAGCTTTATCAAGCCCTGAGCGTTTTATGGCTAATTCACCAGCCTTTGTACCAAGATCACTTGTTGTTTCGTTAGTTGCAATATGCCTTTGTTCGATACCTGTTCGCTTTACTATCCATTCATCACTCGTTTCAACCATCTTTTCAAGGTCAAAATTTGTCAGAATTTTTTCTGGAATATAAGAAGCGATAGAAATCAGTGAAGCTTTTGGCATATTTTACCTTGCAAAGTGCGAAAGTTCTTCTTCGATAACTTTATTTATATTTGAATTAGCAAATTTTATTGCTTGAAAAATTGCATTCTTTATAGCTTTTGAATTGCTTTTGCCGTGACTTATGATAACGCAACCATTTACACCAAGAAGCGGTGCACCGCCATATTCGTCATAGCTAACCTGCTTTTTGAGCGTTTTAAAAACTTTTCTCATGAGTACAGAGCCAGCTATAGCAAGAGGTGATTTTTTAATTTGTTTTTTGATAATTTTACCTATAGCATCTGCAACGCCTTCACTAGTTTTTAAAAGAATATTTCCCATAAAACCATCACAAACCATTACATCGATACTGCCATCAAAAATTTGATTACCTTCTGCATTGCCAACAAAGCTATCAAGCCTAGAAACTAATTTAAATGCTTCTTTGCTAACTTCATTGCCTTTGCTTTCTTCTTCACCATTTGATAAAAGACCAACTTTTGGCTCTTTTCTACCTAAAATTTCTTTTGCATAGGCTTCACCCATTATGGCAAATTGAAACAGATGCTCACTTCTGCAATCAACATTTGCACCAACATCTAAAACTAAAGTAGCAGATTCTTTTGAATTTGGCATAAGTGTTGCAATTGCTGGGCGAGAAATATTTTTTAGTCTACCAATTCTTAGAGTAGCTAAACTCATAGTTGCACCACTATGACCAGCAGAAACTACAGCATCAACTTCCTTATTTTTTAAGAGTTCAATTGCTTTGTAGATCGTACTATCTTTTCTCTTGAGTGCATCAGTTGCACCATCTGCCATTGAGATAACTTCGCTAGCTTCTAAAAATTCGATATTTTTTAAATAAGATTGTGGAATGAGTGGTTTGATGACATTGCTATCGCCAACTAATACAGCTTTAAATTCTGTCTCTTTTAGTGCTTCAATAACACCAGATATTATAGGATCTGCACCAAAATCACCACCCATAGCATCGATAGCAATGCGAATCATATTTTAATATTCACCTGTAGTTTTGTTTATACGGTGAGGCATTTTCCAAGAACCATCTTTGTCTTTTACAGGTACTGGAAGTGTAACTTTATAATGTGTTCTACGTTTTGCTGCACGAGAATGACTCACTCTTCGCTTTGGTACTGCCATTTTTACTCTCCTTTATAAATTTTTACATTTTTCACAATAGAAATAATCACTTTTAAAAGCTTCTAACTCGCTCTCAAAGACTTCTTTTAAATCAATATTGCCATCAAAAAATTCCATCGTATCGCTAAGCTCATTTTCGCTATCTTTATAAATACCGTCACTTAAATTTAGCTCTACATCTTGATCGATAGGCAACATAAATGCTTCACCACATCGATCGCAAACATAATTTATATTCCCTTTTATTTTGCCTTGGCATTTTACCAAAAAAGGATCTTTTCTTTTTAAAATTCCAATAAAAACTAAATTATCATTTCCTACTAGCTCAAAGCTTATATCTTTGTTTGCTATTTTAGAAAAAGATATAATCAATTTTCTTGACCTAAAATTAGCAAATTTCTCTTGAAGCAAAGAAGAAATTTATCTCATTCACAGCATTTTCTAGGCTGTCACTTCCGTGAACTGCATTTGCATCAATACTATCGGCAAAATCAGCTCTTATCGTACCAGGAGTTGCTTCTTTTGGGTTAGTTGCACCCATTAGCTCGCGGTTTTTAGCAACTGCATTTTCGCCCTCTAAAACCATAACCACAACTGGCCCGCTTATCATAAATTCGACTAGATCGTTGAAGAAAGGTCTATCTTTATGAACTGCATAAAATGCTTTTGCATCGCATTTGCTAAGTTGAATTTTCTTTGTAGCTGCGATCCTTAGGCCGTTACTTTCAAATCTATCTATAATTTTTCCAACAACATTTTTCTTAACAGCATCAGGCTTAATAATAGAAAGTGTTCTTTGCATAAATTTTTCCTTAAATCTAGGTTATTTAAATTGAAGTTGGCAATTATATCAAATAAAGCTTAAAAATAAAATAGGCTCAAATTGAGCCTAAAATTTATAAATATAAATTTATTGAATAACTGGAATAGAACCATTGCGTGCATCAGCACCGATCTGATCGCGAGAAGGTTGTCCCGCTACAACAGCGTCCCATACAATACAACCGTCAGTTGGACAGGCAGAAGCACAGGCTGGCTCATCATTATAGCCTACGCACTCAACGCATTTATTTGAATAAACATAGTATGTATCTGCTCCAGTTGGGTTGTCGCTATCATCAACTATAGCTGAAACTGGGCATTCATCAATACATGAACCACAGCTTATGCATATATCGGTTATTTTTACAGACATTTTTTCTCCTTAAATAAAATTTTGGCGTAGAATATCAAAAAAAGCTGAAAATGATATAAATAAGCCCTTAAATTTAACTACGATCTTGAATTTTAGAAAAACTACTTTATAAATCTTTTATCACTTTTAGACTAAATTTACAGATTAAAATTTTAAAAAGGTTGTATAAATTTAATGAACGATATTATTGAAATAACTGGCGCAAGAGAACATAATTTAAAAAATATAAATCTCAAAATTCCAAAAAATAAATTAGTAGTTTTTACCGGTCTTAGTGGCAGTGGCAAGAGCACGCTAGCCTTTGATACACTCTATGCTGAGGGGCAAAGAAGATATATGGAGAGCCTTAGCAGCTATGCTAGGCAGTTTTTAGACCGTGTGGGCAAGCCTGATGTCGATAAGATCGAGGGTTTAACGCCGGCTATTGCGATCGATCAAAAGACGACTTCTAAAAACCCTCGTTCGACAGTTGGTACTATTACAGAAATTTATGACTATCTAAGGCTTTTGTACGCAAGGGTCGGCGTGCAGCACTGCCATAAATGTGGCAAACCTATCTCAAAAATGAGTGCAAGCGATATCATAAATGAAATTTCAAAGCTCCCGCTTGGTTCAAAGGTAATCATTTATGCGCCGCTAGTGCGTGAGAAAAAGGGCACATGGGCGGATTTGATCGAAAATTTACGTCAAAAAGGCTTTGTGAGAGCGCAGATAGATGGCGTGGTAGTGAGGCTTGATGAGGAGATCGAGCTTGCAAAAACGAAAAAACACACGATCAAGGTCATCGTTGATAGGATCGCTATCGATGAGCAAAATCACGAACGCCTTGCAAGTGACGTAGAAAAGGCGCTAAATGAGAGTTTTGGCGAGGTCGAGATAGAGATCGCAAACGCTGATGAGCTGGGCTTAAAAGAGAGCTTTATACATTACAGCGAGCACATGGCTTGTTTTGATTGTAAAATTTCATTTACGCCGCTTGAGCCACTTAGTTTTAGCTTTAACTCACCAAAGGGTGCTTGCGAGCACTGCGACGGACTTGGCATAAGATATAGCCTAGATATGAGCAAGATCATCGACGAGGAAAAGTCGATAGAAAACGGTGCGATCAAGTTGCTTTATGGCTATAACATGAGCTATTATTATAAATTTTTGCTTGCTTTTTGTGAGCAAAATGGCATCGATATCAAAAAGCCTTATTATGAGCTTAGCGAAGATGAAAAGAGGCTTGTTTTATATGGAAATGTCAAAGAAGTTGAGTTTTTTTGGAAGCGAAATAAACTACTTAGAAAGTTTGATGGTGTTGTTAAAATTTCACACGGGCTTTTGAAGGATTATAAAGACTTTGATGAGTATATGAGTGAGAAAATTTGTGACGCTTGTAACGGTCACAGGCTAAAGCCTCAAAGTTTAGCGGTCAAGGTCGCTGGCCTTGGACTTGGTGAAATTTTAGATATGAGCATAGAAAACTGCACCGCTTTTTTCTCGAATGAGAAAAATTTCGCATATCTTAGCGACTATGACAAGGCGATCGCAAAGCCTATCTTAAAAGAGATCAACGAGAGGCTTTTCTTTTTGTATGACGTGGGGCTTGGCTACTTGTCGCTTGGACGTGATGCTAGGACGATCAGCGGTGGCGAGGCACAGCGCATCAGGATCGCGAGCCAGATAGGAAGCGGGCTAAGTGGCGTCATGTACGTGCTTGATGAGCCAAGTATTGGCCTACACGAGCGAGATACACTAAAACTCATAAAAACGCTTAGAAATTTACAAGCCAAAGGCAACTCTGTAATCGTCGTCGAGCATGATAAAAAGACGATAGAAGAGGCTGATTTTATCGTAGATATCGGCCCTGGAGCTGGTAAATTTGGTGGTAATGTGGTCTTTGCAGGTACGGCAAAAGAGCTTTTAAGCTCAAACACTCAGACCGCACAATACATAAACGGTAAGAAAAAGATCGACTATCAAAAAAATAGAAAAGCTGAGAAGTGGCTTGAAATTTCAAATGTAAATATCAACAATATCTCAAATTTAACCGCAAAATTTCCACTTAGAAACCTTGTGGGTATCACTGGCGTTTCAGGATCTGGTAAGAGTTCGCTAATACTTCAGACCTTGCTTCCAGAGGCGCAGGAGCAGCTAAATAGAGCCAAAAAGGTAAAAAAGATAGCTGGGGTAAATTTAAGCGGACTTGAGAATTTAGACAAGGTCATATATCTTGATCAAAGCCCGATCGGCCGCACCCCACGCTCAAATCCAGCGACATATACTGGCGTGATGGATGAGATAAGAAATTTATTTGCACAGACCAAAGAGGCAAAGCTTAGAGGCTATAAAATAGGGCGCTTTAGCTTCAATGTCAAAGGTGGGCGCTGTGAGAAGTGCCAAGGTGAGGGCGAGATCACTATCGAGATGCACTTTTTACCTGATATAAACGTGGTTTGTGACGTTTGTAATGGCGCTAGATATAACGCTCAAACTTTGGAAATTTTATACAAAAGCAAAAACATTGCTGAGGTTCTAAATATGAGTATAGATGAGGCGGTTGAGTTTTTCAAGGCTGTGCCAAAGATCGCTTCAAAACTCACCACGTTGCAAGATGTAGGGCTTGGCTACATCACGCTTGGACAAAATGCAGTCACACTTAGTGGTGGCGAGGCGCAGCGTGTGAAGCTAGCAAAAGAGCTTAGTAGAAGTGATACCGGAAATACGCTTTACATCCTTGATGAACCAACGACGGGGCTTCATTTTGCCGATGTTGATAGACTAGTAAAGGTGCTAAATCACTTAGTTGATCTTGGAAATTCAGTCTTTGTGATCGAGCATAATATGGATGTTATTAAAAACTGCGACTATATCGTTGATATGGGACCAGAAGGCGGCGCAAAGGGTGGCAAAGTAATAGCGTGCGGCAACGTAAAAGAAGTAGCTAAAAACTATAAAAAAACTGGTAGCTACACTGGAGAATTTCTGGCACAAGAGCTTGAGGAAATGAAGAAAAAGTAGAAATTTGGCCCAACCGTTTCTTTATAAAATTTAAAACGGTTGAGGCGTGTCGGAGTGTTAGCTAATTTTTAAGGTCGATTTCTCATCTATAGCACTTGAAGCTAGAGCCCAAAATAGTAGCATTAAAAGTGCATTTTCGTGGTGAAATGTTGTGTTTGCAAGTGAAATTATATTATTAGCCATAAGCATTAAAAGTGCAAGAAAAACTATGTTATTTTGTCTAAAATTTTTAATAAATTTTATAAAGAGTGATAGTTGAAATACCAAATATGCAAGCAAGGCAACGATGCCCTTTTCTGTTAAAAATGTTAAAAAGGTATTGTGTGCGTGACTAACATGAACTTCAACATTGCCTGGAAAATATTTTGTTATATCAATGATCTTAAACTCGCCAGAACCTATCCCAAATAAAGGGTGTTCTAACCACGTATAAAATGCGCTAGCAAAGATTGGATATCTAGTCTCTGATCCAGTGACCCCCTTTGTTAGTTGACTATATAACCTTTCATCTTGAGCAATATTTGCTGATATATATATATAAGAAATAGCTATTACACCAAATAAAATTATCAAGCCTAGTAAAAATTTTATTTTTATCTGTTTATTTAAAATTTCAAAAAGTAAGTAGGTAAAAATAATGATTGGTAAAAGATACATTGTAGCTCTAGAGCCAGCTATCATTATACCAAGGACACAAATTCCGGCAACACTTATGCCTATGTACTTTTCAAAAATTTCTTTGCTATTTATCGAAACTAATGCTACACAAAAAACTAGTAGCATAAAAATAGCGCTATGATTTACATGTCCGATTGATTTAAGCTCAAAAAGTGCTAAAGGATCATTTGAAGTGAATTTTTCTATACAAGCAGGGATAAACGCAGCAATAAAACCAGCAAATAAGGCAAAAAATAAAAATTTAAAATTTATTTTTTCTACGCCGACACTTCTGGCTACAAAGAAAAATAGCATACACCTTAGCGGATCAAGCGCTCTTGATGCAGAAACTCCATTTACAAGGCAACTTATAAAAGTAGCCAAAACAAAGATAAAAAGCGAGATATTTATGAGATCAAATTTAAATTGCCTTTTTTCTTTGACGCAAATATAAATTCCAGCCAAGACGAAAAGTGTGAGTGAAATTTGTTTTAAACCCTCAGTTACCGGCAGTGTAAATAAGACAATAACTAAAAAGAGATTGTAGAGCTTAGAGACAATGTCGTTTTTCATGCAGATCCTTTAAATTTTAAGTGGACATTTTATCATTGCTGAACTAAAAATAATATACAATTAAACAAAAATTAAAAGGAAGTATCGTGCCTGATGTGAAAATAAGCTTTGTAGTGCCTGTTTTTAACAAAAAAGAGCACATTAGGGATTGTTTAAATTCGCTTATATCTCAAGACATGGATGATATTGAGATTATAATTATTAATGATGGAAGTACTGATAATACGCTAGAAATATTAGAAGAATATAAAGATAAAATAATATTAAAAACAAAGAGCAATGCCGGTGTTAGTGCTGCCAGAAATGACGGTATATTGCTAGCTAGTGGCAAATATACTATCTGCGTAGATGCTGATGACTATGTGGAAAAAGATTATGCTTCATGCGTTTATGATATCGCAGAAAAATTTGATGCCGACATAGTGATAACAGATATGTGTAAGGTCTATGATTATAAAAAGCTCCTTTTTAAGGATTTTGAGACAAAAGAGGATGGCGTAATCGATAAAAACGAGTATTTAAAAAGGCTTTTAGCCTCAAGGCACAACAAAGTCTTGCATAATGCGGCAAACAAGGCGATTAGGACTAAAATTTTAAAAGAAAATTTATTTCCAGTTGGGATCACGCAAGCTGAAGATTTTCACACTGTAGTGAGAAATGTTATCGCTTCAAAAACTCTTGTAAAGCTAAATAAGGCTTTTTATTACTATAAGATAGGAGACAACAACACTGCTGGCTTTGAAAAATTAAAAGCTGTGATGGATCATAAATTTGTTTATGATGACATAATCTCAATTTTAAAAAACAAAAATTTAGCTCTTGAAATGGTTCCAGATCTAGAGCTTAGAAAGATAAAAAGCGTCTATATGCCAGCCATTTTGGCAAGACCAAATCTAAAAAATAGTAGCTATGTAAAGGTACTTGATCTCTTTTATGAAGATAGTGATAGCATCATAAACTCAGCTGGTTTTTCAAAGCTTAGATTAAAACAGAGAATTTTGCTTAAAGTGCTAAAAAATGTAAAATCGTACGAAAATGTATCAAAAATTTTAAAAATCTTTAATACAATAAATGGCTTTTTGTCAAATAAAAAAATGAAAGAATTTAAAGAGTAGAAAATGATAAATATACTTGAGCTTGAAAGCTCTCTTGGATTTGGTGGGCAAGAACACCGTACACAGCGTGTGATAAATGGGCTAGATAAGAGTAAATTTAAGGTTTTTTATGGGCTAAATCCTGGCTCAAAAAGCTTTGAGAAGCAAATAGAGTGTGAATTCGTTGAGTTTAATCTCAAAAAGTCTTTCAATATCTTTGAAATTTTAAAAATTTGCAAATTTGTAAGGCAAAATAACATAAAAATAATCTCAACTCACTCGGGAAAAGATGGCGCCATTGGAGCGATTGTGGGTAAAATTTGTGGCGTCAGTGTGGTTCGCACTAGGCATTTGCAGCTGCCTATAACATCGCCTTTGCCTTATAATCTAAGTACAAAAGTAGTCGGCGTGTGTGACTCAGTTTGCGCTGATCTTATCAAAAGAGGCGTGAAAAAGGAAAAAGTCGTCAAAATTTATACAGGCATCGATACGCAAAAGTATACACCAGAATTTAAGATAAATATGAAAAAAGAATTTGGCCTAAGTGACGATGTAGTAGGCATTTGTATTGTGGCAGTGCTAAGGGCTGCTAAAAACCACAAGCTCTTAATCGATGCTTTTAGTGAGCTAAATTTAGAAAAGTCAGCCCTTTTCATCGTAGGTGACGGCCCTCAAAATGAGAACCTAAAAGAGTATATAAAAGATAAAAAAAATATCTTTATGCTCGGCAACAGAACCGATGTGAGCGATTTTTTGGGCTCACTTGATATCTGTGTGTTACCTTCAGACATGGAGGCTATCGGCGGAGCGCTACTTGAGGCGTCTTCGTGCAAGCTTGCTACTATTGGAAGCGATGTGGGCGGACTTGGTGAGGCTGTGAGCGATGGCAAGAGTGGATTTTTATTTCAAAATGGCGATAAAGAGGGGTTAAAAAAGGTGCTTGAAAAGCTCATTTTGGATGAAAATTTAAGAAAACAGATGGGCGAGTTTGGCAGAAAGTACGTAAAAGAGACATTTAGTATCGAAAAAATGATAGAAAATACACAAAATTTATATATGGAACTTGTAAAATGAGCGTAACGGTTTTGATGTATCACCACGTGCTTGAAAAGAGCGGCTTTATCGCTAGTAGCGTGGATGAGTTTAGATCGCATATGAAATTCTTAGCCGAAAATGGTTATAAAACTCTAAGCGTAAATGAATTTATCGCGTACAAAAAGGGCGAGCTTGAGGTGCCTAAAAAGAGCGTTTGCATAACATTTGATGATGGCTGGATGGATAACTACATTTACGCCTATCCTATTGTGAAGGAATTTGGGCTAAAGGCAAATATTTTTATAATTACTGGCTGGATAGAAGCGGCACAAAAGGCACACGAGATGAGGCCTGCTAACTTTTTAAATGTTGATCACAACGAGTGCAAGAGGCTTGCTCCAAGCAGGCCGCAAGATGTGATATTAAATTTAGAGCAGATCGAGAAAATGAGTGATTGTTTTTACTTTCACTCACATACACATGGCCATTTTGATGGATATTTTGGGCAGCTGAGCCTAGACGAGGAATTTGGTCTTTGCCGTGAGTTTATGAAGAAAAACTTTGGCTTTGATGATGAGGCACTTTGCTGGCCAAGAGGCAAATATAGTGATGAATACCTAAGTTCTGCTAAAAAGCACGGATATAGCGCATTTTTCACTACAAAACGTGGTATAAACAAGGCTGATGGCAACCTTGAAGAGATAAAACGCATTGTTACAAAACGTGATGAAAAATGGCTAAAAAAGACTATGTTTATATATCAAAATGATATTTTAGGCTCGATTTACGCGGCTATAAGGTCCTAGTGGGCTAAATTATTTGGTAAAAATTTTCTCATTTTTTACTATATGCTTCTCGTAGAATCTTGAAACCTTGTATGAGAAATTTTTATTATATTTTTTAAAAAGAGAATTTATCTTCTCTTTTTGCTTTCTTTGGTTTTCCAAGCTAGAGTAGCCTAGCTCCTCTGGATGAGAAAAGATGTTGCTAAAGTACATTTTTATATCAGTGTTTTTTAAGATTGCCTCCCATTTATCGGCTCCGTAAAGGCCATCTTTGTAAAAATCAAGTAGAGCTTTTGCACTCTTTCTTGTTAGAATGTAAGCAGCCGTTCTATATATACTAGCGTATGAGTATGGTGAGATAAGATATAAATTTTCTTTTATTTTTTTGCCAAAAGCACGAAATCTACTATTTAATCCATCTTGCACACCGCATATCAAAATGCTATCACTACTTATATCTTTGCATAGCAAAAAGGCCTCATTTATTAATTCGTCATTTCCAATAACATCATCCTCTAATATTAAAGTAAATTCCGCGTTGCCTTGTAAAAAATCCTCATAAGCTTTTATGTGTGACATTGTGCATGCTAGCTCACCTGGTGTCGCAATTAATGGCGGTATCTTAAATTTATAATCTTCATCACAAGATTTTAACAAGCAATCTATCATGGCGCCGTAATACTCATTGACACTAAAATTTTTAGCATCAACCGCATCTATTATTTTAAATTCATCATATCTGTTAAATTGTTTTTGTAAATTTTGCCTTCGCTCTTCATCTCTTTTTAGTGATATAACATAGATAGGATAGTTCACTTTTTACTCCAGTGATTTTAAATATTTCGCTTTATTGGCGATTTGAACTCTAATTTAAATTTATACTCAAGACCTGCTAGATCAAGCTCTTTTTTGTTTATATGCTTTTGAGTGTTGTCCAGATCTTCGCCGGAGTTTCTCTTATAAATTCCAGCGATTCTATCCTCTTCATCCATGCTTAAAATACAGAGTATATCGCATTTGCTGATGCGTGCAAGAGGGCTGGCGCTTGCGTAGATCACAACCTTTATAAATGGCATGATAAATTTAAAAAATGGTCTTAGCTCATCTTTGTGATCGGCTTTAATTTTTATCCTTGGTCGTATAAAAAAGAGATTTACGCTCATTACACCATCGTCTATGACAGCGATCTGATGCGGTTTAAAGTCTCCAAAGCCTTTGCGCCTTAGTTCTTTACCAAGTGTGCTTTTGCCACTACCATGAAGCCCAGTAAGAGCGATTAAGGCTCGTTTTTTATCTTTTAAAATTTCTTTGCAAGCCTCATTTAATGCTTCAAGCATTATTTATAGCCTCTATTTCTAAAATTTGAATATAAATTTCCTAGCACCGGCGTTGAATATATAAAAAGCTTCTTTTTAACCCTAAAAATGTAGTCACTCTCGCTCTTCGCATTGTTTGATATGTCTATGCGTCTTATCTTAAATTTATCATCTCCTACGCAAAATCCGCCATCTATCACACTAAAAGCAAAGTCATAATACTCTCTTACAACTTTTAGTGAAAGCTCGTTAAAGTGCCCTTTGGGAAAGCAAAAGCCAAATTCTTGTTTTTCAGGAAATAGCTCTTTTATCTTAGCCAGCGAGCTAGAAAATTCCTCTCTTAATTTTACTTCATCGTTGCTCTTGCAAGAAAAGTGGCTCGCCGTATGGCTGTCAAACTCAAAAAGCCCACTATCTCGCATCTCTTTGATTTCGTCTAAATTTAAAAAATACTCACCGTCCTTTTCGTAGTCTATTTCTTTATGTTCTTTAAATGCAAAGTCGTAGTCTTGCCTTTTAAAATCCTTGATCTTGTCTGTTATCAAAAAGCAAACAGCTGGGATATTTAGCTCTTTTAAGATAGGAAATGCAAATTTATAATTGTCAAAATATCCATCATCAAAGGTTAGTAAAATACTCTTTTTGGAGGCTTTTGACCTGCTGGCAACGATATCTTTAAACTGGCCATAATTTATAAATTTATAGCCCTCATCAAGCGCCATAAGAAGCGCTTTTTTAAATAGCTCTGGTTTAATGGCAAAGTCATTTTCATTGTTATTGCAGTGGTGCATCGTTAGCACGCAAACTGGGTAGTTCATTTTTGCTCCAGTAAATTTTTAATAGCTTCTTTTAGCGCCTTGTGGCTAAAGTTTTCATCCACAAATTTAAAGGCGTTTTGTGAGTAAATTTTGGCTTTTTCAGGCTCATTTATCAGCTCTAAAATGCACTCTTTTAGTGAAATTTCATCTAAATTTCTAGCACAAAGCCCACGCTCTTTATCTTTAACTAGCACGTTCATCGGCGCGTTATCATAGACTACAACTGGCACTTTTGAGCTCATCGCCTCAAGCAAAACTGTGCCAAGCCCCTCAGAGTGCGAAGCAAATACGTAGATATCAAAGCTTTTTATAACGTTTGCCGCGTCATTTCTAAAGCCAGTGAAGATGATCTTATCTTTTTTGCTAAAAATCGAGGCAATCTCATTTTTTGTGCTTTCGCTGATATTTCCTGCAAAAACTATTGTGGCGTCCTTCTCTTTTAAAATCTCTTTTGCTGCATTTGCAAAGTCGTAGACACCTTTCTTGCGGTAAAGCGAAGTAAATGTACCGATAACTAGCTCATCTTGAGATATATTAAACTTATCTCTAAATGTGCTTTTTGTATCATCTATCGCCTCCACATCGACTGTACTTGGCATAAAAACTAGCTTATCTTCGCTAACGCCAATGTTTAGCAGGTACTCTTTGACGCTATTTGAGATGTATAAAATTTTATCAAATAGTCTTTTGTGCATTAGTTTTGAAAGGAAGCCTTTTATAGGAAAAAGATTATGCCTTTCCTTGTAAAATTTAACGCCTTTGCTTCTGTAAAATAGCCCAGCAATTGCTCCAACCCAGCTATCAGTCGAGCCATGTGTGATTACGATATCTATCTTGTTTGAGCTTATCGTTTCGCAAAGTGCTGGTACGCTTTTATGAAAATTTTTCTTATTCATCTCTTGTGCTATAACACTAAAGCCTTCTTTTTTTGCAATGCTTTCTATCTGAGAATTTGGGCTGCAAAAAAGTATGACATTATGACCCATCTCGCGCATAAAACGCATCTCGTTTAGCGTCTTATTTTGCTCGCCACCCCAGTTAAAAAGTGTCTGCGTGTGAAGAATATTCATCTGCCTATCCTAAAATTTCTTTTATTTTGGCTTTTATTTTTGGCATTTCGTCGCTAAAATCCATCAAGGTCTTTTCTATGCCATGCTTTACTATACCTTCCTTGTCGCAAGGCACGAAGTCCCAGTCTTTTTGATAGACGATGTGTTTGCCCATGCTTTGGATGCCATTTTGCGCTGTGTAGCCATTTTCCATGAGTGAGTTATCCCAAGGCCCCCACTCAAAAGCATTGCTTGGACCAAAAAAGGCTATGACTGGAACGTCATTAGCAGCGGCAATGTGCATTATAGCTGTATCCACTCCGATAAAAAGGCTTGAGCGCTTTGATAGGGTGATCGTTTGTTTCAAATTTAGCTTGCCATCTAAATTTATGGGCTCACTCTTGCAAATTTTTAGCACGCTTGCTAGCTTTTCAAGTTCATTTTCTTTATTATCGCTTGTTAGCACGACCTTTACACCAAGCTCATTTTCGCAGTAGTCAATGAGCTCTGCCATGCTCTCATCGTTTGCGCATTTAAACATCCAGCGACTTGTAAGATGCATATGAACAAAGCATTTTGGTAAATTTAGATGCTCCACGCTCTCGTCTGAAAATACGCTCACCTTTTTGCTAATCGGTTCAAATCCCAAAGCTCTTAAAGCATTTAGATTATGATCGATCGTATGTGAAAAATTTTCATAGTATTTCGCTTTGACGTTTAGAAGCTTATTTATTGATTGATTTTTGCCAAGAAAGCCTACTATTTTTTTGATCTTTGCGTATTTTGAGATGATGATGCCGCGATCCCCCGTGGTTGTTTGTATGGCCATATCGTATTTTTCTTTTTTGATGGCTTTTATAAATTTTATCTCGGTAATTAGTTTTTTTAAAAAGCCAGAATTTGCACTTTGTCTATCGTAAATGTGAATTTTATTTATATAAGGATTTCCCTCGATCATCGCTTCTGTACCTTTGTTTAGGGCAAAGTCGATGGTTGCATCTGGGTAGTAGTGGTGCAAATTTTCAATGAGCGGCGTGGTTAAAAGTACGTCGCCGATGTTTCTAAATTTAATTACAAGTATTTTCATTTTATATATTTCCAAAATGTGTACTGGGCGTAAAGTCTAGCGATAACATAGCCCGCAAAGCCCTCTTTAAAGCCACCTTTTAGCACATAAAGCTTAAAAAATGTCCAAGCTGGGCTTGCTAGAGCTTTAAATAAATTCCTTTTTGCCCCCATGCTTGAGTAGCGATTTTGCTTGGCGATAAACTGCTCGATGCTCTCGTACGCGTAGTGCAAGAAGTGATTTTTAAGCATTCCAAGCTTTTGTGAGCCGTCATTGAAAATGACCTTTTCATGCACGGCTCTGCCATCAAATTTGGCAAAATTTTTGTTAAAAAGCCTCACTGTGTAGTCTGGATAGAGCCCCATGTTTTTTATCGCTTTGCCAAAGAAAAAATTTAGCCTAGCAACGTTGTAAGCCATAAATTTAGGCTCTTTTAGCGTGCTAATGATCTCGTTTTTAAGTTCATCCGTGATCACCTCATCGCTATCAAGCACAAAGACCCACTCATTTTTAGCTAGATCCACGCCTCTTTGCTTTTGCGTGCCAAATCCCAGCCATGCTTGCTCGTGAAATCTCACGTTGCTAAAGCCATCACAAATTTGCCTTGTGCTATCTTTTGAGCCGCTATCAACCACGATGACCTCATCAGCAAAATTTGTACTTTCTAGCACTTCTTGTAGATATTTTTGGCTGTTAAAAGTTAAGATGACAATACTTAGCATTTATACTCATTTTCGTAAAATCTCTTAAATCTTTGGTGAAACCAAAAGTATTCCTCAGGCCTTGCTCTAACCATCTCTTCGCACGCGCTGCACTGCATTTGCGTTACTTTTTGTACCGCCTCTTCTTTATCAAATTTATTTATATCAATGGCTGGCGAAAAGCAAATTTCGCTTATATTTTCATCTTTTTGATAGATAAATGCATTAATTATTAGGGCATTTGTTTTTTGAGCTAGTACGCTTGCGGCTGGTGTGTGAAGCACATCTTTGCCAAAAAATTTCACCTTTATCCCATCTTTTGGTGCGGTATTTTGATCGACTAAAATTCCTACTATTCGCCTAGCTTTTAATGCTTTTAAAATATCTTTTGCACCACCATCTTTATCTATTAGCTCCACGTCAAACTGCGATCTATTTGCTCTTAAAATTTTATCCATGACACTGCTATCAAGCTTTCTGCCAAGTGCTGAAGAGGCTCCAAAGCGAGCTGCGACAGCTAGGCCAAATATCTCCCACTGCCCAAAATGCGCAGTTGTAACTATGATAGGCCTGCCAGATTTTATCGCATCAAGCAAAAAGTGCTCATTTTTAAAAACAACTTGTTCAAGTATCTTTTGCTTTGTCGTGTTTTGATTTAGGATGAAATTTATACCAAGATATTTTGCAAAGTTGTAGTAGCATTTTTTGGCGATTTCTAGCTTCTCTTCTTTAGTTTTCGTTTCGCCAAAAGCAAGGTCTAAATTTGTCATCACGACGTGAAATCTCTTTTTTTTAAGCTTCATAAACGCAAATGCTAAAAATTTAGCAAGCATGTTTTGAAGCGAGCTAGGCAGTAAAAATATAAGAAATTTTAAAGTATAAAAGCCAGCTAGATAGAGCCTATCCATTTAGTAGCCTTTTTGCAAAATTTGCAATCGTTTCTGGGTAAATTTCTTTTATACAAAAGTCGTTTTTATCGATACTTCTCGCATCTATTTGCTTGCCCATATCTATAACTAAATTTTTATCCGTGATGTAAGCATTTCTGTGGCTTGGACGGTTGCCAAAAAGTGTGATAGAAGGCCTATTTACAGCCCATGCAAGGTGAGTTAGGCCACTATCATTGCCAATTACTAAATCACAGCTTGCAATGAAACTTATCATCTCTTTTATACTTAGTTTTTCAAGTAGCTTTGCTGAGGTGCCTGAAATGATCGCCTCAGCCCTTACTTTTTCGCTCTCGTTGCCGTAGCAAAGGTAAATTTCGCACTCTCCAAGTAGCCTGATCACATCTTTAAATTTGTTATAAATTTTGCTCTCTTCGCTTGCGAATGCAGCGATTAAAATACGTTTTTTACCACTTTCATTTTTATAAATTTCACTTACTTCAAAGCAAGGTGCTTTTTCTAAAATTTCACTTGCTTCAAAGCTAAAATTTAGAGCAAAAGCCACAAGTGCCAAATTTCTAATGATTATATTTTCGTTGTAATCAATTTTAAATTTATGTCTATAAAGCCTGGCTGCGATCTTTTCTTTGACACTTTCTCTACTAAAGCCATAAGTTTGCCTGCCTATTATTTTTGCTACGACAGCTGATTTAAAAAGTCCTTGCAGATCGATCACTTTGTCAAATTTACCAAGCACTTTTAGTATCTTGTAGCTTTGTCTAAAACTTTGTTTAAGTGGTAAAACGACTAGCTCGTCGATAAGCGGATGATCTTTTAAAAGGCTTGCGAAACGAGCATCAGCTAGCCACGTGATATGGGCATTTGGGTAGTGCTTTTTAATAAACTGAAGCACAATAGCTGCATGTACGATATCCCCAAGAGCTGAGAGTTTGACGATGGCTATTTTTAGCTGATTTTTGTTTTGCATTGATCACTTTAGATATAAATTTTTGGTATGATTTTAAAAAAAAATGCTTAAAAAAGGGCTAAAATGGCGAAAAGTTACATCTGTGTCTTTGACTGCGAAACGATACCTGATGCAAATTTGATAAGAAAAATTTATGGCATTGATGGGAGCGATGAAGATGTGAGCATGCAAGCGATGACGCTACAAAAAGAGGCCAGTGGTAGTGAGTTTTTGCCTGTGATGTTTCATAGAGTTGTGGCGATCTCTGCTGTTATAGCTGATGAGTACGGCAAATTTTTAAAAGTTAGCACGATGGAGGGCAAGGATGAGCGCGAGATCATCGCTAAATTTTTAAAATTTATAAATGACTATAACCCAAGGCTAGTTAGCTTTAATGGCCGTGGCTTTGACCTACCGATGCTAATGGTGCGTGCGATGCGCTACAATCTAAATGCAGCGGCGTATTACGAGAGCGAAAACAAAGAGCTAAATAAAAATAAATGGGAAAACTATAGAGCCAGATATTCGCCTAAATTTCACCTTGATCTGCTTGATTTTATAAGCGATTTTGGAAGCGTAAGAGGGCTAAAGCTTGATACGCTTTGCGCTAGCTTAAATTTACCTGGCAAGTACGATGTGCACGGCGATCAAGTGCTTGAACTCTACTACGCAGGCGAGCTTGATAAGATAAACGAGTACTGCGAAAGCGACGTGCTTAACACCTACTGGCTCTTTTTAAAATTTGAACTTTTACAGGCAAATATCTTACAAGATGACTATATAAATCACCTAAACGTGATGAGTGAATTTCTAGCCAAAAACTGCGCTCACAGAGGATACACTGAGGTCTTTTGCACTGCGATAAGTGATGAGCTAGCTAGACTTAATGGCAAGCTTGATTACGAGATAAAGATCCAAAAAGAAGATGATGAAGAATTTGATGATTTTAGCGATTTTGATGGTGTGAAAGATACACCAGAGCAGCTAAATGAGCGTTTGGCAAGACAAGGGCTTGATGGACTTTTAAAAAAGGCTAGCGAGGTTGCATCAGCTGCCAAAAAAGATAAGAGTTTTGCCGAAGAGAAGCTACCTGAAATAAATTTAGACGAAGAGTAGAAATTCTACGCTTTTATGCTGTAAAATATCTTTTGTTACTCTATGGAATTAATATCCTGATCCGCGGAATATCACGGGTACTCAAATCCAAATTCATACTCTTTTAAAACTCCATTAGAAAAGATGAATTTCTCGTAGTAGAGTGGCATATCAAATTCTTGCAAGAGTTTGCTTTCATTTTGCTCAGTGATGTAGGTGACGATAGAGGTGGCATTTTCTTCTTGTAGATCGTTTGGTTTACCTAGCTTCTTTAAAATTTGCTCTTGTTTGTCACCAAGTTTTATGCCAGAATTTGTAGTGAAATCTTTTATTATATTTACTTTTGCAAAATATTTTTGATACTAATTGGATCATCTATGACTGTTAAGTTACCTTTATCTCACTATCTTCTATTTATTTGAATTTTCCGGTCGATATTCTAGTGGCTTTGCTAAGTATTAAGAGCTCAAAAACACATAAAATTATCCTATAAATATATTTACTTTTTAATATATTACTCAAATTACCTAATTACTACTTATTTTTATAAAAGTTTTTTCTCATGTCATTAAGAATTTTTGGAATGATTTGATTTATATAAAGTCTATTCTTTTTACCATGATCTACGTAGTAATTTTCTACTTTATTAATTTTTTCATCGTTTGTAGTTTCATCTATATACCCAAATTTCCAAGTGTACTCATACAAATAAAATTCCGAGGCTAATTTTTTAAAAAGTATATAAAAGTCCACTATATTTCCATCTCTGTCTTGGGTTCCGCCTTTAAACTCAATTATACTACCATTAGCTGTAACGCTCCACATGGACATATCGTTGTAACAAAAATTCCATTTTTTCATTTTCTCTTTGTAAATAATGGCACACTCTTTTATGTCTATTGCTCGACCCAGATTGTCTTCATTATAATTACGTAAAATTTTGACAGAATAGCTATCACTGCCTATTTTAAAATAATAGTTAGATGCGTCTTTGTATTTAAAATTTGGTATTTCATCTTTTCCCATACCTTTGCAAGCCAGCAATGATACTAATAAAAATGCACTATTTAAAAATTTGAAAAATTTCAGCATTTCTAATCCTTGTGTAATTTTCTTTTCTATCTCTTTTGCTTTGGTTGTCGGTCCCCCTATTAATAACATAAGTTATTTTATCCACTACATTTTCGTTATTTGAGTCATTTTTGCTCTCATCTGCTATTTTGTGCAAATTATTGGAAAGCCAAAACCAAGCAGCACTCATTATCGCATACTTTCCATATTCGGCTACTAAAGTAGGTTACATCTTCTATTCTTTTATCAAATTTATTAGTCAGGTAAATTCTTGGATGTAAATTTATAAACATCTACGCTACCGTCTTTTTCCTCATATAGCCATAGCTCACAGATATTTTCAGGATTAGTGTCAAAGAACTGAACCAAGAGAGTATTTTTGTTTATCCATTTAAAATCAAAGTCATAAGAATAGTTATTTGCATCATAGGTCTTGTATCTTATATTTTTCATACATTCTATGTCTTTTATAGGAGGTTCATAAATAAGAGCATTTAAAATTGGCTCTTTGTACATATTTAATATTGTATCTCCACGGTAAGTGACCATACTTTCAACCCAAATTTTCTTTGCAAGCTTTTTACAGTCTTTATTTAAAAACTTTTTAGGTATCGTCTTTTTCTCCCAGCTATTATCATGATCATCTGTTGCAAATGATAAATTTACAGCTAAAAGTAAAGCTAAGATTATTTTAAAGATTGATTTCATAAATATATCGTTCATTATTAATCGGGTAAATTTTTAGACGTAAAACTATATACATCTACGCTACCATCTTCTTCTTCATATAGCCATAATTCACAGCTTGATTTAGAATATTTATCAGCATGAAAATGTAGTTGTACCAAAAGACTTTTGTTGTTTAACCACTTAAAATCAAAGTCGTAACAAAAATTTTTATTACACTCTTTGTATTTTTGATTTTTTAGATGTTGTATTTCTTTAATTTTTAAGTCGTAGTCGCCATATAAATTTAAAATAGGCTCTTTGTATATATTTAATATAGTTGTTTGACGATAGGAAACCTTGCTTTCATTCCAAATGTCTTTTGATATTGTTTTGCAACCTTGACTCAAAAACTTTTTTGATATTGTCTTTTGCTTCCAGCTATCATAATAATCATCTATATAATCATCTGTTGCAAATGATAAATTTACAGCTATAAGTAAAGCTAAGATTATTTTAAAGATTATCCTCATAATATTTCTCCAAAAGTATTTTTGTATCCTTCCTTTAGTATTTCCAGTGGGTCTGCTAGATCCTTACGTCTTTTAAATTTATTGTTCGAATCATTAGTGACAGTTAAAGGATCATCTTTGTTGGCTCCATTTGTAAAGTACTCAAAGTGAAGCATGGTTACTATTTTTTTATCAACTATATTTGGGTGATCACCGTTATCAATCATTAGCCCAGAATATCCTATAACCTGACCTTTTCGTACCATATCACCCGCTTTTACTTTTACTCTTGAAGGATCAACCTCGCCATATCTTATTATAAAGCTACCAAATTCTACTGTGTCGTATTGTATCGTTATGTGATCGGTTTTACAGTAAAAATTACCAGTCTTTATTACTTCGCCATCAGCTATAGATACTATCTCTACATCTGACTTAAATGTTTTTATGTCTACATTCTTTTTAAAAGGCATATCTGTATATAGATCTCTTGCGGCGTGTTGTCTTTTGCCATTATTTCTATTTCTGCCAAATATTGCTTGGCTCTCGCCCTTGTCTCCTAACATAAGCGTCCAGTCATATTCCATGCCTCTATCATTTAAAGGCTTGATTTTTAGTGGAAAAACTATCTCATTGCTCATCTCTACTTTTACTAAGACTTCTTTATCTCCATCTTCCCACATACCTTTATCTACTCTAGTTAAACTCTTTGATTCATTAAAAGAGTTAATAAATTTATCCATATTCTCTTTACTTAATAAATTTATACCAAGTTTATCATCTTTATCTGCATTAGACTGATTATTACTAGAGATCTCTTCTTTTGCATAAATTTGATAGCTCTTATTTGTTTTCTCATCACTTTTTAACTCTTTGCTTAGCTTGTCGTCTTCATAGATATTTATCTCATTTGAAGAGATATTTTTACTTATATATAAGTAATTACCATTTTTTATTAAAGCATCGTCTTTATTATCACTAAACTTTAATTTAGCATCAAATGCCTTCTCTTTTATAGCATGCTCAAACTCATATATAACTAGCTTATCATCTTTAAATTTAATATATAAAGGTATCTTTATATCTATTCTTATATGATTTTTGCCATATCTTGTATAAAACTTAAATTTATCCTTATCACCTTCAAGATATGCAAAAAATACTATAGTATGACCACCTTGCTTTAGCTTATCTAGATCATCTTTTTGTATAACATCTAAAATTTTAAATGTTATCTCTTTACCTTTTTGTTCTTTTAGGGCTACTACATCTTTTGGATTTGATTTGGATAGTTCATCATACTCTTTACTTTTTATGACCTTATATCCCCAAAGTATCTCTTTATATCTCTTACTGCCTTTTTCTTGTTTATATATAGCCTTTAAGCATATTGGCTCATTTGTCTTAAATGGATACTCACTATCAGAGATTACATTTGTTATATGATCTGTTATATCTCTTAACGAGACCTTATTGCTATAGCAAAAGTTAGAGCTACTCTTATCTTGATATCCTAAAGATATTACAGCTGTATCAGAGTGAGCATGAATATCTTTAGTGCTATAAACTTTACTTAGATCACTTGAATAAAGTATAAATTTAGTATCTCCTTTATTCTCTTTGTCTATTGGGATATTAAATGTAGCTGTATATGAGTTTTTGATATCTGAGTCTTCATTTTTTACTAAAGATATACTCTCATATATACTTTTATCAAAGCAGTGATGAAGATATATCTTATCTATATCTTCACTTGCCTTACCATCTTCGTTTTCAATGATGAGATTGTTTATTGTAAGAGTAAGACCTGAACTTGATGCTGATGTAGGCACTACATTGTTGCCATGAGCTAGACGAAGCTTCATATCAAACATAGCCGAGTCTTTATCATCTCTTAGGGTAAAGTTATTTTCTTTGGCGAAATTTAATAAAGAGAAATTTAGGTGTTTGTTGTTAGACG
>NZ_LVXF01000012.1:0-218332 GCF_002092845.1 Campylobacter concisus
TTATAGAGACAAACAAAGAGGCTTTGCAAAGCGCTGAGGCTAAATTTAAAAAAGTATGTGAAGAATTAGAAGCTCTTGGAGAAAAATAGTGATAAAGATAGAAAATTTAAGCAAATTTTATGGTGATACGCAGATCCTTTTTGATATAAATTTAGAAGTTAAAAAGGGTGAAATTTTTGCTATAGTGGGACACAGTGGTGCTGGCAAATCAACGCTTTTAAGATGTATAAACGGGCTTGAAAGCTATCAAGGTGGCAGCCTAAAAGTCTTTGATAAAGAGATAAAAAATTTAGATGAGATGCAGCAAAGGCATTTAAGGCGAGATGTCGGGATGATATTTCAGCATTTTGCATTAATGGCTAGAAAAAACGTCTTTGAAAACGTCGCTACTCCGCTTAAATTTTGGGGTTATAAAAGCGATGAAACTGAAAAAAGAGTGAGAGAGCTTTTAAATTTAGTCGGTCTTGAAAGCAAGGCAAAAAGCTATCCAAGCGAGCTAAGTGGCGGGCAAAAACAACGTGTCGCCATCGCTAGAGCGCTTGCTTTAAATCCTAAAATTTTACTAAGCGACGAGGCGACTTCGGCTCTTGATCCAAATACTACAAATCAAATTTTAGAGCTGCTTGAAAAGATAAACAAAGAGCTAGACATCAGCGTCGTAATCGTCACGCACGAGATGGAGGTCGTAAAATCGATCGCAAAACGTGCGATACTACTAGAAGGCGGTAAGATCATAGGCTCTGGAAGTATTGAAGAGCTATTTTTAAAGCCAGATGAGAAGATGAAAGAATTTTTGGGTGAAGTAGAAATTCTGCCAGACACTGGCACAAATATTAGGCTATTTTTCCCAAAAGAAGTGGCTCAAAATAGCGTAATCACACATATGGCTAGAAGCCTAAATATCGACTTTAACATAGTTTGGGGCAAGCTTGAGAAGCTAAACGAAAATGTTCTTGGCTCGCTTGTCATAAACATAGATGAAAAAGATAAAGAAAACGTACTTAACTACATCAAGCAAAGTGGCGTTTTATGGGAGGTTGCTTGATGTTTGGTATTGATTTTTCTAAATTTCCAGATGTGTTTTTGAGGATACTGTTGCCAGCTATCGGCGAGACGCTATATATGAGCATTGTCTCTACTCTACTCGCCTTTGCCATAGGCCTCATACCTGCGGTTTTGCTCATACTTTCAGACAAAGACGGATTAAAGCCAAACAAACAGCTTTATTTTGTACTTGATATCGTTATAAACGTACTTAGAAGCTTTCCGTTTATCATTCTCATCATTGTGCTCTTTCCGGTCACAAAAATGATCGTGGGTACAAGTATTGGCACCACAGCAGCGATCGTTCCGCTAACTATTGGAGCGGCTCCGTTTGTAGCAAGACTCATTGAAAATGCCCTAAAAGAGGTTGATAAAGGCATAATTGAAGCTGCCCAAAGCTTTGGAAGCTCGAAATTTCAGATCATCTTTAGAGTGATGTTTGTAGAGGCACTTCCTGGCATTATCTCGGCATTTACGCTAACTCTTATCGTAAATATCGGCTTTTCAGCGATGGCTGGAGCAGTTGGTGGTGGCGGACTAGGATCTGTCGCTATAAACTACGGATATCAAAGATTTCGCCCAGATATCATGCTCTACACCGTGGTTATTCTTATCATTATGGTTCAAATTTTTCAAGTTTTAGGTAACTACTTATATAAAATTTCTAAAAAATAGGCCTTTGTTTTTATCTGATTTTAAGCTTTTTTCCTTAAAATTGCCCAAATTAATTTTTAGCTGAAAGGATAAAAGATGAAATCAGATATGTGTCACATGTGCCGCCTAGTAAAAAACGCGTTGTCGAAAGACTAATCTCTAAGCACAAAATTTCTTTTTAAGTGCTTAGAACTAGCTTAAGCGCTTAAAAAGAAATTTAACCCTATAGCTTAAATTTATCCTTTTTTGGTGCTTGGCAAATTTTAAAAAAGGATAATAAATGAAAAAACTACTTCTCACTTCTTTAGTTGCTCTTGGTCTTAGTGTAAGTGCAAATGCAGCTGATAAATCAAAAACAATAATCGTTGGTGCTACACCTATTCCACATGCTGAAATTTTAGAGGTTGTAAAGCCTATTTTGGCAAAAGATGGCTATACGCTTGAGATCAAAGAATTTAACGACTACACTACGCCAAACCTTGCAACAGAAGATGGCGATTTAGATGCAAATTTCTTTCAGCACCTTCCATATTTGGACGAATTTAATAAAAACAAAGGCACTCATCTTGTAAAAACAGTTGGCGTTCATCTTGAGCCAATGGGAGTTTATTCTAAAAAGATAAAAGACATCAAAGATCTAAAAGATGGTTCGACCGTATCTATCCCAAATGATCCGACAAATGAAAGCCGTGCTTTAGATATCCTTGCAAATGCTGGACTTATTAAGCTAAACGATAATCCACTAAAAACTCCGCTTGATATAGTTGATAACCCTAAAAAGCTTAAATTTGAAGAGATCGAGACTGCTCAAGTACCAAGAACGCTTGATGACGTTACTATTGCAGTTATCAACACAAATTACGCTCTAAATGCTAATCTTAATCCAGTAAAAGACGCACTTGTGCTTGAAAGCAAAAATAGCCCATATGTAAACTACGTTGTAGTAAAGTCTGGCAACGAAAATAGCCCTAAAATAAAGGCTCTTGATAAAGCAATAAACTCATCAGAAGTTAAGAAATTTATCGAGATCAAATACAACGGCGCGATTCTTCCAGCATTTTAATTAAAATTTTAAATAAGCGACGTGAAAGCTTTTACCTTTTTAGCGTCGCTTAGACCAAACAAAAAAGGAAAAACAATGAAATTTATCAAACTTTTAACCGCATCTTTAGTTGCTCTAAGCCTTCACGCAGCCGACAAGGACCACACTATCGTAGTTGGCGTTTCACCAGTACCACACGCTGAAATTTTAGAATTTGTAAAGCCAAAGCTAAAAGAGAAAGGCTACGACCTTGTTATCTCTGAAATTTCAGACTACTCTATCCCAAATGTCGCCACAGAAGATGGCAGTTTGGATGCAAATTTCTTTCAGCATTTGCCATATCTTGAGGAGCAAAACAAGGCTAGAGGCTTGCATCTTGTAAGCGTTGCAAATGTCCATGTAGAGCCACTTGGCTTTTACTCTAAAAAGATAAAAAACATAAAAGAGTTAAAAGATGGCGCAAAAGTGGCGATCGCTTACGATCCGTCAAATGGCAACAGAGCGCTTAGAATTTTAGAAAAAGCTGGTCTTATAGAGATCGATAAAAACGTAAAAGTTGCAACTGTAAATGACATAACTAAAAATCCTAAGAATTTGCAGTTTGTCGAGCTAGAAGGTGCTCAGATACCAAGAACGCTTGATGATGTCGATATCGCTGCTATTAGCACAAATTTCGTCCTTGATCTTGGTATGAGTGTGGCAAAAGACGCACTTTTGCTTGAAGACGCCAACAGTCCTTATGCTAACATCATCGTCACAAAGGCTGGCAACAAAAATAACCCTAAAATCAAAGCTTTGATTGATGCAGTGCTTAGCCCCGATACTAAAAATTTCATCATCACTCGCTATAAAGGCGAAGTTATACCTGCATTTTAAAAATAGGGCGAGCTTTCGCCCTATTTTGTTTCTACTTTCATCCTGTTTTAATAAGCTACAAACTCTCTTTATTTTTGTCAAAAAGCTTAAGCTATGCTTTGCTAAAATGGCTCACTTTAAAATTTTTCAGGAATTTAAATGCTGCATGATGTTATTGATTTTATAGTTGCGAGCGTAAGTAGCTGGGGTTATGCTGGCATATTTGTGATGATGTTTTTAGAAAGCTCGTTTTTTCCATTTCCAAGCGAGGTCGCAATGATACCGGCTGGCTATTTGGCGCATAAAGGTGAAATGAGTTTAATTTTGGCCTTTCTTGCAGGCACGCTTGGAAGCCTGCTTGGCGCTATTTTTAACTATTATCTTTGCTACTTTTTTGGTCGCGAGATCGTTTTAAAATACGGCAAATTTGTGGGAATCACTCACGAAAAAATGGATAAATTTGAAGCATTTTTCAATAAACACGGCGAAATTTCTACATTTAACTCACGTCTGATTCCTGGCATTCGCCAATACATCAGCCTACCAGCTGGACTTGCTAAGATGAATATATTTAGATTTTGTCTATTTACCACACTTGGAGCTGGGATTTGGTGTGCTGTTTTGCTTGGAGTTGGCTATTTTCTAGGTTCAAATCCTAACAAACAGACATTTTTTTTAATCACGATCGCTCTTTTGGCTGTAGTTGCAGTAATAAGCGTGGTCTATATAATAAAGCAAAGAAAAGCCTAAATACATATAAAAATATGTAAAATTTAGTGTATTTTTCTAAATTTTTACTTGTGGTATTTAGTTAGATTTAACCTAGCAGATCGCACTCATCTTCTCTAATCTAGCTAAATTCCTTGAAATTTTCTCTAGTTCGCTTTGCTCGTACACCTCGGCACCAGAGTAGAAAAATTTCACATTTGAAGTTAAATTTGCATTTGAAATTGTAAGCCCAAGCTCGCTAACAAGGCGATTTATTGTCCCTTCATTGCCATCAATTATGCTTATATTTGACGGCAAAATTTCTCTTAGGCTATCTTTAAAATAGTTAAAGTGCGTGCAGCCAAGCACCAAAAAGCCAAATTTGCTTAGATCAAATTTAGCTAACTCTTCTTTTAGATATGATTTTACGTTTTTGGTATCAAATTCCCCATTTTCAGCAAAATTTACAAGGCGCGGCAGTGCAAGTAGCTCAGTCTTATCTTTTGCGTGTAAATTTGCGATCAGCTCTTTTAGTTTTGCACCATTTACGGTGACTGGAGTGGCTATGACAAGCGTTTTTAAGGCATCATTATGGCTTAAGTCATGAGCCTTTTTTACGGCTGGCTCCATGCCGATTATAGGTACATTTAAATTTGCTCTAAGCTCTTTTATCGCCACGCTTGTTGCCGTATTACAAGCTACTACAACGGCATTTGCGCCATTTTCTATGAGAAATTTCACCGCATCAAAGCTAAATTTTAATATCTCATCCCTACTCTTTTGTCCATACGGGACATTTTTTACGTCTGCGTAATATAAAAATTCATGCTCGCTAAGCTTGCTTAAAGCTTCATTTAAGACACTCAGTCCGCCAAGCCCCGAGTCAAATATACCTATCTTCATGCCCTTCCTTAAAGCCTGCAATTATAGCAAATAATATCTTTGTAAGCCGTTTTTTATTATACTTTGGCACTTTTTAAACTTGGAGTTAAATTTGGCAGTTGATAAGATCATTTTCTATCTTTGTTCGACTTTGATCGCTATAAGCATTATTTTTTCACTATCTTTGCCAGTTTTTACGGTTTTATTTTTTAATTACGACGAATTTCACTTTTTTATTCGCCAGTTCATTGTTGGTTGTATCGGAATTTTCATTATGTGGTGGCTCTCTAGACTCAATCCTGAAAAGACGCTTGTTTGGATAGGGTTTGGCCTTCTTATATCTTGCGGTATTGCTATGGGGCTAATGCATGCATTGCCAGCTTCAATGGTGACTGATGCTGGTGGTGCTAGGCGTTGGATCAGGCTACCTGGCTTTTCGCTAGCTCCAGTCGAGTTTTTTAAAATCGGTTTTGTCTACTTCTTAGCTTGGAGTTTTACTAGAAAATTTAGTGAGGGCAAAAGAACCTTGCTAGATGAGATTAAGATACTTATGCCTTATATTATTCTTTTTGGTGTTGCTATCTTTCTTATCGCTGTTATGCAAAATGACCTTGGTCAAGTGGTCGTGCTGGCACTTACATTTGTGACAATGGCACTTTTCGCAGGAGCAAGTGCGAGACTTTTTAGTATCGGTATCTTAGGGGCTGCTTTTGTTATGACAGTAGCGATAGTCAGCTCTGAGCATAGAATTTTACGTATAAAGTCATGGTGGGGCACGATACAAAATATGGTGCTTTCTTTCTTACCTGATAGCGTTGCAGATGTATTAAGAGTAGCTGATGCGCCAGAGCCATATCAAATTTCTCACTCATTAAACGCTATAAAGCATGGCGAATTTTTCGGCGAAGGACTTGGCGCTGGTATATTTAAGCTCGGCTTTTTAAGCGAGGTTCATACTGACTTTGTATTAGCTGGTATCGCTGAAGAGGTCGGTGTATTTGGTATTTTGTGTATCGTAGCTATATTTATAACGCTACTTTATAGAATTTTTAGAATTTCAGCCAGAAGCGAAAATAAGGTCTATCATCTATTTACGCTTGGTGTAGGACTTATCTTATCGTTTTCATTTTTAATGAATAGCTATGGTATCACATCGATCACGCCTATCAAAGGTATTGCCGTGCCATTTCTTAGTTACGGCGGTAGCTCTGTGCTTGCGATTTGTATCGGTATCGGCATGGTTTTGATGGTTAGTAAAAGGGCAAAATTATGATTGTTATTTGTGGCGGTGGTACCGGTGGGCATTTAGCGATCGCAAGAAGCTTTTGCGAAGAGCTAAACGAGCGAGATATCAAGCCCATTTTTATTGGCTCAACTACTGGACAAGATAAATTTTGGTTTGAAAATGACGAGAATTTTTTACAAAAATTTTTCTTGCCAAGTAGTGGCGTGGTAAATAAGAGAGGCTTTGCTAAACTAAAATCACTAACAAATATCGTAAATCTTGCTTTAAAATGTAGAAAAATTTTTAAGCAAAATGACGTTAAGGCAGTCATTAGCGTTGGTGGCTATTCAGCAGCTCCAGCGGCCATTGCGGCAATCATCTCAAAAGTACCACTTTTTATCCACGAACAAAATGCTGTAATGGGTAAATTAAATAAAATTTTAAGGCCCTACGCGAAAGGCTTTTTTAGCTCTTATGATGAAGCTTTGCCCTACCCTTATCCCGTAGCAAAGAAATTTTTTGATAGTGCAAGAGTGAGAGAGGAGCTAAAGACTATCTTGTTTTTAGGAGGCTCGCAAGGTGCAAAAGCGATAAACGAGCTAGCTATAAATTTAGCTCCATATCTTAAAGAAAAAGGCATAAAAATAATTCATCAATGTGGTAAAAATGGCTTTGATGAACTTAAAAAAAGATATGATGAACTTGGCTTTAATGAAACGAATTTAGAAATTTTTGAATTTAGTAAAGAGATAGAAAATAAGATGAGTAAGGCCGACCTTGCCATATCAAGAGCAGGAGCTAGCTCGCTTTGGGAGCTTTGCGCAAATGCTTTGCCATCTATCTTTGTGCCATTTCCCTATGCTGCTGGCAATCACCAGTTTTATAACGCTAAATTTTTAAAAGATAAAGGTATTGCTGAAATTTGCTTGCAAAATGGAGAAATTTTAAACAAAGATGAAGTTATAAGAATGATAGAAAATTTTGATCTAAACAAAAGCAGTAAAGCTCTAAAAGAGATCCTTTTGCCAAATGGAGCAAAAGAGATAATTGATAAAATTTTAAACTAGCTCCTCGCCTATCGCACAAGCTTTTAGTTCTTTTAGCTCAAAGATCAAGTAATGATAAATAAGCTCATTTGTATTTAAAATTTTTGCACTAAAGACTGGTTTTATCATAGTTATTATCTTATCAGTTATACCCGCGATCTCCACCAGTAAAAGTTCATCTTTGCGTTGCTTTGCAGCCTTAATACAATTATAAAAGAACGTATAAATTATCTTAAAATTTTGCAAAATAACATTTGAAACTATCCTTGAATGAATATGCAAAACATTATGTATACGCTCTTGTAGAGTATTTAGCTCCGCAAGTATTGATTTTATTTGAGTAGTATCTGTTGTCCTAGAAAAGAGATTTTTCGCTTTATTTTTGTTTTGTATTTGATACTCTGCTACCAAAATTTCTATTATATTTAAAATGGCGACATAGCTTTCTTGTAAATTTTCATTTGCCTTAAAGCTTACACCGTTTTTCTCAATTTTATAGTTTAAGCTTCTCTTTATCTGCTCCAAATAAGTACTAATGTTTTCATAATAGTCCTCTGTATTGAATACACTTTTAAAAAAATCGCTTTCACCTTTTAAATTTGTAAGCTTTTTTTTAAGTTCATCAGCATTTTTATTAAACTCAACAACTCCAACTGCCAAGCCGATCTCGTGCTCACTATTTTGTTCTAATGCTGTCAAACTCTCTTTTAGTACCGAAATTTGTTTTTGAATATTTTGAAAATCCATTTTTTCTCTTTTAATTTTTTGCTTATTTTACTATAAAAATCATGAAGTTTGTCATTAAGAATTAAAAAGATGGTGCGCCCGAGAGAATTCGAATCTCTGACCTTTTGAACCGCAATCAAATGCTCTATCCAGCTGAGCTACGAGCGCACAAGAAAGTTAAGTCGAGATATTAGCCAAACTTTCCTTAAAGAAAAATTGTATTCATTTTAATTTTATAACTGTTTTAGTAAAATCCAATAAAACAAAAGGAGCAAAAATGAATGATTTTTTCGATAGTTTAAAAGAGATAAAAAAAGAACTTACTAAAGAGCAAGGTGAGATCAAAAAAACTCAAAAAGAAGCCGTTTCTCATACAAAAGAAGAGGCGATCTCATATAAAGAAAATAAGCTAAAAAACGAATTTGCAGAGTACATTAAAGGCCAAGATATAAGAAAAATATAAATTTGGAATGCTTATTGCTAAAACATGTAATATTTTATGTGGAGTAGGCAATGAAAGTTACGCAAACATTAGAATCTCTAAGCATTTTAACTGATAATGACATTTTGTTTCGTGAGCTTAGAGATATGATAAGCAGAAATTTTACAAAAATTTTATCTAATAAAAATAAGGTTATTTCGTTTTACGAAGAGAGCGAGATCCCACAACGCAAGTGCTTTTTAAAATTTATAAAAAAACTTTATGAAAAGCAAAGCGATGATAAGCTTGATATTCGTTTTGCAAACTATAAAACCATAAAACTTGGCTTTGTTCAAAAAAATACCCTAACTCCAGTCATTAGCCTAAACGTAAATTTTGTAAAAAATGGAGTCAAATTTGAACTAAAAGATGCACTTTGCAGAGACTTTGCTAGCTATATCAGCGAGAGTCTAGTAAAAAGTAATGTTACTTTTAGCAAAAATGATGATTTTTTAAACATCACCATCTCAAACGACAACGACATAAACACATTAAACAAACTGCTTTACAAAAGAAGCTATCCAAAATTTAGCGTAAATTTTATCTATGATGAAAAAGACTACAAAGCCTTTAAACAAGGCATAAAAATAAAAAGCTCATCTAAATTTGTAAGTAGATTTTCTGTGCTTGCAAATTTGCTTGAGGAAAATTTTGGGATTTTGGGTTGTAAAAAAAATGATGACTTTGAAACCATCAGACAAAGTTACCTTTCGCTCGTAAATATCTATCACCCAGATAGGCATGCCAACAAAAATCCTCTCATACAAGAAGAATACACAAAGAAATTTAAAAATATTCAATCTGCTTATGAGAGCCTAAAACCATACTTTAAAAATCAAGAAAATTTTGTGATGGTTGGCTAGAGCACGGCTTGCCACAAGGGCTATTAAAGGGAGCAAAGATGAATGGTGAAATGTTTAATATATGCGCCATTATTGTTGCCACAAAGCAGGCCATAAAGTCAAATTCTCCTATCCTATATAATGGTACTAACTACGAAAATAGTATAAATTTTCACTTTCTCTCAGGCCATAGGGCAAATGGCGTAAATGAGTGGTTTGAGCACGCATTAAAACTTGGATTAAGCGATGTAAGACTTGCTACAAATTTAACTGGCTCATCAAATGAACGTTTATTGCTTAGCTTTTCAAACTCTACCACAAAATCGATCATTTGTATTTTTAAAGAGCACATAAGCTGCTTTGTGCCCTACTGGAAATACAACAAAGACCAAAGAGGCTGGGACATAATATATAAAGAATTAGGTCTTGAAAAAGATGTAAATTTAGAAAATTTTAGCGACAACACAGAGGTTTTTATGGCCATACTTACCAAGATAGCGGCCTTTGCAGATGAGATAGAGTGTGAGAATTTTGGTGAGTGTTTTCGTAGGGCATTAAAATCACTTAGATCTTCAAGCAATGATGATCAAAAGATATTTAATGCACCGCTTATGCCAAAGAAAAATTTAGCCCTTTTTGCTGCGGCAAGCTTGGCTGATGTCTTTGGCGGTATGGGCTCTTGGAACGACGATGCAGCGGGCATGGCACAATATAAAAAACGTGGCAAAGAGTACGAAGAGCTTAGTAACGAGCTTTTTACGCAGATGCGTAAGGCCATACTTTTTGCTGTGAATGAGTGGTATAGTTAACCGTTTATCTGATAGACTCTTTTTCGCTGGCTTGAGCTTCCGATATTTAGGATTTTGCGGTATTTTGTGATAGTTCGGCGAACGATTTGGATGTTAAATTTAGCTTGTATGAGCTCTTGAATTTTTAGATCAGAAAGTGGTTTTTTGTGGTCTTCGCCTTTAATGAGCTCTAGTAAAAATTCCTTTATTGCAGCGTTTGAGATCTCATCGTCAAAGCCAGTTGAAAAGAAATTTTTAAGTGCGACCGTACCTCTTGAGCAGCTTAAATATTTATTCGCAATCGCCCTTGATATGGTTGATGGGTTGCGCCCAAGCTCTTCTGCTAGGTCTTTTAGCTTCATGGGCTTTATGTCGCCGCCCAAGAAGTAGTCATACTGATACTCAACTATCATAAGCCCTATCTTATAAAGCGTCGCTTTTCTCATCTCAAGGGCGTCTATGAGCTCGCTCGCCTCTTTTATGCGCGAGCTTACAAAGGCCTCTTTCTCGTCTAATCCCTCGGTATCAACAAAAATTTCTGGATAGTACTCATCATTTATCTGCACACTTATGCCACTACTTGTGCTTAGTACGAAGATATCAGGCACTGCCTCTTTTTCATCTTCAAGATACTCAATGGCCGGGGGATTTTTAAATTTTTTTATGATCTTTAGCGCATCGTCGTAAAATTTAAGCTTTCTAAGTTTTTCTATATTTTCAAAATTTAAGATAATCTTTCTTGCGCACTCTATGATCTCATCGCTTGCCTCTGCCTCACTTAGCTGAAACAAAAAGCTCTCTTTCACATCTTTTGCGCCAACGCCACATGGTTCAAGGTGGGCAAATCTCGCCCTAACCCGCTCCACTTCGTCCTCATTAAAGCCAGCAAAAATTTCATCATCATAAGAAAAATATCCCTCATCATCTAAGCACTCGATGATCTTATATGCGATATCTTGAGACTTTTGCGTGGGGAAAAGTGGCGGATTGATTTGACTAATTAGCTTTTCATAGAGGCTTTCTTTGTAAATGCTTAAAGCCTCGATGCTCTCACTAACAGAATTTCTACTAACTTGCTCGAAAAAATTTCGCTTTTTTTCGCTTTTTTCTAAATTTTTATGTTCAATTGTGGCAAATGGATTGTCTTTTACAAAAGGCTCAAGCGTCTCTTTTAGCTCATCAAGCCCGCTTTGAAGGATAGGAAGCCAGCTTCTTAGCGTTTGGTTTAGTTTGATCTTTGGCGCTAAAGTTTGCTTTTGCCTTAGCATCATCTACTCAAGCAGCTTAAATTCTTCGCCAAGATAGTGCGTTCTAACGAGCTTGTTGTTTGCCACTTCGCTCGCACTGCCGCTTGCTAGCAGCGAGCCATCTTTGATGACGTAGGCTCTATCGCAAATGGCTAGTGTCTCACGGACGTTGTGGTCAGTTATCAAAACGCCGATGCCTAGCTTTTTAAGGTCTCTAACGATGCTTTGGATGTCGCTAACTGCGATAGGATCGACGCCTGCAAATGGCTCATCAAGAAGTAAAAATTTTGGCTTTATGATGAGGCTTCTAGCGATCTCACAGCGTCTGCGCTCGCCACCACTTAGGCTAACACCCTTTCTTAGGCGGATAGGCTCGATATTTAGCATATTTAGCATCTCATTTACTCTTTTAGAGATCTCTTCTTCGCTTTGATTTAAAATTTCAGCACCAAGAAGTAAATTTTCTTCGACACTTAGCTCTTTAAATATGCTTGATTCTTGCGGCAAATAGCCAATGCCAAGGTGTGCTCTTTTGTGAAGTGGGACGTTTGTGATCTTTTCATCATTTAAAAAGACATCTCCGCTAGTTGGCGAGATGAGCCCGCAGATCATATAAAAAGTGGTCGTCTTTCCAGCGCCATTTGGCCCAAGAAGCCCCACGACTTCGCCGCTATTTACCTCTAAAGATATACCTTTTATGATCTCACTTTTCTTAATCGTCTTTTTTAGATCTTTTACTTCTAGTTTATGCACTTATAACCTCGTATTTTCTGCCATTTTTGCTAGGAGAAATTTTTACTAATGTATAGCTCTCGCCGTTTTTCTTTAGAGCTTTTTCTAAATTTTCATCGCCCCACTCTACTAGATGAAGCCCCTCTTCAAATAAATTTTCAAAAAGGCCATTTTTTGCCATCCCATCAAAACCGATCTGGTAAATGTCGTAGTGGTAGATATCTTTACCATAAATTTGCATCAAAGAGAATGTCGGCGACGTCACGCTCTCTTCTATGCCATGAGCCTTGATGATCGCCTTTACAAGCGTCGTTTTTCCACTTGCTAGATCGCCACTTAGTAGCACCACGCCACTTTTTGGCAGCACCCGCACAAGCTGGTCTAGCTTATTCTCTAAAAGCTCAAAAACCATCAAAGCTCTTTTACATATTCGCTTTGAGCGCTTTTTGGTATGCTTTTTGTAGTTGGGATCGCTAGCACCTTGTATCTCGCCTCACGTGTTAGAAATTTGATAGTGATGACATCGCCGATCTTTACATCTTTTGCCGCTTTTGCCTGCACGCCGTTGATGCTCACAACGCCGCTTTTGCACATATCTTCGCTAACGGCACGCCTTTTGGTGATATTTACTACGTTTAAAAATTTATCTACTCTCATGCGGCGGATTTTAACAAAAATAGCCTTAAATTTTTAATCCTTTAGATATTTTAAAAGCTCTTTTAAATTTAGAGGTATGACGCTGCCATGGGTTTCATTTTTAAAAAGCTTAAAGTGAGAATTCACGCCACTTTGCTTTAAAATTTGGGCTAGATCGCTCGCCTTTAAAGTGCCAGGCTTGTCAGTCTTGCCCTTTCTCTTTTCAAGCTCACCAACGCTAAGAAAGACGAATTTAGCTTTTAGCTTCTCTTTAAATTTACCCTCGCTCACATTTTGCTTTAAAATTTCAGATTCACCCCACCAAAGAGATGGCGAAACGATAAAGAAATTTGAAAATACACCATCATTTTTAAGCAAAGCATAGAGCGTAAAAAGCCCGCCAAAAGAGTGTCCATAAAGGCTCTTTTGGCTATTTTGCACGTTAAATTTCTGATCGATTAATGGCACTAAATTTCTAGTTAAAAAGTGGTAAAACGCATCTGCGCCCCCACCCTTGCTAAATTCCTCGCCTTCTGCCTTTGGCGTGAGATCTCTTGTGCGTTTTTCTACCTCGTAGCTTTTGTTGCTGTCATATCCTATACCTATTATTAGTGGGGCAGCCTTGCCATCAAATTCATTTAAAAGCATGTTAAACTGGGCATTTGCATCAAGCAAGAAAAGCACATTTTTAAACTCATTTTGTCCCTTTAGCTTGGCTGTGAAAATTTTATAAATTTCATCATTTGCGCTCATTTTAAAGGTTGAAATTTCAAATTTACTAGCAGCTTTTTGGCTAAGTGGCTCAGGCGTTTGGCTAGGTCCTGCGTGCAAAGTCTGCGTCACGCCAAGCGTAAAAAGCAAAAATTTAAACGCTCTTACCATTTTGCAGCGACCTTAAACCAAAATCTCCTGCCCTCTTGTGGATAAAAGTAATATTTGCCGTCGTCTGCTAGCGCCTCATCGTATCTTACTTTATCAAAGATGTTGTAGGCATTTAGGCTAAGCGTTAGGTGCTTGTTTGCGTCCCAGCTGACGCCTGTATCAAAGGTGAGTAGGTCTTTTGTGTTCTCTCTTACGCTGTTGCCAGCACCAAAATTTACGCTTGTTAGCTTACTCTCATAGTTTGCGCCAAAAAATGTCTTGACACTTTTTATAGGCTTATATGTAAGCATGGCGTGAAGTGTGTGCTCTGGCGTTGCTGTTAGGCTTTTACCATCAAGTCTGTTAAGCCCTGTTTGGCTAAATTTCATAGGGCCTCTTGGCGTGTTTATAGTTGGATCACCAGTTTTTATCTTTGACTTATTATAGGTGTAGTTTGAGCTTAAATTTAGATTTGAAAGGATGTCATAGTCGCCACTTAGCTCCACGCCCCAAACGGTCGCACCCTCAATGTTAAAGTAAGTTCCCCAACCAGGGCAAGTAACGTCTGGTGCATTTGTGCAAGTGCCAAAGGCTGGAATTCCATTTACTCTTTTACTGCCATCAGTGTCTAGGATCTTATCTTTAAACTCATTTCTAAAAAGCGTCACAGAGCCTCTAAAATCAGCCTGATTGTCATAATATGCCCCAACTTCATAAGTCGTGCTCTTTTCTGGTTTTAGGTCCTTGTTGCCAAAATCAACTATACTCCAAGCCTTTTGAATAGTGCCTACTTCTGGAGAAATTTGATTGACATCTGGGGTTTTGTAGCCAGTCGCTACGCCACCTTTTAGGCTTAGTGTATCTGTGGCGTTATAGACTAGGTAGGCTCTTGGCGAGAGGTGGTTGCCAAAAAATTCATTGTGCGTGAGCCTTGAGCCAAGCGTTAAAAATAGCTTCTCATCTAAAATTTGCCACTCATCCTCGATAAATCCCGCATGCTCGCTCATCGAGTAGGTCTTTGGATCTTTTAAGCCGTTTCTTGAAGCGTTTGAGACGATGAAGGTCGTGCCTACATTTTGCTTGCTAAAGTCATAGCCAAAAGTTAGAGTGTGCGCGCCAAAAAAGGTTGTAAATTTAGAGTTGAAGTTGTGATTTTTAGCTTTTGCTGGTATAAATTTATCAAAAAGGCTTGTTCTTTGTGTCTGGTCATAAATGTAGCTGATATCGGCATTTAGGTTATCAAATTCGCCAAGATAGCCCACGCCATAGCTCTTCTTCTCGTAGTCATAGGCGTTTAAAACCTTATTTGTTTTTATGGTAGCTGTTTTGCCAACGGTGCGCGAGTAGTCGTGTTTTTCACTTGAGCCAAGGATGAAAAATTTATTGTGCTCATCTGGCGTGATCCAAAGCTTTGCGCTTAAATTTCTCTTATCGCTCTTTTGATAGCCGCCTTTGTAATTATCTTCATCTCTTAGCTTTTTGTATCCCCAAAGCTGAAGCGCAAAAAGCTCTTTATAAAGAGGTAAATTTAGATAAAAGTCACCCTGCCTGCCGTCTCCTATGCCTTTGTGAGTGTTTATCGTGGTTGAGATACCGACATTGCCACTAAATTTTGAAAAGTCCTTTTTGGTAATGATATTTATCACACCACCAACCGCATCGCTACCATAAAGCGAGCTCATAGGACCACGGATGACCTCTATACGCTCGATCGCCTCAGCTGGCGGGATGAAATTTGAGTTCATATCCCCTGCTCCGCCCTTTGGATTTGCGCTACTTGAATTTACTCTTTTGCCATCAATCAAAACTAGCGTTTGAGACTTCTCCATGCCGCGTATCGAGATGCCACTAGCTGCCCCGTCTTCGCCACCAACGACATTTACGCCTGGCACTTTTTGGGCGATTGAGTGAAGTGAGGTAAAGCTATCTTTTGTTAGCTCATCGCCACTTATCACGCTGATGCTTGCAGGGGCTTCTTTGATCTGCTGCGAAAAGCCACTCGCACTTACTACGACGCCATCTAGCTTAGTTTCGTTGTTCTCTTTCTCTACTGCATAGAGAGAATTTGCCACACAAGCGCTAAGGCAAATGGCGATAAATTTTGTTTTTCTCACGACTATCCTTTTAAAATTTAATTTGAAAAAGTTTGAAATTTAACAAAGTATCTTTTAAAACAATATTAATTATCATAATTTTAAATAGTAATCTTTTTTATAAAATTTTCTAAGAAAAAACTTACATTATTTATCAAATTAGTTTATTAAAAATTAATCAATTTAGGCTAAAATACGACCATTTTAACAAAAGGAAGAGCTATGAAAAAAGACGTAAAAAAAGTGGTTTTAGCATACTCTGGCGGACTTGACACAAGTATCATTTTAAAATGGCTTCAAGATGAATATAACTGCGAAGTAGTCACATTTACAGCTGACATCGGACAAGGCGAGGAGCTAGAGCCTGCACGCAAAAAAGCCTTAGCACTTGGTGTAAAGCCTGAAAATATTTTTATAGAAGATTTAAGAGAAGAATTTGTACGTGATTATGTATTTCCTATGTTTAGAGCAAATGCAGTCTACGAGGGCGAGTATCTGCTTGGCACTTCGATAGCGCGCCCACTAATAGCAAAACGCCAAAGCGAGATCGCAAGACTTGTTGGTGCTGATGGCGTGAGCCACGGAGCAACAGGCAAAGGCAACGACCAAGTTCGCTTTGAGCTTGGATACTACGCGCTCGGCGACAACCTAACTATTATAGCTCCATGGCGCGAGTGGGATCTAAATAGCCGCGAAAAACTTTTGGCTTACGCTGAGAAAAACGGCATATATATCACTAAAAAACCAGGCAAAAGCCCATACTCAATGGACGCAAATTTACTTCACATAAGCTACGAAGGTCTAGTGCTTGAAGACCCAAGCCACGCACCAGAAGATGATATGTGGAGATGGACAGTAAGCCCAAAAGATGCTCCAGATAAGAGCGAGATCATAGAGATCGGCTATGAAAAAGGTGATCCAGTGAGCATAAACGGTAAAAAAATGAGCCCAGCTGAAATTTTAACCGAGCTAAACCGCCTTGGCGCAAAACACGGTATAGGCAGACTTGACATCGTAGAAAACCGCTCTGTTGGTATGAAGAGTCGCGGATGCTACGAAACTCCTGGTGGCACGATAATGCTAAAAGCTCACAGAGCGATAGAGAGTATCACGCTTGACCGCGGCGCAGCTCACTTAAAAGATGAGATCATGCCAAAATACGCCGAGCTAATTTACAACGGCTACTGGTGGTCACCTGAGCGAAATATGCTCCAAGCTCTCATTGATAAGAGCCAAGAGCATGTAAATGGCTCTGTAAAAGTTGAGCTTTATAAAGGCAACGTGACCATTCTTGGCAGAAGCAGTAAAAATGATAATCTATTTAGCGAGGCATACTGCACATTTGAAGAAGATGGCGTTTATGATCAAAAAGATGCAGCTGGATTTATCAAACTAAATGCACTTCGCTTTATCATCGCACGTAAAAATGGGCGAAAATTTGACTAAAAATAAAATTTAAAAGGAAAGAAATGAAAGTATTATTAATAAAAGATGTAAAGGCGCTTGGTAAAGCTGGCGAGATAAAAGAGGTAAAAGACGGCTATGGCAATAACTTCTTAATCGGCAAAGGCTTTGCAAAAGCGGCCACCCCAGACGTTCTTCGCCAATATGAAGCAGCTCAAAAAAGAAAGGCTGAAGAGCTAAAATATGAGATCGCAAATTTAGAAAAGCTTAAAGAAGAGCTTGAAAAAGTGACAGTTGTCATTAAAAAAACTCTTGGCGCAAATGGCTCACTTTTTGGCTCAGTTTCAAAAGAAGAGATTGCAGCAGAGCTTGAAAAAACGCATCATTTAGTTGTCGAGAAAAAAGCGATTGACATGGATACACATCTAAAAGCAGTCGGCCTTTATGACGTTCATGTAAAGCTTGGACATTCGATAAATGCAAGCTTGAAGGTTGATGTGCAAGGAGAGTAGATGTTTCATGCGACAACCATCTTAGCCTACAAAGGCAAAAATAAAGCGGTCATCGGTGGCGATGGACAAGTGAGCTTTGGCAACACCGTCTTAAAAGGCAACGCTGTAAAAATTCGCAAAATACACAACGGCAAAGTCCTAGCTGGCTTTGCTGGTAGCACCGCTGACGCGTTTAACCTTTTTGATATGTTTGAGAAAAATTTAGAACATACAAAGGGCGATTTGCTAAAGGCGGTGATAGAATTTAGCAAAGAGTGGCGCAAGGACAAGTATCTAAGAAAGCTTGAGGCGATGATGCTTGTGCTTGATAGGGATAAAATTTTCTTACTTAGTGGCACTGGTGATGTAGTAGAACCAGAAGATGGCAAGATAGCAGCTATTGGAAGCGGCGGAAACTACGCACTTTCAGCAGCTCGTGCCCTAGATAAATTTGCCGATATCGACGAAGAAGAGCTAGTCAAAGAGAGCCTCAAGATCGCCGGCGAAATTTGCATCTATACAAATACAAACATCAAAACTTATGTTTTAGAATAAGAGAGAAAATGAACTTAACACCAAGAGAAATTGTTAAATTTTTAGATGACTATGTGATCGGTCAAAAGGACGCCAAAAAGATCATAGCGATCGCACTTCGCAACCGCTACCGCCGTATGAAGCTTGAAAAGAGCTTGCAAGATGACATCATGCCAAAAAATATCTTGATGATCGGCTCAACTGGCGTTGGTAAAACTGAGATCGCAAGGCGTCTTTCAAAGATGATGGGACTGCCTTTTATCAAGGTCGAGGCTAGCAAATATACCGAGGTTGGCTTTGTTGGTCGCGACGTTGAAAGCATGGTAAGAGACCTTGCCATGGCATCGTATAATCTCGTAAAAAACGAGCAAAGCGAGAAAAATCAAGACAAGATAAATGCCTACATCGAAGAAAAGATCGTCTCAAAGCTACTTCCGCCACTTCCAAAAGGTGCAAGTGAAGAGAAACAAGCAGAGTACGCTAAGAGCTATGACAAGATGCTAAATAGGCTAAGAAACGGTGAGCTTGACGAGCTAAGTATCGAGATCGAGGTGCAGCAAAACCCACTTGAAGCTGGCTCAAATGTGCCACCTGATATGGCGCAGATGCAAGAGAGCTTTATCAAGATAATTGGCATCGGTGGCAAAAACATCAAAAAAGAGATGAAGGTAAAAGACGCTAAAAAAGCCCTTCAAAGTGAAGCAAATGATAAAATTTTAGACCTTGAGAGCGTAAAAACTGAGGCTTTAAGAAGAGCTGAAAACGAAGGCATCATCTTTATAGACGAGATCGATAAGGTTGCCGTTGGCTCAGGTAGCTCAAACAGGCAAGACCCTAGCAAAGAAGGTGTGCAAAGAGACTTGCTGCCTATCGTTGAGGGCTCAAATGTAAATACCAAATTTGGAAATTTAAAGACAGATCACATTTTATTTATCGCAGCTGGCGCCTTTCATATAAGCAAGCCAAGCGATCTCATCCCTGAGCTTCAAGGCCGTTTTCCACTAAGAGTCGAGCTTGATAGTCTTGATGAGGACGCGCTTTATCAAATTTTAACTCAGCCAAAAAATTCGCTTTTAAAACAATATATCGCACTTCTTTCAACCGAAAATGTCGAGCTAGAATTTGACGATGAAGCGATAAAAGAGATAGCAAGGATCGCTCACGCAGCAAATGAAAAGATGGAAGATATCGGCGCTAGACGCCTTCACACGGTGATCGAGCGCGTGATAGAAGATATTAGCTTTGAGGCTAGCGAAAAGAGCGGTGAGAAGATAAATGTGACAAAAGAGCTTGTAAAAGAGCGCCTAAAAGACGTGGTCGAAGATCAAGATCTAGCGAGGTATATACTTTGAAATCAGGCTTTGTTAGCATCATAGGACGCACAAATGCTGGCAAAAGCTCGTTTTTAAATGCCTTATTGAACGAAAAGATCGCCATCGTCTCGCATAAACAAAATGCAACTCGCAGAAAGATAAATGGCATCGTGATGAATGGTGAAGATCAGATCATCTTCACCGATACGCCTGGACTTCACGAGAGCAACAAGGCGATAAATCAACTACTAATCAGCCAAGCGATAAAATCGATGGGAGATTGCGATCTCATCGTATTTTTAGCGCCCATCCATGATGACACAGAAGACTATGAGAAATTTCTGGCACTAAATCCTGAAAAACCACATATTTTAGTTCTGACTAAAGTTGATGAAAGCTCAAACGTGAAAGTTTTAGAAAAAATAACCCAGTATCAAAAATTTCAAGATAAATTTGCAGCTTTGCTTACTTTTAGCACCAAGCAGCCTACTTATAAAAAGCCGCTTCTTGATGAAATTTGCAAGCTTTTGCCAGAGCATGAATATTTTTACGATCCGGAATTTCTTACTTCAACAAATGAAAAAGAAATTTTTAGAGAATTTATACTAGAAGCGATATATGAAAATTTAAGTGACGAGATCCCTTATCTTAGTGATGCGATCATAAAAAGCGTAAAAGAAAAACCTGGCATTACTGAAATTTTTGCAAGTATCATCACTGAGCGTGAAATCCATAAAAGTATGATCATCGGTAAGAATGGTGAAACGATAAAACGAATAGGAATTTTTGCAAGAAAGTTAATACAAAATTTAACCGGATCAAAGGTCTTTTTGAAACTCGATGTAATCGTTAAAAAAGGCTGGAGTAAAGAAGAAAAGAGCCTTAATAAAATAATTGGATATTGATTTTTTATTGTAAAAATATTAAAATACAGCCCAATTAGAGCATTATGAGGTAAATTTTTATGTTAAAGCTTAGAAAAATTAACGATAATCCAATCGTTACGCTAGATCCTTATGAATATGAAGGTTTTAGATTTTCTAATAGCAATGTCGATTCGCTAAGTCTCTCAAAGAATATTCTAAAGCGAGACTTCTTTATATCTTACATCGAGTACAAAGATATAATAACAGCTACCATAAACATCTCAAGAACAATAGATGATGAGGATATTGAAAACAATATCTCGATCAAAATTTACGAAGAACTCTCTCTTGATCCTGCGATTGATTATAAAATAGTTTATTTTGAAAGCAATGTTGAAAAAGAAGATAGAATTTTTAATGTTTTTATTGCTACAAATGAAACGATAAATAAAATTTTTAAAAATATTTCTAAAAGAGTACCTTTTATAGATTATGTCGTTGTAGAGCCACTTTTATATAGTGCTATATATAAAAAAGGCTTACTTCCTAGCACTCAGAGTGATTGTTTTTTGACATTTAGGGCCGATGAAGCATTTATAAGCATTTATGTAAATGGGGAATACCTTACATCAAGAGGTTTAAGATACACACTAAATTATCTAAAAGATAAATTTATAGAGCAAAGCGGCGAGAGAGTAAGCCTAGAAAGCTTTTTAGATATCCTAAAAACAAGAGGACTTTTAGATAGCAATGAAGAAGGCTTTAGCTACGATCTAAATACTGTTTTTGAGGACTATATATTTTACGTAAATGACACGATAAATGTTGTCAATAGAATCTATAGCATAAATATAAAAAATATCTATATTGACTGCGACTATAAAATAGAGCGTTTTGAGAAATTTATCAATACAAAACTTGGAACAAATGCTACGAAATTAAATACAAGCACTGTAATAAATTCTAAAAATTTAGCTATCAGCGAACGGCATAATATGATGGCTTTGTATGCAAATTTTTATAAAAAAGAGGCCTTTAATGCCGATTTTAACTTCTCAAATTTGCTTAGGCCTGATCCGTTCACAAAAAGAAAAAGCGGTAAATTTATACTGACATGTGCCGCTGCTTTTTGCCTAAGTATGTCCTATCCTCTTTATAATTATATAGCTGGCAGTATTTTAGAGGCAGATTCGCAAAGACTAAGCGATGAGCTTGATGTGCTTAATGCGCAAGCAGCACAAATAAGAAATACTCTTGAAAGACTAAAAAAAGAGCAAAACGATATAAAAGGATTAACTGATAAAGAGGAAGAGAAGTTAAATTTTAGAAAAGGATTGCTTCAAGAAATTGAAAACAAAAAAGATCATTACGTAATGAAAGGTTTAAATCTTTTTGAGATTACCGATATGATAAATAACAATAGCATTTTTATAACAAATATTAAAAATAACGATAAAAATTTAACAGTAACGGTTGTTAGCGATAATGAAAAAAGGATTACGCAGCTAATAAAAGATATTAGCAAGATGCCTAAATATTCAGTAAATACAAAAAAAATTAAAGAAGATAGGCAAAACAACGAGTATGAAAGTAATATAAGTATAGAGATTAGACAATGAGACAAGACGTTTTAAGTAAAATAGATAAGTATTTTGACGCAAAAAAACAAAGCGAAACAAATATAATTTTTTTGGGTTCAGCCTTAATTATTATTTATATTGTTTATATGCTTTGCTTTGATCCATCGCAAGATTTTTATGATGAAAGACTTAATACACATACTAAAATTAGCAATGATCTTTCAAGAACAAGAGATTATTTAAAATCAACTAGCTCACCTAGTGGGGATAAAAATTTTAAAATAAATGAAGAGACCAAAATACTTGAAACGCTTAAAGGCAAATATTCTAGCGTTTTAAAATTTAATGCCCATTTTGATTCAAAACTAAAAGAACTATCGTTTTTATTATTTAACGATCAAAATTGGGCAAATTTCTTAGACAATATAGTATCTTTAGCAAAGCAAAATAATATAAAAATTTTAGAGTTAAAAAGCGATATAAAAGAGCCAAATTTCCAAAAGATTGAGCAAATTTTAAATATTGACTTGACATTTTTGGGAGGTTTTAAAGATATGCTTTCATATATAAATGGCCTTGAAGAATCAAAGCTAGTAGTTGATCTTCATAAAATGGATGTAAATTCTACCCAAAAAGAGCTTGGCGCTAAGATCTCAATATCTGTTTGGGGGATGAAATACTAATGAAAATAAAAATTTTATTGGCTTTTTTATTTTTAAATATTGCTTTTGCTAATCAGCTTCAAGAGGAAATGGACTCTTATGATAAAATTTTTGAAAAAATAAAGGAAAAAAGAAGCGGTCTTAGCGATATTGAGCTTTCGAGCATAAAAAATCCTTTTAAGCAAGAACCTATCAAGACGATAACAGATCAAAATTTATCAATTATCACTCAAGCTTCAAAAGGGCTTAGTTTAAAAGCGATTTTATTAAACAAAGCAAATATTGATTCCAAATGGTATGCTGTCGGTGATATTGTTGATGGTTACAAAATAGCTAACATTACTAAAAATAGCGTTTTTTTAGTAAAAGGCGATGAGAAACAAGAGCTAATTTTAAAAAATGGAAGTAAAAATGTTGAGATTAAGATTAAGTAAAATATTAATAATAGGTGCACTCATTTGCTTAAATATGAATTATGCTAGTGCTAATGAGAGTAGTTGTTTAAGCAAGAATTTTAATATGAAAATTTCAGATGATGTTGCGCTAGTAGATGTGTTAAATCAACTTTCAGAGATGTGTAACTTTAGTATTGTTGCAAAGGACACTTATAGCAAAACGGAGCTAAAAGATAAAGTTTTTGGCGTTAATATCAGGAATATGAGTCTTAGTGAAGTTTTTGACCTGCTTTTAAGTGAGAAAAATTTAAGCTACGAGTTTTCAAATAATGTATTAAAAATTTCATCTTTAAAAACTCAAATTTTTAAACTAGACTATATAACTTCTATTAGAGAAGGAACTGCTGTCACCCAAGCTTCAGTGGATGCTACTCCATCTGAAATTTCTAGTGGTTCAAGTAGTAGTGATGATTCCCAAGATGATAGTTCTCAAGGCTCAAGCAACCTTATAAAAACTACTGAAAGGTTTGACTTTTGGGAAAAACTAGATGCTGAGCTTAAAGCTATTTTAAATAATAGTAGCGAACATATCACAGCGCCTGATCCTATCATAAACCAAAATGCAGGTCTTATCACTGTTACGGCCACTCCTTCTCAACTTAAGCGTGTTGAGAAATATATAGATGAAATGCAAAAAAGACTAAAAAAACAAGTAATTATTGATGTTTCTATTATTTCAGTTGAGTTAAATAATGAATACAAGCAAGGCGTTGATTGGAGTAAATTTGAACTTGGATTTAATACATACATTGGCAATTCAAGAAACAATCCTAGCTCAAGTGCAACTTGGACAAATAAAGGCAATAGCCTAAGTGATGGATTTGGACGTACATTAAATATTGCAGCTAATTTAAATTTTAGCCTTGATGGAATGATAAATTTTCTTGAAACAAATGGAAAGACAAAGGTTATATCAAGCCCAAAAGTAACAACACTTAATAATCAGCAAGCACTAATCTCAGTTGGTGATAACATAAACTACCGTGTTCAACAAAAAACTGACAATGGAAACAGCAATAGCGATAGGCTGACAACTACTTATAAACAATACTCTGTTTTTATAGGCATATTATTAAATTTATTACCAGAAGTTTCTGATAATAATAAAATCATGCTTCGAATCAATCCATCACTTAGTAACTTTAAATACGCTGAAGACGACACAAGACAAAATGCGTTAAGAGAGATTGCTCCGGATACAGTGCAAAAGAAGCTTTCAACTGTTGTTCAAGTTGATAGCGGTGATACTATTATTCTTGGTGGATTAATAGGCCAGACAAAGGGTAAAAATAATACTTCCGTACCTCTTCTTTCTGATATCCCACTTATAGGTGGTGTCTTTAAAAGCACAAGAGACAATATAAAAACAACAGAGCTTATCTTTGTCATCACTCCTCATGTAGTTGATTTTGACAAAAAAAAGCCACTTAATCAATCACTAAAAGACTTAGGTTTTTCTAAAACGATCTATGAATAACAAGAATATTTATACAGATATAAAAGATATCTTTATCAACGAAGACGAAGTAGCTGATTTTGTTAATCTAGATAACTCAATCACTTGTTACAATAAGATCGTCTCGGCTCTAAAAAAGCCATTAAAACTTATACTTTTTTATGGTAAGCCTGGTAGTGGAAAGACCTTTTTGTTAAACAAGATAGCCTCCGATCTTCAAAAGGATAAAAAATTAATTTTTTTCCCACATCCTTTTTTTAGCGAGGCTACATTTATAGAAGCTCTTTGTGAAGATATATACGGAAATAAGCTTGATAATATAAATAATTTTGAAAGTTTTGTCGCACACTACTCAAAAGAATTTAAAAATAAAGATGAAATTTTACAAAACCAAATAGTTGTTATCCTGGATGAAGCGCAACTTTATCCTACTGAATTGATCGAAAAAATAAGGCTGATGGCCGATACAAGATTATTTAAATTTCTATTTACGATTCATAAAACTGAAAATGAAGATGTGTTAGCAAAGGACTATTTTCAAACTAGAATTTGGGAGAGTATAGAGCTTGGAAGTGCAAACACGAATGAAATCATAGTTTATTTGCAAAGAAAAATAGGACAAAAAGGCTACGATAAATACCTAAATTTTCAGAAAAAAGACTATGACAAAGCCTATGAGCTTTGTTGCGGAAATCTACGCACACTAAATAAAATCATGTATAAATTTTATGAAATTTGTGAATATTACGAACAAAATCAGCCATCAAAATTAAGTAGCGAGGATGCAAATATTAAAATTTTGACAATGTCTGCACTTGATACAGGAATAATTCATGCTTGAATTACAAGAAATTCAAAGGCTAGAAAAGCTTTATGAAGAGTACGAAAAAAAGAATAAAAATAGTCTTTTAAAATTGTTATCACATAAAAAGCTAGGTCTTTTAATAATTACGATCTTGCTAATTGCTTTTATCTTTGGTGCTTTTTTATTTTTCTCAAATGCTAAAAACAAAAAAGAGACAACTATTACTCCAGCTTTATTTGAGAAAAATTTGACAATACAAACAGATATAAAAGAAAAAAACATAACCTTTGCTGAAACCAATGTCAGTAAAAATATTTTAGAAGATGGCAAACAAAAAAGTGAGCAGGCAAAAGAGAGATTTGAATCAGATAAGAAGCAAGATGAGCTTGCTGAGAAAATAGCTAAAAAGCTAGAACAATCCATAAAGCTAAATGAAGATAATAAAGAGCAGGCATCAGATAAAAAACAAAGAAGTGGTGGCGGTTGGCTAAAGCTAAATTTACCAACTGAAAATGAAAATATACAAAATGGACAGTCTCTACCAAATGAAGAGGTAATAGAACTAGAACCAAAGGCAAAGCCAAAAATTGATATTCAAATTTCAAGTGAAAACAATGAAATTTCTATGCTAAAAGAAAATTTTAATAAAAATAAAAATCCAGAAATCGCCCTTAAAATAGCAAGAAAATGCTATCAGGATAAAAGATATAGTGACACTATAAAATGGGCACTATCGGCGAATAATTTAGATAGTAGCATTGAGGAGTCTTGGGTCATGTTTGCTAAGGCAAAATATATGCTAAAACAAAAAGATGATGCCTTGCGCGCATTAGAAGAATATAATAAAAATAAAAATAAGCTAGAAATAAATGAGCTAATAAATAAGATAAAAAGTGATACGTTGTGAAATTTTTGCTTGTTGTATTTTTATCATTAAATGCCTTTGCGCTTGGAACGGCTGACATTAAAAGTTATTTTGAAAAAGCTGAATATCCTAAAATTTGTAATCAAAAAATACAAGATCTTTTAAAAGATTCACAAAATGAAGAATTTCTTAATATCTTTGGCATATCTTGTTTAAAAACAAATGATATAGATAGGCTCGCTCTTCCAGCGAGCAAACTATCAAAAACGCAAAGCTCGAGAGAGAATGCAGCATATTTTGCGGATATATTACTTAAAAAAAAGTTACTGCTTCATGCTATCTTGGATGGAGCTGACATAAGCTATATTAGGCTTCCAAAGAGCGATTACATTCTTTCATTTATATTTGATAAATTTGTCAAAAAAGAATACATTGAGGAGCTTGGTGTATTTATTTTTGAAGAGCCAAATTCAGACACAAGATATGAGCTTAGTGCAATCGCTGGCTCAAATTTTGCAAAAATGATTTTAAAAATTTTTAAAAATGACGATCTTACTTCGCAGATTGAGTATAGATAAAGAGAAGAGATGAATAATTTAGAAAATTTAACACTAAAAACATTAGAGCAACTTAATAAACTAAATGATGAGCAAATTTTAAAGATTATAGAGATAAAAAAGATAAATGAAAAAAGTCTTTTGGCTATTTTGCTTGAAGAAAATATGCTAGAAGAAGAGATTTTTTTTGAAATTCTATCTGATATTTATAGAAGAGGACACACTGACATTGATGAAATTTCAACTAGTCTTCAGATAGATCAAAAGCGCTTTATTCAATATGTATGTGATAAATTTAAAATTACATTTTTTGATCTTGATGATATAGATATCGACTACCGTATAAGTGAAAAGCTAAGCACCTCGCAGCTAAAATCATATAACGCTATCCCTGTAAAAGAAGACGAGATAAGCGTTTATGTTGCTTTTAAAAATCCTTTTGACGTGATCATTCAAGATAAAGTTCAAAATTTATTTAACAGAAAGCTATTAAAAGTAGCTTGCGCCGATCCAGCCCAGATAGAAAAATACATAAACAAAATAGCTCTTAATGAAAGCATTAAAGACGTTATTACAGAGATCAGAAAAGAGCTTTCAAGCTCTAGTAGTCAAGGGCAAAGCACAGAAAGCTCTGGAATTTTAAAGCTAATTGAGATAATTTTAAAAACATCTATTCAAAGCAGAGCAAGCGATATTCACATCGAGCCAACCGAGACAAACTGCATCGTAAGAAGCAGGATAGATGGCATGCTAAGCGAGACATTTATATTTGATAAAGATATCTATCCGCCGATGGTAAGCCGTATGAAGCTACTTTCAAACATGGATATCGCGGAGCGCCGCCGCCCACAAGATGGTAGATTTTCAGCTCAAATTTTAGATAAAGAGTACGATTTTCGTATCTCTACACTACCTATTTTAAACGGCGAAAGCATAGTTTTAAGAATTTTGGACAAATCAAAAGTTATCATAAACATTGAAGACCTCGGTATGCATCCAGATAACTTTGCTAAATTTAAAAAGAGCATGAAAGCTCCTTATGGCATCATCCTAGTTACTGGTCCGACAGGATCAGGAAAAACGACTACACTTTATGGTGCATTAAATGACATAAAAAGCGTAAAAACTAAGATTATTACCGTTGAAGATCCGGTTGAGTATCAGCTAAATATGATCCAACAAGTACATGTCAATGAGAAGGCTGGGCTTACTTTTATCTCGGCTCTTCGCTCTATTTTAAGACAAGATCCAGATATTATTATGATAGGCGAGATCAGAGATCAAGAGACGCTTAGGATTGCGATTCAAGCGGCACTAACTGGCCACTTGGTTTTTTCTACACTTCATACAAATGACGCTATTAGCGCTTTGCCTCGTATGGTTGATATGGGTATTGAGTCATATTTAGTAAGTGGTGCACTAGTTTGCATAGAGGCTCAAAGGCTTGTAAGAAAGCTTTGCCCGTATTGCAAACAAAAAGTCACGCTATCTCAAAAAGCTCTTGATGAGATTAAAAAATTTCTTCCTGAAGATTATCAATTTTATAAAAGTGTAGGCTGCCAACACTGCTCACAAACCGGATATCTAGGGCGTGAAATGATAAGTGAAATATTATCTATTAGCGATCATATAGCAAGTATCGTAGCAAATAATGCTTCAAAAGAAGAGCTTAAAAAGGCCGCCTATGACGAAGGCTTTATAGATATGTTTCATGATGGCGTTATACGTGCAGCAAATGGTGTAACAACAATCGAAGAAGTATATAGAGTTGCCAAGATATGAAATTTTACGAAATAGAATATATAAAAGATGGCAAACGCCAAAAGATGAGCCTAAAGGCCAATAGCAAAAATGATGTAAAAAATCGTGCAAATATTCAAGGCATGATAGTAAAGATAAAAGAAACTCAGGTTTCAAGCATTAACAATGATTTTTTGGACTTACAAGAAAAATTTAACAAAATATTCTCTTCTTCAAAAGTAAAAATTCCGGCTCTAGTTGCTACCATAAGGCAACTTAGCGTTATGACTAATGCCGGTATATCAATACATGATGGCATAAAAGAGACAGCAAATGCTACCGAAGATAAAAGACTAAAAACAATATTTCAGACATTAGATGAAGACCTAAATCAAGGTGCGAGCTTAACTCAAAGTATAGAAAATTTTCAAGAAGAGCTAGGCGATGTCACTGTCGCCATGGTAAGGCTTGGAGAGAGTACTGGCAATATGGCTGACGCATTATCAAAGCTAGCTTCTATCTTGCAAGAAGTCTGGGATAACCAACAAAAATTTAAAAAAGCCATAAGGTATCCAATAACCGTAATATGCTCTATAATTTTGGCTTTTATTGTGCTCATGACATCAGTTGTTCCACAATTTCGAGAAATTTTTAGCCAGCTTAATGCCGACCTACCACTTCCTACTAAAATTTTACTAAACATTGAATACATAATGAGCAATTACGGCATATATATAATAGTTGTTCTTGTCGCATTTGCTTTTTTGCTAAAAAGGCAATATTCAAATGATGAAAATTTTAGGGATAAGGTCGATAAATATCTACTAAAAGTCTATCTTGTAGGCAAAATAATATTTTTTGCAAATATGAGTAGATTTAATCTAATCTTTACAGAGCTTGTTCGCGCAGGACTTCCTATCGCTGACGCGCTAGATACTGCCGTTGTAACTGTTTCAAATCAAGACATAAGAAATAAACTAACTGCTGTAAAAGTACTGGTTGGCCGTGGCATAAGCTTAACCGAGGCCTTTAGGCAAACTGGACTTTACGAGGGTATGCTTATACAAATGATAGGTGCTGGCGAACAAAGTGGTAGCTTAGATGACATGACACAAAAAGTTACTGATTATTATAGAGTGAAATTTAATGATATTATTGATAATATTTCAAACTATATTGAGCCGATACTACTAATATTTATCGCAGCTATGGTGCTTTTGCTCGCCCTTGGTATATTTATGCCAATGTGGGATATGGCAAAAGCTGTTAAAAACTAAATCAACATTAAAGGAGTAAAATTGCCTATAGAAAGAGAATATGGCGTTGATGAGAACGCATTTTTAGTTTCAAAAACAGATACAAAAGGAAGGATCACTTATTGCAACGAGCCTTTTTTAAATATCGTAGGAGTAAAACAAGGTGATCTCTTGGGAAAACCGCACAATATAATAAGGCACACTGATATGCCAAGAGTTATTTTCAAGCTACTTTGGGAACGCATACAAAATAAAGAGGAAATTTTTGCCTTTATTAAAAATAAAACTCTCAATGGTGGATTTTACTGGGTATTTGGCAATATCACAGCCTCGCTTGATCAACAAGATAATATCGTTGGCTACTATTCTGTTAGACGTAAGCCAAATGCAAAAGCAATAGAGATCATAAAACCACTTTATGCAAAACTACTTGAGCTAGAACGAGATGGCGGTATCGAAGCATCTAAAAAATATTTATTAAAATTTTTGGAAGAAAAATCAACAAACTATGATGAATTTATAAACAACTTGCAAAGGTTCTAGATATGTTTAAGAAAAAATCAAATGCAATAAATGAGATTTTAAGTGTTGTCAAATCGGCAAGCAATGGCATACTAGAGCCTCGCATTGTAAATGTTGGAGAAAAGGACGAGATGTATGAAGTCGCCCTTGGCATAAATGATTTGCTAGATCAAGTTGAGGCGCTTCAACGTGAAATTTCAACCTCAGTCCAAGCTGCACAAAACTCAAAAACATATAGAAATATATTTGTAGAAGGGTTTAGGGGTTTATTTAAACGAAATGCCATATCTATGAGCAAGGGTGTCACAGGTATAAAAGACGGCCAAAAAAGCAAGGTTAGAGGTCTTCTATCAAGCGAGCTTGACAAACTTGGAAACGGTATAAATGGTATAAATTATGTAAGAGATGATCTAAATGAAAGTATCAAAAATTTAAGCCAAACAGCAACAGATGCTAAACAAACTGCACAAATAGCAAAAGAAAATATGTCAAACATCGCCGAACTTAGTCAAAACATGGGAGAGCTTGATGGTCTAGTACAAAGCTGCTCAAATGCTACTGGCATGCTAAGCACTAGGGCTTCTGAAATAAGCTCTATTTTAAATTTAATAAAAGATATTGCCGATCAGACAAATCTGCTTGCTCTTAACGCTGCCATTGAAGCTGCTCGTGCAGGAGAGCACGGACGTGGTTTTGCAGTAGTCGCTGATGAGGTAAGAAAACTAGCTGAAAATACGCAAAAAGCTGCAAGTGATATCGAAGTAAATATAAAAACACTTCAGCAAGAGGTAAATGATATCGATGAAAATTCTAAAAAAATCGATGAAATTTCTAAGCTAACGACACAAAATGTAGAAAATTTCAAAAAGGTATTGAGTGAGTTTAATGCGAACGCACAAAATACTGCTCAAACATCAAAATATGTCGAAAATAAAACCTTTGCTATAATCGCAAAAATTTCGCAAATTGCCTACAAAACCAAAGTGTACTCTGACCTTATAAACGAGCAAGGATACAGTGAGGAAATACGTAATTTAGCGCAGAGCCTGCTAGATTGGTATGAGAACGAGAGTATAAGCGAACACAAACAAAACAAAAATTTTGATAAGTCAAAAGAACTTACATCGTCACTAAATAATGAAATCAAACTCTTGCTCGAGAAGTCAGCCTCTGGCTATAATGAACAAAATTTAAATTATTTTGTTGATAAGTCTAAAAAAATAGAAGATCTAAGCGAGCAAATTTTTACTTCATATAACGAAATTTTTAAAGATAAAAACTAAAGTGTTAAATTATCTTTGATATTTTTTGGGGTGGTCAAAAAATAACGCTTTTGCACCACCCTCTTTCAACTCACTAAATTTACATCCAAACTCAACGCAAAATATTCCAGAAGTTGGGATATTATCTATTGACGAATCGCTTAAATACTCGCAAATTTCAGTTATGCTTGGATTGTGCGTGATGATAAAAATCTCATCCAAACTCTCATCTATATTTTTGACAAATTTTAAAAGATCTTCAAAACTTATATCATAAAGCTCATCTATAAGACTGGTCTCTTCTTTAAATTTTAAAGTTTTAGCGATAATCTTTGCCGTTTGCTCGCATCTTTTGGCACTACTGGAAAAGATAGCCCCTGGCATCACATCATACATTTTTAGTCTATTTGCCATAAATTTAGCGTCTTCTTTGCCTTTTTGACTAAGCTCCCTTAAGGCATCTTTAGCTCCGTCCTTATTCTCATCAACCGCTTTTGAATGTCTTATGAAATAAATTTTACTCACTATCTCTCCTTTGAGAAATTCTTTATCAAGCAAAGCTCTTCTTTGCTAAATCCAGCTTTTAAGCGATCTTGCTCATTGATCTCTCTAACATTTTTAAATGAATTTGGATATAAACTTAAGATAATGCCAAAGTAGCTATTTTCGTCAATGCCCTCTTTTTTGCAGGCAAATTTAAACCACTTATCGCCTTTATAAACATGAGAGATTTCTTCTTTCAAGATGACTTTCAGGCACTCTATCAGCTCTTCGTTGCCACCTTCACTTTCAAGCCTTTTTATAATATGAGCGTTTGCATCAAGCCCATTTGCCTCCATATATCTTGGCAGTAGCGCCATACGGCTAGTTAGACTATCTGAAGTCTTTTGAAGTGCGATAAAAAGCCCATCATGTACACTTAGCTCGCCGTATCTACCGCCTTGTTTTAAGAGCAAATTTTCTATCATACAAAAGTGTCTGATCTCATCTTCAGCCACTTCTAGCCAGTCTTCATAAAATTCTCTTGGCAAATTTCTAAATCTATAACAAGCATCAAGCGCAATGTCAATAGCACTAAATTCAATATGAGCTACCGAGTGGATAAAATTTAAATTTTTATCCTTTGGCTTTACTTTTTTGTTTAACTCTTTCATGCTAACTACTTCACAAAATTTTGCATAGCTAGGCATTATTAGCTCGTTTGGTTTAGAGCTTTCGTAAAAATTTATATTAAAATCTCGTTTAAATTTCTCATAAAATAGCTCAAATTTTAAAAATTTAAGCCCAATCTCGCCTTCATTTAAAATTTCCCAAATTTCATCAAAAAAATTCATATTTTCTCTTTATATAAATCTGTATTTACGAGTGTAAATTTATATAAATAATGCTTAAAATTTGAGCCTAGTATTTGTTTTAAAAGGTTTTTAGTAAAAATTTCTGATTTATTTTGCTTTGCCATATCCAGCAAATCTATTTGCTGCCAAGCAACTTGAGTTTGAACATCTTACAAGATAACTATTTATCTCTTGATTTCCTTTTAGATGCACATTTTTTTGTTTTAGATTCATATAGCTATGAATTATCTTTCCGCCAGAATTATGTATAAATTTTACCGTCTCATCGCCAAGAACAGCTGTAACTATGCCAACATGAGTGATATTTTTCTTATCTTTATTTTTTTGAACACCCTTGCCAAGAGTATTTGAGAAAAATACAAGATCACCTATTTTTGGATTTTTATGAGTAATTAAATTTTTACTTTCATAAAAATTGTAGATCGCTTTTGACTTTCTACCGCCATTATCGTAGTAGCGATTTATTGTCTTTTCATCAAAATACATATTTTGATACTTTGCATTTACGATAGAAACGAATCCTGAGCAATCACCGCCAGCTCTTGTATTTAGGTATTTTTTAAAAAAAGAACCAAATTTTTTATCTTCTCTATCATTGTCTTCATCTATGATTTCACCAATCATTTGCTCGCTAAAATCAATATTTGAAGTTACAGTTTGATTTGTTTCATTTTGCGGAGTTGTCGGTTGATTAGAAGTAAAAGAACAACCTGTAAAAAATATAATGCTAAGTATAAAAAAGATTTTTTTATTTATTGAATTTGACATATTTATATCCAAAATTTTAGTGTTTGCAATTTTAACTTTTAAACGTAAATGAACCGGAAATAGTGCTTTGCTTTCTTTATTCTAAGTTAAAAAGCAATATAATATCGGCAAAAAAACATATTTTCTTAAGGCAAAAAACAATGATGCACTATTTAAAGATAAAAGGAAATGCCAAATTAAGTGGCGAAGTAAAAATAAGCGGTGCCAAAAATGCTGCTCTACCGATCATCGCCCTAACCTTACTCGCAAAAAAAAGTGTAAATTTAACAAATATCCCAAATGTCGCTGATATAAAAACGCTTTGCCAACTGCTAACCAATCTAGGAGCAAAGTGCGAATTTAAAGATAAAAATTCACTAAGCATAGACACAAGTGGTGTAAGCTCAACTACTGCAAATTACGATATCGTTAGAAAAATGCGCGCTTCTATCTTAACGCTTGGACCGCTTCTTGCACGCTTTGGCCACTGCGAAGTGAGCCTACCTGGAGGATGTGCGATCGGGCAAAGACCTATTGATCTGCATCTAAATGCACTCGAAAAAATGGGAGCAAATATAGAAATAAAGCAAGGCTACGTCGTTGCAACAGCACCAAATGGCCTAAAAGGCGCAAAGATCGTTTTTGATAAGATCACTGTAACTGGCAGCGAAAATATCATCATGGCTGCAGCTCTAGCGCACGGCACGACAGAGCTTTTTAACGTAGCGCTTGAGCCTGAAGTGGTGCAAATTTGTGAAATTTTGGCTAAGAGTGGCGTTAAAATAGAAGGCATCGGCACAAGTGAGTTAAAGATCACTGGAAGTGGCCAAAAATTACTTGAAATTTGCGATATTGAGGTCATCCCTGATAGGATAGAAGCTGGCACATACCTTTGTGCTGGAGCTATAACAAATAGCAAAATTTCAGTCACAAAGGCAAATGCAGCCCATATGACAGCCATTTTAAATAAATTTGAAGAGATGGGCTTTGGTATCGAAGTAGACGGCGATAAGATTACGATATTGCCAGCAAAAGAGATAAAACCAGTGGAGATAAGAACCACTGAGTATCCGGGCTTTCCAACAGATATGCAAGCTCAATTTATGGCGCTTTGCCTTGCAGCAAATGGCGTTAGCACGATAGATGAGAGACTTTTTGAAAACCGCTTTATGCACGTTAGCGAGCTTGCTAGAATGGGAGCGGATATTAAATTAAACGGGCATATCGCAAGTGTTTATGCACCAGCTAAGCTAAACGCAGCCGATGTAATGGCAACAGATCTTAGAGCAAGCTCAGCGCTGATACTAGCTGCTCTTATAGCAAATGGTGAAAGCTTGGTACATAGAATTTATCACCTTGATAGAGGATATGAAAATTTAGAAGAAAAATTTCAAGGCCTTGGTGCAAATATTATTAGGCTTGAGGAGTAAAAATGCTACTAAATGATGCATTAGATGCGCTTAAATCTAAGTTCAAATTAAAAATAGATAGTGAAATTTTACCTATCAGCATGGCTCTTGGTAAAACATTGGCAAATGACGTAGTGGCGGTAAAAGATCTGCCATGTTTTGATAACTCTGCGCTTGATGGCTTTGCTGTGAAATTTGTAGATAAAGATAAGCCATATAAAATAGTCGCAAGTGCCTTTGCAGGCGATAAAGAGCAGCTAAGCATCGGCAAAAATGAGTGCGTTAAGATAATGACTGGTGCGAAGATGCCAAAGGGTGCTGATACAATCATAAAGATTGAAGATTGTGTTGTTGATGGAAATTTTATAAAAGCACCAAATAATCTTAAAAAAGGTGATGGGTATCGCTTTAAAGGTGAAGAGGTAAAGATTGGTGAAATTTTGCTAAAAAGTGGCGAGGTTTTAAACACTAGAGGCATAATGATGTTAGCAGCACAGGGCATAAGTTTTATAAATGTAAAAAAGCAGCCTAGCGTTGGAATTTATTCAAGTGGAAACGAGATCATTGAGCCTTGGCAAAGAGCAAGCGAGGATGAAATTTACAACGCAAATGCCTTTGGAATCACAGCGCTTTTAAACTCCATTGGTCAAAAAAGCTCATATCTTGGAATTATAAAAGATGAGCTAAGCGCCGTAAAACAGGCTTTTTTAAACGCTGCAAACTACGACATCGTTATCTGCTCTGGCGGAGCGAGCGCTGGTGAGGCTGACTTTATGAAAATAGTTCTAAGCGAGCTTGGATACAATGAAATTTTTTCACATATTGATATAAGACCTGGCAAACCTTGCAAGGCTTATGAAAAAGATGGCAAACTTATTTTTGTCCTTCCTGGAAATCCAATGGCAGCTTATGTTTGTATGATGATGCTTGTTTTGCCTCTTTTAAAAGAGGATTGCTTTGTGATACAAAATGCTACAAATGCGCAAAATTTAAAGGTAAAATCAGGCAGAATCAATGCCATTTTTGGAAATATTGAAAATGATAAATTTATAGCAACAAATGGTGGAGAATACGGCTCTGGCATGATAGATCATATTTTAAAAAGCACTTTTATGTTTTTAACTAGCCCAGATCAAAGCGAAATTTTGCAAAATAGTGAAATTTCTCTTATAAAACTTCCATAAAATCTTGACAAATGAAAAACAATCTGATAGAATGCGGACTTCATTTTGACTGCGGGAATAGCTCAGGGGTAGAGCACAACCTTGCCAAGGTTGGGGTCGCGAGTTCGAATCTCGTTTCCCGCTCCATCTTTTTTATACTCTTTTTTTTATTTTCCACAAAACTTTTTGCAAATGAAGTCAGCATTTATCCAATGTATTGCGTTCTAAATGATCAAATTTCACTTAGTACTTTTGGCTTTGAAGGCGAAGACAATGAAATTTTAAACCTAGAGGGCAAAAGAGCTGCTAAGATAGATAGCAAAAAACTCTATGAAATTCTAACAGCAAATTTTAAAACATATAATGACAAAAGCGGTGGAAGCGTTGCCTTTGTGAAAAACTGCTCTATTATGGATGAGATTCAAATGCGATTTTTAAGATCAATTAGCGATGAATATCCTGGCATCAGCATAAGTGATCTTAGCATCAGCCCACAAAATAAGCTTCCAACAAATTTCAAAGAGCTATTCCTAAAAAATATCTTTTTAGGTGATCAAAATAGTCAAAAAGGTACATTTAGAGCATCATTTGAGGATGTTGATCTGAGCCTAAAAAGTATCTATTTTAAATTTAGCTTTAACGCTAAGATGCCAGCCTTTATAGCAATAAATTCAATGAATACAAACCATATTTTAAGCCTGCTTGACTATCAGCCAACAATGATCGAGTTTGACAAATGGCCAAAAGATGCACTTTCTAGCTCAAATAGCTTGGCTCTTATAACAAAAGTGCAGATAAAAAGCGGTGAAATTTTAACCAAGCGTCAGTTTAAAGCCATAAGTTTAGTCAAAAAAGGTCAAATGCTAAATGCGGTTTTAAGCGAGGATGGCGTTAAGATAATAGCTGAAGTAAAGGCACTTGAGGATGGAAATTTAGGTGATATGATAAAGATAAGAACAAAAGATAATAAAATTTTACAAGCCACAGTTTCAGGTAAAGACAAGGCGGTGATAAGATGAAAAAGGTAGTTTTTGCAGCCACTGGAGCAAGCGGGGCTGGGCTTTTTCTAAAGCTAATAAGTGCCGCAAAAGATAGCTGTGAGGCGCACGTCATAGTTAGTAAAAATGCCATGAAAGTTTTAGAGGCTGAAGAAAATTTGAGGCTAAATTTAGATGAGCTTGGCGTAAAAATTTATGATGGTCAAGACCTTAGCGCAGGTCCAGCTTCTGGCTCGTTTGGCATTGAAGCAATGATCATAGCGCCCTGCTCTACTAATACTTTGGCAAAGGTCGCAAACGGCATAAGCGACACGCTCATCACAAGGGCTGCAAGTGTCGCACTAAAAGAGAGACAAACCCTAGTTTTGGGCGTTAGAGAGATGCCATTTTCTACGATCGCGCTTTCTCAGATGCAGCTTCTCTCATCTCTTGGAGCCATCATCGCGCCCCCAGTTTTGGGCTACTACGCAGGCATAAAGAGCCTTCATGATATGGAAAATTTCATCATCGGCAAGTGGCTTGATGCCTTAAAAATCGAAAATAATCTTTACAAAAGGTGGCAAATTTGAAAAAATCTTGCATCTATCCAGGGACTTTTGATCCGATCACAAACGGCCATTTAGACGTTATCATAAGAGCTACAAAAATTTTTGACAAGGTAATCGTAGCAGTTGCAAGAAGTGACAGCAAACAGCCGATGTTTGCACATGAAAAGCGTATAGAAATGGCAAAAGAGGCAGTTTGTGAGCTAAAAAACGTAAGCGTTCTTGGCTTTGATAACTTGCTTGTTGATTTTGCTAAATCGCACGGCATAAACACCGTTATCAGGGGACTCCGCGCGGTTAGTGACTTTGAGTATGAGCTACAAATCGGCTACGCAAACGCTGCACTCTGGGACGAATTTGAGACGGTTTATCTTATGCCAAGCTTAAATAACGCCTTTATCTCAAGCTCGATCGTCCGCTCAGTCTTGCGACACGACGGCGATGTGAGCAATCTAGTGCCAGCAAAAATTCTAAAAAATTTAAAGGTGTAAAATGTATGTTTTGTTTGAGGGCATTGACGGCGTTGGTAAGAGCACGCAGATAGAAATTTTAGCTTCTAAATTTAGTGATGCCATCGTCACAAAAGAGCCAGGTGGCACAAAGCTTGGTGAAAATTTACGTGAAATTTTACTAAGCTCAAGCATAAAAATAGGCAAAAGGACTGAAATTTTACTCTTTTTAGCTGACAGGGCTGAGCATTTTGAAAAGCTAGTCGCTCCAAATTTAAGTAGGCTCATTTTAAGCGACAGAGGCTTTATCTCTGGCATCGCCTACGCTTTGGCAAATGATGAAAACTTAGATGAAAACATGCTTTTAGAGCTTAATAAATTTGCACTAAATGATAAATTTGCAGACAAGATAGTCTTTTTTGAAGCAAGTGCTGAGATAATAAATGCACGGCTAAAAAATAGAGGCACAAGCGATAAGATCGAAGCTCGCGGACTAGAGTATCTTTTAAAAGTGCAAAGCCTAATGAAGCAAATTCTTATCAAAAATGGCTTTGAAACGCTTTTTATAGACGCGTCTAAAAGCATAGAGCTAATTTCAAAAGAGATAGAAAATTTTATAAATTTTAAGTAAAATCACAAAAAAATAAAAAGGATAATGCGATGATAACGGCACTTCGTGGCATGAAAGATATGCTTCCAGCTCGCGCAAAACTTTACGCACAGATAATAAAAACCTGCGAGGAAGTCGGAAAAAACTACGGATATGAGCAAATTTTGACCCCGCACCTCGAGGAGACGGCGCTTTTTAAAAGAAGTGTCGGCGAGAGCAGTGACATCGTGGGCAAAGAGATGTATCAGTTTGAAGACAAAGGCGGCAACGACGTTTGCTTGCGTCCTGAGGGCACAGCTGGCGTGGTTAGAGCGTTTATTGAGGCAAAACTTGACAGGGCAAATGTGATAAAACGCTGCTTTTATCACGGCTCGATGTTTCGCTACGAGCGCCCACAAAAAGGTCGCTTAAGAGAGTTTCACCAGTTTGGCTGTGAGTGCTTTGGCGAAGGCAGCGTCTATGAGGACGCGAGCATTATCTTGATGGTGAGTGAAATTTTTAATAGGCTAAATATAAAAACAACCCTAAAAATAAACTCGCTTGGCGACGAGAGCTCGATGAAGTCTTACAAAGAAAAACTTGTTAAATTTTTAGATGAAAACGATGATAAAATTTGCGAAGACTGCAAAAGACGCAAGCTCTTAAACCCTATCCGCGTGCTTGATTGCAAGATTGAGAGCTGTCAAGAAATTTACAAAAATGCCCCAGTTATCACTGATAGCTTAAGCGATGAGGCGCAGGCTGATTTTGAAAAACTGCAAGAAATTTTAACGGCAAATGGCGTTAAATTTGAGATAGACACTAAGCTAGTTCGTGGGCTTGATTATTACTGCAAGACGGCGTTTGAGTTTATCAGCAATGAGATCGGCTCACAAAGCGCAGTCGCAGGGGGTGGCAGATATGACAGGCTCGTAGAGTACCTTGGCGGTAGAGCAAGTTATGGCGTTGGCTTTGCGATGGGTGTTGAGAGGATAATGGAAATTTTAGGTGAAGCTGAGGATGAGCGAGACGGAGTTTATCTTTGCGCGCTTGATGCGGCGAATGTTGATTTTATCTATAATCTTGGCTCAAAACTTCGCAAAAAATATCCGGTTGAAATTTCTTATGAAGCTAAAAAGCTTCAAAAACATCTGCAAAATGCCGACAATAAAAATGCAAAAATTTTCCTTTGCGTGGGCGAAAACGAGATGAAAGAGAATAAAATTTGGTATAAAAATTTAGAAACCAAAGATGAAAAAACGATACATTTAGATGATCTTGAAAAGGAGCTGGGATGAATGATTTTGGACTTAGCATTTGGGGTAATTCAAATTTTGTTATAGAAGATGGCAAAGTCTGTATAAATGCAGCCAGCAAACCAGCGATTATCGACATCGTAAAAGAGATAAGAGACGACGGATATAGAGGGCCACTACTGCTTCGCTTTCCGCACCTTATCCAAAAGCAGATCGAGCAGATCCACGCAAGCTTTGCAAAGGCAAAGAAAGAATTTGCCTACAAAGGCAGCTTTAATGCCGTATTTCCACTTAAAGTCAATCAATATCCTGGCTTTGTAAAAAATTTAGTTCGCCTTGGCAAACCTTATAACTACGGTCTTGAAGCTGGTAGTAAGGCTGAGCTACTTTTAACTATGGCTTACAATAACGAAAAAGCTCCCATAACCGTAAATGGCTTTAAAGATAAGGAGATGATAAATATAGGCTTTATCGCCGCTGAAATGGGGCATAACATCACACTAACGATCGAGGGCTTAAACGAGCTTGAAGCGATAATCGCCATCGCAAAAGAGCGCTTCAAACCAAAACCAAAGATCGGACTTAGGGTAAGACTGCACTCGACAGGCTCGGGTCTTTGGGCAAAGAGTGGTGGCATACACTCTAAATTTGGCCTAACATCAACAGAACTAATAGAAGCTGTAAAGATGCTAAAAAAGGCAAATTTACTTGAAAACTTCACAATGATACACTTTCACATCGGCTCTCAAATAAGCGAGATCCACCCGCTCAAAAAAGCACTCATCGAAGCTGGCAACATCTACGCTGAGCTTAGAAAAATGGGCGCCTCAAATTTAAAAGCGATAAATTTAGGTGGCGGTCTTGCGATTGAGTACTCGCAGTTTAAAGAAGAAAGCAGCAGAAACTACACACTAAACGAATATGCAAACGACGTTGTTTATATGCTTAAAACCATAAGCGAGCAAAAAAAGGAGATCGAGCCAGATATATTTATAGAGTCAGGTCGCTACATCGCCGCCTCTCACGCACTTTTAGTCGCTCCTGTGCTTGAGCTATTTTCTCAAGAATACACCGAAGAGAAGCTAAATTTAAAGAAAAATAATCCTAATTTGATAACCGAGCTAGTCGATCTTTATAAATCAATCAAACCTTCAAACGCCCTAGAATACCTGCACGATGCCATCCATCACACAGAGAGCGTTTTAACTCTCTTTGATCTAGGCTATGTTGATCTTCAAGATAGATCAAACGCAGAGGTGCTTTTAAGGCTCATTAGCAAAAAAGCCGTTGTCATGCTTGGTAACAAGAGCAATTCAAGCGATCTGGCCAAAATTCAAAAAGAGGTCCAAGAGAGATATCTGCTAAATTTCTCAATCTTTCAAAGCTTGCCTGACTTTTGGGGACTAAAGCAAAATTTTCCTATCATGCCACTTGATAGGCTCGATGAGCGCCCTACTCTGCCAGCTTCGATCTGGGATATCACCTGCGATAGCGACGGCGAGATCAGCTATGATGACGAGAAAAACCCACTACTTTTGCACGACGTGGATGTGGAGAAGGAGGATTATTTCTTGGGATTTTTCCTAGTTGGCGCATATCAAGAGGTGATCGGCATGAAACACAACCTCTTCACCCATCCGACAGAAGCCACGATAGAGCTTTCAAATGATGGCTACAAGATCACAAATTTACTTGAGAGCCAGTCTATTTTAGACATTATGGAAGACATGGACTATGATATCTACGAGATCCAAGACACCCTAAACGAGCGCTTAGTAAAATCAACTTTGATAAACGAAACACAAAAGAAGCAAATTTTAGGCGAACTTTATCTATTTTTAAATGATAATAGCTACTTAAAGACAATCAACTAAAAAGGAAAATAATGCAACTAGCAAACAGAATGCAAACATTAAGCGAATCAATCACAATCGCGATCAGCACAAAAGCCAAAGAGATGAAGGCTGCTGGTATCGATGTGATCTCGCTTTCAGCTGGTGAGCCTGACTTTATGACTCCAAAAAAGATAAGAGAAACTGTAAAAAACGCACTTGATAACGATAATAAAAGCGGCAAATACACGCCAGTACCAGGCTTGCCTGAGGTTATCGATGCCATTAGAACAAAGTTAAAAAGAGATAACGGACTTGACTATAAAGCAAATCAAATCGTCACAAACATCGGTGCAAAGCACTCACTTTTTAATGTATTTCAAGCACTTATCAACCCAGGCGATGAAGTCATCATCCCATCTCCATATTGGGTGAGCTACCCTGAGATCGTTAAATTTTGTGGCGGCGTGCCTGTGTTTATCGAGGCAGACGAGAGCACAAATTTTAAAATCACAGCCGAACAGCTAAAAAAAGCGATCACGCCAAAAACAAAGGTCTTTTCGCTAAATCATCCAACAAACCCAACTGGAGCTGTATATACGAAAGAGGAGATCGCGGCATTTGGCGAGGTTTTAAAGGGCACTGACATCATCATCACAAGCGATGAAATTTATGAAAAAGTGATCTACGGCAAAAAATTTCACGCAGTAGCCTCAGTAAGCGAGGAACTTTTTAAAAGAACGGTCACGATAAATGGCCTAAGCAAATGCGGTGCGATGCCTGGCTGGAGATTTGGCTATATCGCAAGCTCGATGGACTGGCTGATTGCTGGCATCAAAAAGCTTCAAAGTCAAAGCACAAGTAACATTAGCTCCATCGTACAAATAGGCGCTATCCCATCGCTTCTTGGTGAAACTGACGACGATATCGAAAACATGAGAAAAGAGTATGAAAAAAGACGCGATGTGGCAGTTGAGATGATAAATGCTATCCCTGGGCTAAGCGTAGTTAAGCCTGATGGCGCGTTTTATCTATTTGTAAAATGTAAAGAAGTAGACGGCGACTCACTTAGGTTTTGCAAAAAGATGCTTGAAGAGGCAAATGTAGCGACCGTGCCAGGTGTGGGCTTTGGCATGGAGGGATATTTTAGAATTTCTTTTGCAACTGACATAGAGAGCATAAAAAAAGCGATCGAGAGGATCGCAAATTTTGTAAAAAGCTACAAAATTTAATGATCAAATTTAGTGTAAATGGCAAAAATTTCGATCTTGAAAACGATATAAGTGTTTATGAATTTTTAGCTCAAAATGGCTATGAGTTTAAATTTATAGCCCTTGAGCGAGACGGAGAAATTTTGCCAAAAAAGCTTTGGCGTGAGCGCTTCATGAGCGAAGGCAAAGCTTATGAGATCGTCACTTTAGTTGGCGGTGGATGAGGAGAAAATGATAGAGATTGTATTAAACGGCGCAAAATTTAATGTGCCAGTAAAAAGCCTTAGCGAGCTAAAAGAGCTTGCGCTTGGCGATAAAGAGAGTGAAATTTATAAATTTTTAGAGAAATTTAGCGCGACAAAGCCAGACATTTTTATCGTTGATGGCTTTGCTATAAAAGAAGATAGCGAGCTAAAAGATGGCTCAAACGTCGTATTTATAAGGCGTGGCGTGATGCCTGAGCGTGAAGTTTTACGCGCGATGATCGCTTCACGAAACAGCCCTGAGCTAAATTTAGCCCTAAGTAAAGCAGTAATCGGCGTGGCTGGACTTGGCGGCCTTGGCTCAAATATCGCGCTAAGCCTTGCAAGAGTTGGCGTAAAAAAGCTAGTGCTTGCCGACTTTGACGTCGTTGAGCCAAGCAATCTAAACCGCCAGCAGTATTTCGTCCGCCACATCGGCTTAAAAAAGACGCAGGCGCTTAAAGAGCTGATAAATGACGTCAATCCCTTTGTCGAGGTTGAAACTCACGATATATTTTTAGATGAAAAAAACGTGGCTAGCGTCTTTGGCGAGTGTGAAATTTTATGCGAAGCCTTTGACAATGTAGCTGGCAAGGCGATGATACTAAATGAAGCTGGGGCAAGCCTAAAAGATAAAAAGATCATCGGCGCCTCTGGCATGGCTGGATACTTTAGCTCAAATCTCATAAAAACTATAAAATTTGCCAAAAATGTCTATCTTTGCGGCGACCTCACAAACGAGGCGAAAATCGGTCAAGGACTCATGGCACCGCGCGTCGCAGTCTGCGCAAACCACGAGGCAAATTTGGCCATTAGACTGCTTATGGGCTTGGAGGCGTAAGTGCAAAGCGATAGTTTGATCCTTGGCGGCAAGGAGTTTCAAAGCCGCTTTATCCTTGGCTCTGGCAAGTACTCGCACGAGCTCATCGACTCAGCCATAAACGAGGCTGGCGCGCAAATTTTAACCCTTGCTCTTAGGCGCATAAACGAGAGCAAAGAGCGAAACATACTTGACTTTATCCCAAAAGGCGTGACGCTTTTGCCAAACACAAGTGGCGCTAGAAATGCCAAAGAGGCCGTTCGTATCGCCCAGCTTGCACGTGAGCTTGGGTGCGGCGAGCTTGTTAAGATAGAGATCATAACTGACTCTAAATTTCTCTTTCCAGACAACGCTGAAACCATAAAAGCGTGCGAAGCCTTGGCAAATGACGGCTTTGTGCCAATGCCTTATATGTTTCCTGATCTAAACGCTGCAAGGGCGATGCTAAGTGCGGGAGCAAGTTGCATAATGCCTCTAGCTGCGCCCATTGGCTCTAACCAAGGGCTAGTTTTTAAAGATATCATTGAGATTTTGATAAACGAGCTTGATACGCAGATCATAGTTGATGCAGGCATCGGTAAGCCCTCACAAGCGTGCGAAGCGATGGAGATGGGAGCGGCTGCGATCATGGCAAACACAGCCATAGCCTCATCTAAAAACATCCCACTCATGGCAAGAGCTTTCAAAGAGGCGATCATCGCTGGTCGCAACGCCTATCTAGCAGGCCTTGGTGCAAAGAGTAAAAGCGCAAACGCCTCATCTCCGCTCACTGGATTTTTAGACTGATGAAATTTACAAAAACCGACCACATGCAGCTACTACCTCACATGCAGGATGTTGGTAGCGATATCATGGATGAGATTTTAAAAGAGCGAGCGAGCTACAAACCTGAAATTTACACCGAAGCGGACGTAAAAGCAGCTCTAAATGCAAAGCACTGCTCGCTTGAAAATTTAAAAGCCCTGCTCTCGCCTGCTGCAGCGCCATTTTTAGAGCAGATCGCCCAGCTCGCTCAGGCAAAAACAAGAGCAAATTTTGGCTCAAACATCACGCTTTTTACGCCGCTTTACATAGCAAACTACTGCGATAATCTCTGCGTTTATTGCGGTTTTAACGCTAAAAACAATATAAAAAGGGCAAAGCTAAGTGAAGAGGAGATCACAAGGGAGCTAAGAGAAATTTCAAAGAGCGGCTTAGAAGAAATTTTGATCCTAACTGGCGAGAGCGAGACCAACTCAAGTGTCGCTTACATCGCGAATGCCTGCGCTTTGGCAAAGAAATTTTTTAAAGTCGTTGGGGTTGAAATTTACCCGCTAAATTCAGACGGCTACGCTCTGCTTCATAAAAGCGGCGCAGACTACGTGACCGTCTTTCAAGAGACCTATAATCCCACAAAATACGAGAAAATTCACCTTGGTGGCAACAAAAGAATCTTCCCATACCGCTTAAATGCGCAGGAGCGAGCGCTTCTTGGAGGCATGAGAGGAGTCGGCTTTGCAGCACTTCTTGGCATAGATGACTTTAGACTTGATGCCTTTGCGACTGCACTTCACGCAAGCTTAGTTCAGAAAAAGTATCCACACGCTGAGATCGCATTTTCATGCCCAAGACTTCGTCCTATCATAAATAATGATCGCATAAATCCGCGTGATGTGGGTGAGCGCGAGCTTTTGCAAGTGATCTGCGCTTATAGAATTTTTATGCCAACAGCCAGCATAACGATCTCAACCAGAGAAAAGGCGAAATTTCGCGACAATGCCGTAAAGATCGCCGCAAATAAGATAAGCGCTGGCGTAAAAGTGAGCATCGGCGCTCACGGCGAAGAGAAAAAGGGCGACGAGCAGTTTGAGATAAGCGATAGCAGAAGCGTGAATGAGATAAAAGCAATGATAAAAGCAAACGGCCTAGAGCCCTTGATGAGCGAGTATGTCTATGTTTAAAATTCTCTGCGTGGCCGACTTTGAAAGCTATGAGGGCGATGACTTTTTAAAGAGAATTCAGCTACTTTGTAAGGCTGGCGTGGATGAAATTTTGCTCCGCGCAAAGGGGCTAAGCGAGGCTCAATTTTACGATCTTGCTAGGGTTGTGGCTCAAATTTGTGAAAACTACCGCAAGAAATTTATCATTAATCAATTTTTCGACGTAGCTTGCAAGCTAAAGAGCGATTTTTGGCTCACTTCGGTGCAGCTAGATTTTTTTAAAAATCACGGCGTTTTTTTAGAAGAATTTAGAAAAACAGCAAAAATTTACGCCCCAGCTCACGACCTAGAGCAGGCTAAAATTTCAGCCTCTATCACTGATGTGCTGGTTGCTTCTCATATATTTGCCACCTCTTGCAAGCCAAATTTAGAGCCAAAAGGGATAAATTTTATAAGTGAGCTAAAAAGTTTTAATAAAGAGATTTATGCACTTGGAGGACTGGACAACCAAAACTACAAAGAGGCTATAAAAGCAGGTGCAAGTGGTATTTGCTTTATGAGCTTAGCAATGAACGGCGATATGGAGCCTATAAAAAAGATAGCAGAGAGCAAAAACGGCTAAATTTAGTATAAATTACATAAAATAATACGTAAAATTTTACTCATTTTTGCTAGCGATATATGTTTTTATATCAAATATAAGTAGCGTCACAAGCGATGGCAGCATATAGGAGTTTAGCACTAAAAGCAGCGACTTTGTCAAATTTGACTTTATTAAAGTCTCTATGCCAAGGCTGCTGTTGTAGTTAAAAAAATATAGCAAGGCAAACTCGCCAACAAGAACTATGCGAGAGATCTTTAGCAAGATGTCATTTCCCAGTCTTGCAAATTTATCATCGACCACAAGCGACAAAGTGATCCAGCCAAGCAGCCAAATTGAGCAGGCTAAAGCATAAACAGTAATTCTTTCATCAAATTTTTCAAGTAGTAAAAATACCAAAGGTTGCAAAAATACAAGGCTAGCGATAAACCAAAGAAGTGAGCTAAAGGCTAGCAGGCAAACACAGCCAAAGATAGAAATGGCAGAGATAAAGCCAAAAACCTCTAACCCAAGATAGTAGGCCAGCGCATAGGATAAAAAAGAAAAAACAAGCCAAATTTTAATAACAAGTCGCCACCTATTTGCAAAGGCAGTGGCTTTTAAATTTTGTATGATACTTCCATAAAATCAGAGAGAATTTACTTGTCTTGTTTCGTTTTTCTCTCTTGATTTTATAAAATTTCCATAAGTCCTTGCTTTTAAATTAAGTGATCTTTTACACTGTAGCTTAGATTTAGGGCTTATGGTTAATGTTTCGATTAAAAATCTTAGTGCTTGACACTGAATACAAGAAAGAAACATAACCTAAATTTTATTCAGGAGTATCAAAATGAAAAAAACATTTTTTTGTGGTGTTGATGTTTCTAAAGATAAAATCGACGTTTGTTTTCTAACTTCTATCACGAGTGAGAAAGCTAAATTTGAAACATTGCCTAATAACTATGAGCTTATCAAAGTTTATTTTGATAGTTTTAAAAACGATGAAATTTTAGTTGTTTTTGAAGCCACATCAAATTATCATTTAGCCCTTCAAAGGGCTTTATCTGATCTAAATATTAGATATAACATTACAAATCCTTATAAGTCGTCTCTTTTTTTAAAACATCTTAGCACTATAAAGACTGATATAAGCGATAGTTATGGCTTAGCTGTTTATGCTAGGACTTTTAAAGGCGAGATCGCACCTGATAAGTATAATTCCGAGTATTTAGAGATAAAAAGTTACAATTCAACCTTAAATTTGCTCCAAAAAATAAATACTCAACTTAAAAATTTTAAAAGTTCTCAAAAAACTTTAAACAATAAAGTAATTGATGATGTTATCGCAAATCTTATAAAAGAGATTGCAAAACTTCAAGCTATGCTTCAAAAACTAGCTTTTGATCTTGTTAAAAAAGCTATTCCAGAAACCGAAGAGATCATTAAAGAAAATAAAGGCTTTGGAGTTGATCTCGCTTTAAATTTATTTCCACAACTGCATTTTAATAGGGATAAATCTGAAAAACAATTTATAAGCTTCATTGGTCTTAGTCCTAGAATTTTTCAAAGTGGCTCAAGTGTTCATAAAAGCCAAAAGATAAACAAAATGGGCAATTCTAATCTAAGGCGTATTCTATTTATGACTGCATTATGTGCAATTCGTTTTAACGCTAAATTCAAAGCACGTTATGAGCGCTTATTAGCTAACGGCAAAAAGAAAATGATTGCTATTGTTGCTGTTATGTGTGCGATAGTCCGTTATTTAAAAAGCTTATTCCCATTTAATCCAGAAATAAAGGCTATTTAATGAAAAAAATTCATTATAAGCTAATCTTTTCAGTTCTTGAAATCCTATCATCTAAAAATTCTTTAACAAGGGCTGATATATGCGATCATTTAAAGATTAGCAAAGCTTATCTTTCTCAAATTATTAGTAATAGATATTTAATAAAAAATCAAATTTTTTCAAAAAGGATAAAACAATGGCAAAAAATGCAACAGCTCCATTAATGGATAGCACAAGCGAAAATCTTTATAGAGAGATTTATCAATCTCTCAATCAAAATTTAGATTATTTCGAGCAAAAGATTAAGGTCATAAAAACTAAAAAGATCGATGGTAAGCAAAAGCTAGATAAAGATAATAACCCCATTATAAACGAGTTTGGAGAGTTTGAAAAGTGGGATGATAGCTATATGATAACTTTTGTCGCTCTTAATAGTGGCGGAGAACATTCTACGAGAATAACACAAGAGCAATATCTCGATTTAAAAGAAGATGAAGTTTATATCGCTAGCGGTAAGATCGAATATAGACTTTATAAGGATGCTTATAACTCGACACCAGTTATTGTCTTTAATAAATTTGTGCCTGCGATTGATAGTTTTGTCACGGCGATGCTAAAAATGGAAGCACTTAAAAATGGCTCGAATGCTTGAAAAGTAGGGGCTAAAAACTTAGCCCCGTGCCTAGACTATCAGCAAGGTTAGGCGGGACAAGCTGGGTTTTGTTAAAGGTTTAAAAAATGATATATAAAGACGATAGATTTAAAATACTTCATCAAGGCATCGATACTTTAGTTATCGGCGTAAATTGTATTGATGAAAAATTTTTTAATACAACTTTTTCAAGCTTTATTCGCAAGATCGCTACGCTAAAACAACAAGCACAAAATTTACGCACATTTGGCGAAAAGTATATTTTGGATGATTTGGGCTTTGATTACGGAAATTTTAAAGTATCAAGTAAAGGCTTAGGTCAATATTTTGGATATTTTTCAAACGATGATATATTTTGCACCATTTCAGATACTAAATTTAAGCCAAAAGGGCTATATCATTTAAAAATTCAATTTAGAAGCATATTTTTACTTAAATATGGACACGTTAGAGCCTATGAGCTTGTAAATAAATTTTTAAGTGATATATTTAAAGAGCATTTTAAGATAAGTGTTTTAAGGCTCGATCTTGCAACTGATGTGACTGGCATAAAATATACTCCGCAAGATTTTTTACAATTTAGAAGTTTAAAAAGGGTTTCTAACTATTCAGATCAATATAAAAAAGATGACGATGATTTAATAATTGATGAAAATTCGCCAGTTTTTAATGATATAACTGAAATTAATGTTAATAATTTTATGCGTTTTACTCGCTTCGAAGGTGTAAGCTTTGGAAAAAATCCGCATATGTTTAGGGTTTATGACAAAATAAAACAAGTTCAAAGCAAAAATATTTCAACTTTAATTTTTACAAAATGGGAAATAAATGGCTTTAATCCTGCTGTTGATATGTTTGTATTTAGACACGAAGCGGAGTTTGGACGATCTGCAATAAAAAGATTAATCCCTATTAATGAAAGTGATGAAATTGCTTATATTTTTAATCATTTGGGGGCTTTTTGGTCGCAAGGGCTTAGTATTTGTAAATGGTATGATCTAACTGATGATGAAATTAATCGTTTAACTGCTGGCACTATTCAAAGTGATAGTGCAAGAAAAATTTATCAAAGATGCGATTTTGATGATAATAGGCTTAAATTTTGGGATATGCTCTTGCCTTGGGGCGATGATAAATTTAAAGCTCTTACTATGCACGATCTCATTCAGTCAAGGGATATTAAAAAAGCAAAAATGGCTTTAAAGGCTTTTGTTGGTGCTGTTTATACTAATTTGGGTGTTAGTGGTGAGAATTTTTTATATGTTTTTACTGAAACACTTAAAGATCTTGAAAATGATGGCTTAACTCTTCACGAATACGGCTTATCAAAGCTTGCCGGCAATTTTTTGAAAAATGAAAAAACTATAAAAAATCAGAATTTAGATATAGATAATCCCCTTTTTGATGTTTTTAACGCTTCTTTAAATGATTTTTTTATTGCCATTAGCAAAATAAGAAATGATGATTATATCCATCCTATAACAAATGCTTTAAAGGGGTTTCAATGCAAAAATTAAACGCTTATGGTCTTTTGGTGTGTGAATTATTAGATAGTGGCAAGGATGTTATTTGTATTGATATTAAATGTCCTATCGTTAAAAGGCTTTACGCCAAAAAGCTTGGTTTTATTTGGGCTGATATTGTTATTGGTAGTAGAAAGGCTTTTTACTCGGCTCTTGATGAATTAAATATTCTTTTTATCCAAACAAATTTGAAAAAGCTATTAGATAGCAAAGGTTATTCTTTGCGAAATGGTCGTAAATATATTTTTGCTGTTAAACAGCCTAGATTAGATTTATTTTAAAAAAGGGTTATGAAATGTTAAATATTATTAAAAATTTAGGTGCTTTCTCTTTAAGTGATAGCGGTTCTTTAATAAATAGTCTTAGTCAGTATCAGCCTTGTAATTATTCTTTAGATGATATTAAAACTATTCATTGTTGTAGTGCTAATGATCCGATATATCTTAAAGATATTTATTCTAATCAAATTTTCGTTAAATTGTTTGATTTTTTGGTTTATGGTGGCGATGATGAATTTTTTATTTGTGATTGTATTTTAAATCCTTTAGATATTTCTGATATACGTTTTGCTATCTCTGGTCTTTACGTTGAAATTGAAAAGAAAGATATTCCAAAGGGACATAAGCTTCTCTCTTCTGATTTTAATCTAGCTAATATTTTTTCTTCTGCTCTTCTTGATTTGCCATTTTCAACTATACAAAGTGATATTACTTTAGGAGCTTTTTCTAAAGGTCAAATCGTTCAAATTAAAGATTTTAGCTTGCCTTTTTATGTTTTAGGTTGCTCTTTATTGCAACTTGGTCTTAATAAATTTATCCTTTTTTATGATGTTTTTTGTCTTGATTATGAATTAGTAAAACTTGGTGTTTTTAGTGTTCGCCGAATTTTTGTTCCAGCTGGATTAGTTAGACCATTTAAGTTTGATAAAACATTTTATAAATATGTGATTGCTTTATATGCTTATATTTTTAAGAGTTCTGCCGTTAATTCTCTTGATTTATCTGATGTTGTTAAACAAATTTTTGAATATTCTGGCGAAGAAGATTTATTTAGTTTATTTTTAAGATTACGCAATGAAGCCGTTGAAAAGCAAGCTAAATCCGAAAGTAGTGAGCCACCTATTTATTTATAAGGAAAGGGATTTTAAATAATGTATTCTGGTATTACTCAAGCTATTAGTAAAGTTGGTCAAGTTAATAGTGCTTTAAAAGCTGGTGGGGTTGCTGGTGCTATTGGTGCTGGTGCTAATTTTGATTTAAAAGATAATCCTGTTACTGATATAACTGCTCTTGGTATTTGGGGATTAAAAAATGTTTATAATAGTTTTTTTGATAAAAAAGAAAGTGTTGATGTTGATAAAAATATAAAAGAGCTTAGTGAATATTATGCTAAACAACGTGAAGCTAAAGCAATAGATGCACAAAAAGAAAAAGAAAAACCTAAAGAAGATAATTTACCTAAGCCATCTGATAACGATAAGCCTAGTAGTGTCCCCTTAACTTTACTTGGTGTTTTAGATCAGCAAAATCATATATTAAAGCTTATGTCTTTAAATTTAGCTGTTTTAGGAGCTGTGAAAAATAATGCTTTTGATAAACAAGCTAGCGCTAAAAAAGATAATTTATATAATCAATCTCCAGAAATTCAAGGGCGTGTTACATTTGATAGAAAAACTGGATATTGGGTTGATCCTACTACTAAAACGCTTTATAATCCTTATACTGGCGATCGTATATATGATAATGCTTCGTCAAATACTGGCACTAATTCCGCTGTTTCTACTGGTGTAGATTTTAAAGAAGTGTTAAAATCTCAAGAAAAAATTAATAGTGAAATTTCTAAATATATCTCAACTATTGGCGAAAATCAAAAAGTATATAATCAAAATTTAGAAAAGCTTGTTATTAATTCAAAAGAGTATTCGCAAGCTATGAAAGATGGTTTGGCTGGTGTTAAGCTTAAAGCCAGTGTTGCTGTCGATAATAATTTAAACGCTTCTTTAGCTATTAATAAGCCAGTTGAGATTACTTTACCTAGTTCTTATGTCGATAATCAAAAAATACTTAGTGATAATTCAACTAAAACGCTTGAAATTTATAAAGAAAAAGCTGATTTTGATAAGACTTCGATTGCTGTAAAGGATCTCGACGGCAATACTATTGCTAACGCTTCGCCACGCGATATTGCTTTATCTCGTCAAGCTGTTCAGGCTCGTGTCTTAACTGATGAAAATAGTTTTGAATTAGATAGTGATGCTTTAAATTTATTTGATATTCCTATCCCAAATTTTAAAGATCTGTTTGATACTGAATTACCTAGTAAAACTTTACTTAAGGATTTAAAATAATGGCTGATAAACGTTCTGAAGCTGGAAGAATTTTAAAGCTTGGCATTGATGAAATGTTTGAAGACTTAACCTATAGCGTTGCTTACGATCAAGTTTTATCTAAGTTAAAAAATAGTGGTATGGACGATGGAATTTTAAAGGATGCAATAAATAGTGGTGTTACTATTATGTTTAGTGCGGCTTTAGTAAAGTATATTCAACTTCAAGAAAGTGTTGTAAATAAAATTATGAGTATTGTTTATACTGGTGTTGTAGCTTTACTCTCTCCTTTAGGTAGATATGCTAAAAATAAGCTTAGTAATATAAAAGGCGTTAAACTTAATAGAATGCTTGGTTTCTTAACTGGTAATTTTTCTGATCGTATTGGTATTGCCAAAGTTTTTGTGGAGTGTGGTAATCAAATTATCAATACTAATAATTCTAATAGTTCAGCACTTCAAAATGTAATACTGTTATTAATCAACGTCAGCATATTTTAGAAACTAAAAATCAAGAATTTAACTATGCAAAAGCAAAGGTTGATAATATAAATCAAACCCTACTTTTTAAGCTTTTTAGCTCTCGCTTTACTCCGCAAGATAAAGAAATTCTTAGACGTATAACTGGAAGTGATAAGATTGATATTGACGCTTTAAATCACGTTGCTGATTTTATGTTTGTTACTGATGATGCTGGAAACGTTTTGGGGCTTAGTGAAATGTTTATTACTATGATGAATGGACTAGGCTATTTTAATGGAAAGGATAAAAAGCATGGCTCTTGATTGTGAAAAAGCTTTTGAAGAAGAAATGAAAAAATTTGATAGTATTGGTGCTTGTCTTGCTCGTATTGAAAAAATATTAACTGACAATTTAAAAGATAAAAAAGATGATAAAAGCGGTTTAGCATCTTTGGATGAAACAAATCGTCTTTTAAAAATTCTTTGCCACGATCTTGTAGGTAAAGAATAATGGTTTCTTTGCTGTGTGGTTGCTGTAATAAGAAAAAAGATTTTACTTTTTATATTGAGAGAATATTATTTTTTCGTTCTAATACTGAAAATTTAAACGCTAGTATTGATGAAAAATATGATAAGAAAGATGCGCTTTTTGATTGCGGTTTTTTTGGTAATAGTTGTATTCGTGATAAGCGTATTTCTTCTCTTTTTGGTCTTGGCTTTTATTTTTCTGCTTATACTAATTCTAGCATTAAAAAGGCTAATGCCCCTTTACATATGCATTATAATAGCGATGATGCTGCCGATTATGAATATAGGGTAGGCACTGATTTTTTAACTCCATCTGGTAAGATTAATATTACGGATTTGCCCAGCTCTTCTGAAATTTCTTCTTATTTTGATAGTAATTTATTCTTTTCTTTTAGTGATCGATCTGATTACTTTTATTTTTGTATTCCTGCATCTTTTAATTTTACAAAATATACCAGCCGTCTCTCCTTTTCTGATTTTTCTTGTTATTCATCTTCTAGTCCTTTTTTTAGAAGTGATCTTCGTCTTGGTCTTTTGGATTGTGACTATACTGGTATTCATACTGAAGCTTTTAATCTTTTCTCTATTTTTTCTAGTTTTGTTAATAAATCTTTTGTTTATGAATTTTCTGATTTTCTTAATATATTTGAAAATTCTCTCTCTTCTTTTTATTCTCAATTTTATAGCGATGTAACTAACTTTAATTTACAACACCGCTATTTATCAGTTTATCGATTTTCAAAAAAGGAGTATTATGCCTATCTACAAAATTACACAACAGCAAGGCAATAGGGTTATCACTTCAACGCTTGAAGCTAAAAGTGTTTCCGATCTAATTGCTTTTTTAGATGCTGTTTCTACTGCTGAAATTAAGTATATTTATAAAGTCGAGTTTGAAACTCACAAAACTAATTTTCCGTCTGATGACTTCAATTACAATAAGCAATTTAAAGCTTTTGTATCTAATAAAAATCGTATGTGCAAGCAAATTTTAATTCATAACGTAAAAAAAACTAAAAACGAAGCTGAAATATCTGCTTTAATTAAAACACATTTAGAAGTAGGTGGACTTGCTGTAAAAGGTGTTTCTTGTTCGCTTTTTATGGATAAGTAAAAATTTAATAATTTGTCTTTATAATTATTTATTTATATAAAAAGGAGTTGCTTATGATTAGAAAAATTGTTGCTTTTTGTTTGTTTTTTAATATTTCTTTCGGATCTAATTATTTTGATAATTTAAAAGAGTCTTTTATTAATATGTCAGATGTTGAAGCATCTGAATTTATTTGTAAAAATTATCCTTATGTTGTTATGGCTTCTGGTCGTTCTTATCTTAAGGGGTCTATTTGTTATGTCGATTATTCTCTTTATGATGATAAAAAATTGGCTGAAGCTGAAAACGTTTTAAATTATAAATTTTGTAATTATGATGAGTTGAAAGCATTTTTACACTCTAAAGGCTCTTTAGAAGTTAAATTTTATGGATCAAATAAAAATTTACTCAAAACTATCCGCTATAATAAAGTTTCACGTATCCCTTGTTCTTTGATAAAATTTTAAATTTTTTTTCTGTGTTCTTCTTGATAGATATTGTCCCCCCTCCCAAACACGGCGCCCCACCGCTCTGCGGTGTGTGCCGTGTTTTCTTTTCTCCCCTTTTAGTTTATTCTTTTTTATTGTCTTATTTTCTTTCTCGATCTTTTTACCTTCTTTAGTTGTTTTTTTGTTTGCGTTGTGGCGATAGTTTCTGCGATTGCTCGAATATCTTAAAACTTATAATTATGTCTTTTTGCTAGCTATCGCCACGCAAACACTACGCGGACGAAAAACGCGAAAGCGTTTTGAGCGTGCTGAAGCGTCCTTAATCTAACCTTAATTATTTAACTTTCTCTTTTTTGCTTAATATTCTCTTGTTTAAAACGTTTTAACAAAAACAAGCAAATTTAAAAAAAGTCGAATGACAAAAGAAAGGATAAAAAAATGTTAAGACAATCAATAGACGGACTTTATGCAAAAAGTCTTACTTTTTCTAGTGGTAGTGATGAAGATGCTTTACTCCCGCTTTTAGCTGGCAAAGTTGAAAGTTATTCAGTCTTTGGCGATGGTGGCACTGCTTTAGCTTCAACACCTGATCCACTTAATCGTAAAAATGTGATCGTTGGTGCTAAGACTGCGACTGGTAGGATTTCTACTATGGTAACTGTTCCACATGTTAAACAAAGTTATATGTTTCAAAATTTTCTTTCTGATTTTACTGGAAAATTAGATGCAAATTATGATACTGCTGTTAAATGCGATTATGTAACTTTAAAATTTGATAGACTTTAAGGAGTAGGATATGTCTAAATGTTTAGTTAAAAATACAATAAATAATAGGACTTACGGATTTGCTTTGCCTTGCGCTGGTGCTGAAGCTAAAGCATTTTGCGACAATGCACTCGAAGGAACTTACGTGATACTTACTCGTGCTAGTGAGCAAGGTAATTCAAGTGAAGCAAGCGTTGTTGAATATACTATTACTGGCAAAAATAATGCTGGCAATAAAACTACTTTTAGCTTTTATACTAAGCCTAGCGTTGATGAAGCTCAGATTAAAACCGCTTTAGCTGGTAAAACATTTAATGGTGTTAAATTTGATGAAATTTACGTTATCAGTGCTAAAAAAGCAAAATAATGTTTTCAATGTTTAATTTAAGCTCCCTATTTAATAGGGGGCTATTTATCCACGCTTTTGTTTATCTTGTTTTATTCCTTTATATCTCTATATTAAAAGATGATATTAAAGATCTTACCACTGAAACTATTACATTAAAAACTAATTTAGCAATTGAAAAACAAAATACTGAAAACGCTTTTTTAATTATTGATAATCAAAATTTAAAAATTAAGCAATTAAAAATAGATAGCGAAAAAATATCTAAAGAAAATAATATTTTAAATCAAAAATTACAAAAACGTTTTAGCACTATCGAAACACCTAAAACGGACGACTGCTTAAGTAAGCTAAAATTTTACGATACTTTACTTTTAGAGTTTAGCAATGGCAATTATTCCAAATAAACTATTTTTCTTTTTCTTGCTGTCTTATCTTGTTTTGTTTGTTGGTTGCTCTGCAAAATCTTCACAAGGTGCTATTAAAGAAGCTTATATGCCTATAGAATGTAATGTAACAATTCCAGATAAGCCTATTTTTGATCCATTAAATCCAGAAAGTTTAAAAGATTTAATTATTTACTGCATACGAATAGAAGATTTATTAAAAGGCTGTGTAAATGGACAATTTAAACAAGGACGATAATTATTTAATTTTAGTTCTTTTTGTTGGGTTTATAGCGTCGATTTTAAATCTTGAAACTAAAGATTTTTCTAAAATCAAATATAAAATTTTATCTTATTTGCTTAGTTTTTTAAGTTCTATGTTTTTATGTTGGATTAGTTATGAAATATTTTTTTTCTTTCTAAACAATATTAGAGTTTCGGTTGCTCTTGCTGGTTTTGTAACTTGGCGTGGCACTGATTGGATATATTCAAAAATTGATAAAGCCTTAGATAAAAGGATAGAAAGGGATTAAGATGACACTTGGCGAACATCAAGAAGCTTTTATGAAAGACGTTGAAAAACTTTTAAATTATCTTCATTCTAATGGATACTCTATAAGGGGTGGCGAACTAGAAAGGACACAAGCCCAGCAAGAAATTTATTATAATAGTGGTAAAAGTAAAACTATGAATTCTAATCATCTAAAAAGATGTGCGATAGATTTACATATATTTAAAAATAACGTTTGGTTACAATCAAAGCTAGAATTACAAGATATTGGCAATTATTGGGAGAGCTTAAATACTCTTAATCGTTGGGGCGGTAATTTTAAAAACTTTCTTGACGTTCCGCACTTTGAAAGAAATTGTTAAAATCTCTTGACTTCTATCTTAAAATCTAGGCTATCTGTCAAACCCATTTACGAGATTTTCTTTTGTTTTGGACGAAATACTTTCATGACATTTTCGTCAGTTTCAATAAATGCTCCCTCTATCAAGTCAATGCAGTACGGAACTGATGGAAATACCGGCTCCAAGCACTCTTTTATAGCCTTTGGCTGACCTGGTAAATTTATGATGAGTGCATGGCCTCTGATGCCTGCTGTTTGGCGTGATAGGATCGCTGTTGGGACGTATTGCAGGCTTGCAGCTCTCATTAGCTCGCCAAAGCCTGGCATCATCTTCTCGCAAACCACCTCAGTAGCCTCTGGCGTAACGTCTCTCACTGCCGGTCCTGTGCCACCGGTAGTGAGCACAAGGTCGCAGCCAAGCACGTCCACCATGTACACAAGCCTCTCTTTTATCAGCTCAAACTCATCTGGTATAACCTCGTAAAAGTACTCACGCTCGCTCACTATCCAGCTGTCAAGCACCTCTTTGATCGCTGGACCTGATTTGTCCTCGTATGTGCCTTCGCTTGCACGGTCAGAAAGGGTTAATATACCTATTTTTGCTTTCACTTTTTCTCCTTTAGTAGTTTTCATTTAAAATTTTTGCCAGCGTCTCTTTATCTACGCTCTCGTACGTTAGCAAATATGAGCTTATCTTTGCGATTTGTTCATTTGTGCCTTTTAAAAAGGATGTGATCTCCTCTTTTGCTTGCTTTAAAATTTCTTCTACATCGTTTGGATTTGGCACAAAAGAGCTTCCCATGCCATACTCATAAACCATCTTTGAAGCGATCTCTTTGGCTAAATTTAGGTCACTACTTGAGTTTGAAAAAATATCATTTTCATCTATCTCAAGCTTGCACATACCAGCGATGAGCACCTTGATACGAGATATCATCTGCGACTTTGACTCGATCTCTTGCTCTGTGGCCATAAACCTATCTTCTATAAGAGAAATTTTTTCAAATTTCACATCAAACCAATAAGCACTTAGCGCCTTTGCTCCTTGATAAATGGCTTGAATTTTCTTTTCGTTTTCGCTATAGCTTAGCACCTTTTTCTTGCCGAGCAAGACCTTGTTTAAAACAGCCTCAAAGTCTCTCATTTTAAGCACGCTCTCGCCGTTTCTTAGGGCATTTATCGCAGCTTCATTTACAAGCGTACTGAGTGCCGCACCTGAAAAGCCAACGCTCATTTTAGCGATATCCTCAGCCGCCACTTCGTAGTTTTTATCTTTTAGATATGTGTTTAAGATCGCCACTCTGTCATTAAAATCAGGCATAGAAAGAAAAATTCTCCTATCAAAACGCCCTGATCTAAGTAGTGCCTCATCGATCATTTCGATCCTATTTGTGGCAGCTATGACGATGACGCCTGAGTTATCTTCAAAGCCGTCCATCTCAGTTAGTAGCTGATTTAGCGTAGCTTCTCGCTCGTCGTTTCTAGTCCCACCCCTACTCTTACCAACGGCGTCTATCTCGTCGATAAAGATGATTGAGGGCGCATAGGACTTGGCTCTGCTAAAAAGCTCTCGCACTCTTTTTGCACCCATACCAACATAAATTTGAACAAAGCTTGCACCATTTTGATAAAAAAATGGTACATTTGCCTCGCCAGCGACTGCCTTTGCCACAAGCGTCTTGCCAACGCCTGGAGGGCCTATCATTAGCACGCCTTTTGGCATTTTGATACCAAAATTTCTATATTTTTGCGGATTTTTAAGAAAATCAACTATCTCGCTAAGCTCGCTTTTGACCTCGCTAATGCCAGCTACATCGCTAAATCTCACGTTTGAGATGACTGGCATAGTGTTTTGATTTAGCACGCTTTCTATCTCAAATGCGCCATCTTTTTTGCTAAGCAAGCTCTCCTCTTTTTTTCTGATGCTTCTAAAGATATAAGCGTACCAAAGCACAAAGCAGACAAAGATGATAAATCCCCAGATCATGCCTGGAGTGATATATTGCTTAGTCTTTTCAACAGGCACCTTTTTTATAAGCTCTTTTAGATCGATGCCCTCTTTTATAATTGAAAAACGATTGTTTTGTGCATAAAGCACGACTTCATCGTCATCGATTACAGCGCGGTCTATAAAATTTCCATCCATTAGCTGCATATATTGCGAATATGTGATATTTCGTGGCTCTTTGCTAACGGCAAATAGCAACACGCTGATTAATGCGATAGCTGCGATTATTAGGATATTTTTCTTATTAAATTTAAATTTTTGCATAATTGGCATCTGGCTTAACTTCATATTCGCTTACCTCCACCCACTCTTTTGTTATATCTTTTTGGCTTAAAATTTTAGCTTTGTTGTAAAACTGATCAAAGCCTTCGTAAAACTCACCATTTTTTTGCTCGACTAAAATTTTCAAAGCTCCGTTATATTTTTTTCTAAAATTTTCATTATTTTGCAATGCAATGCCTTGTAAAATTTTTAGCCTACTTTTTGCCACATCACCGCTAACATCGCTTTTTAGCGTAGCTGAGTGCGTATCACGCCTTGGCGAATAGACAAAAGCGTGCAGATGTGTGATAGGAAATTTCTTAAAATTTTCCACAGCCTCTACCCAAATTTCCTCACTCTCACCAGGATGACCCACGATATAGTCCGTGCCAAGGGCAAAGCCAAGTGAGCTTAGCTCATTAAAAAGTTCCAAATCGCTAAATGCGTTATTTCGTCTTCGCATGATCTTTAGCATCGCTTGGCTTGTGTGCTGAAGTGCGATATGTAGATGACGTTCTAGCCACTCTTCTTTTAAAATTTCTCTAAAGCTCTCATCTATCTGGCTTGGCTCAATACTTCCAAGTCTAATGCGCCTTATGCCAGAAATTTTACCTAAGTTTGCCAAAAGCTTACCAAGAGAGCTATTTGTGTCTTTGCCGTAGCTACCTATATTTGTGCCAGTTAAGACAAGCTCATTATAGCCGTTTTGGGCTAAAATTCTTGCCTCTTTTAATATCATAGCCTCATCCATGCTTCTAGCCTTACCGCGGACCGAAGGAATGATGCAGTAGCTACAGCTAAAGTTGCAGCCTTCTTGAATCTTTATAAAAGCCTTTGTGTGATTTTCATAATTTGTAACTATATTTTTATCGACTGAGTTTAAATTCCCAAGCTCAAAAAATGGCTTTTCTTGCTTTAAAAGTTCATTTAGATCGCTCTTTTTACTAGCTCCAAGTACGCCAAATATACCGCTATTAAATAGATCTTTGCCCTTACTAACCGCGCCACATCCAGTCAGCACCACCTTAGCCCCGCGCCTTTTTACACCGTTTATGTAGTTTCTGACACCGCTATCGGCAGAATTTGTAACAGTGCATGAGTTTATGACCACGATATCAGCGCTCTCTTCATCGTTTGTGATCTCGTAGTCCTTGATATAGCTCTTTAAAAGTTCAGTATCATAGATATTTGTGCGACATCCAAATGTTTTAAAAAATATCTTTTGCATTAAGAATTTTCACTCTCTTGCTCGCTGTGAGCGGTATGATCGCTTGGATTTTCTTTTTTGCCTATAAACATAGTTTGTGTTGGATAAGCGATCTTTATATCATCTTGAGCTAAAAATGCTTCTATTATCTCTGCGCTAATAGTGCTTCTAAGAGCCAAAGTCGCATAAGAATTTGCCATATACCAGCATGAGACATTTATACCATAAGGCTCAAAAAATGTATAAATTCTTGGCTCGACGTTTGGATTTTTGATGCTGTACTGGCTTCTTAGTTTATTCATCTGGCGTTTTGCGATATCGGTATAGCCTTTTGAGTATTTTTTAACGACATTTCTTGCTAGATAGACAGCCTTTTTATGATTGCTATCAAAGCTTATAACGATATCTATACCATCCCAAACGGTCTTCATACCATAATGAGCATAGTTTGCGATGAGATCGGTAAAGATATAGTTATTTGGCACAAAAATGATCCTACCTGCACGGCGGTTTGTCTTATAAGTCGAGTAGCTAACATCCTCAAAAACAGTCAGCCTAAGTAAAGAGATATCGATCACATCGCCCACAAATTCACTGCCATCATGAAGCACTCTGATCCTGTCACCCACATGTATAGAGCCACCAAACATGATCACCATCCAGCCAAGCATACTCATAAACATATCTTTCATCGCAATGGCGATACCAGCTGAAGCAAAACCTAACACAGTTACTAGATATGTGACGTTTTCGATATACGAAAAAAGTAAGATTATGATGATAACGGTGATATTTAAAACGTTTAAAAATTTATTAACCGTGTAAAATCTCTCATTGTCAGTAATCGTTCTTTTAACGATAAATTTAGCGATAAATGTTAGCCCGATCGTTAAAAGAATGATGATAGCTGTATAGCCCATACTTAAAAACTGAGCTTTTATATCAGAGGTGGTTAAATTTATAGCCTCATCAGCTCTTTTTTCATAGACATTATAAGTTGTATCAGCGATCTGTTTTGCAGCTTTAAAGTCGCCTATTTCTTGTTTTACCAAGTTTAAGCTTGCCCTGTTTTGCTCATTTTCTTCGATCAAATTTAGTCTATTTAGTAAATTTTCTTTTGTTTCAAGCTTTTCTAAAAGCGTATCAAGCTCTTTTATATGCCTTTGATACTCGATCTTATCGCTCTTTATCTTTTTGATATACGAAAAGCCAGATATAAGTGCAACAGGACTTGTTATCCTTGGTGGAGTATCCATTTCAGGAGCTGCTAGCATATTTGAAAATGGCGTTTTTTCATACTCTTTTAGTAAATTTATCTGCTCTTTTAGAGTTTGAATTCTCTTTATGATATCGCTGCCTCTTCTTGAGCTTTTGTCTAGCTTTTTTAGTTCATTCTCGTTTTTTTCAAGCTCATCAATAAGCCTTTGATAAGTGTTATAGTTAGCATACCTTGTGATCCAGATATTGTTTTTTAGGGAGTTATCTAGATTTGAAATATCTTTTATAAGCTCGTTATTTTGTAAATTTTGTGAGACATTTTGCTCAAGCGTAACGTTTTCTTCGGCATAAAGGGCAAAGCAAAAAAGTAGTAAAGCTATGATCTTTTTCATTTAAATTCTCTTAAAATTTTTAAAACGTCTTCTTTTTTGACGTCATTTTTTATGATCGCACTGCCGATTTTATCTGCAATGATGAAATTTATCTTATCATCTTTTGTCTTTTTATCCATAAAAAATGCCTCGTAAAATGCATATTCATTTTCTATTTTGTAGCTTACTGGAAGGCCAAATTTTACCAAAACCTGTTTGATATCCTCTGCTTCTGCCTCGCTCATGAGCCCTAGTCTTACACTTAAGTGATTTGCCATATTCATACCTATCGCCACCGCCTCGCCATGTAAAAATTCTTTATAATTTGTCTCATTTTCTATAACGTGAGCAAAGGTATGGCCGTAGTTTAGGATAGCTCTTAGCCCTTTTTCTTTCTCATCTTGTTCAACCACTTTTGCTTTTAAAATTACCGACTTTTCAACCAGCTTGGCTAAGTTTTCATCATCTAAATTTACGCTTTTTAGCCAATCAAACATCTCTTTATCAAAGGTTATCGCCATCTTTAAAGCCTCAGCCACGCCAGCTGCAAATTCTCTCTTTGGCAATGTTTTTAATAAATTTATCTCACAAAAAACCGCCTTTGGCTGATAAAATGAGCCTATTAAATTTTTACCAAATTTATTATTCACACCAGTCTTTCCGCCCACACTTGCATCAACTTGCGCTAGAAGCGTAGTTGGGATATTTATGAAATTTATTCCTCTTTCATAGATGCTCGCCACAAAGCCAGTCATATCGCTTATGACGCCACCACCAAAGGCGATTAGCGTAGACGAGCGATCAAATTTACTCACAAAAAGCTGCTCTAAAATTTGCTCTACCGTTTCAAGGTTTTTATACTCTTCGCCATCAGGTACACTTATGATAAATTTCTCATCACACTTCAAAATACTAAGTAGCTTTTCAAGATGAAGCCCCGCTACTTTAGCGTTTGTAACGATGCCAACCTTGCCTTTTAGCTCTAGTCTCTCAAGCTCGTTTATATAAATTTTATAGCTTGATGCTTTTTCTTTAAGATTTAAATTTATCTGCATTTTTACTCACTTACTGGCACAAAAAGCTGTGCGTTTTGGCTCAGTTTTTTATAAAGCCTATTTAAATTTGTCGATAAAAAGGCAAATGCCCCACCATTTGCCACGCTTTTAGTAAACATTACAAAATGAAGCAAATCTTTTGTATTTTTTAGTTTTACAAGCGGATTTTTAAGATTGTGATTTTCTATCTTTATACGCTTAGAAAATAGCGCGCTAATACTCTCAAAATGCTCTCTTAGCGCTTCATCTTCGCTATGCTTATTATCAAAATAGTAAAATTTCATCTCCAAATCAAGCTGTGCACAGCAGTCTGTTATCACGGCTGATTGATTCTCCACTTCTTGACTTTGATCGCCTAGTATAACGCCCTCTTTTATATTTGAGAGCAAAATTTTACCCGTTTTTAGCACTGGAAGTTTTAGCTCATAAAATAGCTTCTTAAATTTAAAAAAGTATTTATCATCGCTTAAGATTAGACCGATATCGTGCTTTAAAACATCATATTTTATAGATTTGTTATCACTATTAAAATAATCCATCAAGACGATGATATTTTTCTCTTTTATCGCTTTTAAAGTATCTAAATTTTCACCTAAAGTTGGATTTATCACTCTAAAAAAAAGTCGTTTATTATTTAGCTTTGAATGCAAATACAAGCTATCCTTTATGAGCTTGCTAACACGTTCTTTATCCATTGAGATCATATCGATCAGCACATAGATATTGCTACCAAACGGACTTGGAAACTGCCCACTTTCACGCTTAATCGAGCGGTAAACATTTTGAAGCACATTTGGATCACCAACAATCAGTAATATATCGCTTGGCTGTATCATTACATTTGGCTTTGGCAAGATGATCTCGCTGCCTCGATATATGAGAGCTATTCGCCATTTCTTTTGAGCTACTGAGCTAATGTGACGATACATATAAGAGCTACCTATTGGCACCTTAACTTCCATGATCTCGCCCTCACTAAGGCCGATATTATCGGCTAAAACCGGCAGATCCGGTAAATAGTCCATAAGCCTTGATGCTGCAATATCTCTGATATCAACCACGCTTAAGTGTTTATCGCTTGCAAATATTTCTTTACATTTTTCATCAAGCTCCCATGAGCTCATAAAAACAGTCTCGGTCTTTGTGCTGATCTGTCTTAAATTTTCATAAACAGCAATCGCCTCATTTTTATCATCGCAAACTATACAAAACTGACTAAAATAGCCATCGCTCACGCTTTTTAGCTTTGAGAAACTAGTTGGGTCAAACTGGTAAAATGTAAAATTTTCATAATTTGATTTTTGGCTGTAATCCTCACTTGAAACAACAATATAGTGATGCAAATTTGATTTTGTTTCAAGCAGTCTGTTTAAAAAATTTCTTGCGAAAGTTCCATCTGCGATTATTAAAATTTTCTTCATCAATTCTCCGTATTTTAAAGCTCACATTATAACAAAAGGTCTTTAAAATAAGCTATTTTGGCTATAAATTTAGAAATTTACAGCCAAGAAAATTTAAGAGATTATTTCAGAGATTAGCGTATCGATTGCTAAATTTGTAGCCTTATTTATCGTATCAAAAATAGTACTTGAGCTTGGATCTGGACAAAAAATTTCTTTTGTGATCATGCCTGATTTTAGCGAAGTGTTTGCATTAAACAGCTCGTAAGCTAGCGAGACTTCGGCTTTGTCACCTCTTATCTGAAGTGAGATGATACTCACTTTTAGCCTAAGATCCTTTGCGTTTGGTGAAAATATCGGCTTTGCAGCGCAGTTTGAATAAAGCCCTTTTACAAGCGATTTATAGACCATTTCGCTTGGCTCAGATACAAATTTAGCGTCGCTTAGATATCTGATTTTATTATTTTCAGCTACGATCAAAATTTTTCTAGTATCGACCATATCAAGAGCGCTTACATTTTCGATGAAGACATTTTTTAGCTCTTTTTGCTTGTTTTCAGCTGAGCAAGCCTTATTTGAATAGTGAATTTCATACATCGCTGCAACTGGCACATCCGTCTTTAGCGAGCAGCCAAGAAATAAAAGCGTAGCCGTTAGAAAGATTAAATTTCTCATTTTTTATCTCCTTTGTCGTTTGGCACTGGATTTGTGAAGAAAAACTCGTAAGGATTATCTTCAAGCCTTTGAAGCGCGCCTCTAAACTCACGAAGTGTCTTGTCAAATCCATTTAAAAAATCACTCGCTTCTCTTAATAACGGCCCAACCGTATTTCTAAGGTCGTATTCGCCATCTTTAGCCTTTTTTGTGATGAGCTCTTGCAGCGAATTATATCCGGTGATAGCCGAATTTGCCGATACAAAAACTTGGTTCGCATTTGAAATTAGTCTGTTTAAATTTTTAACCAATTCTTTTGTATCGGTTTTGTTTAAAGTATCTGTAAAATTTTTTACATTTTTAACGATACTATCAACCTCACTTAGCCCCTCTTCGTCTGTTAAAACTTGTGTAAATTTATCGATATTTTTAAGGACTGACTCTACGTGAGCAATATTTTCAGGCGAAAAAAAGTTATCGACTTTATCAAGTGTTTGATTTATCTTTAAGGTGATGTTTTCAGCGTTGTTTCCAAGCTTTGAAAAGAGGCTCTCTTCAAGCTGTAAGATAGGCTTTTGACCTGACGCAAAGTCTTTTGTGCCACGGCTTATATTTATACTAGCAACGCCGCTGATGGCCTGAACTTCTATACTTGCCACGCTATCGGCCTTTATCGGCAGGTCTTCTCTAATTTTCATTGTGATGTTTATAAGAGCGTTTTTGTCATCGACAAAATTTATATCACTAACACTTCCTGCTGGCACACCGATAAATTTAACCGTAGAATCAACCTTTAATCCACTTGGTAGCTCGGTTGTGTGAATGTAGTACTCTTTAAAATCAACCTTTGTATTATTTTTACTAGTCATCCACCAGATAAATATCGCAAATGCTGTAAGGCAAGCCATAAAAAACATGCCAACAATGGTATAAGAATTTCTATTTTCCATCTACTTTTTCCTCATTTTAAATAGCTCTTCAAGTGGATTGTTTTTAAGATATTCAAGCTCTTTTATATTTCCCTCAAAGGCTATTTTTTTGTTATCTATTATCAAAAATCTATCCAAAATATCAAAAATACTATCAGCATCATGAGTCACCATGACAACGGTCACGCCGATACTATCACGAAGTTCTCTTATGAGCGCATCCATCTGGCGCGAGCTAACAGGATCAAGGCCGCTGTTTGGCTCATCTAAAAATAGCACCCTAGGGCTTAGCACCAAGGCTCTTGCAAGTGCGGCACGCTTTTTCATACCGCCACTTAGCTCGCTTGGATAAAGCATCGAGACCTCTTTTTTAAGTCCAACTTTTTGTATCCAAAACATCGCTATCTCATCGATCTGACGTTTGTTAAATTTAGAGTACTCATGAAGCAAAACACCCACATTATCAAGGATCGTCATCGAGCTATAAAGTGCGCCAAACTGAAACATCGTCCCACTTTTTAGCTTGATCTCTTGCTGCTCTTCAGAGCCGCTTTTCCACATATTGACGCCATCAAAAAATATATCGCCCTCGCTTGGCTTTTTTAGATATATCATCGTCTTCATAAGAGTCGTTTTACCAGCGCCACTGCCACCTAAAAAGCCATAAATTTCTGCCTCTTTAACGCTCCAGCTCACATTATCGTGCATTATTTTATCGCCATAACTTGTCGTTATGTTTTTTCCAACTATTATTTCATTCATATCTTTAGCCACATAAAAATTATCGCGAAAAATGCATCAAGCGCAATGACCCAAAATATCGCATTTACGACGCTAACTGTTGTCATTGCTCCAAGGCTTTGGGCGTTTTGACTAACACCAAATCCCCTCATGCAGCCAATGATCGCTATCACCGCACCAAAAAATGGAGCCTTTATCATACCAACAGCAAAGTGCCTAAGCTCGACCATCTCGCGAAATCTATTTAGATAGTCACTAAAGCTGATATCAAGTATCGTTTGGCAAATGATCATCTGTCCTAAGATACTTATCGCGTCAGCTATAAAGATAATGACAGGCACGCAAAGTACCATCGCGATGATGCGCGGCAAGACCAAGAAGTTAAATGGCTCAAAGCCCATCGTCTTCATCGCATCTATCTCTTCAGTTAGCTTCATAGCGCCAATTTGAGCAGTAAAACTAGAAGCCGACCTACCTGCAATAACGATAGCAGCTATAAGCGGAGCCACTTCTCTAAGCGTTAGCATACCCATGATCTCGACTATAAATATACTTGCCCCAAAGCTTGCAAGCATCGCACTGCCAAGATAGGCAAGCACAACACCTATCAAAAAAGCGGTGAGGGATACGATAAAAACGGCATTTACGCCGCCATCTTTTATGTAGTTGCTAAATTCCCTAAATCTAAGACTGGCTGGATTAAATAAAATTTTTACGCTTTTTATTAAAAATTCGCCCAAGAACGTGCCAAACTCAGCTAAATTTACAAAACCTTCACAGATTTTTTCACCAAGTCGTGAAAAGAAATTTAGACTATTGTGCGGCGGCATGTAGTTAAAATCGATCTTTTCATCATTTAAAAGATCACCCATCGCCCTTATCTTCTCATCATTTGTGATAATCTCAAATTTCTTACCATTTAGTGCATTTCTTAAAAGGATTAAAATAGCATAATCAATACTTTTTAGCTCACTAAAATCAAATTTAACACTGCCGCTAAGTTTTTGAATTTTTTTAAAAATGCTTTGTAAATTTTTTGCGTCTTTATAGCTAAACTCACCTATAAATTTTATAGTCTGAGCGCCATTTGCCACTACAAAAATGACGTCATTTTTATTTTGCAAAAAGTTCCTTTGCTTTAAAATTTCTGGATTATATTATAAATTTTGTTAAAATAAAAAATCAGAAAATAAGGGATAACAATGAAATTTGAAGTTATAAAAAAAGATGGAAACGCAAGGCGTGGTATCCTAACAACTGCCCATAGCGTTATACAAACGCCAGTTTTTATGCCAGTTGGTACGGTTGGCGCGGTTAAAAGCTTAGACGCCTTTGATATGAGTGAAATTTTAGACGCAAAGATAATCTTAGCAAACACCTACCACATGTATCTGCGCCCCGGAAGCAAGGTCGTGCGCGAGTTTGGCGGACTTCATGGATTTTCTAAGTTTGAGCGCTCTTTTTTAACAGATAGCGGTGGATTTCAGGCATTTTCGCTTAGGTCAAACACTAAAAACGATGATGGTGGGATAAAATTTAAAAGCCACATCGACGGCAGCACGCACTATTTTACGCCAAAGTCCGTTCTTGATACGCAATACGATCTAGGTAGCGACATTATGATGATACTTGATGATTTGGTTGCCCTACCTGCTGAGCCAAAGAGGATCGATCTAAGCATAAAGCGAACGATAAAATGGGCAAAAGAGGCGATTGATTATCACAAATTTATGCAAAACAAAGGCATTGGACTAAACCAAAATATCTTTGGCATCGTTCAGGGTGGAACAGATTATGATGCGCGTAAATTTTGCGCTGAGGCTTTAAATGAGATGCCATTTGATGGCCTTGCAATAGGAGGTCTTAGCGTTGGAGAAAGCAACGAGGCGATGTATGACACAGTTGAGGCGGTCATGCCATTTATGGATGAGCTAAGGCCTCGCTATCTAATGGGTGTTGGCACGCCAGAAGACCTCGTAGAAAACGTCGAGCGAGGCGTTGATATGTTTGACTGCGTAATGCCAACAAGAAACGCAAGAAACGGTACGCTTTTTACCAGCTTTGGTAAGATAAATATAAAATCAGCTAAATTTATAAATGACCATATGCCAATCGATCCAGAGTGCCAGTGCTACACCTGCAAACGCTACTCTAGGGGCTATCTAAACCACCTCTTTAAGGCAAGAGAGCTCACGTTTTTTAGGCTAGCAAGCCTTCACAACCTGCACTACTATCTAAATTTGATGAAAGAGATGAGAGAGGCAATAGAAAGAGGCGAATTTACCAAATTTAAGAAAAATTTTTATGCTAAAAGGGTAAAAAATGAGCTATAAAAGTTCAGTTTGTGGATATTTTTATGGCGATGAATACGACTATATTTTGCTTATTTCTTTCACACAAAAGCAAAGCTATAAATTTTTATTTAAAAATGGCAAAATTTACAAAGAAGACTTTGATCACGAATGCGATAAAAACGAGTTTGAAGCGGCTCTTAAAAAACTATGTAATGAATATGCAAACAAGATTTTAGAACATCAAGAAGAACTAAACGAGTATGAAAAAATTTACGCTAGTCGAAAAAACTTTAACAAATTTATCAAAAGACACCACTTTTTAAAATATGAGATTAGAAAATTTCAAAACAAGATATCTCACTTTTATGAGACACTTTCGATTTGTCAAAGTGAGCAACAAAATTTAAAAAAGGAGCTTAAAAATAGTACTCATGAGGCAAATGTTTTTAGAACAATGGCCAATGAGTATGCCTGCAGAATCGATGATATTTATACATTTATACAAAGTATAAAAAACGACAAAATCAATCAAAATATTTACATTTTGACAATGATATCAGCTGTAATGCTGCCACTAAATCTGATAACTGGCTTTTTTGGTATGAATACACAAGGCTTGCCATTTAATGAAACTAAAAATGCTACCATGATAGTTGTGTCAATAATGTTTGGAGTGATTCTTTGTTGTGTTATTTTTTTATTTTGGTATACAAATAAGAAGAAGTAGAAAATAAATAAATTTAGTATATATTTTAAATTTTTATAGCCTAGTGGCAAAAACAATAAAAATAAATAGATTTTTATTAATATTAAAAAAGATAAAAATATTTAAGAAAAAATAGAAATTAGATTTAAAAAAGTTGAAAAGTCCTGAATAGACTTCAGGACAGATAGTAAGATTATTTTCTAAGTTCGCGGATCTTAGCAGCTTTACCACGAAGATCACGTAGATAGAATAATTTAGCTCTTCTAACACGACCTTTTCTAAGAACTTTTATCTCTTCGATAGAATCACTAAAAATTGGAAAAATTCTCTCAACACCAACACTATTAGCGCCAATTTTTCTAATGATAAATGTTTCGCCTGTGCCACTACCACGTCTAGCTATACAAATACCTTCAAAATTTTGAATTCTAGTTTTATCGCCTTCGTGAATACGAGTAGCAACACGCAATGTATCTCCTGCACGGAAGTCAGGAATATTTTTACTAGCAATTTGAGCATTTTCAAATGCTTCAATGTATTTATTTCTCATGTTTTTCCTTATTTATGTGGCTTAAGCTTTTGATATAAATCAGGGCGAAAGAACCTTGTTTTGCAGTGAGCCATCTTATTTTTTAAAGTGTGGATTTTAGCATGGTTACCCTTTAAAAACTCTGAAACCACAAAGATTGATCTAAAATTATCAGGCTTTGTAAAAGATGGGGCTTCAAGCAAATTATCCTCAAAACTCTCAACTTCAAGGCTCATATCGTTTCCTAAAACTCCAGGTATATTTCTTGATATTGCATCACTCATACAAAGCGCAGGAAGCTCTCCGCCAGTTAAAACAAAATCACCTATGCAAAAAACTTCATCTGCCCAAAGCTCAACAACTCGTTCATCAAGGCCTTCATATCTACTGCAAACAAAACAAATGTGATCTTTTTTAGAAAGCCTCTTTGCATCATTTTGATTAAATTTTTTACCAGCTGGCGTTAAAAATATCACATGAGCATTTTTATCTTTTTCTTTTAAAAATTTGATCGATTTATCCAGAGGTTGTGGAAACATCAAAAGCCCTGCTCCGCCTCCGATCATATAATCATCAACTTTATTATACTTATCTTTAGTAAAATTTCTTGGATTTATAAAATCGATTTCAATAAATTTATTACTAATCGCACGTTTTAAAATAGAATCACAAAAATAAGGTTTAACTAAATTTTCAAAAAGTGTAATAAATGTAAATTTCATGAATTTTCTAAAATGGATATAGCACCTTTTACCAAAATCTCTTCATTATCTAAATTTACACTTATAATAAAATGCTCTAAATATGGAATGTAAAAATTCTTTGGATTGCCGCTCATAATAAGCTTTTCATCTGTTTTTATGTATAAAAGTGAATTTGCAAAATTATCTTGGATATCTTCTACAATACCCAAAATTTCACCATTTTCTATAACTTTTAAGCCAATAATATCAAACTGAAAAAATTCATTTTTTTTTAATTTGCAGTTTTTTCTAGTGAGCTCTTTTGTGGTGTATATAGTTCTATTTACAAGCGCTTTAGCAAGATCTAAGTCATCAAAATTTTCAAACAAAACCAGTTCTTTTTGTCTATTGTAGTCTTTTATAGTCAGCTGATCATTGTTTTTGTCAAAAAAGGTTGCACCTTTTTTAAACTGTTCTGGGAAGTCGCTCTTATTGTGAAGCTTTAAATAGCCCTTTAAACCAACACATCTTCCGATGGTAGCGACTTCAACAATATCACTATTCAATAGCTTTTACCGTTACTCTATAGCTTGTATTATCTTTGGCTTTACAACCAATAATAACAGTCTTTATAGCGTTTATCATTTTGCCATCTTTGCCGATAAGTTTTCCCGTATCAACCTTATCAGCACTTATAATTATCTCAGCAAAATTTTCACCAAGTTCGTGGCGATCAACACTTACTTTATCAGGACAATCAGCAATCAACTTGGCGTATTCGTATAAAAAATTTTTAACCATTATTTTGTAATTTGTGCAACTCTATCGCTAAGTTTAGCACCAACGCTTTTCCAGTAATCTAATCTCTCTTTATTAAAATTTATAACATTTGGTTCAACCATAGGGTTGTAATAGCCAATACTTTCTATCCAGCCACTATCACGTCTTTTTCTGCTATCTGTAACAACTATACGATAAAAAGGTCTTTTCTTACGTCCCATTCTTGTTAGTCTTACTACTGTTGCCATATTATATTTCTCCTCTTGTTTTTTAAATAAAGCTTAAATTTAGATAACAAATATCCAAATTTAAACCCTTTTATCAAACAGGTCTTTTTAAATTTGCTTGAGAAAGCATATTTGCAAGTCCTTTTGCTCCACCTTTTCCTGAAAATTTCTTAGCAAGTTTTGAGGCATTTTCAAACTGCTTTAAAAAACGATTTACTTCTACCTGAGAAAGTCCAGAGCCAGTCGCTAAACGTCTTTTTCTACTATTATTTAAAAGTTCAGGATTTTCACGCTCTTTTTTAGTCATAGAGTTTATCATAGCCTTAATATGTAAAATTTCTTTTGAATTGTCAAGATCTATATCTTTTATCTGATTTGCAATATTTGAAAGACCAGGTATCATCCCAATCAAAGACTTCATACTGCCAAGCTTTTTAACACTCTCCATCTGATCTAAAAAGTCATTAAAGTTAAATTGACCTTTTTTTATCTTTTGATTTAGACGTTTTGCCTCTTTCTCATCTATAATAGTCGATGTTTTCTCGACTAAAGTAGCTAAGTCGCCCTCACCCGTTATACGGCTTACGATGCGGTCTGGTATAAAACTCTCGATATCAGCTACTTTCTCGCCAGTGCCAACAAATCTAAGTGGAATATTTAGCTGTTTTGCAATACTAATAGCTACACCACCCTTTGAGTCAGAGTCAAATTTAGAAAGGATAACTCCAGAAATTCCCAAAATTTCATTAAAACTTGTAGCTGTTTTTACGGCATCTTGTCCACTCATAGCATCAGCTACGTAGAAAATTTCATGTGGATTTATCGCATTTTTTACATCTTTTATCTCTTGCATCAACTTCTCATCGATCGCAAGACGACCTGCGGTATCCACTAAAAGCACATCATAAAGACCGCTTTTTGCTTTTTCTAGCGCTTCTTTTGCTACTTTTATAGGGTTATTTTCATTTTCTATATAAAAAAGATCGATCTCATTTGCAACGCAGAGCTGTCTTAGTTGCTCAACCGCCGCCAATCTTTGCAAGTCACAAGCCGCAACTAAAACTTTTTTCTTTCTTAGCTTTAGATAGTTTGCAAGCTTAATAGTTGTCGTTGTTTTACCGCTACCTTGTAAGCCAGCCATCAAAACAATAGTTGGTGCAACTGGCGCATAGACAAAGCCTTGGTTGCCAGGAGCTGTTAATATAGTCGTTAAATTTGATTTGATCGAATCTAGGAAATTCTTTTGACCAACGCCAGTTTGCTTTAGCTCGCTTTCGATAGATGTAAGTAGATCTTTAGTGACTTTGTGGTGAACATCAGCTTTTAAAAGAGCTTTTTTAAGCACATCAAGTGCGTTTTTTAGAGCTTTTTCGTCATCTACAAAACGTATCTTGCTAACGGCTAATCTAAAAGACTCGCTAATTTGTTCAAACACTAATCACCTTTCCAAGTTGTTATTAAAGGGCGTATATTACTAAATAATTTCTTTATTGCTCTTTAAATTTCAAATTTATTAGATAGCTCAAATCCAAGAGCATTAAATTCTCTTGGGATCGGCGCTTTAAATTTATAGTTTAAAAGAGCAATAGAATAGGCATGCAAAAACATTCTATTTGCCCTATTTTTGCCGTATTTCTCATCGCCAACGATAGGTAAATTTAAGCTAGCCAAATGCACTCTTATCTGGTGTGTCCTGCCTGTTTTTATGGCAACTTTTACCAGCGTTTTTTTGCCAACAACCATGAGAGGTAAAATTTCACTGATCGCCTCTTTGCCATCTTTTGAGATCTTTGAAATGGCGCCATTTTTATTTTTAATCGTTAAGATTGGCTCATTTACGACCGCTTCTTCGCTCATGATGCCCCTAACTGCGGCTACGTAAATTTTCTCAACCTTCATCTTTTTAAATTCATTTATGGCAAGTGCTGCGAATTCATCATTTTTTACAAGAAGCAACACGCCGCTTGTGTCCTTATCGAGCCTGTGAAGGAGTGGAAATTTATAAATTTGACTAATTTTTTCACTAGTTATGGCAGCTGGCTTACTGATTGCTATTAAATTTTCATCTTCAAAAATAATGCTTGGCTTTGGCATCTCTTCGACGCTAAATTTGGTATTTTCACTCATTAGTGCTCGAGCTATCATCACTTTTTGGCCTTTAGCATAGACTAGACCGCTATCTATTAGCTCCTTTGCCTCGTTGTTTGAGATATTTTTTTGTTTGGCTAAAATTTTATACGCTTTTTCTTCGCTCATAAAGTGCTCCTTATATCTTCTATGATCGCATCAGCACTTGCTTGCACGGCGATCTTGCTCTTTTTAGCATCACTATCTATTATGCCACTGATCTCGCTTGCTTTTGCGATATAGATGTTTTCAACTAGGCTAAATAACGCCTTTTGATTAAATATAAACTCACCGCTTATTATTACTGGGTTAAATTGTGCGCACTCGATTGGATTATGCCCACCGATATTTGGCACAAAACTGCCTCCAAGCACTACTATATCGCTAATAGCATAAACATTTACAAGCTCGCCTAAAGTGTCAAGCAAAATTACTTTAGCTTCAAATTTATACGTTTGACTAAATTTCGCAAAGCTAAAATCATGCTTTTTAGCGTAGTCGCCTGCTATCTTCTCAACCTCTGTAAACCTCTCAGGATGGCGTGGTGCGATGATCAAGAGATCGTTTTCTTTTAAATTTAAATTTTGCAAAATCATCTCTTCTTCGCCTGTATGCGTGCTTGCTAGCACGATCACTCTAGCTTTTGGCTTTTCATAAATTTTACTCACGCTTGGCAAAAATGCAGCTTTTATGTTACCAACGACCTCTGTTTCACCTGCACCAAGTGACTTTAGCCGCTCTTTATCAAGCTCACTTTGAGCGTAAATCTTATCTATAAATTTAAAAAGATACCTATAAAAAAAGCCAAATTTCAAGTAGCTTTTGTAGCTTCTGTCTGAAATTCTCGCATTTATTAATATCACACGGCTGCCTTTTAGCTTTGCCATGAAAACTAGCATAAGCCAAAGCTCAGCCTCAAAAATAACTAAAATTTTGCTCTTTTTTAGCCAAAATGGCAAAAAAATTTCAAATGGCAAAAATCTTGCGTTAGAGCAAATTTTACTTGCCGCTTCAAAGCCAGTATTTGTCACCACACTTATGGCTTTGCTATCAAATTTTTGCATCAAAGGTTTAAGTGCTTGCACTTCACCAAACGAACAAGCGTGAAAATGCACATCTGCATCTTGAAATTTAGGATTATTAAAGAGGAAAAAACGTGCTGGAATCGACTTATGATACTTTTTTTTAAAACTTAAGATGAGTAGAAAGATAGCCCCAAATAGATAGAGTATTGAGGCTAGAAAGTAATATATTATTATCACGAAATGTGTTATTGCTCTTGTTTATACAAAATTCTGCCACAATGCGGACATGTAACGATATCTTCACCCTTGATAACAGCAGAGAAAGTTTTGTCATTTATCTGCATAAAGCAGCCATAACAAGCTTGTTTTTTTACAGGAACAACGGCCGTATTATGAGCCCATTTTCTAATTTTTTCATAAAATGCGAGAATTTTTTGATTCATAGTGGCGATAAGCTTGTCTTTTTTGGCATAAACTTCTTCACGTTCTTTCCCAATATTTTCAAGCTCAGATGAAGTTTTACTTTTTATATTTTTTAAATTCTCTTCAAGTTCAGCTTTTTTTGCACCAAGCTCATCTTTTTGACTATTTTTACTATCTATTAGCTTCTCAAGTCTAGCAATCTCTTCATTTGCAGCCTCAAGTTGCTCTTTTGCAATATCCTCTTCAAGACTTAAGGCTTTTGACTCTTTTTCATTTTTTACATTTGATCTTTTTTTAACAACATCTTTTATCTTCGCACTAAACTCGGCAATATGAGCATTTGTGCCTGATTTTTGAGATTTTAAGTCACTTACCTCTTCATCTAGTCTTTCTATATTAACCGTTATGGTTTCGCACTCTTCTTCTATATTTTTATAAGCCTTTTCTATGTCTTGAATGCGTGGTATAAAGCCATCTATTTGTTTATCAAGATCAGATAATTCAACTAATTGTTGTAAGTATTTATTCATAATGTTTCCTTTTTTATTAGCAATATGTAAATGGATTTTTAGAATTGCGTATTATAACTTCAATTTTCAGATTTTGCAAATATTTTGCTAAAAAATCACCAAAATAACGTTCACTTTCATAGTGATTTATATCGATTAAATTTAGCCCATTTTCCTTTGCATAAAGAGCTTGATGATACTTTAGATCACCCGTTAAAAAGACATCTGCTTTGACATCTTGGATGAGATCTCCGCCGCTTCCAGTGCAGATACAAATTTTAGAAATTTCATCTTTTGCATGAACTACTCTTAAATTTTCTAGTCCAAGTTTTTCTTTTACAAATTTGCAAAGCTTACTAAATTTTATCTTCACATCAGCATAGATCAAAAAGCCCTCTTTACTTGAAATTTCAAGCCCCAAAACCTGCATCACAAATTTTTCATTTAAAAATGCAAGGTCAGCATTTGTGTGAAGCGAGATGAGCGAGATATTTTTTATCATCATCTCCCTTATGAGTGAGCTTGGATAAAGGCTGTAGTCTAGGCTTTTTAGCCCCTTAAAAATGAGCGGATGGTGAGTGATGATGAGCGAATTTGGCAAGACATTTTGCAAAAGTTCGCTATCCAAATCAAGACTTAGATAAATTTGCTCAAATTCGCTATCAAATGAGCCAACTTGAAGGCCACTATTATCCCAAGACTCTTGGCTCGCAAACGGGCAAATTTCATCTAGAATTTTATAAATTTCAGCTATTTTCATAAAATTTTACTTTTGCTCTAGGCTCTCTTTATAAGTTAGCGCACACTCTTTTGCAAGCTCTCGAATTTTTAGGATGTAGTCTTGCCTTTGCGTTACACTAATCGCTCCGCGCGCGTCAAGGACGTTAAATGTGTGAGCCGCAAGCATGCAGTAGTCGTAAGCTGGCAGTGAAATTTTAGCCTCTAAGCAGCGTTTGCACTCGTTAAATGCGTTTTCAAACTGGTTAAAAAGCATATCAACATTTGCTACTTCGAAGTTGTATTTGCTCCACTCATACTCGCCTTGTTTATGCACGTCGGAGTAGGTTACGATGCTGCCATTAGAGTCGTCCCAAACGATGTCATAGACGCTATTTACATCTTGGAGATACATGGCCAAACGCTCAAGTCCGTATGTTATCTCACCAGAGATCAGCTCGCATGCGATGCCGCCCACTTGTTGAAAATACGTAAACTGAGTCACTTCCATGCCATCTAGCCAGACCTCCCAGCCTAGCCCCCAAGCGCCCAGAGTCGGGCTCTCCCAGTTATCTTCAACAAAGCGTATATCATGATCTTTTAAATTTAACCCAAGCTTTTCAAGGCTTTTAAGATAAAGCTCTTGGATATTTTCTGGACTTGGCTTTATGAGTACTTGAAACTGATAATAAGCGCCTAGGCGGTTTGGGTTTTCGCCGTATCTGCCATCAGTTGGACGGCGGCTTGGAGCTACATATGCAGTCGCCCACGGCTTTGGTCCGAGGCTCCTTAAAAATGTCGCTTGGTGATATGTGCCCGCACCAGCTGGCATGTCGTATGGTTGAAGTATCACGCAGCCTTGCTCTTGCCAATAGTTTTGAAGGGTTAATATTATTTGTGAAAATGTCATTGCTTTCCTTTTAAAATTTTACTTTACATAGTGTATAACTGCACCAGGTCCTAGCGGTAGATCAAAAATGTACCAAAACGACATTAGCGCTGTCCAAGAAATTAAAAATGCAACCGTATAAGGAAGCATAATAGAAACCACTGATCCGATTTTTAACTCTTTATTGTATTTTTGCATAAAAGCTACTATCAAAACAAAAAACGGCATCAAAGGCGTTATTATATTTGTAGTAGAGTCGCCTATTCTAAAAGCAGCCTGTGTAAGCTCTGGCGAGAGTCCAAGATTCATAAACATTGGAACAAAAATCGGAGCCATCATCGCCCACTTTGCAGAATCAACAGCTATAAATAAATTTATAAAAGCGATCAAGAAAATAAAAACTATAATAAGGCTAAGTCCGGTTAATCCAATCTCTTTTAGAAAAATAGAACCTTTGATAGAAAGCACTAGCCCAATATTTGAGGTATTAAAAAGATATGTAAACTGAGCTGCGAAAAATATCAAAACCAAAAATCCTGATAGCTCAGAAATAGATTGCTCCATAAATTTTATGGCGTCATTACTGCTTTTTATACTCCTAGCACCTACACCGTAAGCGACACCTACCACTATAAAAAGCAACATCATAAAAACAACAATAGAATGCATAAAAGTAGATTTCATAAAGCTTTCATTGTCTTTTGCTCCAAATAAAGAGCCAGAAGGCAAAATAGCCACAAGCAGTAAAATCACAAAAACAATCAACGCTATTAGTGAAAATTTTAAGCCACGTTTTTGCTCTACACTTATCTCACTATGCTCTTTTAGGCTAAAATCACCCAAAAAATCAAATTTGCCAAGCCTAGGCTCTACGATTTTATCTGTTACAAACCAGCCAACAAATACGATCAAAAATGTCGAAGCTATCATAAAGTACCAATTTGCAGTCGCTAACACTACATAATCTGGATTTAACACGCTAGCTGCTTGCATAGAAAATGCCGCAAACATCGGGTCATTTGTACCGATTAATAAATTTGCCGACCAGCCACCGCTAACACCAGCAAAAGCAGCAGCTAATCCAGCAATTGGATGGCGACCAAATCCAGCAAATAAAATAGCTCCAAGCGGGATTAGCACAACATAGCCAACCGAAGAAGCAACATTTGACATTACACCAAGAAAAATAACGATTGGAGTTACCCATATTTTGGAAGATTTTAAGGCAATCTTTGTCATAAGTGCTGATAAAAGTCCGGACTTATCTGCAATACCAATACCTAGAATAATCGCAAAAACTACTCCCAAAGGATAAAAATTAGTAAAATTTTTAAGCACAGACGAAACAAAAGATCTAAGACTATCAGCAGAAAGCAAATTTATAACATTTGTATTAAGCTGTGATATTTGTCCATCTTTGATAGCCTGATAGCTTACACCAACGCCCATCTTTTCTAGCACAAACGATATTATTATCGTAATAATCGAAAGATAGATAAAAAGCATAGTTGGATTTGGCAATTTGTTACCAAAATTTTCGATAAAACTCAAAATTGAACTATTGTTTTTTTTATTCATTTTTCCTAACCCAAAATAGAAATATAAATTTTTATCTCGTTGCTGCTGTAAAGCTCAAAATCTGTTTTATAGGCTCTTTTTAGCTCGCTACTTTCAAAATATCTCCAAATTTCACCCCAAAATTTTGCAACATTTTGTGGCTCTCTTGCAAAACTAAAAACGGCATATTTGCCACTTTTTATCTCTAAGATTTTATCACTTTTGTGGCTTGATCTTGTGCCGATGAAGTTATCGTAATGTCCATCAAAATCGCTTTCATAGTTGCAGTAAACGCTATAAATTTCACTCTTGCCATCGTAGTGCTCACTCATAAATCTAGACCATAAAGCTGGAATTTTACCCTTGCCGCCCATCTCATCTTCATTTTTAGTGCGAGTTTTTACTCCGTAAATTTCAAAGCTATCTTCTAAATTTATAATCTTCATAAACTACTTTTGTCCGTTAAAATTTTCAACCGCTTGGTTCCACATTAGCTTGTATTTTCGTTTTAAAAATTCAACTTCATCTTGTGAAATTTTAAGCTGTTTTGTAAGCGTCTCGACCGTTTTTCTATCTTCATCATAGAGCTCTTGCATAGAAATAAGCGCCTCTTTTAAAAATTTATTCTCATTTCTTAAGGTTTCAAGCGTCTCATCCTTTGCGTCAAGTACCTTTTCGTGTAAATTTAATATCGTTCCAATCGTCTTTTCAACAAAGCTGATACCATCTTGGCCTTGCGGTTGCAAGGATAAATTTTGCGAAACACTAGGCACCACGCTCATCGTTCCTTCGCTCGCTTCTATCAAAATTTCTCCATTTTCCTCTTTGGTTTTCAAAACGCCACGATTTATCATATCTTCGATAACTTCACGCTCCAAGTGCACAAGTTTGCAAAATTCATCAACACCAAGATAAGTCTGCACCGCTTCTCCTTTTTACAGTATCACTTCAACCTTTGAAGAGTCTTCCTCTAAAGCCTTTATCTTCGCCTCTCTGTCGGCCTTTAGCGCACTTGCTAGATTGTCATCTTCAAGGGCTAAAATTTGCACTGCCAAATAGGCTGCATTTATCGCGCCAGCCTTGCCGATAGCTAGAGTTGCCACTGGCATGCCACTTGGCATTTGCACAGTTGAGTAAAGTGCGTCAACACCGCTTAGAGCCGAACCTGCCATTGGTATGCCAATCACTGGTTTTGTTGTATTTGCAGCGATAGCTCCAGCTAGGTGAGCCGCCATACCAGCAGCTGCAATGAAGACTTTTGCGCCTTTTTTTTCTACATTTGCGACATACTCGCTTGTTCTTTTTGGACTCCTGTGAGCTGAGCTGATTATCAGTTCATATTTTACGCCAAATTTCTCCAGAGTTTTTGCCGCCTCACTAACGATCTCATAGTCGCTCTTACTTCCCATTATAATAGAAACAAATTTCATATTTTCTCCCTTAAAAAGCTAAATTTTGGCAGCTTAACGCCGAGGTTTATCTCATTTTCATTGCCACTGTGAATTTCACTCATAACCTTACCTTTTTTGGTGATGAGCTGCTTAAATTTGATAAATTTCTTGCCCTCTTGTGAATAAACCTTTGAGATTTCATTTTCACTATCTTCTATAACCGATCCAGTAGGAGCCACGATCTCATAGCTATTGCCTGGAAAAATTTTATATTTGCACTTAAAAAACTCGCCATCTTCGCTTATTGCATTTACCTGATGCGTGCCCTCTTCTAGGCTACTAACGTGATTTTGTGTATCTATTCTCTCATAAGGCCTATGCACCAAATATCCGTCCGTAAAGCCACGATTTTTCAGCGTATTTATCTCATTTTCATAAATTTGTGCGTTAAATTTACCATCCAATGCATCATCTATCGCCATTTTATAAGCTCTTGCTGTGCAAGCTGCGTAGTACTCGCTCTTTGTGCGGCCTTCTATTTTTAGGCTATCTATTACGCCACTATCAACGATCTCTTTGATGTGCGATATTAGGCAAAGATCTTTTGAGTTCATAATATGAGTGCCGTGCTCGTCTTCCTCTAGGCGGAAAAGCACACCACTCTCTTCGTTTTTAGCGTAGAGTTCGTATTTAAACCTACAATCATTTGCGCAGCTACCGCGATTTGACATACGTCCGCTTTGCACTGAGCTCACCAAACACCTACCAGAGTAAGCAAAGCACATCGAGCCATGGACAAAAATTTCAATATCAAGAGTTGGAATTTCTTCTTTTATCTTTATGACATCTTTTAAGTTCATCTCGCGTGCTACGACGATACGTTTTGCACCCATATCGTGATAAATTTTTGCATCAAGCACATTCATGACATTTGCCTGAGTTGAGAGATGTATCTCGATATTAGGAGCGATGGCTTTTGCTAGACTCATAACGCCTGGAGTTGCGATAATAAAGGCATCTGGCTTCATAGCCGAGATAGTCTGCAAGTGCCTTTTTAGTGGCTCGATCTGAGAGTTAAAAGGAAAAGCATTTATGGTAGCATAAAATTTCTTTCCCTTTGCATGCGTGTAGTCTATCGCCTCTTTGAATGTTTCAAGGTTAAACTCCCTTGCTGATCTAGTCCTTAGTGAAAAGCTAGCCACCGAGCCATAAACAGCGTCAGCTCCATACTCAAGGGCGATTTTAAGTTTTGTTAAATTTCCAGCTGGAGATAAAAGCTCAGGCCTTTTTAGCACTATTTTTTACCCAAACTTTCTATCAAGGCTTCGATATCGTCGTTGCTCACAAGATTTTCAGTCGTTGTATCACCAGCGATGTGAACAGCAGAGCTAACACGCTTATCATCGTCAATTTTACCTTCAAATAAGGTATTCATATATTTACTTAGCGCTCTCATAACGTTAATAACACGCTCAATCTTTTGTCTATGGATGTCTTGATACTGCATCATATCCATAGCCATCATGATCTCATCTTGTCCCATTTGTAAATTTCCGATGATATTATCGATCGTGCCAAGAAGTGAGTTATTTTTCTCCAAAGCCTCGCTAAATGCAGAGATATTTGGAAATTTCTTACTTAGCGTCGTAAATAGCTCGATATTTGAGTTTATTGTGTCTTTTAGGCTATTTGAGTCGCTCTCAGCGTCCATAAAAAAGTTATTTATCGTCTCAAGTTTATCAAACATCTGAGTAGCTTTCTCTTCGCTATCTCTTGTCACATCGTCAAGCTGATGAACCATTTTGTGGTCTTCCGTTGGAGGTGGCGGTGGCCAAACGCCATCTGCGCTCACTCTGTAGTTTTCTGCATTCTTTGAATTACTTTCTGATTTTGACTGTGGCTCATCTTTAGTATCGATTGCTTCTGCAACTTCTGTTACCTCGTCCGTATCCTCTTTGACGTCCGCAACCTCTTGGCCAGCATCTTCTTTAGCATTATCTAACTCATCATCTAGCCCACCTGCCATAAGTGCGTCAAGTTCCTCTTGGGTCATAAAAGCTCCTAATAAAATTTGGCTTGATTATATAGGATTTAAATAAAAAGTAAGTTTAAAGGCAATGCTTTTATCTTTAAATTTATAAATTTTTAGATAGCATTTTTAAAAATAAATGACCTTAAAAGGCTAAAAATGACCGTCGATCTTCACAACCACACGCCACTTTGCAAACACGCAGTTGGCAAGCCAAAAGAGTATGTACAAAACGCAATAAAAGCTGGCACAAAATACTTTGGCTTTAGCGATCATGCACCGATGAACTACGATGAAGCTTACAGAATGAGCTTTGATGAAATGCAAGGCTATGAAGACGAAATTTTACATTTAAGAGATAAATTTAGCGGTGAGATAGAAATTTTGCTTGGCTATGAGATGGACTTTTTAGATGGATTTATGGATGAGCGAGTTTTTGCTAGAAAGGTTGATTATCTAATAGGCTCTGTGCATTTTTTTAATGGCTGGGCATTTGACAATCCAGAATTTATCGGTGGCTACGAGGGCAAAGACTTGGATCAGATTTGGCAAGAGTATTTTGATCATGTAGAAAGATCAGCCAAGCTTGGTAAATTTGACATTATGGGGCATATTGATCTTTTAAAACTTTTTAAATTTTTGCCAAAAAAGGATGTTAGGATTTTGGCTAAAAATGCAGTAAATGCGATAAAAGAAGCAGATTTAGTTGTTGAGATAAATGCGGCTGGCTTTAGAAAACCTATCGGCGAGCAATATCCAAGCCTGAATTTACTTGAACTAATAGCCGAAAAAGATATAACCATCACCTTTGGCTCAGACGCTCACGCAAAAGAAGATATTGGTAAAAATGGCGAAATTTGCGAACAAATAGCTAGAGATTTAGGTTATTCAAAGTGTGCTATTTTTAAAAATAGAGATAGAGAATTAGTAAAATTTTAGATTGGGTTCAAATAAAATATAAATTTAATCTTAAATATTAGGTTTTATGATAGAATACGAAAAATTTAAAAATTAAAAGGAGAAAAAAGTGGGAAAATTCGTCCAAAATATAGATCATTTTTTTGATTTTTGTAAAGAAAATGAAGTCAAATTTGTAGATTTTAGATTTACTGATTTAGGTGGTGCTTGGCATAGCATTAGCTACAACATAAAAGCTGTTACAAAAGAAAATTTCACAAATGGTATTCCGATGGACGCTAGCTCTATGCATGGCTGGCAACCAATCGATAAGAGCGATATGATAATGAAGCCAGAAGCTACAACTGCATTTTTAGACCCATTTACTTCTGATATTACAGTCGTTGTTTTTTGCGATATTTACGACATTTACAAGGGTCAAATTTATGAAAAATGCCCTCGCTCAATAGCTAAAAGAGCAATGCAATATGTAAAAGATAGTGGTCTTGGCGATGAGGCATACTTTGGCCCTGAGAATGAATTTTTTGTCTTTGACAACGTCAAAATCATCGATAGCCCAAACTGCGCGATGTATCAAGTAGATAGCGAGGAAGGCGAGTGGAACGATGCTACTGACTTCAAAGATAGCTACAACACAGGTCACCGCCCACGCAGAAAAGGCGGCTACTTGATGACTCAACCAATCGACAGCATGGTAGATCTAAGAGCCGAGATGATGCAAGTTCTAGAGCAAGTTGGTCTTGAAGTATTTTTGGGTCACCACGAAGTCGCTCAAGGACAAGGTGAAATCGGTGTAAAATTTGGTAACTTAGTCGAAGCCGCCGATAATGTTCAAATTTATAAATATGTCGTTCGCATGGTGGCTCACCTAAACGGCAAGACAGTTACATTTATGCCAAAACCACTTTATGGCGACAACGGAAGCGGTATGCATGTGCATCAATCAGTCTGGAAAGATGGTAAAAATTTATTCTATAAAGAGGGCAACTACGCAAATTTAAGTGATTTTGCAAGATACTACATCGGTGGCGTTTTAAAACACGCAAGAAGCGTTGCAGCCTTTACTAACCCAAGCACAAATAGCTACAAACGCCTAATCCCTGGCTTTGAAGCACCGTCTATCCTAACATACTCTAGCCAAAACCGCTCAGCAAGTATCCGCATACCTTATGGTTCAGGTGAAAAGTCAGTTAGAGCAGAGATGAGATTTCCAGATAGCACAGCAAACCCTTATCTAGCCTTTTCAGCAATGCTAATGGCAGGACTTGACGGCGTTAAAAATAAATACGAGCCAGTTGGCCCGATGGATGAAAATTTATTTAAACTTCACCTAGATGAGATCAGAGAGCGCGGCATCGAGCAGCTCCCACACACACTCCGTGGCAGCCTTGAAGCGCTTATCCGCGATAACGAATACCTAAAACCGATAATGAGCGATCTTTTCATAGATACCTATCAACACTTCAAATTTGAAACTCAAGTTTGGCCTTACGAAGCGCGCCCAACCGCTTATGAGTTTAAAACTTGCTTCTCTTGCTAATCTAAATTTTGCCTTGGCACACATGCTAAGGCTTTTTATACCAAACACGATTAATACAAAAATACAAAATATTTAACATAAAATTTTATGTATTTTTATTATAAATTTTAAATCTATACAGCTATGGATCATTATAAAAAGGGATATTTTTTATTTTTTGTAAATACACTATGAATTTTATGCAAACATATAAAAATTTATCCGCCCTCATTAAACTAAAATAAAAAATTTTAAAGCCAATTAAATATATAAATAATCATAAATTTATGCCTTTTTTTATAAAATCCTTGAACTTTATAAAAAGGATACCGCATTGCAAGCACTAGCTTTAAAATATCGCCCTAAAAATTTTGATGAACTCATCGGTCAAGAAGCAGTTAGCAAAAGCCTAATACACGCACTTGACGAAGGTCGAATCAGTCATGCATATCTATTTTCAGGGCTTAGAGGAAGCGGTAAAACTTCAAGTGCCAGGATATTTTCAAAAGCACTAGTGTGCGAAAAAGGACCTACCTCAAAACCATGTGAAGTATGTCCACAATGCATAATGGCAAATGAGTCAAGGCATATGGACATCATTGAAATGGACGCTGCTAGCCACAGAAAGATAGATGACATAAGAGAGCTGATCGAGCAAACAAAATATGCTCCAGCAATGGCAAGATATAAAATTTTTATAATCGACGAAGTACATATGCTAACCAAAGAGGCATTTAATGCTCTTTTAAAAACGCTTGAAGAGCCACCAAGCTATGTAAAATTTATCCTGGCGACGACTGATCCATTAAAACTCCCAACAACGGTGCTTTCAAGAACGCAGCATTTTAGGTTTAAGCAAATAAGCAGATACAGCATCATTAAACATCTTGAGTTTATTTTAAGCAAAGAAGGCATTAGCTACGAAAAAGAGGCACTTGAAATTTTAGCAAGAAGTGGCGGAGGATCGTTAAGAGATACTTTGACACTTCTTGATCAAGCTATCATTTACGGGGCAAATAATGTCACGGCAAATGGCGTAGCATCGATGTTAGGACTTCTTGATCCAGAAAAGATCGAAGATATAATAACTCATGTTTTAAATCATGATAAAAATACTATCAGAGTGCTTGTAAGCGAACTTGAAAGCTATGATCCAGAGATGATAATAGATGAAATTTTGGCAAATTTAAAGCAAAAATTTATAGAAAACGACTCAAAAATTTCACTACTTGTTTATGAGAGATTTTTTAGGATTTTGGCACAAGCTAAAGGTATGCTAAACGTAAGTAGCGATAATGGCTTTGTACTAATGCTAATGCTTTTTATGATGATAGAAGCTCTAAATTTACAAGATATCGATGACGCTATAAATGAGGTGATCTCAAAAAATAGCGAAAATTCCACTCAAATCACAGAAGTCATCACTCAAAAAAGCCAAGCAGCTCCTGCTAAAATGCAAGGTCCATACGAACTCTTCTTAACAAAAATTTATGATAGAAATTACGATCTTGGCGAGTTTTTTAAAGAATTTGTAGAATTTAGCTTCTTTAATAACAATGAGCTTGGACTGATAGTAAATGCAAAAGATGAAAATCTTGAATATTTTAAGAAAAATTGGAAAATTTTAAATGAGATATTGCGTACGCTTTTTGGACAAAATGCAAAAATAGTAAATGCAAAGAGTGATGAGCAAAAAGTACAAACTAAGACGCCTAAAGCCTCTTTAGAAAATAATGAAAAAAGCGAACTAGACGAGCTTGATGAGGAAATTTCAAGACTAAATGCAAATAACATTGAAACTAAAAATGAGCCAAAGATCGAGATAAAAAGCGATCTGCAAGAGAGAAATAACTTTACTTTAATGCTAAATAAAGAGCTAAAAACGCCAGAAGAGCTTCAAAGACAAAGAGAACAAGGTGTGCTAAAAGAGGCCAATAGACTTTTTGGCGAGCCAACTATCGAGAGCTAGCCTTATCTTTACTGCTAGCCTCTAGCCTCTTTTTTAGAGCTTCTTTTTTACGAAGCTCTAGCTCATAAGCTTCATTTAGTGCATCTTCATCGTCCAAATTTGCTCCGTCTAAAAATTTTCGGTAGTCCTCAAATTGCTTATTTTTTATCCCCCAAAGCACGCCAAAAAGCAAAAATGCCCCCATCAAAACTGAGATAAAAACTAGCATCGCAAGTGTCGCGCTATCCATTATTTTTCCTTAAATTTTCTAACAATATAAAGCGAGTTTAAAATAACACTTAGCGAGCTAAGCGACATAAAAAGCGCAGCAAATAGCGGAATGACATAGCCACATACAGCAAATGGTAGAGCAAGAGCATTATAAAGAAGACAAAAGAGCAAATTTTGCTTTATCGTTTTGTAAGTAAATTTTGAGATTTTTATGGCCTTTGCTAGACTTTTTAAACTATCATCAAGTAGCACTACATCACTTCTTTCTAAGCTTATTGCCACCCCACTTCCCATGCAAATGGCAACATGAGCAAGGCTAAGCGCTGCTGCGTCGTTTATACCGTCCCCTACCATTAGCACCTTTTTGCCTTGCTCTTTTAGTTCGCTTATAAATTTAGCTTTCGTTTCAGGCAACATCTCTGCTCTAAACTCACTCACGCCAAGCTCATCTGCCACGTTTTTTACCACTTTTTGCACGTCGCCACTTGAGATACACACTTTCATGCCAGCGCTCTTTAGCTCATCTATCAAGGCCTTTGCCTCGGGTTTTACACTATCTTTTAGATAAAATTTCGCCACTAACTCACCATTAAGCCCCACAAAAAAGCTCACATTTTCTTCAGCTTCATCAAAGCCAATACCATTTTCAACTAAAAATCGCTTGCTTCCTGCATAAAATTTTTTACCCGAAATTTCAGCCTCAACACCCTTTGCCACGCTTAAATTTGTATTTTTAAGCTCTATTTTCCTTGCGCCTTTTTGCTTTAGAAATTTAGCCACTGCCACGCTTATTTGATGATTTGATATAAGAGCTAGCGAATAAATTTCATCTAAACTTATGCTCTCTTTTATGAAAAAATCACTAACCTCAAATTCCGCCTTTGTGAGCGTACCAGTCTTGTCAAATACTGCTACATCGCACTTTGCAAGGCTTTCAAAAAATTTAGCCTCTTTAAAAAGTACTCTATTTTTAAAAGCCACACCAAGGGCACATACACTACTAACTGGCGTGGCAAGCGCAAGCGCACAAGGGCAAGCGATCACGATGACGCTAACAGCCGTAATAATAGCTTCTGAAAAGCCAAATTCAAAGTACCAAAACCAAAATGTAAAAAATGCTAAAGTTAGCACGCTAAGAGAAAATTTAGAAGCGATTTTATTGACTACTAGCTCGATATTTGGCTTTTTTAGCTCTGCATTTTGGAGCAAATTTATGAGCTGATTTAGATAAGAATTTTTAAAAATTTTCTTTGCTTCGTAGATGATTTGTCCATTTTGACAAATTACGCCACTTTTTACCTCTTGTCCCACTCCCAAGGTCACAGGCAGGCTCTCTCCAGTTAGGCTTGAGCTATCCACGCTAGCCTCGCCACTAAGCACCACTCCATCAAGTAGCGCCCTATCACCAGATCTAAGCACGATCTTTTCGCCCAAATTTACATCTCTTGGCTCCTTTAAAACATCCTTGCCATCTTCTAAAATACACACCTTTGCAAGCAGCATATCATTTAAGAAATTTGAAGTCTCAAGCGCCTTTTTCTTACCCAAAATTTCTAAAAATTTACCGATAAAAACAAAGGTGATGATCATCGCAACTGAATCAAAATAGCTCTCGCCACTCCTCGTAAACATCGCAAAAATAGAGTAGATATAGGTTATGCTAGCTCCGGTGATAACGAGCAAATCCATATTTGGTGAAGCGTTTTTTATGGCTATCTTTGCTCCTTTAAAAAACTCGCTACCAGTATAAAAAAGTACAGGCGTTGCTAATACAAACTGCGCAAAGCTTAAAATATCTTTTATATCGCCTCTTATGCCACTAAAATACCCACTATACTGAGCAATGGCTAGCCACATAATGTTCATCGTAGCAAAGATACCAACTAGTGCTTTTGTGTAAAATTTTCTTCTTTTCTTAGCTAGCTCGTCCTCTTTCGAACTCGTAGCATAGGGCTTTGGGACGTAGCCAACGGCATAAATTTTTTCAATTATTTGCTCTACCAAAAGCTCTTGCTCATCAAAGACAATAACCGCTTTTTGATTAAGCGAGTTGATATTTACCTCCAAGACGCCAGGCAAGTTAAAAAGTGCCTTTTCAAGTAGCCAGATGCAAGCTGAGCAAGTGATGCCATCGATTAAAAATGAAATTTGACTAAAGTCGCCCTCTTTTGTCACAAGCTCGCTAAAATTTGCTGCTAAATTTTTGATATTTGCACCGTTGCTTGCCGGTGTAAGTGTATTTTTACCAAGACGTTCATAAAACTCGCTAAGCCCATTTTCATTTAAAATTTCATAAACACCTTTGCAACCAACACAGCAAAATTTAAGTCCGCTTTCATTTGAGATCATCACGTTTTCATCAAATTTTAATCTACAATGAGCACATCTACTTTGTGACATTTTTACTTTCTTTTATCTAAAATTTTTACTAATATTATTGCATCACATGCCTATTACGCACCATATAAATTTATGGTAGGCAAACTACAAAAATAGGCACAAATTTCTTCTTTTGTTATCGTTATAAAATGGCGAGATTATAGCAAATCAACCATTTTTGAGCAAAAATTTTATTTTATGCCATTTCTTGACAACAAAGTTTTATTTTTATAAAATGCCAAAACTTTCAAAAACTTCTTTTTGAAACCTAGAAATTCTGCAAAATTATCCCCACATTTAAAGAGGAAATATGGAAAATAACCAAACCGAGCAAAGTGCTGCTCAAAACACAAAAACTACAAAAAAACATCAAGCATCAAGAACGCACATACCAGTAGACGGACACAAGATCGAAGAGCTAAGAACGCTTAGCTTAGATGAGCTAGTGCAGATCGCAAATAGCGTTGGTGTCGAAAATCCACGAGAATTTCGCAGGCAGGATTTAATATTTGAGATACTAAAAACCCAGACAAAACAAGGCGGCTTTATACTATTTACTGGAATTTTAGAGATCACAAACGAAGGTTATGGCTTTTTAAGGGCTGTCGATGCAAATTTAAGCGACAGCTCAAACGACGCTTATGTTTCAAACTCACAGATCCGCAAATTTGCACTTCGTGTGGGCGACATCATCACCGGCCAAGTAAGAGAGCCAAAAGATCAGGAAAAATACTACGCCCTTTTAAAGATCGAAGCGGTAAATTATATGCCTCTAGCAGACGCAAAAGAGAGGCCACTCTTTGACAACTTAACCCCACTTTTCCCAACTGAAAAGCTAAATTTAGAGTATGATCCGATGAAGCTAACAGGCCGTGTGCTTGACCTTTTCACGCCTATTGGCAAGGGTCAGCGTGGCCTCATCGTCGCACCTCCAAGAAGTGGTAAAACTGAGCTTATGAAAGAGCTAGCTCACGGCATCGCTAAAAATCACCCAGAAGCCCAACTAATGGTGCTTTTGGTAGATGAGAGACCAGAAGAAGTTACAGACATGCAGCGCTGCGTAAAAGGCGAGGTATTTAGCTCGACATTTGACCTGCCAGCGCTTAACCACGTCCGCGTAGCAGAGCTAGTCATCGAAAAGGCAAAACGTCTAGTTGAGATGGGTAAAGATGTCATCATCTTGCTTGATAGTATAACCCGTCTAGCACGCGCCTACAACACAGTGACCCCGCCAAGCGGCAAGGTGCTAACAGGCGGCGTGGACGCAAACGCACTTCACAAACCAAAACGCTTCTTTGGTGCAGCTAGAAACATCGAGCACGGCGGCTCACTAACCATCATCGCAACCGCGCTAATCGACACTGGCTCACGTATGGATGAAGTGATATTTGAAGAGTTTAAAGGCACTGGAAACAGCGAGATCGTACTTGACCGCAATATCTCAGACCGCAGAATTTACCCAGCTATCAACGTGCTAAAATCAGGTACCAGAAAAGAAGAACTACTTCAAAAACCTGACGAGCTTCAAAAAATTTGGGCTATTCGCTCTGCGATCGCTACAATGGATGATGTCGAAGCGCTTAAATTCTTATACGCAAAAATGCTAAAAACAAAAGATAATAAAGAGCTTCTCTCTATCCTAAACGAGTAAATTTAAATGAGCTTGAAGCACTTGCTTTGAGCTCAAATTTCTTTTTTACACCAAATTTATCAAAAAATATTTCATAAATTTATTAGTTTAATTTTTTCAGTTTTATTTTTTTGTAAAATCCGAATTTCTAACTTTTACAAAAAGGAAAAATATGAAAACAAAAGTCGTTTTTTTCAGTCATTACAGCAACACTTACTTTTGCCCTAACTGGATGTGGTGAGCCAACTACTTTGGCTAAAATTTGTAAAGCTGATATGGGTAGTATCAAACATTTTAAAGGCGAAGTAAGGGTTTATAAAAGGGTAAATTTTGACTAGGAATATAATATAGAGACTAAGAAAAATGAATTAAAAGAAGATGGTATTAAAGGTTATCTGATAGTCGATAAAGATACGAAGGTTGATCTAGAAAATTTAACGTAAAAGCCGTGGCTTTTAGTATGCCAAAAGGTAGCATACCTAAAAATATACCACATATGTATATCTTAAAAAAATATGATGACATAGGTGAAGGTAATAAAACAGAAGTTTTGGCAACTCTAGAAACTTTAAATCCAAGATGTAATGTAGATGGTAGTCTAGAACTTAAACAAAAAGATACAAAAATAATTGCAATAAAATAACAAAAGGTGGTTAACCACCTTTTAAAAACTTATATCATCTCGCTTTAAATTTTATATAACATATCCCGCCTACAAGCATCTCACTCTGTTTGATAAGCTCATCAAATTTTGGACTAAAAGCTGGCTATGATTTTGATAGTTTTAGAGTTTATGGAGCTTACATTTACGACTTTCAAGCAAAGAAATCACTTGGCGATGAAGATGGTACAGTAATAAAATGGAGTACACATAAATTTCTAGTAGGCGCAGACTATACACCAGAGTTAACAAAGGACATAAAACTAGTTCTTGGCGGCTATACTGGCTACTCAAAGCTTAAAATGGATGTATTTGACACTCATGATGGCTCGGAAAAAGCCAATACAAATGACTGAATACTAGGTGCAAGAATTGGTGCTGAATACTCTATCTACGAAAACAATGCAGTTGAGTTTGGCCTAAAAGCTGATAGAACTAAATATAGTTCCATAGCAAAATATGATAATGCAAAAATAAAAGAGACAAATGTAGGTCTTTATTTGGGATATACATATAAATTTTAATCACTCACAAGCTCAAATTTAAAAGCAAATTTGAGCTTGTTATTTAAAAAGAACTATAAATTTAAAAGTTTTTCTAAATTTTCACCGTCCAAGCGGTAGTTTCTCCACTCAAGAGATTGATTTTTAGCACCCAAGCTTTCATAAAATTTAATACTTGGCTCATTCCAGTTTAGGCAGCACCACTCAAACCTTTTTAAATTTTCATCCTTGCAAATTTGAGCTAAAAATTTAAAAAATGCCTTGCCGATACCTTGATTTCTAAACTCTTTTTTGACATAAATGTCCTCAAGATAGATCCCACCAAGCCCCAAAAATGTAGAAAATGTATAAAAATAGATAGCATATCCTATCACCCTGCCCTCACTCTCGCAGATAAGGGCTTTTGCGTGTTTTTTATTAAAGATGGAGTCTGCAAAAATTTCATTTGTAAAAGTGACTTGATCGCTCAAATTCTCATAACTAGCAAGCTCTCTTACAAGCTCGCAAATTACATCTATATCGGCTCTAGTCGCTTTTCTTATTTGAAATTTCATTAGTTATCGCCAAAAAGTGCTTTTAAGTCTTTGATTGGCTCATTATTTTCTGCATTGCTACTAGTTTTTGAGCCAAGTTCATTTAGCTCGATCTCATAGCCAGTTAGCATGCTTGCCAGGCGGATATTTATGCCGTTTTTGCCGATAGCTTTGCTCTTTTGCTCGCTTGCAAGCGTTACGATTGCCTTATTTTCTTCGATCTTTACAGATGTGATGATCGCAGGCGCCATAGCGCGAGCCACCAAGATCGCTGGCTCTGTGGTGTATTCGATTGCGTCGATACTCTCACCATGAAGCTCTTTGCTTACGGCATTTATCCTAACACCCTTTGTACCGACCGTTGCGCCAACTGGATCGATGTTTGGAGTAGTTGAGATGAGCGCTACTTTAGCCCTTTCACCAGGGATCCTAGCGCTTCCTTGTATGATGATACCACCGTCTTTTATCTCTGGCACTTCTGAATTTAGCAGCGCTTCAAGAAATTTAGGTGAAGTCCTTGAAAGCTCGACCTTTATACCTAAATTTTTATCTGTAAAAACTTTTCTAATGACTGCTTTTACCACGTCGCCCACTTTAAATTTCTCGCCTTTTATGCGGTTTTTGCGTGGTAAGATGGCACGAAGCTCATCTATCTCGATAAAAGTGTTTTCATCGTTATCGACTCTAACAACCGGACCAAAGACCATGTGACCACTCATCTCATTATATTTTTGTAAAATTTTCTCTTCGACTAGACGCTGGATGTGATACTCAAGCTCCTTGTGAAGCGTTTGGGCGGCGGTTCTGCCAAGGTTATCAAGGCTTAGTTCGTAAGTGAGCTCATCGCCGATCTCTACGCCACTATCTATCTTTTTAGCCTCTTTTAAGCTTAAAAAGTGTTCATTGTCTTCAGCAAGTCTCTCATCGTCGTTTGCTACGATTGAAATTTTTTGATAAAGCTTTAAATTTTTATTTGCATCGATACTCACGTCATACTCATAATTTTCGCCATAAACTCTTTTTGCAGTGTTTATCAAAGCTCTTATGACACGCTCTTTTACATCTTCTATCTCTAAATTTTTCTCATTTGCAATTGACTCGATGATATCTGAAATTCTTTCCATTTTTTCTCCATTGTAACGATAAATTTCGGGGATTTTTCGTGAGGTTTTGAAATTATACATAAGCCATACTTTTAATAACTTTAAGCTTATTATCAACTTTTATTTAATCCTTTTTTTATGATGTTTTGGATATATTGACCGATTAAAATTTAAGATTTTGAAAGGATTAAAAATGGAGCTAAAACTTGCAAGAGCCGAATTAGACGCAAAGCCAAAAACGATTTCACTAGAAAAAATAGAGGCAGCTGTCGAAAAAGAGGGTCAGAAAATTTTCTATTTTGATAAAGAAAACACACACAAACAACTAATCGCCCTAGTAGAGCATTTTGAAGAAAAAGGGCTAAGCGTCTATCACAGAACCGTAAAATACGGACTTGATGATAGCGACTACATGTATGAAGTGCATATACTTTAATGAGTAAAAAACTCTTTATCCAAACTTTAGGCTGTGCTATGAATGTTCGCGACAGCGAGCATATCATAGCCGAGTTATCACAAAAAGAAGACTACTCCTTAACACAAAATATCGAAGAAGCTGATTTAATCCTTATAAATACTTGCTCAGTTCGTGAAAAACCGGTTCATAAGCTCTTTAGTGAAGTCGGCGCATTTGAAAAAGCCAAAAAAAGAGGAGCTAAAATAGGCGTTTGCGGTTGCACTGCAAGCCATTTGGGTAGCGAAATTTTTAAGCGCGCACCTTACGTTGACTTTGTCCTTGGCGCAAGAAATGTTAGCAAGATCACAAAAGCTGTAAATACACCTAAATTTATCTCAACCGATATCAACCACGACGAGAGTGAATACGCATTTGGCGAATTTAGAGGCTCGCCATACAAAAGCCACATAAACATCTCGATCGGCTGTGATAAAAAGTGCACCTACTGCATCGTCCCGCACACCAGAGGAGATGAAATTTCTATTCCTTCAAGCCTTATCTTAAAAGAGGTAGAAAAGGCCGCAAAAAGCGGTGCAAAAGAGATATTTTTACTAGGGCAAAATGTCAATAACTACGGCAAAAGATTTTCTGGCATGCAAGAAAATATTGATTTTAGCGACCTGCTAGTAAAGATAAGCGAGATAGAGGGCGTTGAAAGGATAAGATTTACAAGCCCACACCCACTTCATATGGATGATAAATTTCTTGAAATTTTCACTAATAACCCAAAAATTTGCAAGTCAATGCACATGCCACTTCAAAGCGGAAATACCAAAGTTTTACGCGAGATGAAGCGCGGATACACGAAAGAGTGGTTTTTAGACCGTGCGCTAAGACTTAGAAAGATGTGTCCAGATGTGAGCATCTCAACTGATATCATCGTCGCATTTCCAGGCGAGAGTGATAGCGAGTTTGAAGATACGATGGACGTGCTTGAGCAAGTTAGATTTGAGCAAATTTTTAGCTTTAAGTATTCGCCTCGCCCTCTTACAAAGGCAGCTACTTTCACAAATCAAATAGATGATAAAACCGCTTCAGCAAGGCTTACTCGCCTACAAAATCGCCATAATGAAATTTTAGACGAGATCGTGGCGGCACAAAAAGATAAAATTTTTGATGTATATTTTGAAGAGCTAAGAGCAAATGGCGGCGTTGCTGGGCGAAGTTTTAATAACTTTTTAGTTCAAGTTGATGGAAGCGAAGAGCTTCTTGGCACTACACAAAAAATCAAGATCACAAACCCAAAACGAATGGTTTTGTATGGCGAGCTGCAAATTTAAAAACGTCTTTGAAAAGGTCGCCCTAAGCATTGGCGTCTTTTTCATCTACATTTTGATGTGGCTCATTTTTCTAACCTGCAAAAAGAGCTACACTCCAAATTTCTTACCACAAAATGGCTGCGTCGTCGTCTTTTGGCACGGCAGACTTAGCTTTATGAGCTTTGCCTATAGACGCTGGTGGAGCAGACAAAATAGAAAACAAGGTAAGGTGATAATCAGCGACCACAAGGATGGCGAGCTAATCACTAGAATAATCAAATTTTTTGGCATCGGCACCATTAGAGGCAGCAGCTCAAAAGGTGGCGCAAGAGCACTGATAGAAGCTCTAAGAGAGATAAAGCAAGGCCACGACGTCATCATCACGCCAGATGGTCCAAGAGGACCAAGGCACAGCGTGGCAGACGGAGCTGCTGTGATCGCACAAAAGTCATCTTGTGAAATTTATGCTCTAAATTTTGAAGCAAGCTCGTTTTGGGAGTTTAAAAGCTGGGATAAGATGATACTTCCAAAGCCATTTTCAACTATAAATTTTAGCCTCTCAGCCCCTTTTAGCGTGGCAAATTTAGATCAAAAAGAGGCAAAAGAGAAGATACAAAACGAGCTTTGGCAGGCCTCGCAAAACGACGGTGGTAAGAGCGTGGAGCAAAACCAAGAGGACTTTAGAGCAAATTTAAAAATTTGGTGGAAAAAGTATGCGCATAAAAATCCGCAAATAAGAGACGAGATAAAAGAAATTTTGGATGAAATTTATGAAAAATAAACTATCTATTTTTATAGCCATCTTTCTAATTGTTTTATTCGGACTATTTTTTTATAGCGACAACTCCTACAAACTCGCCCTTGAAGCAAAATTTTTATACGAAAACAAAGAATATGAAAAGGCTTTAAATTTAAGCCAAAAAGCACTTGATATAGATATTTATAACAAAATGGCAAATACTGTGCTAAATCAAAGCAAGGCTGCTATCAAATTTAGCTCATACATAAAAAATGGCAAAGAGTATCTTGAGCGTATCAAAAAAATGAGCCAAAGTAGCATCAGCAAGGCTGATAGTGAACGCATTAAGATGATGTGTGATGTGATGATAGAGGATTTTGACGACCTTAAAAACTCGGCCTTACTTGATAGTGAGCTAAAAAATGAAGCTTTAAATACAAAAGAGATTTTCGTTAAGCTTAAAAACGAGCTGTTTTAAACTTATTTAATCCCTTTTTAGCTACCATAACGAAAATTATGCACTAAATTTAGGAGATTTATGTCTTTTAGCGTCAAAAAGCTTTTTTCTAACCTTTTTTTAAGCGTCGTGTTGGAGGGCAATGAGTGCATATTCTTCGGTCAGGTCTTTAGAAATGGCAAACTTTTAAAAACCATAAACGCTAAATTTACAGATATAAATATCGATAATATCGATGAAAAAATCATAAAATACATAGAAGAGCAAGAAAAAACATATTTTGGCGTATATGTTTCAGTTTTTTTTAACGACGACTCACAAGGCGCGCTTCCTAGTGTTAGCTTTGATGAATACAAAAAATTTAATATAAATACTAAAAATCTTACAAGCCTTATCATGCAGGATAGCTGGAGTATTTATGCAAATTTAAATGCTATAAAAAAATATAAAAATTTATTTGGACAAGATAGTGTAGATCTCATCTACTCACCTATTGCCCTACTCTTTCACGAGCTTTTAAAACGCGGAATTTCTCCAAAAATTACACTTTATCTTTATATCCATGCACATTCGTTTACGCTTGCGATATTTAAAGATAAACAAATGAAATTATCCACTTTTTTAAATATGGCTGGTATTGAGGAAACTAATCAGGAAGCTGAAAGCCTAAAAGAAGAAGATATAACAGATATTGATAACTTAATCATTAAAGAAGAAAATGACGCAACGTCGCTTGATGATTTTAAAAGTTTAGATGATTTTTTAAGTGATGATAAACCAAAAGAATTTGAAGATCTAAATTATGAACTAAATATGCCAGTTTCTACAAATGTAGAAAAATCGGTTGCTATTTTTGGGTATGACATGAAGATGTTTGATTACATCGTAAAGGCTGTAAAAGAATTTTACGAAAATCCTCTCTACGGCGGTGATTTTATTGAACAAATAATTGTTTTTGAAAACACAAAAACAAGTGCAACTTTTTTACAATATCTGCAATCTGAGCTTCTAGTGGAGACTTCTGTGTATCCAGTGAATACAAATCATATTATGAATGAAATCATGCAAGAAGAGATAGTATTATGAGATTTAGCTTTATTGCTCCAGAACCAAGACCACTTATATCTATCTTTAGTAAAATTTGGCTAAGTCTTATAAGTTTTGTGTTTGTAGCTCTTTTGGCAACAAATTTCTTTATACTCTATAAAAATTATTCAATTGAAAAAAATATAAATTTTTTATCAAATGAGCAAAAAGAACTTAGTCAAAAAATAGTCACAACAGATGAAATTTCAGCTAAACTCGCCGTACAAATAGAATCTGCAAATGATATCTTCACATCAAATTCTATTCTCAAGCAAAGCTTGCACAATCTTTTTGATCTAGTGCCTGACAGTATAACGCTTGAAGAGGTTTTTATGGATAAAAACTCACTCATCATTCGTGGTATAACGCCGACAAAAGATGTATTTAATCAGCTTCTAGCTTCACCTTTAAGATCTATTTTTACGACTTCTAATACTAGCTTTTATCAAAGTAAAAACGGCTGGTACGGCTTTATAAGCACAAACAAAATTGATAATTCTGAGGGATATAATGAGTAAAAAAGATACGAGCTTAGAAAAAATAGATCCCGTCAAGCTTTTACTTTTTATATTTGCTTTTATTATAGTTTGCTTCATTATGATATTTGGTTTTATCGTGCCAAATATAAAAGAATTTAAAAGCCTAACTAGACAAAATTATTCACAAACCTCATCTTACACAAAAGTAAAAAATGAATTTGAAGCCAAATTTAAAGCTCTTGAAGCAACTAAACAAAAAGATGGAGCTATCATTTCAGCTTTTGAGGCTAAATTTGATAAAGATAAATTTATAGATTTTGCCTCTAAATTTTTCAGTGAAGTGAGCCTTAGTAAAATAGAAGAAAGTGATAATAACGCTAGTGAGAAATTTTTTAGATTTCGCCTAAATGTAACTAGCTCTCTAAGGACACCACAAAAATTTTATGACTTTTTAGATGCGCTTAGCAGCTATGATAGTATCGTAAAGACAGAATTTCCTATCGTCATGAAAGGCGAAAAGGATAAAATCCATACTACTTTTAATATAAAAGTTTTTGGGTTGAAGTAAGAAACTAAAGTCCACCGTTAAGATAAAGTTTAACCAAAAACTCACTATATCTTTTTCTACCAAGATAGTTTAAATGTTCCCAATCAGATAATTCTTCATCGCCAAATTTTAAATTTGTAAGATCAACAATTTTGGCATTTTTGATGGCTGATATTATTTCATTTATACTATATTGAAGTCTCATTCCATCAAACATTGGTTCAAGTAAAATAATTACTTTCATGCCGTTTTTAACCAGTGGATCTATTATATAATTTTGCATGTATTTTAATGTGTTTAAATTCAGCTCTTTTAATTCAATAACCTTGCCATAATTCTCTCTCGGTATTGTATTTGCAAAAAGTATATTATCACCATTGCTACATTTTGCAACAATAATCTTTTTGTCTTTTGTAAAATTTGAATTTACTTCACTTGTGTTAATTAGCTCGCAATCACTATTTGCTTCAATATTAAAGAAATTTTCTACACTAAAATTATTTACATTGGTTGCAGTCTTTGGTGTAAATTTACCATAAGTCATAATTACTCTATTATAGATAGCTTCAGAGTATCTTAAAAATAAATGCAAGCTTGCTAAATAATCTGGCAGTGTTTTTAAAAACGTTATCTTATTTGTGCCAAAATTTGCCATTAGTTCATCAGTGGTATAAATTTTGACATCTCTCTCAATATAATCTTTAAAAAGATCGCTAACTCTTATACTAACAACAACCTCTTTTGCACCAACTTTTTTAATAGCATTTACAATAAAAGGATAGTCACCTATAAAATTTCCAGAAACGCCAAAATTATAAATACCAATATTATTTTCTTTAAAAATGTTTGTTGAAATATGATTAAACGTCCTACTGCTTCCAACAAAAACGATATCCTTTTGTTTTTCGCTATTTATCTTAAAGTGCTCCGCTTTTGAAATTTTATTATCAACGAAATTTGTCTTACTTGTTCTACTTTCTGCAAAAACATAAAGTACAACATCAAGCCCAACCATAGCAAATACTACCAAAGACAAGCATAGAAATATTTTTTTCTTAAAATCTAAAGTATAAAAATTCACTCGCATTATTAAGCCTAATTACCAAGATTGATATAAATAAAAAGAAAGATGTTGCAAAAATTTGCCAGATAGTAAATTTAAATTTCTTATCAAATGCCATTTGCATAGAGTTTTTAAAAAGCAAAACAACCAAAAAAGCTAAAACGACAAAAAATATCTCAAGATAGTTAACGTCTATTTTAAACTCACCAAAAAACATCCCTCGGATCACTTTCATGGCATCTTCAAAGCTTTTTGCCCTAAAAAATATCCATGTAAAATTTACAAAGTTAAAGGTGATGATCCAAGCAATGATTTTATTTAATTTAAAATTTAACTTTTGCCAACATCTGTGAATAACAATAGCAACACCATGTAAAGCACCCCAAACAACAAATGTCCAAGCAGCCCCATGCCAAAGACCGCCTATCAAAAATACCAAAAACAAATTTAGATAGGTACGGCTCTGCCCCCCCCTATTTCCTCCAAGTGGGATATATATGTAGTCTCTTAAAAACGTGATAGTGTAATGTGCCACCTATGCCAAAAATCCTGAATATTTAAAGCCTTATACGGGGAGTTAAAATTTATGGGAAGCCTTATGTTAAAAAGTAGCGCAAGACCTATCGCCATATCACAATAACCACTAAAATCAAAATAAAGTTGAAAGGTATATGAAAGTGACGTCGCCCATGCTTGCAGAAAAGTCAAATTTCCTTCCACATCAAATCCAGCATTTGTAAAAATCGAAAAAATATCAGCAACCACACTCTTCTTAAATAGCCCCATGCTAAAAACAAAAAGCCCAAGAGCTATAAATTTATAGTTTTTTATAAGATTAAATTTATTTGTAAACTGAGGCATCATTTCTTTGTGATGCACTATCGGACCAGCAATAAGCTGTGGAAAAAATGTTATAAAAAGGCAGTAGTTTAAAAAACTATTCTCTTTTGTCTGCTTGTTATAACTATCCACTAGATATGCTATTTGCTGAAATGTGACAAAACTAAGTGCTAGCGGCAAAGCGATATGAAGCAGACCCAAATTCATACTTGCAATAGCGTTTAAATTTGATATTAAAAAATCAGCATATTTAAAATATCCAAGCAAAGCAAGATTACAAACTACGCCAAGAACCAAAATAGCTTTGTTTTGATGTTCTGCTAAAAATTTTGAAACAAAGAAGTTAAAAACAATACTTCCTAGCAAAATCGGTAGATGATAAACATTCCAATAAGCATAAAAAATCTGCTAAAAATTTTGAAACAAAGAAGTTAAAAACAATACTTCCTAGCAAAATCGGTAGATGATAAACATTCCAATAAGCATAAAAAAATAGACTAGCACTCACCAAAAAAGCTTTTGCAAGAGTACTTAGTCTCTTTTTATTCAGAAAAAAATATACAAAAAATACAAGCGGCAAAAATACAAATACAAAGGCATATGAGTTAAAAAGCAAGTTTATTCCTTGCTTTTATCCACACACTTACCAAGTTGGCAGGCTCTTTTGTAAAGTGCGTCTGCCTTTGCTTCATTGCCGCTTAGCTTTGCAAGCAAAAAGCATGACTGGGCATACTCAAGCTCGCAGCTCTTTGCCAAAAGCCTTAGCACTCTAGCCTCGGCCTTAGTTCTATCTATCTTATGAGTCTTTAAATTTTCACTTTCGATGTAGGATTTTAGCCCCATAGCCTCATTATAGCAGCCAACACCATCGCCACTATCACAAGCTAGTTTATAAAGTTTTAGAGCTTTTTCCATATCTTTTTGCTCATCAATCAGCCCTTGCTCATAAATTTGACCCAAATTTGAACAAGCCGTCGCAAGCCCAGCATTGCAAGCTTTTTCGTAGTAGCCTTTTGCTTTTACAAAGTCTTTTTCGTTGCTAAAATTTACAGCTAGGTTGTTGCAGTCGATGCTATTTCCACCCTCGCAGTTTTGCATCATCTTCTCTTTTTCAAGTTCAAGACGCTCTGCCCTAGCCTCTTCATCACTTTGCCAAAAGCCAAAGCTTACCATCTTTTGCCACGACCAGCAACCACCAAGCATAAAGCCCATAGCCAAAATAAGACCAAAATTTAAGACCTTTTTCACTTACATTCCTAGCTTTGTACCTAGTCTTTTCATCTGCGGGCATGCCTTGCTTAGCCCACGAAAGCAAGCAACTTTATAAATTCCATAAGCCCTTTTTTCGTCTTTATTGACACCAAGACCAAGCTCGTACATCGCTCCGATATTGGCACAACTTGGCAAATCGCCAGCATTGCATGCATTTGTATAAGCTTGCATTGCTAAGTAATAATCTAGCTTAACGATCTCGCCTTTTCTATAAGCATTGCCTAAATGATAGCAAGCTTGCATGCCTCCGCCATTGCAACTTTCTTTATAAATTGAAATTGCCTTTTTTGGATTTTTTTTAACTCCAAGTCCAAGCTCATAAAGAGTGCCCAAATTTGCACAACCGACTTGTACTTTAGCATCGCAAGCTTTTTTATAATTTGTTAAAGCATTTTCATATTCTTTTAAAAGCTCGTAATTTACACCCAAATCGTTGCAAGCTTCCGCATCGCCTTCTTCGCATTTTGGTATTAAAATTTCGATCGCATTTCTTGAAATTTGCTCTTTATTTTGCACTATTTTTTCATCCTTTGGTTGCTGCCACGAATCATCTTGTTTTTGTCCTACACCAATCACGTTTAAGCAGCCAGTGAAAAATAAAGCCGATAAAAGCAATAAATATTTTTTCATTCTTTTCCTTTTAAAATTGTCCAAATAAGTCATTTAGTGCTTCACTGATACTTGGATGAGTAAAAATTTGATTTTTAAAGAAATTTGCATTTGCTTTTAAATTCATAGCAATTGCGATTTCATTTATCAGCTCATTTGCATAGACGCAGTGAAAGCTAGCACCTAAAATTTCGCCGCTTTGTGCATCAACGATAGCTTTTAACATACCTACATCGTGATTTAGTACTTTTGCGCCTGGTACTGTTGCCATGCTAAGCTTTAGCTCTTTAAAATTTAGACCAAATTTACTTGCTTCTTTGGCGTTCATTCCAACTCTTGCTAGCGGAGTGTCGGTAAATAGCACATTTGCGTGAATGCTTCTATTTTTAGTATTTCTCTTTTTATCACCAAAAATTTGTGAATAAACTATCCTAAAATCATCTAAGCTCGTATAAGTAAAAAGCTCTCCGCCGCGCACGTCGCCTACCGCATAGATGTTTGGCACATTTGTTTGAAGGTTTTCATTTGTCTTTATAAAGCCTTTTTCATTTAGCTCAACTCCAGTAGCTTTTAAATTTAAATCATCCACATTTGCTACTCTGCCAAGCGCGATCAAAAATGCATCAGCTCTAAGACATCTTTGCTCACCATTTTGCTTGAAATTTAATACATTTTCTTTAATGCACTCTATCTCGCAACCCTCTAAAATTTCAACGCCTTGGACTCTAAGAGCTTCTTTTACGCTATTAGCTATATCATCATCTTCGTTTTTAAGTAGTTTTGAGCGCCCTATAATAGTCACTTTTGAGCCAAAATTTGCAAACATTGATGCAAACTCTATACCGATAAAACCACTACCGATAATGACAAAATGCTTTGGTAAATTTTTTAGATCAAGCAAAGTTTGGCTTGAAAATACATTTGAGCTTACAACCTCAAAAGGAGTATCTGCCTCTTTTGAGCCACTATTTATGATAATAAAATCGCCCTCTATTATCTTTTTCTCACCACTTGGCGTTGTTACAAGTACGCTATTTTCACTAGCAAATGAGCCAATACCATCGATCACATCTATATTTTCTTTATCATTTAGCATTGCGTAGTTTTTAGCATTCAAAGCTGAGATTAGTTTATTTTTATTTTCCACACTAAGCGTGTAATATTCGCTTTCAACACTATTATTTACAAATTTTGCCTCTTTAGCGGCTGTTATTAGACGCTTGGTTGGTATGCAGCCAACATTTATGCAAGTGCCTCCATACATCTTTGGCGATCTCTCTACAAGAGCTACTTTTTTGCCAAGTGCGGCAGCTTTAACCGCTAGCGTTTTGCCAGCTTTTCCAAAACCAATAATTACAATATCATATTTCATTTTCAGTCCCTTATCTTTCCCATTACATAGTAAGTTGTTTCATTTATCTTTTTTAGCTCCATTTTATATTTATTAGCCCAGTTTTTTATGATCTCATCAACTCGCTCTTTTATTTCATTAACGGTAGCTACATTTTTTATCTTTAGTCTATCTTCACTTCCACTCATCGCCACAAAACAAAGGTGCCGCTTTAAATGATCGTTTAGTTCAATTATGCTCTTTGGCAAAAGACCATCAGTATTGTTTAAAATTCTACACATTTGAGCAGTGGTCGTTTCATTGACGTTATAGCCAAGCTGGATTAAAAGTGCATTATGATCCATATCGTTCCTTTTGCTTAAAATTTGCAGGCATTATAAGATAAAATTGGATAAAATCGCCTAAATTTTCAAGGACAAATATGAAAAAATTTATCATTTTTGTGTTTAGTGTTTTGCTATTTTGGGGATGTTCGTTAGATCAAATTTCACAAAATTTTGGCCTTAGCGAGCCACCGCTTGATCCTGAAGTCGAACAAATAGCAGACGCCATCTATCTATACAATGAAGGCAACTATCCAAAGGCTTGTAAGAGATTTTACGACTACGCAAAAGATGGAAATGTTCTAGCCATGCAGCAAACTGGCATTTGCTTTCGTGACGGCAAAGGCTTTAGCAAGGATATCTTAAGGGCACTTTTTTGGTTTGAGACAGCTGGCAGATACGGCAACATAGACGGACTAAGAAGTGCTGGATATATATACGAATACGGCCTTGGGGTCAATAAAAATTTAGAAAAAGCGATATATTTTTATGAAAAAGCTACAAGCCTTGGCTCAAGCGAGGCAAGTTATGATCTAGGGCTTATCTATTTAGGCAAAAATGACTATAAAAAAGCGAGAATTTATCTTGATGAGGCTTGCTTTAAAGGTAAAGAAGAAGCGTGCATGAAGCTAAAAGAGATGAAATTTTAGCTCTCATCTCTTTTTATAAATTTACTACGCCTCAGCCTTTTGAGCGATCAAAACACCTTCTATCATCTTTTTGATATCCCCATCAAGTATCGCGTCAGTTTGTGAGTATGCCTCGCCACTGCGGTTGTCTTTTACTTGCTGATATGGGAAAAGCACGTATGATCTTATCTGATGTCCCCAGCCGATCTCACTCTTTTCGACGCTATTATTCGCTTCTTGCTGCTTCATCAGCTCAAGCTCGTAAAGACGAGATTTTAGCATTTTCATCGCTGTAGCTCTATTTTTGTGCTGGCTACGGTCGTTTTGGCACTGCACGACGATACCAGTTGGTATGTGCGTGATACGGATGGCAGATTCAGTTTTATTTACGTGCTGACCGCCTGCACCGCTTGCTCTATAAGTATCTATCTTTAGATCTTTTTCCTCGATCTCGATCTCGATATCATCATCTATCTCAGGGCTTACCATGACACTTGAAAAGCTTGTATGACGGCGCCCTGCGCTATCAAATGGGCTTGTGCGAACGAGCCTGTGGATGCCATTTTCTGCTTTGAAATAACCATAAGCATTTTCGCCTTTTACGATAAAGCTCACATCCTTTAGCCCAGCCTCATCGCCCTCTTGAAAGTCAAGAGTCTCGACCTTAAAGCCCTCGCGCTCGCAAAATCTAAGATACATCCTATAAAGCATGCTCGCCCAGTCATTACTCTCAGTGCCGCCAGCTCCAGGGTGGATCGATACGATCGCGTTTTTGCCGTCATCTTCGCCGCTTAAAAGCATAGAAATTTCAAGATTTACTATCTTTTCATCTAAATTTTTAGCGTCATCAAAAAGAGAATTTATAGTCTCTTCGTCATTTTCAGAATTTGCTAGCTCAAAAAGCTCCTTTGCATCACTTACTGCCTGATTAGCGTCGTTAAATTTTTCAAGCATATTTGAAATTTTAGTTTTTTCTTTATTTAGCGCCCCTGCTTTAGCGATATCTTGCCAAAAATCAGGATCTTGCTCGGTGGCCTCGATCTCTTTTAGTCTAGCCTTTATCTCGTCAGGCTTTACGATAGAGCCTATGTTTTCAACTTTTGTTTGTAGCTTCTTTAAAAGCTCGTTGTATTCGTAACTATCCAAGTTTTTCTCCAAAAATTTTTGCCGATTTTAGCCAAAAGTTGCTTACATTTTTAAATTTACGCCCTTTTAATCCTTTTTTGTTACAATGCCAAGTTAAAATTTCAAACAAAAAGAGTCAAAATGCAAGTCATAAGAACTATAAAAGAACTTCAAAATTTCGTCTCTAGCACAAGCGCAAAGATCGGTTTTGTGCCGACAATGGGCGCACTTCATGACGGACATGTTAGCCTTATTAAAAAATGCGTGAGCGAAAACGAGATAAGTATCGTCTCAACATTCGTTAATCCAACTCAATTTTTACCAGGCGAAGATCTGGACAAATACCCAAGAAACGAACAAAACGACATTAAAATTTGTGAGCAAAATGGTGTTAGTGCTATTTTTATCCCAGATGCTGGTGAACTTTACTTTGAAGATGAGCCTCTAATCGTCGCTCCAAAGAAATTTTCAGCTATCTTAGAGGGCAAAACTAGGCCAGGCCACTTTGATGGCGTCTTAAGGGTGCTAAACAAGCTATTTCGCCTAACTCGTGCAAATAGCGTTTACATGGGCAAAAAAGATACACAACAATTAATCATCGTGCAAAACATGATAAAGACATTTTTTCTTAATACCAGCCTAGTAGCTTGCGATATCGTTAGAGAGCCAGACGGCTTAGCGCTTTCAAGTAGAAACGTCTATATCTGCGACGAAGATAAATGTAATGCTCTAAGGCTTTCAAGATCGCTAAATAAAGCACAAAATTTGATCCAAAACGGCGAAGAGGACGCAAGCGAGATCAAAACAAAGATGTTTGAAGTGCTAGAGCCGTTAAAGGTTGATTATGTCGCTATTACGGATAGAAATTTGAATGAAATTTCAAAAGTAGAAAAAGGCAACACCATCATCTTAGTAGCAGCTTATGTTGGCAAAACTAGGCTAATAGATAATATCTGGATATAAAAATGCCAAAACTTCACTTAATTTCACTTGGCTGTAACAAAAATTTAGTTGATTCGGAAATAATGCTTGGCAGATTGCAAAACTACGATATCACGGATGATATCAGTGACGCTGACGTTATCATCGTAAATACCTGTGGCTTTATCAAATCCGCCAAAGAAGAGAGCATCCAAACCATACTTGAGATGCACGAAGCACGTAAAAATGGCTCTTTACTAGTAGTAACTGGCTGTCTTATGCAGCGCTACAAAGACGAACTCATGAAAGAGCTACCAGAGGTTGATCTCTTTACCGGTGTGGCTGACTATGACAAGATCGATGAGATCATCTTAAAAAAGCAAAATTTATTTAGCCCACAAACTTATCTACAAGCAAATGAAGAGCGTGTGATAACTGGCTCAAACTACCACGCCTACATCAAAATTTCAGAGGGCTGTAACCAAAAATGCAGCTTTTGTGCCATTCCAACTTTTAAAGGCAAACTAAAATCACGCTCACTTGAAAACATCGTAAATGAGGTTAAAAATCTAGTCAAAAAAGGCTACTACGACTTTAGCTTTTTATCTCAGGACTCAAGCTCATATATGCGCGATCAAGGCGTTAACGACGGGCTTATAAATTTAATAGATGAGATAGAAAAGATAAAGGGCGTAAGGAGTGCCAGGATACTTTATCTCTATCCAAGCACGACTAGTAAGGAGCTAATTGAGCGTATCATCGCCTCGCCTATCTTTCACAACTACTTTGACATGCCGATTCAGCATATCAGCGAAGACATGCTAAAGATAATGAAGCGTGGAAGTGGCGCTAAAAAGATAAAAGAGCTTTTAAATTTAATGAGAGATGCCGAAAATTCGTTTTTACGAACTGGTGTCATCGTGGGTCATCCAGGAGAGAGTGAGGAGGATTTTGAGGAGCTTTGCGAATTTTTAGAAGAGTTTAAATTTGATAGAATTTCAGCCTTTGCCTACTCAAAAGAGGAAGATACGGCATCTTTTGAAATGAAGCAAATCCCAGCCAAAATTATTTCAAAAAGACTAAACAAGATAGAAAAGATCACCAAAAAATCGATAAATGAGAGCTTGCAAAAAGAGATTGGTAAGCAAATTTATGCTTCTCTTGAGGGCGAAAGCAGCGAGGGCGAGATGTTTTACGCAGCCAAAAAAGATATCTGGGATAAAGATATAGACGGAGAAATTTTAATAAACGAGAGCGATGTAAAAGAGCTTGAGATCGGCTCACTCTACCTTTGTGAGGTCACTGATGTGGTCGATCAAAAACTGATCGCTAAAATCATCAAAAAAGCAAAATGATAAGCCAAAATGTGCGAGAAAAGCTAAGCTCAGGTGCAAACCTGCTCGCATTCTCGCACGGCATCGATAGCACCGCACTTTTTTACATTTTAGAAGAAGCTGGGATCAAATTTGATCTAGCGATGGTTGATTACAATGTTCGAGAGCAAAGTAAAAGTGAGATAGAAAGCGCAAAAGATCTCGCAGATAAATTTGGTAAAAAAATTTATACTAAAAGCGTTTTTTTAGATAATTCAAATTTTGAAAAAAATGCGCGCGAGGTAAGATATGAGTTTTTTGGAGAAATTTGCCAAAAATTTGACTATGAAAATTTGGTCCTAGCGCATCAGTTTGACGATAAATTTGAGTGGTTTTTGATGCAGCTTAGTAAGGGTGCTGGGCTAAAAGAGCTCTTTGGCATGAGCGAGCTTGAAAAGAGAAAGCACTTTTGGCTAGTTAGGCCGCTTTTAAATTTACGCAAAAAAGAGCTTCAAAACTATCTTGATGAGAGAAATTTACGCTATTTTATCGATGAGACAAATTTAAAAGGCGAGTTAAAAAGAAGCTTCATGAGGCTAAATTTTAGTGAGCCATTTTTGGATAGATATCTTAGTGGCGTAAAAAAAAGCTTTGAGTTTTTAGAAGCCGATAGACAAATTTTAATACCAAATATCACAAAAATAAGTGATGAAATTTTTATCATAAAAAATGATAGTAATGCGATACGAGGCGTTGATATGGCGGCAAAAGAGCTAAACGTGCTTCTAAGCAAAGCTCAAAAAGATGAGCTAAGTGCAAATTTAGCAAAGCAAACAAGCGTGGTGCTAAGCGGTAAGATCGCTGTCGGATACGCAGATGTTTACCTTCTAGTAACTCCATTTTGTAAAACCATAATGCCAAAAATTTTTAAAGAGAAGGCTAGAATTTTAAAAATTCCAGCTATAAATAGAGGCTATCTTTTTGCTATAAATTTTGATTTATCAAAATTAAATTCTAATAAATATTGAAAGATTTGGCTTTTGCCTGAAACACTCAAAACAAAAGCCAAAATTAATTAAAATAAGCTATTTACGCTTTCATTGTGATATACACGGCGTATCACTTCGCCAAACAATGAAGCGGCACTTAGTACTTTTATACAAGGAAGCTCCTCTGCTAAAGGTATCGTATCTGTTACCACTAGCTCATCTAAAAAGCCTAGTCTTAGCCTATCGTAAGCTGGTCCACTAAGGACTGGATGCGTGCAAAACGCCATAACGCTAGTTGCGCCACGCTCTTTAAAAATTTCAGCTGCTTTTACGATCGTACCAGCTGTATCGATCATATCATCAACCAAAATCACATCTTTGCCATTTACGTCGCCAATTATATTCATCACTTCGCTCTCGTTTGCTTTTTCGCGGCGTTTATCAACAATAACCATGTCAAGATTTAGATTTTTAGCCAAAGCTCTAGCACGAGCCACGCCACCTACATCAGGGCTTGCAACGATTGGATTTGGTAAATTTTTAGCTCTTACGTAGTCATTAAAAATGATACTTCCATAAAGGTTATCAACCGGAATATCAAAAAATCCCTGAATTTGTCCTGCGTGAAGATCCATAGTGACGACTCTATCGATACCTGCTGTTTGCATCATATTTGCCACTAGTTTTGCAGTGATCGGCACTCTAGGAGCTGCTTTTCTATCTTGTCTAGCGTAGCCAAAATACGGCACAATCGCTGTTATAGAGCTTGCACTACTGCGTCTTAAAGCGTCAGTTAAGATAAGTAGCTCCATTAAATTTGTATTTGTCGGTGCACATGTTGGCTGAATGACAAAAACATCTTTTCCGCGCACGCTCTCGCCGATTTGCACGCTGATCTCTCCATCGCTAAATCTTTTTATACTTGCCTCGCTAAGAGGAAGTGAAAGATATTGCGAAATTTTCTTTGAAAGCTCAATATTAGCCGTTCCTGAGAAAATTTTATAGCCTCTCATAATGATAACCTTTTTAGTGATTTTTATGTTGGGATTTTATCGAAACGAGCTTTAATTTAAATTTATTCTTTTTAGGACTATTTTCTAGCCCTAGTTTAATTCTTATCGCCACAATCAAAAATTTTAGCTTTGATTTTACAAACCTTAAAATTTAAACAAGTATAAAAAATATAAGATAACTAAGAATATTTTTTTATTTATAAACATTATAGGACTACAATCACAAAATGTTTAAAGCTTATAGAATTTATGATTTTATCAAAGATGATGGTTTGGATATGAAGGCGGCTTTTGTTGATAGACTCTATCCAAGAGGCATAAGAAAAGAGATATTTTCAAATTTCCTTTGGTTAAAAGATATCACACCAAGCACTACTTTAAGAGAGTGGTTTCATGAAGATAGAGAAGCTAGATTTGATGAGTTTTGTGAGGAATTTGAGCTTGAGCTTGATAATGAAACAGCGCAATCTTGCTTTAAAATGCTAAAAAAACTAGAAAAAGAGCATGGCGATATAGCACTTCTAACAGCTAGCAAAGATATAAATCTTTGCCATATCGTTGTGTTATTAAAAATTTTAAATAAGTAGTTTGCCCGCCTATTTTGCAAGAGTGCCAAGCACCTTTTCAAACTGCACACCATACCATGCACGACTCTTATCTTTTAGCGTGACTTTAATGCTACTAAGCACAAAATTTGCTGCCTTTTTGATAGAATTTTGCATGCTTTCGCCATTTATGAGTGAACCAAAAAGCACAGAAGCAAATATATCTCCAGTCCCACTCGTGTGAAATGGCAAAAATTCGTGAAAATACTCTACCTTCTCTTTTGTCTTTGCGTCGTAAGCTATGATGCCACATTCATTTTGTTTGTATCTAATGCCCTTTAGCACGATCTTTCTAGCTCCAAAGCTAGCCAAACCTTCAAGCAACTCTAAAATATAATCTTGCGTATAGTCACTGCCTAAAAACGGCATCCCGCACATAAAGCTTGCTTCAGTTATATTTGGCGTGATGACGTGAGCCTTTGTGCAAAGTTCGCGCATTTTCATAACAAATTTTTCATCAAATCCGTGATAGAGCTTGCCATTGTCGCCCATGCAAGGATCTACAAGTATTAGTGGAGCAGAGCTATTAAACTCATTAAAAATTTTCTCTATCAGCTCAAGCTGGCTAAAGCTACCTAAAAATCCAGTATAAATTCCATCAAATGCGATATTTTCTTTGTGCCATACTTGTGTTATCGCGTCAAATTCATCAGTCAGATCACGAAATGTGAAATTTTTAAAGCCAGTATGAGTCGAAAGTAGCGCAGTAGGCAAAATACACGCTTCAATGCCTTGAGCGCTAATTATCGGAAGTGCGACGGTAAGGGAGCATTTACCAACACACGAGATGTCTTGTATTGTAAGGATTCTTTTCATTTATGCTCTTAATTTATAAAATTTTACTCCAGCAACATCGGCTAGATAAACCATATCTTGTTGCAAGAGCTTGTTTAGAATTTGCCTTGAGTGTTCTGAGAAATTTTCTTCGACATTTGCGATAGTTTGCGGACGACGCCTTAGCATTTCTAAAATTTCATCCTCACTAAAGTTATACTTTTGCTCTATTTTGTGAGCCTTAGCTATATTAACCGGTACGCCACTTATCTGCTTGGCTAGCTCCTCTAGCTTTTTAGCGTCTACACCCTTTACATTATAGGCTGGCGGGCGATCTATCGTGCCAATATCCACTCGGTGCGGAGCTATCTCATTTATCGCCACATTAAGTGCTTCAAACTCACTTTTTTTGTCGTTAAATCCAGCCACGACTAAAATTTCAAGCACAAGCTCACCAGAAAATTCCTTGCGAAATTTAGTCATCGCTTTTATGAGATCGCTAACTTCTATACCGCTTTTGTTGCGGTCTATCTTTTTAAATGTGCTTTGCACCGCGCTATCCAGGCTAAATTTAACTATATCAAGCCCATGTAGCGCTTCACAAATTTTTGGATCACACACGCCTGAGCCATTACTCAAAATGAGTGTTTTTGCGCTACCTTTTAGCTCATTTACCTTTGCTATCAGCTCTTTTAAGTACGGGTAAAGAGTTGGTTCGCCATTTGCTGTAAGCGTGATGACGTCGATGTTTTGATAAGTTTTTAAAGCTTCTTTTAAATCGCTTATGATCTCATCAACGCTTGGCGGATTTTCTATCACTTCAACCGGCTTTGCGCCACTTAACTCACAATAAACACAGTCAAAATTACATGATTTTTGCTTTGGGCTTAGATCGATGCCTAGGCTCATGCCAAAACGGCGAGAATTTATCGGTCCAAAGACGATGCGAGGCTTGTTACCTTGCACTTTTTGTCTGTACCTGTTTTATAAAATATTTTGCATTCTCAACTGGCACATCAGGCAAAATTCCATGCCCAAGGTTGAAAATATGTGGCACGCCTTCCATCGTGCTTAAAATTTTATCCACACCTTCATCTATCGCCTTTTTGCTATAAAGCCTTGTTGGCTCCATATTGCCCTGAAGGACATATCTTGGGCTAAGTTTTTCTTTTGCTAGCTCGATTGGTGTACTCCAGTCGACACCAAAAACGTCAAATTTTCCTGAAATTTTATCCAGATAGCCACTTATTCCTTTTGGAAAGACGATGACTGGAATTTCTGGAAATTCAGCCTTAACGCTATCAACTATTTTGTTTATATAGCTAAGTCCAAACTCAAAATATGCCTGCTCTTCAAGCGCAGCCGCCCAGCTGTCAAAAATTTGCACCGCATTTACGCCTGCTCTTATCTGCTCTTTCACGTAAAAGATGAGAGCTTGCGTCACTTTTTCTAAAATTTGATGTAAAAATTCTGGATTTTGATAAAGCATTTTTTTGCAGACCGCATAAGTTTTACTACCACCACCTTCTATCATATATGTAGCTATCGTCCAAGGTGCGCCACAAAAGCCAATGAGCGCCTTATCTTTGGCTAAATTTTCTCTTGTGAGCTTGATCGTGTCATAGACGTATGCTAAATTTTTAGTCGATTTTTCGATACTTAGCGCGTCAAGTGCGGCTTTATCACGTAAAGGCTCACTAAAAACTGGTCCCTCGCCTTTTTCAAAACGTAGATCCATGCCCATTTCAAGAGGCACAACGAGAATGTCGCTAAATAAAATCGCCGCATCAACGCCAAGAATTTCAACTGGTTGAAGCGTAACTTCGCTAGCCTTTTTGTAGTCTTTGCAAAGAGATAAAAAATCCCCTGCTTGCGCGCGTACTCGCATATACTCTGGCAAATATCTACCGGCTTGGCGCATCATCCAAACAGGCGTATAAGGGGTAGGTTTTTTAAGACAAGCGTCTATAAAAATCATTAAATTTCCTTTAAATTTTTAAAGGGATATTACCTAAAAATAGCTAAAGAAAAGATGTAGGAGAAATTTTAAGCGTAAAAACGCTTAAAATTTTAGTGATCTCCCTTGTGAAGGAAATAAAGTCCAAGACAAAGCGCTAGGATAGAAGCCGCAAGATATGCCATCTCAAGCGGAGTTGTGAAGTTTGCGTGAAGCACCCTTTGGAAGAAATTTACGATTAAGACCATGACGATCACTTTGCCAAGCTTGTCTTTTAGCTCATCAAGCGAATGCACTTCAAGCACCTTACTCTGCTTTGACTGCTTTAGCTGTGTGATCTCTGAGATGAAAAGCTCATAAATTCCGAAGCTAAATATATAAAGAACAAGCGCCATCAAGTATAGATCGATCGCTCCAACGATCTCGCCAACGACTTCTGAGTGAAAATTTTCAACGTGAAAATCTGTGACAAAGAAATATTTATAAACCTCTAAAAGTACTTTGCCGACGTCGTAACTTGCGATGATAAAAAGCACGATCGCACCTAAAAGCCCAAAAACTACTGGAAAAAGTGTAAAGCTGTTGCTAGCAAGCAAAATTTTTTCAAATATCTTACGCAATAAAAATCCTTTTTATTTACTCTTGCATCGCAATCCACTTTTGCGCGATCCTGACGGCATTTGTCGCAGCTCCTACGCGGATCTGATCAGCACTACACCAAAGGTGAAGCACATTAGGTCTGTAATTATCAACTCTGATCCTACCAACATAAGTCTCATTTGTATCGCTTGAAATGATAGGCATTGGATACTCTTTATTTGCTGGATTATCGACTACAACGACGCTTGGAGCTTTGCTTAAAATTTCTCTTGCTGCATCTGCGCTCACGTCTTTATCAAAGTGGATAGTAATCGCCTCAGAGTGACTTCTAAGCACTGGCACACGCACACAGGTAGCGCTAACTTCTATATCTTTGTGAAGAATTTTTTGCGTCTCATTGACCATTTTCATCTCTTCTTTTGTGTAGTCATTGTCCAAAAAGACGTCGATGTGAGGGATCACATTTAGCGCTAGGCGGTGTGCAAATACCTTTGGCTCGCACTCATCAAGTTTAAACTCAAAGAATTTTTGCATCTGAACGACAAGCTCTTCCATACCCTCTTTGCCAGCACCGCTTGCTGCTTGGTAAGTAGAGACATCAACTCTGTTGATACTAAAAGCGTCGTTTAGTGGTTTTAAAATTTGCACCATTTGGATGGTTGAGCAGTTTGGATTTGCGATGATACCGCGGTTTTTCCACATAGCAATGTCGCTTGGATTACACTCTGGCACAACAAGAGGGATATCTTTATCCATCCTAAAATGGCTGGTGTTATCGATGACTACTGCGCCACTATCAGCTGCAAATTTGGCAAATTTCTCTGAGACTGAACCGCCCGCACTAAAAAAAGCAATATCAATCTCGTGCTCGCTAAAAACCTTTTCGGTTAGCTCTTTTACCTTGTAATATTTGCCATTAAATTCGATCTCGCTACCAGCACTTTTTGCACTAGCAAGCGGTAAAAGCTCACCAACTGGGAAATCAACCTCTTCCATAACTCTAAAAAGCTCTTCGCCGACCGCTCCAGTAGCACCAACGACTGCTACGTTAAATTTTCTCATCTGCTCTCCTTATCTTTTTTAATTTTCGTAATTTTACTTAAATTTATGGCTATTTTTTGCTTCTGGCTTGTAAAAATAGATCATTTGGCAAAATTTCATCACCCTCGCTTAGTATCGCCGCTCTTTGCACGACTGAAATGAGCTCTCTTATGTTGCCTGGATAGTCATAGCTCAAAAGCTCCTCTTTTGCCGCTTTTGAGAAATTTTTAGTCTCAAAGCCATACTCTTTGCAACATTTTTCTAAAGCATCCTGCGCGATAGGCAAAATTTCATCCTTTCGCTCGCGAAGTGGCGGGATGAAAAGCGGGATCGTGTTTAGGCGGTAGAAAAGATCCTCTCTAAATCTGCCCTCTTTCATAGCAAGCTCTAAATTTGCATTTGTAGCGCAGATGATGCGAACGTCTATCTTTTCGCTCTTTGTAGCGCCAAGCCGTGTTATCTCACGCTCCTGCAAGGCACGAAGCAGCTTTGGTTGTAAATTTATAGGCATCTCGCCGATCTCATCTAAAAATAGCGTTCCGCCATTTGCCAGCTCAAACTGCCCTTTTTTGGTAGTAGCTGCGTCGGTAAATGCGCCCTTTTCAAAACCAAAAAGCTCGCTTTCTATCAAATTTTCAGGGATCGCAGCCATATTTAGAGCGATAAATGCCGCATCTTTTCTTGGTGAGTTTGCGTGGATAAATTTAGCAAAGACCTCCTTGCCAACGCCGCTTTCGCCACTAAGCATTATTGAGGCGTCTGTTCTTGCAGCTTTTAGTGCGATATTTAGCGTAGCTTCAAGCGCCTTTGAAGTGGCTAAAAAGCCGTTATTTTCGCTTTTAGTTTCAACTTTTTTTATGCTTTTTGGGGTCTTTTGTTTTAGCGCTTCTACCCTTTTTATCGCTTCATAAAGCGTTGAGACGTCAAATGGCTTGGTTAAAAAGTCCTTCACGCCGAGCCTAACGCTCTCGATCGCCTTGTTAAGTGTGGCGTTTCCAGTCATTATGATGACATCAAATTTGCCGTTTAACTCTTTAATGAACTCAAGTCCGTCCATCTTTGGCATGTTTATATCGGTTATGATTAGATCAGTGTCGTCGCTTAGCTTTTTTAGAGCCTCAACTGCGCTCTTGTAGCTCTTGATATTTAGCTCTTCATACTCGCCAAGTGCGATCTCAAGCGACTTTCGCATATTGATGTCATCTTCTACTATGACGATATTCATTTGATCTCTTTTTTATTGAAGTGTGCCGATGATAGCGGATTTTGGCTTAAATTCCACCATAAATCTAACTGGCAAAATTTTCAAATTTGAAGCATTTGTGACCTGCGCATTCTTGACATTTAGCTCATTTTTTATCATCACTTTTTTTAAGGCAAAGCAGTCAAAAATTTCATCTTTGTGTAAATTTAAAAAGCCAAGAGTTGTTGTGTTTTCATCTTTAAAAGCATCTATCTGGCAAAGAAATTTTGGTTTTGGATTGGGCGTTAGAGTCATCGCCTTTGAAAATGAAATTTCTTCAAAGGCAACTATTTGATTTTTCGTATCGACCTTTGCCCAGAAAATAAACTCCTCCAGGCAAAAGGCGAAATTTAAAAGTATCGTTAGTAAGAAAAGACTTCTCGCCACTTATCTTCGTCTATCTTAAGCTCCATATTTACCTTATAAAGCCCGTCTTTGAAATTTTCATTCACGATCCTTGCGTTTTTGACAAGACCTTGAACCTTTGAAGTGATAGATGAGTCATTTAGCATCGCGTCTCTTACGGTGTCTTCAGCGTTGATCTTTACACCATAAAGCTTGCCTGCAAGCTGCGAATAAGCATCAGCCATCGCCGCTCTTTTTGCAAGAGTGACTGACTGAGCGTATGAGAGCGAATTTAGCGGAGCTATGCCCTCGCCTGTGGCTCTAAAAGTGGTCTCTCTTGGAGCGCTATCATATATCATCTTCTCTTTTTTCATCACCTCTCTAAGATCGTCTTTATCGACCTTTTGGATGACTACGTTGCGGTTTGATGTGCTAGTTGGCTCGCCCATAAAGCCATTAAATGAGCAGCCGCCAAAAATAGCGATCATCAAAGCAAAAGATAAAATTTTAACCTTCATAAACAACCTTTTTTATGCTTTTATTTAAAATTTAATAGCAAAATTTATTCCAAAAGCCCCATATCTTCGCTTGGTGCTTCATCCTCATCTTCGCCATCATCTGCCTTAGGGCATCTTGCGATACTTACAACATCATCGCCATCTACATTTACGACGATAACGCCGCTTGTGTTACGTCCTGCTTTGCGGATACTTTGCATATCAACCCTTATCATCTTGCCGCTTGATGTTAGAGCCATAAGATCTTGCTCTTCATCAACCATTACAACACCCACTAGATCGCCTGTTCTGCTTGTTAGCTTCATGCAGATGACGCCTTTGCCGCCGCGGTTTGTCAAGCGGTATTCATCAGCGGTTGTGCGCTTGCCGATACCTTTTTGAGATATACTTAAAATTTCTTGGTCGTTGCTTTCGATGACTGCTGCGCCTACGACCTCATCGCCTGGCTCTTTAAATTTAATGCCAGTTACGCCGCGTGCAGTTCTTCCCATTTGGCGAACCTTGCTGATCTTAAATTTAAGACACATACCCTTTTTAGTAACGACAAATAGCATTGTCTCATCGCCTGAGTTTGTGTCCTCTTCGGTATTTACATTATCTTCGTCGATCTCATTTTGAAGCTCTTCAACTTCAAGCACCTCTGTCTCTACGCTTAGCTCATTTTCAGGGTCGATGACTGGCATATCATCGTATGTTTGAGCGATGAGCGCAGTTACTAGCTCGTCGTTTTCATCGAGGCTTATCGCTCTTACGCCAACTGAGCGGATGTTTTTAAACTCGCTTAAATTTGTGCGTTTTACGATGCCGTTTTTAGTGAAGAACGCTAGCGATTTACTCTCGTCAAAGTCAGTCGTTGGGATGATCGCTTTGATCTTCTCATCAGGCTGCAACTGGATCAAATTTACAACTGCTTTGCCCTTTGCCGTGCGGCTTCCCTCTGGGATCTTATAGACTTTTAGCCAGTAGAGCTGTCCGCGGTCAGTCACAAACATAAGCGTATCGTGGGTATTTGAAGTAAAGAAGCTCTCTATAAAGTCATCATCGTATGTCGTGACCGCTACTTTGCCCTTGCCGCCGCGTTTTTGCTTCTCATACTGCTTGCTTGGCACACGCTTGATGTAGCCGCGGTGAGTTATGGTTACGACCATATTTTCATTTGGTATAAGATCTTCGATGTCGATATCATCGTAGTCATCAACGATCTCAGTCACTCTTGGTACTTTAAATTTATTTTTGATCTCAAGAAGCTCTTCTTTGATTAAATTTTCAAGCAATGTCTCGCTCTTTAAAATTTCATCAAGTCTTGCGATCTCAGCCATAAGCTCGGCTAGTTCAGCCTCTAGTTTTTCTCTCTCTAGGCCTGTAAGCTTGCTTAGACGCATATCAAGGATAGCGTTTGCTTGAAGCTCTGAGAGGTTAAATTTACTCATCAAGCCTTCTCTAGCAACAGCTGTATCAGCACTATTTCTAATAAGCTCGATTACCTCGTCGATATTATCAAGTGCGATCTTTAGACCCTCTAAGATGTGGGCTCTTGCGCGCGCTTTTTCAAGCTCAAATATCGTTCTTCTGATGATAACGGTTTTTCTGTGATTTAAAAATAGCTTAAGTAGCTCGATAAGGTTAAATACCCTTGGCTCTTTGTTGTTAATAGCAAGCATAATAACGCCAAAAGTGCTCTCCATCGTAGTTGATTTAAAGAGATTATTTAGCACGATATCGCTCATTGCGTCGCGTTTTAGCTCGATGACTACGCGGATGCCGTCCTTGTCAGACTCATCTCTAACCTCGCTAATGCCCTCTATCTGCTTATCTTTTACAAGCTCAGCGATCTGCTCGATGAGCCTTGCTTTGTTTGTTTGATAAGGCAGCTCGTCGATTACTATGACATCTTTGTTTGGCTTTTTTTCTATGTGAGTTTTGGCTCTTAGTTTGACCCTACCACGACCTGTGCGGTAGGCCTCTATGATGCCTTTTTTACCAAAGATGATACCGCCAGTTGGGAAGTCTGGACCTTTTATAAATTCCATAACCTCTTCAAGTGTCGCCTCTTTGTTTTCAAGAAGTAGCAAAAGACCGTCTATTAGCTCATCAAGGCTATGTGGTGGGATGTTTGTCGCCATACCGACCGCAATACCGCTTGAGCCATTTAATAATAAATTTGGCACACGGCTAGGCAAAACATCTGGCTCGACCTCTCTATCGTCGTAGTTTGGTACAAAATCAACCGTGTCTTTGTCGATATCTTTTAAAAGCTCTTCAGTAAGCATGGTCATTCTAGCTTCGGTATAACGCATAGCAGCAGCGCTGTCGCCGTCTATTGAACCAAAGTTTCCTTGTCCGTCAACGACTGGATAACGCATAGAAAATTTCTGAGCCATACGAACAAGTGCGTCATAAACCGCTGTGTCGCCGTGCGGGTGATACTTACCGATGACTTCACCGACGATACGAGCCGACTTCATATAGGCACTTCTGCTGCCAACGCCAAGATTGTCCATAGCGTATAAAATTCTTCTGTGAACTGGCTTTAATCCGTCTCTAGCATCAGGCAAAGCACGTCCGACGATGACACTCATGGAGTAGTCAAGATAGCTAGTTTTTATAGACTCTTCGATATCAACTGAAGCGATATCTTGAGTTAATTCAAGTAGATTGTCTTTCATTTTTTTCCTTAAATTTAGCTTGGTTGATTTTAGCTTAAAATTAATAAAAACTTGCTAAATAGCAAATCAGCGACTTTGGCAATAGTGCGATGAAATTTTAGTCTAAAATTCTTGCTATCTGCTCTTTTTTAAGAATAAAATCATAGCTAAAAGCATCAACCACGACTCCAGCGTAGCTGCTCTCTTTTAGCATCGCAAGATACTCTTTTAGCCCTATCTCAATGCTCTCTTGCTCACTGTCGTTTCGCCAAAGCTTCATCGCCTCTTTGCTAGTAAATGCTGGAAAATAGCTAAGCTTCTCGCCCTCATCTTCAAGTAGGATAAATTTTATATTTGAGCCCTCCTCCTCATAAACTACGCCGCCATCAGGTTTTGCAAGCGCTTGGTTTAAAAGCACCGGAGCGAAAAAAGTAGCCTTTTTTAAAGCAGATATCAAATTTATCTCATTTTGCTGGCTTGGATCATTTAAAAATTTATCCATCGCTTCTTGCATTTTAGCTCCTAAAAGCCTCATCTACGGCTTGACATATCGTGTGGATAAAAAAGATATGCGACTCTTGAATTCTTGCTGTATCGTTTGAGCTAACGACTAAATTTAGATCACACCCTTCATTCATCGCACCGCCGCCTTTGCCGCTAAGTCCAAGCACTGATGCGCCCATTTTCTTGGCACTTTTTATAGCTTCAAGGACGTTTTTGCTATTGCCACTTGTTGAGATCGCCACGAGCAAGTCACCAGACTGCGCTAAGGCCTCAAACTGACGTGAAAAAACGTAGTCAAAGCCGTAGTCATTGCCAATGGCCGTAAGTGCCGAAGTATCAGTGGTTAGCGCGATACCAGGTAGTGGCTGGCGCTCGCTTTTATATCTGCCAGTTAGCTCGGCTGCAAAGTGCTGAGTATCCGCCGCAGAGCCACCGTTGCCGCATATTAGCACCTTTTTGCCATTTTTTAGCGTATCAGCTACCATCTGGCAAGCACGCTCCAAGCTATCAAGTAAATTTACGTGCTCATTAAAGGCCTTTTGGTGAGCCTCGAGCTCATTTTTTATCATTGTTTTTAGCATCTTTTATCCTTTTTATTATCCCAGTTGTGCTTTTGCCCTCGACAAAGTCAATCAGCCTGACCTCTTTTACGATCTCGCTACCAACGACCTCTTTGCCCTTGTAATCAGCCCCTTTTACAAGCACATCTGGTTTTATCTTTGTTATCAAATTTAGAGGCGTATCCTCATCAAAAATCACGACATAATCAACAAATCCAAGCCCACTTAGCACGCAGGCTCTGTCATCTTGCGAGTTTATGGGCCTAGCCTCGCCTTTTAGCCTCTTTACTGAAGCGTCTGAGTTTAGTCCGACAACCAAAAGATCGCCAAGCTCCCTTGCGCGCGCTAGGTATTTTACGTGTCCAGCGTGCAAGATATCAAAGCAACCGTTTGTGAAAACAACCTTTTTCTTATCTTTTTGGCTCAAAATTTCTTCTAGCTCCTCGACACTTTTAAGCTTATGCTCGAAATTTGCCCCAAATGAGCTATTTAGCAGCTGCTCGATCTCACTAAAACTAGCTGTTGCGCTACCGATCTTAGCCACGACTACGGCTGCTGCAAGGTTTGCTATCTTTATCGCCTCTTTTATATCGGCCCCGTTTGCCAGCATGTAGCCAAGTGTAGCCAGCACCGTATCTCCAGCGCCAGTGACATCAAAGACCTCTTTTGCCTTGGCAGCAAAGATGTGCAATTTGTCATCATATAGTGCGATACCCTCTTCTGAGATCGTGATGATCGAATAGGTCAAATTTAGCTCGTCTTTTAGCTGTTTTATCGCCTTTTCAAGCTCGGCCTTGTCTTTTATCTTTAAATTTGTAGCCTCGCTCGCCTCTTTTTTATTTGGCGTTAGAAGGGTTGCATTTTTGTACTTTGAGTAGTCGCTACCTTTTGGATCTATGAGCACTGGAATTTTTAGCCTCACGCACTCGTTTATGATCTCTTGGCAGACCTTGTCGCTAAGCACGCCTTTGCCGTAGTCACTTAGCAAGACAGCCTTGAAATTTGCAAGATTTTCTTTTACTTTTAAGACGAGCTCATCTTCTAAATTTATCTTGACAACGCTCTCTTTATCGATCCTGACAACTTGCTGGTGCGATGCCATAATGCGGCTTTTTATCGAGCTTTCACGTCCTTTTTCGGTGAGTATGAGCTCATCTTTTACATTTAGCTCAGCAAGTCTCTCTTTTATCTTTTTGCCAGCCTCATCATCTCCTAAGACGCTAGCCACGCTCACATTTGCGCCAAGAGAGAGTAAATTTCTCACCACGTTGCCAGCGCCACCAAGCGTGTAGGTTTCGTTATTTATCTTTACCACCTGCACTGGCGCTTCAGGCGAGATACGGTCGCAACTACCCCAGATGTAGTGATCTAACATGAGATCGCCGACGACTAAAATTTTAACTCTCTTAGCCATTTAGCTCTTCCTTATAAATTCTCTTTATCTCTGGTAAGTAGTCTTTGATCGCTTCTTCCAGGCTCCAAGTCGCGCTAAAGCCAAATGCTTCGCGAGCTGGAGCAACGTCGGCCTCTGTGTGAAACTGATATGAGCCGATAAATGGGTTTTTGATGTATTCGTTGCCTAAATTTACGCCGATCTCACGTTGCAAGATGTCAGCGATATCTTGAAAGCTCCTTGCTTTGCCAGTAGCTGCGTTATAGACGCCACTTGGCGCGTCAAGTGCTTTTATATTTGCATCAATGATATCTTTTATGTAAACAAAGTCACGTTTGATCTGGTCGCTGCCTTCAAAGAGTCTTGGAGTCTTGCCAGCTAAAATTTGTAAGCCAAACTGAAGTACCATCGAAGCGGTTTTATTTTTGAAAAACTCACCCTTGCCAAAGACGTTAAAATACCTCAGCCCAACCACGCTCACGCCACGCTTTGCGTAAATTTTATTGATATTATCCATGCTTAGTTTGCTAAAGCCATAAACGTTATTTGGCGCTTCGCATTCACCAACGGTTTGTGGGCTCTTTGCGTTGCCATAAGTGGCGCCTGAGCTAGCGTAAATCATCTTTGCGCCCAAACTCTCGCAGATATCAAGCAAATTTACAAAGGCGTTTACATTTGTTTTTATTAGCTCGTCTTGCTCTTTTACGGTCGTATCTGAGATCGCTGCCTCGTGGTAGATAACGTCTGGACGAAAGCTCTTTATCTTTTCAAGTGTACTCTCATCGTTGATGTCTCCAGCGTAAATTTCACCCTTAAAGCCAAGTAAATTTTTAAAATGGCCAAAGCTTTTTAGGTTGCCATTGCTAAATGTCTCATCGTTTCTAAATTTATCCACGACAAGCACGTGAGCATCTTTATAGTTTTCATCAAAATAGTGCGCCAAAGCTGAGCCGATAAAGCCAGCGCCACCAGTTATAACTATCTTTTTCCCATTTAAATTCATAGTGATTTTTCCTTTTTTAACTTATTTAAAATATCTCTTACATCTTTAAAATTTATCCCATCAAGCAAGAAATTTCTACCAACACCTGCTCTTTTGCCAGCCTCGACGTCGCTTGGCTTATCGCCTATCATGAGCGAGTTTTTAGGGTTTATGTTAAACTCTTTGCAAGCATCAAGTATCATTTTTGGATTTGGTTTTCTACAAGCACAATCTGTCTCTGGGGCATGTGGGCAAAAGTAGACTTTAGTGATAAAAATTTGTTCTTTTTTAAAGCTTTCTAACATAAATTTATTTAGAGTGTCAAACTGCTCCTGCGTGTAGTAGCCTCTACCGATGCCTGATTGGTTTGTCACGACAAAGAGCTTGTAGCCAGCCTTGGCAAATTCTCTTAACGCATCAAAAATGCCATCGATAAATTTAAAATCTTTTATCTCGTAAACATATCCAGCATCTTCGTTTATTACGCCGTCTCGATCCAGAAAAAGTGCTTTAATAGGCTCATTTTTATTCATTTGGTGATTATAGCCAAAATATTTTAACTAGCTTCTTGCGAATTTACCTTTTTGTACTATAATGCACAAACTTTTTTTACAAAGGATGAAAAATGAAAAAATTACTAATTGTTTCTAGCGTTGCGGCTCTACTTTCAACTGCTGCCTTTGCTGCAGATGGTGCTGCTATCTATAAAAAATGCATAGCCTGTCATGGTGCAAAAGCTGAAAAAGTGTTTAATAATAAAGTTCCAGCTCTAACATCTCTTGATGCAGCAACTATCGAAGAGGCACTAAAGGGTTATAAAACAGGAGCAAATAAATTTGGTCTTGGCGCTATGATGAAACCAATCGCTACTCCAATGAGCGACGAAGATGCAAAAGCAGTAGCTGAATACATCCAAACTTTAAAATAATAATTAGGGGCATTCGCCCCTCCTGCATTTTTTAATTTATACTAATAATCCATAAAACATATAGTAGATGGGAATTTCTCTTTTTATATTTAAAAGTTATGAAACCTATTTTTTACTAATCTTTCTTTTTACATATTAAAATAAAACTATTCTAGTCTTCAAAGCCATAAAACAATGCTTAGAGATAGCTAAGAGCGTAAGTAAAATAGAGGCTCGCAAACTCTTTACTAAAACGAAAGACGACCAAGTGCTTCGTATGGCTTACTACTGGGTATCTCAAGGTGCTTATGATAGCTGCAAAGACCTACCATTAAACAAGTGCCCTATAACTCATCTAAACCACGATACAGCAAATCGTATGTGGTGGGCTGTAAGAAACCATCTAGGATATAAGGGAGAAAACAACACTCACGGACTATACGTATTACGCCATACAGTGGCTTCCAGGTTAGTGAGTTTGAAGGGATTTAATGCTCATAAATTGATGGCTTTTATGGGTCATACAGATATTAAAAGTAGCTTACACTACGTTCATCTCAACGTTGATGATATACGTGATGGTGTGGGGGTTGGTGCTTAATTAAAAGATGATAAAAAGTAATGGGCATTTGGTTGCGGAGGACGGATTTGAACCGCCGACCTTCGGGTTATGAGCCCGACGAGCTACCACTGCTCTACTCCGCGATAAGTATTATTTTGGATTTAAAAAGTGGATGGGGTAAGAGGATTCGAACCTCTGAATGACTGGACCAAAACCAGTTGCCTTACCGCTTGGCGATACCCCAATGTTTTTAAGAGTTGTAATTATATAGATTTTAATGCGCTTTGTCAAGACTTTTTAGAATTTTAATAAAAATTAAAATTCTAAAATTAAAGCAATTTATGACTTTAGCTATAAAATTTCTCTTTGTCCTTTTGCATTCACTGGGCTTAAAACACCCATTTTTTCCATTTGTTCGATTATATTTGCAGCTTTGTTGTAACCTATTTTTAAACGTCTTTGCAGATAACTTATTGACGTCTTTTGCTCACTTAAAATGATCTCTTTAGCCTCTTCATAAAGCTCATCAAGCTCATCTTCTCCTAGAGTACCAGTGGCTACACTTCCGCTTGTGCCCTCTTCTATTAAAAATTTCTCATCATAAGCCACATCTTGTTGCTCTTTTAAGAAATTTACAACCGTTTCTATCTCTTTTTCGCTAGCAAATGGCGCATGCAGTCTTATCACACCAGGACTTCCTGGAGGTGTAAATAACATATCTCCTCGTCCAAGCAAGCTCTCAGCTCCCATTTGATCAAGAATGACCTTACTATCAATCCTCTGCCCTACCCTGTAACTTATCCTACTTGGTAAATTTGCTTTTATAAGGCCAGTCACAACATCGACACTTGGGCGCTGGGTTGCCACTATCAAGTGTATACCGCTAGCTCTTGCCATCTGTGCTAGGCGGCCGATATAAAGCTCCACATCCTTCCCGCTAGTCATCATGAGATCAGCAAGCTCGTCTATGATCACAACGATGTATGGGAACTGCTCACCGCCTTCCTCTTTCATCTTTTCATTGTAGCTCTCTATATTTTTTGTACGAGTTTGGCTCATTATCTTATATCTTCGCTCCATCTCAGCAACCATGTTTGAAAGTGCTGTGATCGCCTTTTTAGCCTCTGTGATAACAGGCGTCAAAAGGTGTGGGATGTCGTTATATATGCTAAATTCAAGCATCTTTGGATCGATCATCATTAGGCGCAAAGTTTGTGGGCTGTTTCTATAAAGCAAGCTTAAAAGCATCGCGTTTATACCGACACTTTTGCCAGATCCTGTAGTTCCAGCGATTAGCAAATGAGGTAGTTTTTTAAGGTCAGTCACAAAAGGAGTGCCCACGATATCTTTGCCAAGAGCCATGGTTAGCGGGCTACTTGCATTTTTAAAGACTTCGCTCTCTAAAATTTCTTTTAGATAGATTGTCTCTAAATTTTGATTTGGCACCTCGATGCCTACCACATCTTTACCAGGGATTGGCGCTTGAATACGGATCGTTTGTGCCTTTAGCGCCATAGCTAGGTCATCTTGCAAAGTAAGGATTTTACTTACCTTGATATGTGGAGCTGGACGAAACTCAAATGTCGTGACGATAGGCCCAGTATAAGTTCTAACCACATCACCGTCTATTTTAAACTTACGGAGTTTGTCAAGCAAATTAGAAATTTGCTGATCGATTTCCGTTTCATTGACACTATGCGAGCGTTTTGGCGGATCGTTTAAAAATTTAAGCGGTGGCAAGACAAAATTCTTTGGCTTTTCCACATTTCCTCGCTCTATTTGATCAAGCAACTTCTTGTTTTCAGCCACTTCGTTTAAAATTTCAACTCCGTTTATAGTTGAGGCTCTGCTCTCTTTTTCTGGCTCAGGCTCTAGCTCTTCATCTAAATTTTGCTCATCTTCATTTACCACCTGAGCTTCTATAAGCTCTTCTTCTTTTATATCATTGTTCTTTTGTTTTTTGCGTTCGATTTTTGGAAGTTGTTTTTGTTTTATCTCTTTTAAATTTCTCTCTTCATGGACTTTTGTCTCTTTATCCACAAACGCCTTTCTTAAAACAATTATAAAATTTTCCCTAAAAGCAAGCCCAAGTGAGATAATAAACATCATAAGTATAGCAACCGCAGTGCCGATAGAACCGATCACCTCTTTTAAGGCACTAACTATAAAATTTCCAATTATACCGCCATTTATGCTCGAAGCACTCAAGGCTTGAAACATCAAAAAAGCTACAAAAAAGAGGAAAATTCCTACCAAAAACTGAGCAAAATCAAAATCAAATTTCTTAAAATTTTTATAGACAAAATAGCCCAAAATGATCAATAAAAATGGATAAACATACGCGATAAGTCCAAAATATTTGATATTTAAAACACCAAGACTTTGTCCAAGCGAACCAACAAAATCAGCAGTTGGAGCAGCTGTTGCTATACCAAAATATATAAAAATGCAAACAAAAATTGTAAATAAGATATGTCGTAAAATTTTAGATCCTTTATAAAAAAGGCTTATTATAGCACGCTTGAGTTTAATTTTAAAAAATCAGCAAGCTAGGCAGCCTGCTGATTTAAATTTTAATTTAAATAATTTAGCAAGCTTAGTTGATTTATCTTTGCACTTGCTTGTAGGGTTGCTTGATAAGATAGTGAAAGCTGCGTAAATTTCAAATATGACTCCGCATAGTCTGCATCAATTACATCATTTTTAACAGTTTGCACATTCACTTTCATTACTTCGGCTCGCTCTTTTGTAGCTGTTAAAAGTCTTGATTGAGAGCCGATCTTTGTAAGCTCTTTATTTGCATGATCTATTAAATGATCAAGCCTTTGTAATGCGCCTTGCATGCCAGTATTTCGTGGATCATTACTATTTGCATCAGCTCTATAATATCCCTTTCTAACAGCTTCGATCATATTATCAAGGTCTTGAAAAACGCTCGTACTTGGTTCATCAATAGTTAAAGCATTATTTTCATTAAAGCTAAAGACAGAACCCTTTCCTTGAGGGTGTCCAGCATTACCAGCTGTATCTCTGCCAGTGCTATCGCCATCAAATTTATCGCTATTTTTTGCATCATGCATAGTTACTTCTATGTTTGTTACTGATTTTGTCTTATCAGTTAAAACCATTCTGCCTTTATCATCTAAAGTTGTCTCTACCGCGCCCTTTGTTTTTGATAAAGCCTCTTTATAGGCATTATAGTTTTGATCTCTTTTTACTTTTTCTATATCTGTATCAAAATTTGCGTTTTCTGCATGTGGAGGATTTGGGATATTATCACTTGCTGCCATAGCAACGATATCCATGAGCTGCCTATAAGTAAAATCACTAGCATAAGTTCTGTAACTTCCAAACTCATCTGAGTTATAAACAGTTAAAGTCCTAGGTGCAGAAGGCGTGCCACCTGGTGGTGTAGATGTTATTTCAAATTGCACTGGAGTATTTGTGCCCCCTGCTGTACCCATCTTTACCTTTATGTCATATTTTGTACCAGTGATTGACTTTACTTGTAAATTTATCTCTTGGTTGTCGATATTAAAAAGCTCTCTCTTTCTAGCATCGACATCTTTTGGATATAAATTTCTATCGTAGCTCTCTTTTGTACCAGAAACTTCGCTTAGCTTTGTCTGATCTGTTGCATATTCGCCCGTTCTTCTAGCTACTTGAGGTAAATTTGCGATTAGCTCATTATCCTTTCTTTCAAACCTAACCTTATCATAGTCAAATGCATTTGTCGCATTTCCATCTTTATTGGTATATTTGCTCTTTACAAATTCAGTGATATGAACCGTTTTTGGAACGTTATTTGCCATAGTTTCAAGATCTTCAAGAGAATTTACCGTATCAAGCGCATTGTTTTGAGCGATTGCACCACGATTTGGTGCTACTGATGTGGCTGCAACCATATGAAAGTCAATAGTTTGATTACCTTTAGTAAGATCTTTTATATTAAATTGTCCATCGTTATTTATGCTCACATCAACAACTTTTGTTGTTTTTGTATTGCCAAATTCCATACCGATTTTTTCCATAAGCCCAGCCATTGTTGTATTTGCACTCATCTTAAATTTACTGGTAAATGTCGTGCCGTCTGGCTTTTTGCCTTGCATGAAAAAATATGTATCTGGAAAATTTACATTTGAATTATCTAAAAAATCATAATCTGGATTTATTGTTCCATTGTAAGAGCCGTCACTTCTAACCACTGAATCACTAGCGTAATTTAGTCCGATCATATTTTTTATCTTGCTGTTATCGTTTAGAAATTTTGGCGCATAAGAGATATCGGTTCTAGTTTGATCAGCTAAACGAACATTTGTGGTCAAAATTTTACTGTAATCGCCATCTTTTCCTAAAAATAGATCATATCCTGGGATATTGTAAGGAAGCTCAACCTGAGCACCAGCCGATGTCTTCATATAATCACGGTTGCCTTGATACTTTCCCGCACCATCTATTGGTTTTGTATCAACAGCACTTCCAGAAAACAAAAACTGCCCATTAACCGAAGTGTTTGCAATATTCACAAGGTGATTTTTTATACCTTGAAGGTCATTTGCCAAAGCCTCTAGCGATGTCTTACTATGCACGCTGCTAGCTGCTTGGACTACTTTTGTCTTAAAATTTTCAAGCTGTTTTTCAAACTCTTGCAATGCATTATCTGTATTTTTTGAGAAATTTACAGATTTACCAGTGGCATCAACTACTTGAGTGAGAGTAGTTGCTTCATAATCAAGCCTCATCGCATCATTATAAGTTGCAGCGCCATCGTATGGATCTTGAATTTTCAAACCATTTGAGAGCTGCTTGTAGCTTTTATTTACACCAGTCATATTTTTTTGGTAGTCATGTAAAGTCTGACTAAAACGTAGTTGGTTTGTTATTCTCATAATTTTTTCCTAAATTTTTATTCACTCTAAGCAAAAATGATTCCGCTTGTTTTTATATCGGTAAAAATTTGATTTTTTTTAGCATAAAAAGTTTATTGTATAATCCAACAAATTTTATATATAAAATAGGTAAGAAAAATGGCATTAAAAATTCTCTTTTCTCCAAGCGAAAGCAAAATTTCTCTAAATACGAATAATAAATTTAATGGCAAGGATTTGATATTTCCAGAACTTTTTGACAAAAGAGTTGAAAATTTAAACAGATATGATGAGTTTTTAAAAAACGCAAATTTAGACGAGATAAAAAAGCTTTTTGGGCTAAAAGAGCTTGAAGAGAGCAAGCAGCTGCGAGAAAGCCTATCTCAAAAAGGCAGCATAAAAGCTATTTTAAGGTATGATGGCGTAGCTTATAAGCGTCTAAACTATCGTGGTTTAGACAATGAGGCACAAAAATATATAGATAATAATGTTTTAATATTTTCAAATTTATTTGGGCCTATCTTGGCAAAAGATGAGATACCAGAATACAAACTAAAGCAAGGTGAAAAGCTAGGTGGCTTTGAAATTTCAAAATTTTATGAAAAAAAATTTAGTAAAGCGGTTGATGAATTTTTACAAAATGATGAAATTTTAGACCTTAGAGCTAAGTTTTATGAAAAATTTTACACTATAAAAAAGGAATACATAACTTTTTGTTTTGTAAAAAATAAAAAAATAGTGAGTCATCACACAAAAGCATATAGAGGCGAAGTCTTGCGTCAGATAGCAAATAAGCTTATAAAAAATAAAGATGAACTAATGAGCTTAAATTTTAAAAATTTAAAGCTTATTGATATGAAAAAGATTGGTCTAAAGACCGAGCTTATGTTTGAAATTTGCGAGTAAATTTTTAAAAAAATTGCATTTTTTGTTAAAAAAACGTAAAAAAGAGCTAAATTTGGGGAAAAAGTATTGTATTTTTTTTTAAAAGAGTGTAATATAGCCACATAACTTCTTAAAAGGATGGTTCATGAAAAAAGCTGAATTTATTCAAGCTGTTGCCGATAAGGCTGGTCTTTCAAAAAAAGATACTCTAAAAGTTGTTGATGCTACTTTGGAGACAATCCAAGCAGTTCTTGAAAAAGGCGATACAATTAGCTTTATAGGCTTTGGTACTTTCGGTACTGCTGACAGAGCTGCAAGAAAAGCTAGAGTTCCAGGAACTAAAAAAGTTATCGACGTTCCTGCTAGCAAAGCAGTTAAATTCAAAGTTGGCAAAAAACTTAAAGAAGCAGTTGTTGCTGGTGCTGCTAAAAAAGGTAAAAAGAAATAATTTTCTTTTTCGGGGAGCAACTCTCCCCTTTTTTCCTCTCATACAAAAATTAATTTTCAATCTTAACTTTAGCCCGAGTGGTGAAACTGGTAGACGCGCCAGACTCAAAATCTGGTAAGGGCAACCTTGTGTCGGTTCGAGTCCGACCTCGGGCACCATTATACTCCTAAATACTTTCTAAATTTATCCGATATTATCTGCAACATCTTTAAAAAGGATTTTAGATGAATATTGCACCTTTAAAATATAACTTTACAAATTTAAAAGATTTAGAAAACCCTACAGATATGCTCCATGCCTTTAAAGACAAACAAGGTTTAGAGATAAATAACGAACAAATTTCAAATTTAAAAGAAAGTATCAAAGCAAGCAAAGTTATAAATATCACTGATGCCGAGATCAAAGAGCAAAACAGACACAAAATCCTACAAAAAGTAGAAGAAATTTTAAATAACTACTCAAAAAATCTCATCTACAGTAACAATAAAATTTACTCCGACGAGCTTTCTAGAGGTTATAATTTTAGTGAAAATTCCTACTTTAAAAATATAAAAGCTTCAGATAGCAGCAGCATGCTATCTACACTAAAAAGTAGATACTTAGAAAATACAAAATTTAAAAATTTAAACGATTACGCTTATTCAAACACTCTAAAAACAAAATATGGCGAAGTAGAAGTATTTTTAGATATTTACGGCGATAACGATAAACTTGGCACTACAAAATTAGAAAATAATAGCTATCTTTTTAGCTTTGATAGCAACAATGACGGCGTGCTAGATCAAAAAGATATACTCTTTGATAAGCTAAAAGTAAGGGGCTATGACAAAGACGGAAATGAAAAAATAGCAAATTTAAGCGATGTGATGCCAAGGGTTGATCTTAGGCAGTTTATCAGCACAAATGTCATAAATCACAACCAAATAGAAAGAGAAGAGCTAAATCGTAAAGCAACGATCACAAACAATCCCGATCTTTACGTGGATACAAAAGATATTGATTATAGACACTCTTACTACGCCTCAGATCCAAATACTTTGTTCGCTGCAGAAAACAGATATGAAAAGATAGAGAAAAATGATATAAATAATTTCTTTAAAAAATATGCCCAAAATGATGGCTGGGTCGATCTAAGACACAATAATATCTTTGGCAAAGATAGCTCTTTTAAAAATTTTGCCTATCTTAAAGTGGGTTTTGATGATACTGCAAGGCTAAGCGAGTTTAATCCGATCATTGAGCCAAGCAAAGAGCACAAAAAAGATGAAAATTTCTCATATACAAAATTTCAAAAAGATAGTTTTATGAAATTTTATAAAGATTATAACACTGAGTTTGATGCATACAACAAGATGATAGAAAATCTTGGCAATAATTTAAAGAAATTTGATGAAAGTGCAGACTCTTATATATCAAAGCTTGAAAAGACAAAATCAGCCAAAATGATCGCGATGGAAAATGAATTTAAACAAGCAACTGGACTTGAGTTTAGTATCTCAAATTTAAAAAAGGTAAAAAAGGCTTTTATAACAAATGAAGCCACAGCTGCCGCATCTTTGCAAGATAGCGATAGCGTCATAGCTATGAAGCTAAACAAAGATGGCACCATAAGGCTAAAATTTGATAGTGGTAGAGAGATAGACGTAAAAGAGCTTTATAACGATACTGGCAAGCTAAATACATCAAGTGAGCTAAAAACTAGCATAAATTTAGAGGCAAAAGATATGAATAATGTACAGCTAAATAGCTTGGATTTTAAAGACATTGGCTTCATGCAAGGTGATAAAATCGTAAGCCTAAAAGATGCTGGAGCGATCGCTATTGCCAATCTATCTAATAAATTTGAGAGTAAATTTTTAATCAGTCTAAATAATGGCAAAAGCATATCTACAAGAGAAATTTATAATATCAGCTATCTTGAGAATGATTTAAAGAGTAAAGAAAAGATAGATGAGAGAGATAAATTTTATAAAAAAGTTGATATTAAGGCATAAATTTTGAGAGCAAATTTTAAAAAAGGTTTATTGTAATTTAATCTTATGGGTCCTATAATCAATTTTCCGTAAAAATTTAGATTTATAAAGAGAATGCTATGAACTTTACTCCACTTTTTGCAATTTTTTTCATAATCGCAACTGGTTTTTTTGCTAAAAAAGTCGGCATTGTTGAGCAAAAGCACTCAATCCCATTTGTGGATTTTGTCCTTTGTTTTGCAATGCCTGCGCTAATCTTTGACAAAATTTATCACGTAAACGTCGATGTTTCGCTTATAAATACAATTTTAATTGGCTTTGGCTCAACAGCTATCAGTGCTGTCATGGCATTGGTACTTGGCAAGATCTTTAAATTTACCAAAGTAACAACTGTTAGTATGGTCATGCTAAGCCTTTTTGGTAATACCCTATTTGTCGGTATGCCTGTCATTCAGGGCTTCTTTGGCGATGCGATGGTAAATGAAGTCATCTTTTACGATCAAATAGCCACTGGTATCCCTCTTTCGATCCTTGGGCCACTCATCCTCTCTTTTGCTGCACCAGAGAAGGTTTCTCTATTTCAAAATACGATGAAAATTTTAAAATTTCCACCATTTATCGCGCTTATTATGGCTCTTATCTTAAAAGAAGTCCCTTTGCCAGAATTTATCTTTGCACCACTTAGGATGTTTGAAGGCAGCGTCACTCCAGTAGCACTTTTTGCTATCGGTGTTGGATTAAATTTCAATAGCATCACAAGCACATATAAGGGCGTTAGCGTCGTGCTTTTATGTAAGATGATCTTGCCAGCGATCGTATTTTTTATCGTCTTAAAAATTTCAGGTATCCAGATGAGCAAAACTTGGGTCGTTGGTCTCTTTCAATGTGCGATGCCAACATCAGCCCTTGCAAGTGCGATGGTCATAAAAGCTGGACTTGATAGCTCTCTGGCCATATCCTCAGTGGCCATAGGCGTGCTTTTTTCATTTATCACGCTTCCAGTTATATATTTTGTATTTGCGTAAATTCACACTCACTTAACACTAAAGAGATAGTATTTCATCATATTTCATTTAAAGGAGACGTTATGAAGAAATTACTACTAGTTGCACTTGGTGCTATGTTTATGTTTGGTGGTCTTGCAAATGCTACTGAAATGATGAAAAAAGATGACATGGGCAAAGACGAGATGATGAAGAAAGAGCAGATGATGAAAGATGACATGGCTAAAAAACCCATGGTAAAAAAAGATGAGATGAAAAAAGACGACATGGGCATGAAAGACGAAATGAAAAAAGATGACATGGGCATGAAAGATGAAATGAAAAAAGATGACATGGGCATGAAAAAAGACGAAATGAAAAAAGGCATGTAAAGGTGCTTAATGGTTAGAATTTTGCTCGTTGAAGATGATGAAATTTTACTTGATCTCATCAGTGAGTATCTAAGCGAAAATGGCTATGAGGTAACTACTTCAGATAATGCCAAAGAAGCACTTGATCTCGCCTACGAACAAAATTTCGACCTGCTTATACTTGACGTCAAACTCCCACAAGGAGATGGCTTTTCACTTCTTTCTTCCTTAAGAGAGCTAGGTGTTAGCGCACCTAGCATCTTTACCACCTCGCTAAACACCATAGACGATCTTGAAAAAGGCTACAAAAGTGGCTGCGACGACTATCTAAAAAAGCCATTTGAGCTAAAAGAACTACTCATACGTATACAAGCACTTCTAAAGAGAAATTTCTCACATCACAGTGGAGATGCGATCAAAATTTCAAGCGAATTTAGCTTTCATCCACAGAGCAAAACACTAAGCAAAGATGGTAAAAATGTAAATATCTCTAGTAAAGAGAGCGACCTACTCGCCCTATTTTTGCAAAACAAAGGCAAAATTTTAACCAAAGATGAAATTTTTAATAAAATTTGGAAATTTGACGAGGAGCCAAGCGAGCTTAGCCTCCGTGTCTATATCAAAAATCTACGCCAGATTTTAGGCAAAGATGCCATTTTAAACAGGCGTGGAGATGGTTACATCTATGTCTGAAAAGACGCAAATTTTATTTAAAATTTTATCCCTCTATCTTGTTAGCTCCGTGCTCTTTCTGGGCTATTTTTTCATAAACGACTACAAAAATAAAAAAAATGCGCTCATCTTAAACGAGGTCAAAATGCTAAAAGAGATAAAGATGGGCATTTACATGAAAGCTAGAATGAATGGACTTGACTCAATCTCAAGTCTAACAAAAGAAAAAGGCGTGCATGCTTGCATCGTGCTAAAAAATGATGAGAAAATTTACAAAGACTTTGACTGCCAAAAGATAGACAAAAGCAAAAATGTAAATTTGATCGGCGGCAAGGTCTCGATATTTGAAAAGATCCAATACATGGACGACAACGCCACAGACGAGCTATCGCACGCTGATATTTTTCTAGTTGGCAAAGATATCAAGGTTGAAATTTTATCTTTGCAAATTTCAACCACACTAAAGGCGCTCTTTTTCCTTTTCGCCCTGCTCTTTATCGCCTTTTACCTCGCAAAACTAAGCCTAAGACCGCTTTATAAAAAGATAGAGACGCTAAACCGCTTCATAAAAGACTCAACGCACGAGATAAATACACCCCTAAGCGTCATCTCGATGAGCATAGAAACGGCCGATCGCAACAACCTAAATGAGCGAAATTTAAAGCGTTTTAACAACATCAGCCTTGCCGCAAAGAGCCTAAATAACATCTATGACGCGCTCGTTCATCTAAGCTTTAACCTAGACAAGCCTGGCAAAAAAGAGCTCATAGACCTAAATTTACTAACCACACAAAGGCTGAACTATTTCTCACCATTTTTTGCCAAACGCGGACTTGAGATAGATACTAGCCTAAAGCCAAGCCTCATAAATGCAGATCTTGGGGATGTGAGCAAAATTTTAGACAACCTTCTTAGCAACGCCTCCAAATATGCAGCACCAAATTCAAAAGTACGCATCACTTTAGAGCCAAATTTCTTTAGCATAAGTAACACCGGTCGAGGCATCAGCAAAGAGGATCAGATGAAAATTTTTGATCGCTACACGAGATTTAACGACGATCAAGGCGGCTTTGGCATAGGGCTAAATTTAGTTAAAGAGTGCTGCAAGAAAAATGATATCGTCGTAAAATGCCAAAGCGAACTTGATGGCGAGACTACGTTTTTGCTCTCTTGGCAGAGCTAAATTTTTAAAACAATCCTACTTTAAATAATAAAATTTATTAAAAAAGATAATTTATGTCCAAAATTTATTTTTGATAAATTTTATTAATATTATAATCCTTTTACAAAATCTTAATCAAGGAGAAAAGTATGAAGTTACTAGAAAAATATGGGCTTTTCATAAATGGTGAGTGGCGCGACGCAAAAGACGGTGCTACACTTGATGCAAAAAATCCAGCAAACGGCGAGCACCTTGCAAAGATCGCTGATGCTACCGAAGAAGATGTAAATGACGCAGTTCGTGCTGCACGTGAGGCTTTTAAGAAATTTAAACACACCACAGTTAGCGAGCGTGCAAAGCTTTTAAACAAGATCGCTGACATCATCGATGAGCACAAAGAGCACCTCGCAAAAGTTGAGAGCATGGACAATGGCAAGCCGATCCGAGAGACACTAAATGTTGATATTCCTTTTGCAGCCGAGCACTTTAGGTACTTTGCTGGCGTTATCATGGGCGAAGAAGGCAGCGCAAACGTGCTTGACGAGAAGCAGCTCTCTATCGTTTTGCGTGAGCCAATAGGTGTTGTGGGTCAGATCGTACCTTGGAATTTTCCATTTTTAATGGCAGCTTGGAAGCTAGCTCCAGTGATCGCAGCAGGCGATGCGAGCGTATTTAAGCCTTCAAGCGAGACAAGTCTAAGCGTACTTGAGCTTTTTAGGCTGATAGATAAAATTTTGCCAAAAGGTCTTATAAATATCATAACTGGTAAAGGCAGCAAGAGTGGTGAGTGGATCAAAAACCATCCAGGCCTTGATAAGCTAGCATTTACTGGCTCAACCGAGATCGGCCGCGATATCGCCATAGCTGCGGCTCGCCGTATCATCCCAGCCACACTTGAGCTTGGCGGAAAGAGTGCAAATATCTTCTTTAGTGACGCAAATTTAGACAAGGCGCTTGACGGCCTTCAGCTTGGAATACTATTTAACCAAGGTCAAGTTTGCTGCGCGGGATCGAGAATTTTCGTAGAAGAGAGCTTTTATGACAAATTTATAGAGGCTGCGGTTAAGAAATTTAGCACCATAAAAGTTGGCGATCCGTTAGATCCTAGCACTCAAATGGGCTCACAAATCAATAAAAAACAAGCTGAGCAAATCTTAAACTACGTCGAGATCGGCAAAAAAGAAGGCGCAAAAGTGGCAGTCGGCGGCAAAGCCTACACCGCAAATGGTTGCGACAAGGGCGCATTTGTCGAGCCAACGCTGCTAGTTGATGTGACAAACGATATGAGAGTGGCTCAGGAAGAAATTTTTGGACCAGTTGGTGTTGTCATCAAATTTAAAGATGAAGCCGAGCTTATCAAAATGGTAAATGACAGCGAATATGGCCTAGGTGGCGGAATTTTCACGCAAGACATCACAAAAGCACTTCGCGTGGCAAGGTCTATGGAGACTGGCAGAGTCTGGATCAACACCTATAACCAAATCCCAGCAGGCAGCCCGTTTGGCGGATATAAAAACTCAGGTATCGGCCGCGAAACTCACAAAATCATCCTTGAGCACTACACTCAAATGAAAAACATCATGATCGACCTAACCGGCAAGGTCAGCGGCTTTTACGCACAATGATTTTAGGGAGCTTAGGCTCCCTTCTGCTTTAAATTCCTTAAATTTTAAATATCTTTTACTAGGTTTTAACTTTATATATCACTAGCATTACGCCAATATAGTACAGCTATACAAAAGTGTTTTTTTACACTACATTTTTAAGCTTAATAGACTAAAATTTGGCACAAAGGAGAAAAATTGAGCGAGCAAATTTATATCATAGGCGATGTGCACGGCTGTTTTAACACACTTTTAGAGCTTATCAAGCAGTTTCCAGACAAAGAAAAATCACAAATTTGCTTTGTCGGAGATGTGATAGATCGGGGGCTTTTTAGTTGCGATGTAGTCGAGCTTATCATACAAAATAACTATAAAATGGTAATGGGAAATCATGAGCGCAGGCTGCCAAGTAATAAAGATTTCTTTTTAAAAAACAAAATACCATTTGATACAAGTTGGTTTTACAATAATGGTGGCGAAGAAACATACAGATCATACCTAGCTCAAAGCGTGGGGTTCAAGCAAAGGCATATTGATTTTTTAGAACAAAGGCCGGTTTATCTGGAGTTTAAAGAGTGTAAAAACCAAAATGGCGAGCATCTAGTCGTCTCTCACTCGGCTGTTGGCAAATTTTGGACTTTAAGAGATGATGATGGCTCAAGAGATGAGTTTAGAAGGCATGTACTATCAGGTAGAGGCGATATGACGCAAGTAGAAGGAATATTTAATGTCTACGGACACACGCCAGTGCGTGAGGCTAAGCTCTATACAAATAGCGCCAATATCGATACTGGATGTGTTTTTAATGAAGAGGGATATGATAAGCTCAGTGCCTTAGAATTTCCATCGATGAAAATTTATACGCAAAAAAATGTTGAAAAATTTAATAAACAAGGATAAAAAATGTGGTTTTCTAAAAAGAGCTCTAGCTTTGCAAGCAGAGTTGATAAATTTTGGAGTGAGTTTGGTAAAAATTTAGACACCATCAAACAAAATTTAGAAGATAAAAATTTTGAAGCTGCAAGCAAAATGACCGAAGAAGCGCTAAATTTATGTTTAGTTGATCCAACTTTTATGATAGGCCTTATTGATGGAAAGATCGATCTAGTACTCACTCCAGAAGGACTTAAACATAGGCTTTTATGGCTTAAATTTATCAAATCGTGCATGCCAAAAGAGTATGAGTCAAAGCTTACTTGCACACTTGGCAAGCCACGTGCACCACGAAACGTCGCTACTATACAGATGTATGGTGTAAGTGTTGATGCAAACGACGTCATGGTCTATGCAAATTTCAATGACAAAAGTGTAGATATGTGTCTCTACAACGAAACTCTAAGCAAGCTTAAAAGCGAAGATGAAAATAAGGCTTATACATTATCGCTCATACTTTGTGACAACGTAGTTGGTGAGATGATCATGATAAATATGCTTGGAGAGTTTGAGATAATAAACGAGCCAAGAGAAAAAGGCGTACCACTGATCGACTTTGTCGATCTTATAGATGATAAATTTGGTAAAGAAGCCTCAAGCGAGCCGCTTAAGAATTTTATGATCTATGAGCTAGAGCCTCGTTCAAACAAGCTACGTGACGATGTCTTTACAGGATTTACATCTCTTAGCGAGCTACTAAACGAATACTACGACGGTGCAAGCGATACTTATAACGAAGCTTTTGAGCTTGGCATAAATTTTTGCTTTTTAGCCATATCTCACGGTGGTGACATACAGTTTGGCGTTGATAGCAAAAACAAAATTTCATATGCGCTAAAAGAGAGTGAAATTTGCGAGATCATAGGTGAAGCAAATGGCGAGATGCGATCTTACATAGATCTTATCTGCTTTGACAAAGACGAGCTAGAGAAAAAGACTAAAGAATTTAGCAAAGAACTTGGAGTAAAGATAGAAATTTGCGAGTTTAAACGCTGATTTTACATAATATTCTACATAAAATAATACAAATCACACCAGCTGGTAAATTTATAAAAATATATTGCCAGCTGGTACTAACTATTAAATTTATCTTTTAAATTTTGAGCTATTTGAGAGATAAGCACAAAGCTTTAGCCCATATAAAAAGATGATCCACGAGATATAGATCCAGACAAAAAAGAAAAGTACGGCTGAAAACGAGCCATAAACGCTTAGATAGGTTTTATTATAAAGGACATAATAGACAAAGGCCGACTTGCCAATATACCAAACAAGCGAGGCGGCAAATGAGCTAAAAAGTGCGCTTTTAAACTTTATCTCGTCATTTACTGAGATGAGATATGTGATGCAAAATATCGCCCAAATGATGAGATATGGGAATATGCTTAAAAAATTTATCGAGTTTGTAATTACGTTTGAGTTTAGCATCTCTTGAATGAGGCTTGAGAGGTAGAAACTACCAGCAAGACCAAGTGGCGCAAGCGTGATAAGCGTCCAATACGAGCTAAGTGCTGACCAAAATCCTCTAGCCTTACTTGCACGTGTCACTTTTAAAACTACATATTCATAGTCGCTAAAAAACATGGCCGATGTAAATATCATCGCTACAAAGCCAACTATGCCTAAATTTCCGCTATTTTGTAAGAAATTTTGCAAGTAGTTTGAGATGATCTCTTGATTACTTGGCAAAAGAGCCGAGAAGATAAAGTCTTGAATTTTGGCGTAATAATCCTCAAAACTAGGCAATTTTGTAAAGATAGAAAATGATATAAGAAGTATCGGAATAATCGATAAAATCGTATGAAAACTAAGGCTTGAGGCGTAGTGAAAAAGCTCTTTGTCCTTAAGCGTTGGGAGTAAATTTAAAAACTCTTTTAAGCTTTGCTTACTTAAGGACAAACGGCTCATTTATCAGTTGTCTTCTTCAAAAAGTTTTTCGTAGTGAGCGTCGTAGTTGTTGATATGCTCACTATTTAGCTTCCAAAATACAGTATCTATGTCGCTAACTCTTGTATAAAATGGTAGCTGATAGTACTCAACCTCGCCACTTTTAAATTCTTTTAGCACTTTAAAGCTTTGGCAATCGGCAAAAACGCTTCTGCCATCCATCGCTACGAAAATTAGACCAGCTGCACTTTGAGCACACATTTTTCTAAAGTCATCTCTACTTGGATTTGGCTTGTACTCGTAGCTTAGATACGCTCCTATAATATCTGGGTGAATAAATATCATATTTGGAAACGCAGAAGTGATCTCTTCGTAAATTTCTTTATTTGGCACGATGATTAATGAGCGGTTATAAAGATAGTTTAGCACGACCATATCGCCATTTGCAGGTGCTATGCCTGGAAGCGGGAGTGCCTTTTGTTCAAGCAGATCAAATACCTCAAATCTAATCTTAGCAAAGCCAGAATTTTTTGAGATAACACTAACTCTTGCGATGATAGAGCTATCAGTATCAAATTTATGAAGTACGACACCACTTGAGCCGATTAAAATTTCTGGACTATCAACTATCGTCGCTGTGCCATCACTATCGACGCTAATTATAGGAGTTCTATACTCATTTAAAGAAAAATCAGCCCCAAAAGCAAAGCCAAAAACTAGCGATAAAATCACAAATATACGTTTCAAAAATATCTCCTAGGTTTAAATTTTTAGAGCGATTATAGCCTAAAATGCTTTATCTTTTGCAAAATTAAAGCAAGTTTTAGTTAAAATCCCACCAGCTTTTTAAAAGGACATTAATGCCTCGTATTTTTATAATTTTTGCAATATTATCTATAAATTTATACGCTATAAAGCCAAGTGTCGAAGAGCTTAGCTGGCCAAATGGAAGTAACTTCTTAAATTTCTTAGAGACAAACAAAATCCCACTTTCACTTTACTACAACTTAGCAACCGAAGATCAAGAGCTAACAGAAGAGATCATCGCTGGCACAAAGTATCAAATTTATAAAGACGACAACGGCAACACCAAACAAGTACTAATCCCTGTTAGTGACGAGCTTCAAATGCATATTTTTAGAGATGATAATGATAAATTTAAACTAGAATTTCTCCCCATTTCTTATCAAAGTGAGGATAAATTTTTAGCTTTAAAGGTGGACAAATCAGTCTCTGAAGACATTTTTGACTACACCGGCTCTGGCACATTAGCCCTTGGCTTTAAAGAAATCTTTAAAGGAAGTGGTATTGATTTTAAAAAGATAAACAAAGGCGATACAATTGCTATCGTTTATAATCAAAAAATACGCATGGGCCGCTCTTTTGGTACTCCAGAAATTTATGCTGCGATGATAGAAACGAAAAATAAACGATATGTTATGTATAAATTTGAAGATAAATTTTATGATAAAAATGGTAAAAAAAATGATAAATTTTTACTTGTTCGCCCTCTTACAAACGCCAGAATCACATCAGCTTTTACTCTAAAAAGATGGCACCCTATTCTCCAAAGATATAGAGCGCACCTTGGCGTTGACTACGGTGCTCCAAAAGGCACACCAATCAAAGCCGCAGGTGATGGCACGGTTAAATTTGTCGGACAAAAAAGCGGATATGGCAGAACCGTCATCATCTCTCACGCTGGCGGCTATGAGACACTTTACGCTCACCTAAATGGCTTTGCTAAAGGTATGAAAGGTGGTTTAAAAGTTAAGCAAGGTACGCTCATAGCCTACGTTGGCACAAGTGGTATGAGCACAGGACCGCACCTTCATTTTGGTCTTTATAGAGACAATAAACCTATCAATCCAGAAAGTGCAATAAAGGTCGTTAAAAGCTTAGAAGACAAGAAAGAATCAGCTAAATTTAAAGCAGTTGTTAGTAAAAATGACGAGCTAATAAAAAATGCTTTAAGTAATGAAAAAGAGTATCACAAAGTGGAATTTTTTCCTAATGTAATAGAATTTTAAAGGTAAAACTTGAGCCAAGAACTAGAAGAAGCAAAAGAGCTGATAGATCAGCATTTAGATGAAAATTTAGAAGATAACGAACTCTCACCTTATGAGCTAGCCCAACACCTAAAAACACTTAAAAAACACGATGAGGAGCTTTTTGCTCACTATCTTGAGAAGCTAGATCCTGAAATTTTAGGTGATGTTGCTATTGAGTTACCTGATCATATGCTAAAAGATGTGATCGAACAGCTTCCAGCTGAAAAGATCGTAGAAGCACTTGAAGAGCTAGAGAGCGATGATGCGACTGATTTGCTTCAATACATCGAGGATATCGACGAAGATAAAGCTAGAGAACTCTTTAATGAGCTTGATAGAGAAAACCAAAATGAAATTTTAAGACTTAGAAGCTACGAAGAAGATAGAGCTGGTGCTCACATGCAAACAGAGCTTTTTTCGGCTCACCTTGAAGAAAAGCTTGGCAATGCAGTAGCAAGACTTAGACGAGAAAAGCAAGAAGGCAAGCTAGAAAATATCTCTCAGCTTTTTATCATCGATAAAAATGGCGTTTTACAATACGCTATCCCACTTGAAGATCTTATACTTTTTGATTTTACAAAGACGCTAAAGCAAAATATCGAGTCAGCACAGATCGATCATTACAAGCCACATGTTGCAAATGATATGGACCTTATGCAAAATGTCGCTGATATGTTTCAAGAGTACGATTTAAATGTTATCGCAGTTACAAGTAGCACTGGAATTTTGCTTGGTCGTATCACATCTGATGATATTCACGACTACATCCAAGAGAGTGCAACTGAGCAAATTTATAACCTAGCCGGCGTTGATGACGAGTCAGAAGAGGACGATACTCTATTTAAAGCGGGTCGTGGTCGTGCGGTTTGGCTTGGCGTAAATTTACTAACAGCTCTTTTTAGCTCATCTATAATCGGACTTTTTGACGAGACAATCGCAGCCTACGTCGCTCTTGCTGTTTTAATGCCAATAGTTGCATCAATGGGTGGAAATACCGGCACACAAGCGCTTGCCGTTACGGTTCGCCGTTTGGCACTTGGCGAGATAGAGTTTAAAGATGCCAAAAATGTCTTAAAACGCGAGGTTAGTATTTCACTCATAAATGGACTAATCTTTGGTGTGGTAATGGGCATAATCGCCTCTGTTTGGTTTGACAAAGGTATGCTTGGCGTTGTTATCGGGCTTAGCATGGTTACGAATTTATTCTTTGCTGGCTTTTTTGGCACGATCATACCTTTAACGCTAAGGCGCTTTAACATAGATCCTGCAGTCGGCTCAGCCGTCATTCTTACTACTTTTACTGATGCGATAGGATTTTTTAGCTTTTTAGGACTTGCAAAATGGATACTACTATAACTAATTTAGAAATTCTGCCTCTTGGTGAGTCAAAATATCTAAAGCCATTTAAGATGAAATTTATGCAAAATGGTGTCCAAAGAGATTGGGACTGCGTAAAAGTGATGAATAGTGTTAGTATTTTTTTATATCACGAGCAAAAAGATGCCTTTTTATTTGTAAAGCAGTTTCGACCGGCTGTTTGGTATTCGCAAGAAAAAGAAGGCATCAAAACAGATGAGCAAGGCTTTACTTACGAGCTTTGCGCAGGACTTATGGATAAAGGACTTAGCGAAGAGCAAACAGCTAGAGAAGAAGCGATCGAAGAAGTGGGCTATGAGCTAAAAGAGATAGAGCGTATCACGATGACATACGGTGCTTTTGGCTTTGGAGGCAATATGCAAACGATGTTTTACGCAAAGATCGATGAGAGCATGAAGGTAAATTCTGGCGGCGGCGTCGATGGCGAAGATATCGAGCTTGTTTTCATAAAACGAGAAGATATGATGAAATTTGCCTTTGACGAGAGCAAAGTCAAGGGCTTTGGGCTCATATTTGCTTATTTGTGGTGGGAGAAATTTAAAAGCTAAAATGATATCTTTTTAATAAGCGCAAAAACAACGACTGCCACTAAAAAGATACCAACCAATATCACATAATCAGACATAACAAGCCTTTAAATTTAAATTTTGGCTTATTGTAACCAAAAATTTAAATAAAGTAAGAACTTTATAACCGCACATATCATAAAATAACTCAAAAACACACAAGGAGAAGATGATGAGCGAAAATGAAACTCTTTTTATAAACCGAGAATTAAGCTGGCTACGCTTTAATTCAAGGGTGCTCGCTCAGTGTGAAAAGGAAATTCCTTTACTTGAAAAGCTAAAATTTATAGCCATTTATATGACAAATCTTGATGAATTTTATATGATCAGAGTTGCTGGCTTAAAGCAGCTTTTCGCAGCTGGAGCTACTACAAGCAGTGGCGATGGCATGAGCCCACTTGATCAGCTAAGAGAGATTAGGAAATATCTACAAAATGAGCAAAATTTAGTAGAAGATCACTATAAAAAGACAGTAAATGCTCTTAGTAAAGAGGGGCTTTTTATAAAAAATTATGACGAGCTTGATGATAGCTTGAAACAAAAGTGTGACGAATACTTTTTCTCAAATATCTTGCCAGTCATCGTGCCTATCGCTGTCGATGCGACTCATCCATTTCCGCACCTAAACAACCTTAGCTTCTCTCTTGCCGTTAAGCTTGCTGATATCGAGCATCCAGAAATTTTAAAATACGGCATGATAAGAATTTCAAGAGTCTTGCCACGTTTTACACAGCCAAGTAGCAATGTTTTTGTGCCGATTGAAACGATCGTGCATCGCCACGCAGAAGAAATTTTTCCAGGGTATAAGCTACTTAGCTCAGCTGCTTTTAGAGTGACAAGAAATGCTGATATCGTCATCGAAGAAGAAGAGGCGGATGATTTTATGATGATACTTGAGCAAGGACTAAAGCTTCGCAGAAAAGGGGCTTTTGTTCGTATGCAAATCGATAAAAACGTAGACGCTGATATCTTGGACTTCTTAAATTTTCATATGAAAATTTTTCATAAAGATGTCTATTTTTCAAGTATTCCGCTCACTCTTAGCTCGCTTTGGGAGATAGCTGGAAGCAAAAATTTTACCCATCTGGCAAATGCGCCTTACGTTCCAAAAACGCTACCGCCATTTGGCAATGGTATCTCGGTATTTGACGCCATAGATAAAGAAGATGTGCTCTTAGTGCATCCATTTGAGAGTTTTGATCCAGTTGTAAGCTTTATAAAAGAAGCCAGCAAAGATCCAAAAGTCATATCTATTCGAATGACACTTTATAGAGTCGATAAAAGCTCGCCAATAATTCAAAGTCTAATAGACGCCGCAAGTGACGGCAAGCAAGTAACCGTGATGGTTGAGCTAAAGGCAAGGTTTGACGAGGAAAATAACTTGCACTGGGCAAAGGCACTTGAAGACGCAGGTGCGCACGTGATATACGGCATCACAGGCTTTAAGGTGCATGCAAAAGTTAGCCAGGTCATCCGCCAAATCGGCGATAAGCTTAAATTTTATATGCACTTTGGCACAGGTAACTACAACGGCAGTTCGGCTAAAATTTACACCGACGTGAGCCTATTTACGAGCAAAGAAGAATTTAGCCAAGATACGACTTCGTTTTTTCACATCCTCTCAGGATATAATAAAAATCGCCGTCTAAACGCTCTTAGCATGTCGCCTTTTCAGATAAAAGAGCGTATCATCGAAAAGATAAGAGTGGAAGCTAGCAAAGGTAGCGAGGGCAGGATCATTGCCAAAATGAATGCACTAATCGACGAAGATGTGATAAATGAGCTTAGCCGCGCATCAAACGCAGGCGTGAAGATCGATCTTATAGTTCGTGGTGTGTGCGGACTAAGGCCTGGCATAAAAGGCAAAAGTGAAAACATAAAAGTTCGCTCTATCATCGGTAAATACTTAGAGCACGCTAGAATTTTATATTTTAAACATGCTCAGCCAAAAATTTACATCTCAAGTGCTGACTGGATGCCGAGAAATTTAGAGCGTCGCTTAGAGCTTATGACACCTATCTTTGAGCCAAGACTTCAAGAGAGACTACTTGAAATTTTAGAGCTTCAGCTAAGCGATAATGACCTAGCTTTTGAGCTACAAAATAGCGGCGAATACGTAAAAGTAGCAAGAAGTGAAAATGAAAAAGTAATATCTTGCCACGAAGTTTTAGAAAATTATATATCTAAAATTTATAAATCCGTAAAAAAGGATACAGATAAAGCAAAAGCCGATATGCTCGCAAGTAAGCTCTTAAAAGAGAGCTAAAAACAAATTAAGCTTTTAGACCTAGTCTAAAAGCTATTTTTTAATCAGCACAAAAAACACTAGCATTTGATTAAGTAAATATTATTAAAAATTTTAAATCCACAACAAAAAGCAAAATTCATAAATTTACTTGAGCTCCTCAAAGCTAGCCAAATATTTCAAATTTTTTAAACAACTCTGGCTCATCTTTTACTATGCCGCGCTTAACTAGATCAGCAACTACTTCGCGGTCACAATCCGTTTGTAGTGGCCAGCCACGCGTATATCCCTCACGCTCATCTTTGCTAGTGGCATCTACGCAGAAATTTTCACCATCTATGAAAATATCACGCAAAGCATCGATATTGTTTGTCACACGCCAAAGTAGCATATATGAGTTTTCAAGGTGATTTTGCATATCCACAACGATAAGGAGTTTGAAAAAATCTCTAAATGTCAAAAGCTTGTCAAAAAGCTCTTTTACCACACAATCTTTTTCAAATTTCACCACACAAATAGGCGTTTTGGTATCCACTTTAAACTGCTTAAGCTCTTTTACATTTGGCGTAACGCTTTGAAATTTAGCCAAAAGCTCGCTGTCACTTAAAACCACAGGGCTAAATTTACAAAAGTCTTGCGTCGCATCTACGCCAAGTTTGCCACCAAAACACGAATTTGGACTAGCATGATCAAGCTGATCGCACACACCTTGGCTTATTAGCACACTTTGGCTACCAAAATAATTTAAAACAAAGCTAGTAAATTCATCATAATCTTTAAGCTCAGGCGCATCGGCTCCAACAAAAATGGCATGTTTTACAAAACTCATCTGTCCAACACCCCAAAATGCGTGCATAGCCTGCTTTGCATGAGCTGGATAGAGCGTATTTATCTTGGCCAAGATTAGGTTGTGAAAAACGCCATTTTCAGGCATATTGTAGTCCAGCAATTCAGGCACAGTCGTTCGCAAAAGTGGCAAAAAAACCCGCTCAGTCGCCCAGCCCATGTACTTATCCTCGAGTGGCGGCTTTCCAACCACAGTCGCGTTAAATACCGGCTCACGCTTGCTAGTTATCGCCGTAACCTCCATCACCGGAAAAGGCTCGATAGGCGTATAAAAGCCGGTATGATCGCCAAATGGCCCCTCAAGCTCGCACTTAGCCGTATCCACAAAGCCCTCTATTACGTAGTCTACATCGTGCGGGACGTAAATTTCATTCGTTAAGGATTTTACAAGTTTGGCTGGCTCTTTGCGGATAAAACCATAAAGCAAAAGTTCAAAAATTCCCTTTGGAAGCGGTGCTTGCCCGCACCAAATATAAAGCGGATCACCGCCAATGGCTACAGAGACTGGCATTTTTTTACCTGCACGCTTGTATTCGTGAAAGAAATTTGCACCGTCTTTGTGGATCTGCCAGTGCATGCCAAGGCGATTTTTGTCATAAATTTGCAGTCTATACATGCCTAAATTTTGCAAATTTCCATCCAAGCTTTGCGTATAAACCTGGCCCATAGTGATAAAAGCGCCACCATCATGTGGCCAAGTCTTTAGTGCAGGTAGACTCAAAAGATCGGCCTGCTCGCCCATAAATTTTACCTGCTGACACTCGCCCTCGCCTTTTAGCCTTTTAGTAAAAATTTTTCTCATGCTAAAAAGATAGGCTAAAAAATCAAGTTTTTCTTTAAAATTTTCAGGTTTTTTGGGTTTTAAAAGCTTTTCTATCTCATCTGCGATCTCATCAGGATTTAGCCCAAATATAAGCTCAAGCGCGCGTTTTGAGCCGTATATATTTGTAAGCACTGGGGCAAATTTACGCCCAGTTTTTCTGCAGATAGGATTTGTAAAAAGTAGCGCTTGCGAACCCTCACGCTTAACCTCGATATAGCTTGCGTGTGCGATCTCAAGATCAATATCTGTTGGCTCATCGATAACACGAAGTAGATTATTTTCTTTTAAAAGCTTGATGTAGTCCATATTTCGCCTTTTTGATTTTTGGGCGATTTTAGCCAAAAATAGCTGAAAAAGGCGAAGCAAAGCGGGTATTTATTATTTGCCGCACGCACCGATAGCTATCAGAGTATCGATCGCTGTTTCGGAAACAGTCTTTGCGGTATTGCCTCGCCGTTTAAATAGATACAAGCACTAAATTTATACTCCATTGCCATAACGTCCGCAAACTAGCGCTCAACGCACAGCCACACATGGCCGGCATACTTACGTCTTTTCCAAAGTGATTCATTACAATTTTTTTAAACGCTAGATGGCATCGCAGTTTTAAAAACGGCAGTAAATTTTATTAATTACTTCGATATGCTACATTTTAGCAGTTTGCCAAATATCTCTTTGCTATATTTCATAAAGCGCTCATTAAGTTGAACACCCTCTATATCAACGCTAATAACGCTATCTTGCACCTCAAAAATGATGCTCTTATCAGTGATCTTCACCCTTTTGCAAGCGTTATAGCAAACGTCGCCATTGCACTCTGCGTATATGCCGTTTATGTCGGCGTTTTCGTCGTCATCACTTTTTAGTTTGATCGGTCTTTGAAAGATTATGTAGTTTTTGTAGTCGTATTTGTCGTCTGCAAGACCGATCATATAGTAGTTGTCTTTGCTATTTTTAGTAGCGGTTAGGGCTTTTGCTTTAAATTTTAGCTCAAACACACTCTAAGCCATCTCTTCAGCGCGTTTTAAAAGCTCTTTTGCCCCTTTTTCTATAAATTTATGAGCTAGCTCCTTACCAACGCTTTGAAATTTATCTTTGCTAATCTTTAAGCTATCTTTTATAAACTCGCTTCCATCAGGCAGACCAACGATCGCATCGATAGAAATTTCATCACCTTTTAGCCTTGCACTTATGCCTATTGGTACCTGGCAGCCGCCCTCTAAAACGCTTACAAAATCACGCTCTATAGTCGTTTCTATAACCGCATTTTCGTCGTTTAGAAAATCAATCTGCTCTAAAATTTGCTTCTCATCTCTAGCCTCTACCCCAAGAGCACCCTGCCCCATCGCAGGTATCATCTCGTCAAAGCCAAATGTGTAGATGTGCGCCACTTCAGCCTTGATATTTAAGCGATTTATGCCAGCCATCGCCAAAATAATCGCGTCGAATTCACCCTCTTTTAGCTTTCTAAGTCTAGTTTGCACATTTCCACGAAGCGAGATAATCTCAAGATCAGGCCTCATGATAAGTAGCTGCATCTTACGGCGTAGGCTCGTTGTACCAACCTTTGCGCCATGTGGCAAGTCGCTAAATTTAGCAAATTTCTCACTTATCATCGCATCTCTTGTATCCTCACGTGAGCAAATCGCTGCTAGTTTAAGTCCTTCTGGAAAGACTACTGGCACGTCTTTTAGGCTATGCACCGCGATGTCAGTCTCGCCTTTTAGCATGCTATCTTCAAGCTCTTTTGTAAAAAGCCCCTTACCGCCGATCTTCGCAAGTGGCGTATCAAGGATCACATCGCCCTTTGTCTTCATACCAATAAGCTCAACTTTTATATCGTTATGTTTTGACTCTATTCTAGCTTTAATATGCTCGCTTTGCCAAAGCGCTAAGATACTCTTTCTAGTTGCTATTTTTATCTCTTTCATCGTCTCTCCTAATTTACTCTTTTTGGCTCTTCTATGACCTCAACATCGATGATCTCGCCATCATCTTTTTTAGCACTCTGCTCGCTAAAATTTTGAAATTTAAACTCCTGATAGCTCTCATTTTTCGCTATATTTTTCTTAAATATCAAAGAAAAAACGACTACAGCTATGCCAAAAATATCTGTTAAAATTCCTGGCAAAAATAAAAGCATTCCGCCAAAACTAAGCCCTAACTGGCTAAATAAATTTCCGCCAAGAAAGCTTTTAAGCGCCACTTGAGGCGAATTTAAGCTAGAAAATCCAGCATTTAAAAGAAGTGCGATACCTATAAATCCAGAGACCAACACCTCAAGAAAGTAGTTTAAAAAGCCAAATTTATCAACAAAAAGATAGATAAATATCGCTTCTATCAAAAAAAATAAAAATGCGAAAAATCTCATAAGCTTTCTTTTATCTTTTTAAAGGCTTCATTTGCGTCGATCGTTTCTTTGCTTAAACCATCTCTTGTTATAAACTCAACCTTGCCATTTGCAAATTCTTTACCTACAAGTAACGCAAAAGGGAAGCCGATGAGTTCAAAATCATTCATCTTAACGCCAAATCTCTCGTTTCTATCGTCGATAATGACGCTAACGCCAGCTTTTTTAAGATTCTCATAAAGCTCAAATGCAAATTTCACGCCAGCTTCATCTTTTAAATTTGAAATTATAATCTCCACGTCAAACGGTGCGCACTCTTTTTTCCAAATGCAGCCCTTCTCATCGTGGCTAGCCTCTATCATCACAGCGATCAGCCTACTAATGCCAATGCCGTAGCAGCCCATCAAAAATAGCTTAGCCTTGCCGTTTTCATCAAGATATGTCGCATTCATCGCAGCTGAATATTTATCGCCTAGCTGAAAGATATGACCGACTTCTATGCCCTTACTAAGTTTTAAATTTCCGCCACACTCTGGGCATTTATCGCCCTCTTTTACCTTTACAAGGTCTTTAAATCTCTCTTCGTTAAATCCGCTAACACTAACGCCAACAAAGTGGTAATCCTTTTCGTTGGCACCACATATCATATTATTTGCGCCTTTTAGCTCGTTGTCTATGTAAAATTTTACATCTTTTAGCCCAACCGGCCCGCAAAATCCAGCCACAAGCCCAGCTTTTATAATCTCTTCTTCGCTAGCATCGACAAGTTCAAGCGCCTTGCAAGCATTTTGTGCCTTTGTCTCTTGAAGCTCGTCATCGCCCCTTACAAAAAAGACTACAATCTCTTCTTTGTCTTCATAAATAGCTTTTTTAATAACAGCTTTTATGCAGTAAAACTCGCTAACTTTGAAAAATTCTGCCACACCTTTTATAGTCTTTATATCTGGCGTTTTAAATTTAGCCGCGTCAGCCTCTGGCGCTTCAGCATCGGTTGTTCTAGCTTTTCTTCTAGCGGCCTCTATATTTGCAGCGTATTTACAAGTCTCACAGCAAAGGATGTCATCTTCGCCATTACTTGCAAGCACCATAAATTCTTTACTGCCACTGCCACCAATAGCTCCACTATCAGCCTCAACAGCTCTAAAATTTAGCCCTAAACGAGTGAAAATTTTACTATAAGTTGCCTCCATAAGGTCAAACTCACGCTTTAGATCCTCTTTGCTAGAGTGAAAGCTATAAGCATCTTTCATTGTAAATTCTCGTCCTCTTAGCAAGCCAAAGCGTGGTCTTGCTTCGTCACGAAATTTAGTATTTATCTGGTATAAATTTAGCGGCAACTGCTTATAGCTAGTCACCTTGCCACGTACCAAAGCAACGGCTGCCTCTTCGTTTGTAGGGCTTATAACAAAATCATTTTCTTTTCTATCTTTAAAGCGCAAAAGCTCCTTGCCAAAGACGTTGTAACGTCCACTTTGCTTCCAAAGCTCACCTGAAGTAACCACGCTAAAGCTCACCTCTAGCGCTCCAGCCTCATCCATCTCCTCTCGCGCGATACGAGAAATTTTCTCATGCATGATCTTTCCAAGCGGTAGATAGTTATAAAGACCAGAGCCTATCTGCTCGACAAATCCACCTCTTATTAAAAATTTATGACTTGGCAAAGATGCGTCTTTTGGCGCTTCTTTGGTCGTTGGTGCATAAAATTTACTAAATTTCATCTATATCTCCCACTTGAAAATTTTGCTCTTCTTTTATATCAAATAAAAATCTAACTCCATTTGAAAGCTCGCTAGACCTCTCCTCGTCCGCAAGACTTTTTAGCTTCATCGTTGGCTGGTGCAAAAATGCTTTAAAAACTTGATGAATGAGCTTTTGTGCCTCCTCATAATCACTATGCTTTAAATATCCTTTTTTTATCGCTTTTTCTAGCTCATTTTTAGCGCAAATTTCAGCTTGTTTGCGGATCGATTTTATGAGTGGAACGCTCATATCTTCTTTTAAAATTTTTAAAAATTCGCTTGTGCCTTGACCTACGATCGAATAAGCCTTTTGTGCTTGTTCCTCTCTTAGGGCTAAATTTTTCCTTACTATCTCCTCTAAACTATCGACCGTATAGACGCTAATAAATTCTGTATTTATAAGGTCAATATCCCTTGGCACGGCAATATCAAAAAAGTATCTGTGAAATTCTCTTGGTTCGATTATGGCGTTTGTGATGATAGCGTGCGGGGCCGCGGTGCTTGAAAATATCAGATCGTAATTATTTACATACTCTTTTAATTTCAAAATACTATCCCAGCTAGCGTTATCACCCAGGCTATCAACTAGCTGCTCAACGCGCTCCGAGCTTCTGTTTATGATGATCACCTCTGCGCCACTTGAGATTAGGTGCTTTGCTGCTAGCTCGCCCATTTCGCCAGCTCCTACGACGATAGCGGTTTTGCCTTCAAGCGTGCCAAAAATTTCTTTTGCTTTTGCCACAGCAACGCTTGAAACAGAGATAGGGTTTTTAGAAATTTGAGTTTCATTTCTAACTTTAGCAGCACATTTACATGCATAGTGGATGATTTTACTGATTTGTTCGCCGCAAGCTGAGCTATCGTAAGCAAATTTAAAAGCATTTTTTAGCTGGCCAACGATCTGCGTTTCGCCGACGACTAGGCTATCAAGCGAGCTTGCCACGGCAAAGAGGTGGTGCACGGCTCCGCTATCTTCATAGATGTCAGCCCTCTCATAAAGCTCATCTTCAAAAACACCTGAAAATACAGACATGCATCTAAACGCATGCGTCGTTGCACTTTCTAGATCACTAACGCTTGCAATTATCTCGACTCGGTTGCATGTATTTAAAACCATGCATTCGTTTATACTTTTGTTTGATCTTAGTAGTTTTAAAATTTGCTCTTTTTTCTCATCGCTATCAAATGCAAGCTTTTCTCTAACTGAAATATCAGTATTTTTATATGTAAAACTTATATCTAAATAGTGCATTAAAATTCCCTATCTATCATGCTTTTTATGATCCCCTCAAGCTCGGCATTTTTATACTCTTTTATCGATTCTATCGCTTCAGTCCCAAGCCTTTTTGCCTCGCTTACAGCCTTGCTCAGTGAGCTAGTTTTATCAAAATTTTCTTTTAGCCATGAAATTTCGTCCGCGTTTAACTTCTTTGCCCAAAGCGATCTAAGCTTTGTTTTACCAGCCTCGTCCAGGCTCTTATAAAGATATATGTAAGGAAGCGTTGTTTTGCCTTCGACAAAGTCATTTAGTGCTGGCTTACCAAGCGTTTTCTCATCTTGAGTTATGTCTAATATATCATCAACGATCTGAAATGCAAGGCCTAAATTTTTGCCATAAATTCCAAATTTCTCACTATCTTTGCCAGCTAGCTTCGCCCCACAAATAGCCGTGGCTTCTATCAAAACAGCTGTTTTATAGTAGATCATTTTTAAGTATTCTTGCTCGTTTTCATTAAAATTTTCAGCCATTTTCACATCCATCATCTCGCCTATGCTTAGCTTGCTAACTGCGTCTGATATGATGGCCGAGATGCTTGGATTAAATTTAGTAAGCTCAAAATAAGCCTTTGAATAGAGGATGTCGCCTAGCATGACTGAGTTTTTACTGCCAAAAAGTGCGTTAATGCTTGGATTGCCGCGTCTTATATTTGCCTCGTCTATGACGTCGTCGTGCAGTAAGCTTGCAAGGTGGATAAGCTCGATGATAGCGCAAAGCTTAAGCGAAATTTCGCTCTCTCCTGCGATCTTTAAAAGAAGTTTTGAGCGCAGCTTCTTGCCTGAGCTTATCTTTAAAAACATCTCAAACGCCTCTTTGTAGCCAAGCTCGCTTATAAATTTACCCATTATTTCATCGATTTTATCCATTTTTATCCTTCTATTTAGCCTCATCTGGATCTCTAAAACCCACATCCACGCGCTTGCTCTCATCTAGCAGAGCCACCCTAAAATGCGCCTTTTTATCCTTAAAATCAATAAATGATATATAAAGGCTTACGCTCTCATTTGGTGGCATCGTAAAATCAGGCAAAACTCGCTGCATGTAGGTATTTTGTCCTTGCCTTAGCGAAAAGACCATCTGCCTTGGATAGCGCCTAAAAAAGCTTTGCACAGTGATATTTGTACTATCAAATAGCGTCCAACGAAAGTCAAACGTTTCAACCCTTTGGGTTCGCTTTTCAGTTATAAAAACCCTAGCCCACTCATCTTTTTTAAGCTCAAATGTATGCACTGAGCTTGGGTCAAAATTTGGCTCTTTTGCAAAGACAAGAGCGACCAGCAAAGCAATGAGTGCAAAAATCTTACTCATTTTGGCTTAAAATTTCTCCGCTAAGCTCGATATATAGGTCATTTACTCCGTTATAAACTTTATCTTGCTCTGAGACTATAAAATTTCTGATCTCGTCCTCGCTAACGCCATACTTTTCGCAAAGCTCGCTCATAGCCACAAATTTTTCAAAAATTTTATCTATCTCGTTTTTAACCAAAACGGCATTTGCGTTAAACAAAATGTCATAAAATTTATCCCTCGCACTGCCCTCAAATATATCTATCATCGCTGTTTCTTTGAAAATTTCTTAAGATTATAGCCAATTAAAACTAAGTTAAAAATTTAATATTATCTCCCACGCCTCGCTGACATTTTTGGCATTATACGTAGCAGTTTTGCTCTCCTCGCCAAATCCCCAGCAAACTTGCACATAAGGCATATTTGCATTTTTGGCGGCTAGCTCGTCTTTTAGGCTATCTCCTATAAAGATCGCCTTGTTAGCTTTAGTTTTACTAACAGCTAAGTAAAGCATCGCAGGATCAGGCTTTTGCGGTATCTCCTTACTAGCGCCTATGACCTCGTTAAATAGCTCGTAAATTTCATTTTTCTTTAAAATTTTCTCTAGCGTATCGTGCGGTGCGTTGCTTGCCAAAACGACCTTATAGTGAGCATCTCTGCACTTTTGCAAAAGCTCTTTTATACCCTCATAGGTAGTCGCGCACTCATCGTAGAATTTCTTAAATTTCTCTTCAAAGCCCTCTTTTAAGCTCCTACTTGGCGTGTCGATGCCGTAAAATTCAAGGGGCAAATTTCTACCTGGCTCATTGATCGCTTTTATGATAAATTCTTTTTCAAGTGGCGGCAAATTTAGCTCATCTCTTACTTCATTCACCGTTTTATATATCGCCTCGCCGCTATCAATTACAGTGCCATCCATATCGAAAATAACTGCTTTCAATCCTCATCCTTAAATTTATTTTTATGTTTTTCTTTTTTATATGTCTTTTGATTTTTGAGCTTATCAAGCAGGTTTGCCGCCTTTAAAAGCTCATCTTTTGGGGCGTTTTTGATAAGCAAATTTATAAAATTTTCTAGCGCTTTTGAGTATGGCTGGTCAAGATAAACAGCTTCTATTTTTTCGATGACTTTCGCGTTTTTCTCCACTCTTTGGCGAAATTCAGTCTCGTCAAAGTCATCTCTTTTTAGCACATTTATAGCTGATTTTGCAAATTTTTCTAGCGCACGAAGATATTTTACACGTTTAAATTTGTCCGTGACTTGGTTCAAATTTTTCCTTTTTTTGGCAAATTATATCAAAATTTGATTTTATCCCCTAAATTTTGGCTTTGCTAATGTATAATTTACGCCAAAATTACCTTAAAAGGAGCAAAAATGAGGCAAGAAACCGCTGCGATCCACGTAGGCTACGATACAAACGAGGGCTTTGGCACGATGGCTGTGCCTATTTTTCAAAGCACAGCTTATGACTTTGGAAGTGCCGAGACAGCCGCTGCCAGGTTCGATCTAAAGGATGGCGGCCACATCTACACAAGACTTGGCAATCCAACGACAGATATCTTTGAAAAAAGGGTCGCTGCGCTTGAGGGCGGAGCCGCTGCGATAGCGACTGCAAGCGGTCAGTCAGCTTTGTTTTACAGCATCATAAATTTAGCCCAAGCAGGTGATAATATCATCATCGCCAAAAAAATTTATGGCGGCACGACAGTACTTTTTACGCACACACTAAAAAGATTTGGCATAGAGGCCAGAGTCTTTGACAGCGACACGGCTGATGATCTGGAGGACTTGATAGATGATAAAACGAGGGCTATATTTTTTGAAACGCTCTCAAATCCGCAAATTTCTATCCCAAATATCGAAAAAATCGTAGAAATCGCAAACAAATATGGCATCATCAGCATCACCGATAACACCGTGCCAACGCCTATCATCTTTCAGCCACTTCGCCACGGTGTCGATGTTTGCGTGCATAGTGCTAGCAAATATATGAGCGGTCAGGGTCTTAGCCTAGCAGGTGTTGTTGTAAGCGCAAATCACCTAAACGAAAAGCTAAAAGGCAACAAGAGATATGAGCACTTTAACGTCCCAGATGCGAGCTATCACGACATCGTCTATGCTGATATGACGGATCGTTTTGATATCTACACGCTAAGAATGAGGCTTGCCATCGTGCGCGACATCGGTGCTGTGATCTCTCCGTTTAACTCTTGGCAGCTCATACAAGGGCTTGAAACGCTTGCTGTTAGGGTTGAGAGACACTCGCAAAACGCGCTAAAAGTGGCTAAATTTTTAAACTCTCACAAACATATAAAAAGTGTGGCTTATCCTGGGCTTGCCGACAACGTAGATCACGCAAAAGCGCAAAAATACTTTAAAGACGGCATGGCAAATGGGCTATTTTGCTTTGAAACCGATAGCTTCGAGCGTGCAAAAAAGATGCTAGAGTGCGTAAAACTCTTTAAGATCGTGGTAAATATCGGCGACACAAAGTCGCTCATCACACACCCAGCCTCAACCACCCACCAACAGCTAAGCAGTGAAGAGCTAATCAAAGCTGGCATCACAAAAGAGCTGATAAGAGTTAGCATAGGCCTTGAAAACGCCGAGGATCTGATCGCTGATCTTGCTCAAGCCCTAGAATAAAGAAATTTCTAGCTCATTTTTGGGCTAGAAATTTAAATTTCACTCAAGCTTGCCACATATCCTCTCGCACTCTTTTGCTTGCCTTATAAATTTTATAACAAAAAAGATGACAAGTAGCGGCACGCTTATATACCAAAAGGCAAAAAAGGCGAGCAGAAAAAACATAAATAAGAGTGTTGCAAAATATACTAAGGCTGCAAGGATGATACTATCAAGCATTTTGCCTCCCATTTTGCTAGTGTTTTAGTGATTTTATAAAAAGCAAAAATAAAATGAGACTGAACGGATTTGTTTTGGCCTTAAAATTTGAGCTAAGCTGCAAGCGAAGCCAAATTTTAGTAGGTAATTTTACATATATGAAGCTCAGGCAAATTTTAAAATTTCATGAACGAGTAATTTCGGCTCTGATTTTAGTGGCAAGCTTTGCGAGGCCTAAAATCAGTAGTCAATTCTTGCGAGTAAATGAAAGTTTTAAAATTTGCTTTGAGGTGTAAATTTATCAAAAGGGAGACAAGGGGGGGCTTGAATTACGGTCTGCTTGCAGTTGCGAGCTAACGAAGCAAGCCGTCCCCTTATCCCCCTTTTTAAATCCTCTGTCTGCTTACAGTTACGAGACGAAGTCGAAGTAAAGTACGACAACGTTAGAAGTGCATGCTTCAGTGCTTCGCACTGCATGCAGTTTTATTTTTAAAAATTTATCGTGCGTTATAAATTTATAAAATCAAAATTCAGCATCAAACGATGACAAAACTTAAATTTAATACGTTAAATACTTAATAGTATCTTGATAAAGCGCTTGATTTTCGCATTGTATCAGTAGCAAGTCATTTTCTTCAAATATTGTTGAGCCAGTCGGCTTTTGATACTCGTTTTTACGCTTTATTAGGATTATTAAAAACTCAGTTGGAAGTTCAAGCTGAGCCAAATCTTTGCCAATTAGTTTTGAGCCATAGTGGATGGTATGCTGGTGAAGCGTGTAGCTTAAGATCGGCGAGTTTTCTACTGCCTTAACATCCTCTTGTTCGCTCTCTTTGACCTTAAATTTATCAGCTGCAAAGCCAAGCGACATGCCCTGTATCAAAATCGAAATCAAAACCATAAAAAATATAATGTTAAAAATCATATCCGCATCACGTACGCCATCGACATAAACATAGGTAGCTAGCACAACTGGCACAACACCTCTTAGTCCAACCCAAGAGATAAAAATTTGCTCATTTATCTTAAATTTTGAAAATGCAAGCGATGCAAAAACACCAAGTGGTCTTGCAAAAAACATAAGCCACAAGGCCAAAACAAGCGCTAACAGCGCAGTTGCAGGAAGTTGTGATGGATTTACCAAAAGGCCAAGTGTTAAAAAGACCACTATCTGCATCGTCCAAGCGATACCGTCGTGAAAACCGACTAAATTTTTCTTGTGAGAAAACTCTTTTTTGTTTATAAAAATTCCAGCTATATAGACAGCCAAATAGCCATTGCCACCGATTTTAAAGCAAAGCGTATATAAAAGCAATATCCAAGCGATAGAAAAAACTGGATAAAGGCCCCAGCTTTTTAGGCGAAGTCTATTAAAGATGGCTGGCAAAGCAACGCCAAATAAATAGCCCATAGCGATACCTATGCCAAACTGCTTAACTAGTGTAATAGCCCACTCAGATACTGTCGGCGTGGTATTTAGTGAGATCATTTGAACGATCGTCATAGTTAGAAATATCGCCATTGGATCGTTTGAGCCAGATTCAAGTTCAAGCAATGGTGCAATACTATTTTTAAGTGAAATTTTCTTAGCTCTTAGTATGGCAAATACCGCTGCTGCATCTGTTGAAGAGATGATGGAGCCTAGCAAAAAGGCCTCCGCCCAAGTAAAATCAAGCAGATATTTTGCCACTGGTGCGATAGCTAGCGCGGTTAAGAAAACACCAAGTGTAGCAAGCGCTAAACCCCTACCAAAAATAGGCTTAATCGCTGCAAAATCGGTATCTAGCCCGCCAGCATAAAGTATAAAAATAAGTGCTAGCATGCCGACATTTTGAGCGATTACTTGATCATCAAAATTTACGCCAAGCAGCCCGTCTGAGCCAGCCAGCATACCAACACCTAAAAATATTATTAAAGACGGAATTCCAAATTTATCAGAGATCTTACTTAAAAGAATGCTAGTTATAAGCAAAACTGCAAAAAATAGTAGTAAATTCTCCAAATAAACTCCACAAAATTATATTAAATCATGCTTTCAAAAGCTTCAAATTTTTCTTGATTTGAAAGCATTTCAAGCAATACACCATAATTGTCTTTTATCTCATCTTGAAGCTTAGTAGTGAGCTCTTTAGCGTTTCTTCCGTCTTTTGGATAGCTTACTATCAAATCAATTGGTTCAGCGTTTAAAAACTCCTGAATACCCGATAATAGTTCGCTAGCTCCTCTTTCATTTGTTCCATGAAGCACGACCACATAATGTTCATTCTCTCTTATAACAACGTCAGTTTGTCTTAAAAATTTTTCAAAGAGTTCACTATACTCTTTAGTGCTTGGCAAAGAAAAGTATATTAAAGATAAATTTTTTGCATAATCTTTTACATTTTTATAACGATTTATAAAAGCTATTTCAAGATCTATTATTGATAAGATATCATCTGGTGAGAAAATTTTTGCTGCCATTTTTAGTCCTCTTTTGTTTATTATGTTTTATTTAAGTCACTATTATATCTTGTAAATTTTCAAAAACAAAGACATTCATTCCGTTTTTATATTCGTATCTAAATTTGAGTCCATGAGCATCAAGTATATTGCTAACTATATATAAACCTAGGCCAAAACTCTTTTGCGTATCCTCTCCTTTGATAAATGGCTGGATATAAAAGTCAAGATCATTTTTTAGCTTCTCGCCTTGAGTTATAAATTTCATATGATCCCTGCTAACAACGATATTTACGTGCTTATCAGTTGAGTATTTTATGCCGTTATCTATCATATTTTTTATAGCGACTGAAAATAGCTTGAAATCAACAAGCACTCTAACCTCATCAAGCTCGCTGACACCAACACACTCTTTTTCGACCATCGCTATATCGATAGCCTCATCGATGAGATCCCTCATAAAACATGGCGTTTTATTGCTAAGTCCTATTTTTGATGTTATTTGTTCGATCGCTGCAAGTTCGTTTATCAAATTTTCAAGCTTGTGAAAGACCGAGATTAGCCTTTCTTGATTTTTACTTTTTTCTATCATTTGAGCGGCGATTAGCCCTTTTGTGATAGGAGTTTTTAGCTCGTGCATTATGTTTCTTAAAAAAAGATGCCTTGAGTCATTAAGCGCCTTGATCTGACAAACCGCCTCATAAAATGCCTCTGAAACTTCAGAAATTTCATCCTTGCCGTTGCCAACATTTTGCACACCATCAAGCTCACCATTTGCAAATTTTACGATCTGGCGCTTTAGCTTTCTAAGCGGCTTTATCTTATATATGACAAAAATGTAAGCACCTAGCAAAATGACCGCAACCACCAAAAAAACAGCCTTTATCACCTCGTATCTGTAAGGCTGAAATTCCTTATCCATTAAAAGCTTTAGCTCGTCTAAATGCTCGATCCTTAAGTAGTGGTGCTTGTCATAAAGCAAAATAGCACTTGAGCCCAGATCACTTGAAATTTCTTCTAAAACGGTCGCTTGTTTTAAAATTTCATCCTTTTTCTTCTCGTCTTTGATCTCTGGCATATCGATATTTGAAAGCTGGCGGTCGTACTGAGTTTTATTTATGATGCCACCCATGTAAAATAAATTTGTCCTAGCAACGTTTGAGTATTTGTTATTTAGCTCTCTTGTATAGTTTTGCTTATCAAAGCCCATGAGCCACAAAAAGGCTAGAAATATCGAAACAAGCGCAAGGGCAAAGATAAAAGTTATGGTTATAAAAATAGACGATCTTGGCATCAAAGAACCAATTTATAGCCAATACCGCGGATCGCGTAGATGTATTTTGGCTCTTTTGGATTTTCATTTAGTTTTTGGCGAATCCTGCCGATGATGACGTCAATACTTTTGTTTGAGCTATCTTCATTTATGCTCTCACAATTGTAGATGAGTTCCTCTCTAGTAACCGCTCCGCCCTCTTTTAAAAGTAGATATTTTAAGATGTCGTATTCTGCGGCAGTTAAATTTAAGACACTGCCTTTAAATAAAATTTCATGTTCAAATTCTTTTAAAACTAGGTCTTTATTTAAATTTCTCGCCTCACTTGCCGGGGTGATACTCTGCCTTCTTAGATGACTTTTGATACGAGCCAAAAGCTCTTGTGGGTCATATGGCTTTGGCAAATAATCATCTGCTCCGTTATCAAGAGCATTTACCTTATCTGTTATATCATGTCTTGCACTTGATATGATAATAGGAATATTGTGATTTTTCCTGATCTCTTTACAAACTTCTAATCCGTCCATACCAGGCAATGTAAGATCTAGTATAACTAGGTCAAATTTACTTGTATTTAGCGTAGATAGTCCGATATATGGCTCTTCGGCAGTCACTACTTCAATATCATAGTTTTCTAGATATTCGGTTAAAATTTCAGCAAGCTCCATATCATCTTCTATCATTAAAATTCTAGTCATGATCTTTCCTGTTGTAAATTTATTTTTAAGGATTATAGCAGATTAAGATTTTAAAAATTTAAAAGGGTTAAGAGCTGAAATTTCAGCTCTTAGATGATTATTTTATAACAAGGCCTTGTATGATACCGCCGCGATTTATCCACACCAGCGTCTTTTTACCTTTTGTATTTTTGATTGTATTTGCAAATGTTTGAAGATCTTTTATGCTCTCTTCACCAACTTGCACGATCACATCGCCTCTTTCAAAGCCAAAGTCTTCAGCTTTTGAGCCAGATTTTACATCAGTTACTAGCACGCCTTGAGTATCTGGGCTAATTTTGTATTTATATCTTATCTCATCGCTTAGATTACTAACGCTAAGTCCTTCGATGATAATGCTTTTTGCTATGTCTTTTGAATTGTGATCAGCGTTTGCAAGCTTGATTTTTGCATTCATTATTTTATTTGATCGCTCGTAAGTTATATCAACGCTGCTATTTGGAGTTAGTGAGCCGATGAAATTTTTAAGATCATTTGCGTTTTTTATAGCTTTATCGTTAGCTGATATAACCAAATCGCCTCTTTTTAGTCCAGCTTCATCCGCTGGCATGCCTTGCTCTACGCCACTTATTAAAGCACCCTCTTTATTTGTGTAAAGCTCTTTTTGCTCATCAGTTAAATTTGCAATCGTAACGCCGATAAAGCCACGCTCGATCTTGCCGTCAGTTATCAGCTTTTTAGCGATATCTTTTACCATATTTGATGGGATCGCAAAGCCAATGCCGTTATTGCCACCACTTTTTGAAAGTATGGCTGAGTTTATTCCGACTAAATATCCTCTGCTATCAACTAAAGCGCCGCCTGAATTTCCTGGGTTTATCGAAGCATCTGTTTGGATGAAATTTTCATATTGATTAAGGCCGATATTATCTTTATTTAGACCTGATACGATACCTTGAGTGATACTTTCACCAACGCCAAATGGATTGCCTATTGCAAATACGACATCTGCGTCAAGTAGTTTTGACGAGTCTGCAAAAGTGACAGCATTTAGTCCGTTTGCTTCTATCTTTACGACGGCTAGGTCAGTTTTTGGGTCGCTGCCTATTAATTTGGCTTTAAATTCTTTGCCACCATTTGCAAGAGTTACGACTATTTGATCGCTATCTTCTATAACGTGGTTATTTGTAACGATGTAGCCATCATTTGAGATAATAACGCCAGAGCCAAGCGAAGTAGTTTTTTCTTTTTCTTTTGGTTTTGCAAAGTTAAATCCAAAAAATTCATTGAAGAAAGGGTCGTTAAACATCTGCTCAATGCCAGCGTTATTTACCGTTTTTGTAGTTGAAATATTTACAACTGAAAGCTTTGCCTGAGCGATCGAGTCATAATAAGAAAGTACGCTATTTTTATCGCTAAGTGGCGAGACTCTCGTGATATTAGAGTTAGCTTCATTAAATTTAATATCAGCCCCCACTAAAAAAGAAGCTGCTACTAATGAAATTAGCACAATCTTTTTCATTTTTTTCCTTTAATCTAAAAATTTTTGCAAATTATAAATATAGTGAAAAAATAAAATCTTAACACTTTTTCTTGTTATTAAACAAAAATAAACTTGACTTGCATAGACTAAAGCTTTGTGATATAATCCGTATCAAAAAAATATAAGGAGAATATATGAGTGAAAGCTTGTATGAGACTTTAGGGGTTTCAAAGGGTGCCTCAAGCGACGAGATAAAAAAAGCTTATAGAAAACTTGCCAGAAAATATCACCCAGACATCAACAAAGACCCCGGAGCAGAAGATAAATTTAAAGAGATAAACGCTGCTTATGAAATTTTAAGCGACGATAAAAAACGAGCTCAATACGATCAGTACGGCGATACTATGTTTGGCGGTCAAAATTTCCACGACTTTGCTAGTAGCTCAGCCGATATGGGCGATCTAAATGAAATTTTAAAGAATATCTTCTCAGGTGGCTTTGGCGGCGGTGGAGCTAAATTTAGCAGCGGATTTGGTAGTAATTTTGGAGGCTTTGACGGATTTAGTAGTGGTGGATTTGGCTTTGGCGGAGCTGATCTAGACGTAAATGCAAAAATTTCTATACCATTTGACGTAGCTGTAACTGGTGGCGAACATAAGATAAATTTTAATGGCGAAAGCATTAAGATAAAAATTCCAAGTGGTATAGAAGGCGGCGAAAAGCTTCGTGTAAAAGGCAAAGGCAAGAGTGCTGGTGGTCAAAAAGGCGATCTTATACTTGCCATTAGCGTTGAGCCAAGCGACGAATATGAAAGAGTCGGAGACGATCTTTATAAAGATATAGAAATTCCACTAAAAACTATGCTTTTTGGCGGAAAAGTCGATGTACATACTTACAAAAAAGATGTCACGATTAAGATCGCTGAGAACTCAAAAACAGGCACAAAGATCCGTTTAAAAGGGTATGGTGTGCAAAATAGAAAGAGCGGAATTTATGGCGATCTTTACTTAAAAGCCAGGGTAAAACTTCCAAATATCAGTGAGCTTGATGAAGGCTTAGTAAAAGAGTTAAAAGAGAAATTACCGGAGTAAAAAATGCAAAATTATGAAGAACCACTTTTTTTAATAAGCGTTGTTGCAAAGGTTTTGAGCATACATCCACAAACTTTAAGACAATATGAAAGAGAAGGGCTTATCGAGCCATCAAGAACAGATGGCAAGATGAGGCTCTACTCACAAAAAGATGTTGATCGAGTAAAAACTATACTAAATTTAACCCGTGAACTAGGTGTAAATTTAGCCGGCGTTGATGTGATACTTCAGTTGAAAGAAAAAATTGACGATTTAGAATCAACTATTGATGAGCTAAATAAAAAATTGCACGAAGCTACCAGTCAAACTAGCACCAAAAGATCGCTCGTAAAAAGAAAAAGTAGCTTTGATCTTGTATTTTACGAAGGCAAAAAATAATTTATGGAACAAATTTTAGAAGGTTTCTTGCTTGTAGCAGCGATCTCAGTCGCATTAAATGTCATTTTTAAAAAATTTCAGATACCAACCATTATCGGCTACATCGTAACAGGTACGCTTATATCAGAATTTTTCAACCTAAAAAGCAATGATGAAATTTCTCATATCGCGGAATTTGGTATCGCGTTTTTGATGTTTACCATTGGGCTTGAGTTTAGCTTTAAGCACTTAATGGGCATGAAAAAAGAGGTCTTTTTAAACGGCGGCTTACAGGTTTGTTTAAGTGGCTTTATAATGGGCGTTATGCTTTATTATGCCCTTCACTTAAAAGACGAAACGGCACTTATTGCAGGTCTTGCGCTTGCACTCTCATCAACTGCGATCGTGCTAAAGACGCTAAACGATAGTGGCGATGTGAGTAAAATTTACGGTAGAAAAGCACTTGGAATTTTGCTATTTCAAGATATTGCCGTCATTCCTATTTTACTTATGATAGATATGTTTAGCTCGCAAGATGCTTCAATAAATGAACTTTTGTTAAAGACATTTACGAGTGCGATTATTCTTATCGTTGTGCTATTTTTACTTGGTAAATATGTCATCAACTGGATATTTTATAAAGTTATTCAAACAAATTCGCAAGAGGTTTTTATAGCTACGATTTTATTTATGGTCGTTGGCTCTAGCACTTTGGCTCACTTCTTTGGCTTCTCATACTCTTTGGGCGCATTTTTGGCCGGTATGATGATGGCTGAGACGCAATATAAACACCAAATCGAAGTTGATCTCATACCTTTTAGAGATTTACTTCTTGGGCTATTTTTCATAACCGTTGGTATGCAGATAAATTTTGCTGTCGTTATCTCAAACATCTGGCTTGTTCTTGGCCTAGTATTTAGTGTCATGGTGATAAAAGCGATTGTTGTTTTTGCTATCTTAAATATCTATTTAAAGCGAAGAGTTGCTGCAAAAACCGCACTTAGTGTTTGTCAAATAGGCGAATTTGCACTAGCTGTTTTTGGACTAATGACTACTAGAAATTTACTTGATATACAAACTGCTCAAATTTTTATCGCAGCATCAGTTGTGTCGATGTTTGCTACGCCTTTTATACTTAAAAAACTAGACGCAATAGCAGACCTTATAGAACGTGAGATCGTTGTTGAACCAAATGAAACTCTAAAGCCACAAAAAATAAAAAATCACATCGTGGTTTTTGGCTATGAGAGGCTTGGTCAAGAGGTCGTTTTGAGACTAAAAGAGACAAAGCTTTTATATCTTGTGCTTGATAATGATATTAGTCTAGTTGAGCTTGGTAGGAGCCGCGGAGAAAATGTATTTCTAGGTAACGTTCTTCAAAGTCACACACTTGAAAATGCCTGCCTAAGCGATGCAGCTGCTGTTATTATAACTGTTAACAATGAGCAAAGAGTGGAGCTAATCGCACAAAAGATAAAAGACTATGGCGTAAATACCCAAACTATAATAAAAATAAATGGCGAGGGTAATAAAGATATTTTTGGTGAGCTAGGTAAAAATTTTCACCTAATAAACGAAGAGCGCGTCATGGCAAAAACACTCGTGCACGAGGCTCTTCAATGTAAAATCGATCATGATATAAGAGCGTAAAATTATAAATTTATTCTAGAATTTTACGAGTTTATGCCAGTTTTAAAATAATCTTTTAAAAATAAATTTTACAAGCAATGAGCAAGCCTAAGCCTTTAGGCTCTACTCATTTCTTAAAGTTTGAAGGACATTTACTTCTGTGGCTTTTTTAGCTGGATAATAAGACGAGATAGCCACAATAAATATAGCTCCAACTATTATAAGCACAAAGTCAATCAAAGAAAGTTCTAATGGAAGTTTGCTTGAGCCATAAACGTCAGCCGGCAAGTCTATAATGTTGAAATTTCCAAGCAAAAATAGCCCTAAAAAGCCAAGTATCAAGCCAAATATAATACCACCGCCCCCGATTACTAGCCCTTGATAGAAAAAGCTTCTTTTTATCTCACTTTTACTAGCCCCAAGTGCAAGAAGCAAGGCGATCTCCTGCCTGCGGTTCATCACTGTCATTAGTAGCGAGCTTATGATATTTAGCGACGCCACAAGGATAATAAGCATCAAAACGATAAAAAGCGCCCTTTTTTCAAGTGCGAGCGCTGAGAAAAAGTTGCCATTTTGCTCCCACCAGCCAATAGCTACCGTGCCAGCTGGAAGTCCCTCACGCACTCTTTTTATATCATCAAATGGCTTACTTGAAAAAATATGAATACCATCATACACACCGTTTGGGTAGTCCAAAATTTTCCTCAAAGCATCAACTGAAACATATGAAAATGCCTTGTCATAGGCGATTAGCCCAGATGTAAATGAGCCACCGATGTCAAATCGCTTCATCTTTGGCGTTAGCGAAAAGCCAGCTGGATCGGCCTTTGTAAAGATAAGCGTCAATTTCTCATCGTTTCTTAGTCTAAACTCACTCGTTATGCCACTTCCCACAAGTATCTCAAAACCATCTAGCTCTTTGTCTTTTAAAGCTTCATTTACGACTGAGTTTATCTGTTTTTCATCTTTAAAATTTACGCCATAAACCAGTCCGCCCTCAAGTGCATTTGCTGAGCGGTAAATGACCTGTGTGCTTATAAATGGACTAAATTTAAGATCACTAAATCTAGCCTTTAGCTCATCAACAAAGTCATCATCAATAGAGCCTTTAAAGGCGCTTTGAATGGTTATTGGATAGTTCATCGTAAAAAGTTTGCGCTCAAATTCTTTATCAAACCCGTTCATAATCGCCATTGCAACGATCAAAACCATAAGTCCGATGCTAACGCCAAGAAAGGCAAGCAAGGCACTTAGGGTGATAAATGGCTGAGTTTTATCAAATCTTAAATATTTAAAAAGTAGATACTTTGGTAAGCTTGTCATCAAATAGCCTTTAAAAGATTAAGGCGCTTTTGGCGCCTTAAAAGTAGAAATTTTAAGCAAATATGCCTTTTTTAGGGCCACTTTTTCCGTGGCAATCTTTATATTTTTTACCGCTTCCACAAGGGCATGGAGCGTTTCTTGGTATCTTTTTTTCTGGTGTGAAATTTTCATCTCCGCCTTGGTTGTTGTAGCTTAAATTTTCATTTTCAGCATTTTGGCTAGCTTCAAGCATCATTCTAGCTTGCTCTTCTTGCTCCTCACGACTCTTAAATCTAACAACCTGAAGCGTCTTAACACTCTCACTTTTTAGCCTGCTAACTAGCTCCATAAAGAGGTTATAGCTCTCTTTTTTGTATTCAACAAGCGGATCTTTTTGATTATACCCTCTAAGGCCGATACCAGTTTTTAGGATATCCATTTGATAGAGGTGCTCTCTCCACGCATTATCAAGCACTTGAAGGTATAAAATTTTCTCTATCTCTTTTCTTTGATCTTCATTTAGCACGCTCATCTTTTCGTTATATCTTACTTCAAAAATTTGTGCAAGCTTATCTATTAGCTCATCATATTCTAGGCCTTTTAGCTCGCTCTCGTCTATCTCTTCGCCACAATCTGCAAGGATGATAGAGCATAAATTTTTAATATCAAAGTCATCTTTCAAGCCACCATGGAAAATTTCAGCCGTGTCAAGTAAATTTGCAGCATACTCTTTTCTATTTTGAGCTATCTTTTCGCTCATATCATAGTTTTTATCAAGTAGCTCGTCGCGGTATTTATAGATAGTCTTTCTTTGCTCATTTGCCACATCGTCATACTCAAGCAAGTGCTTTCTAGCCTCAAAGTGCAAGCTCTCAACTTTCTTTTGGGCATTTTCAACAGCTCTTGTTACCATTCGACTCTCGATGCTCTCGCCCTCATCGATACCAAGCCTATCCATGATCGCTTTTATGCGGTCGCTACCAAAAATTCTTAAAAGATTATCCTCTAAACTTAGATAAAATCTACTCATACCAGGATCGCCCTGACGTCCAGCACGGCCACGAAGCTGATTGTCTATCCTTCTACTCTCATGCCTCTCAGTGCCGATGATATATAAACCGCCTAAATTTCTAACCTCATCATCGATCCTGATATCAACACCACGTCCAGCCATGTTTGTAGCGATAGTCACAGCGCCTTTTACGCCAGCTTGAGCGATGATCTCGGCCTCTTTTTCGTGGTTTTTAGCATTTAAGACAGAGTGTGGGATGCCAGCTTTTTTAAGCATCTCGTGAAGCACCTCACTGCGCTCGATACTTGCAGTTCCAACAAGTACTGGCTGACCTTTTTCATGAGCTTTTTTAACCTCATCAATAACTGCTTTAAATTTCTCATTTTGAGTTTTATAGATAAGATCGTTTTGATCGATTCTTTTAACTGGCAGGTTTGTAGGGATCGAGATAACTTCAAGGTTATAAATTTGGGAAAACTCAGTGGCCTCAGTCTGAGCCGTACCAGTCATACCTGCAAGCTTTTTATACATCCTAAAGTAGTTTTGATATGTTGTATCGGCTAGCGTTTGGCTCTCTTCTTGGATTTTTACGCCCTCTTTTGCTTCAAGTGCTTGGTGAAGCCCCTCACTAAAGCGTCTGCCCTCACTTAGACGTCCAGTAAATTCATCAACAATGACTACCTCGCCATCTTTTACGACATAATGAACGTCTTTTTCAAAGAGGTTGTGAGCTTTTAGAGCTTGATCTAAGTGGTGGCTTAGTATGGCATTTTCAAGGTTATATAAATTTTCAACACCAAATAATTTTTCAGCCTTGCTGATGCCAGCTTCTGTGATCATTATCGTTCTATTTTTTTCATCCACTATAAAATCCCCTGTTGGCTTTGAGCCTGGCACATTTGGATCAGCTGGAGTGCCTCTAGTAAGCTGTTTTGCGACCTGATCGGCTCTTATGTAGCCATCAAGCGTGCGGTTTGTTGGACCAGAGATTATAAGCGGTGTTCTTGCTTCATCTATCAAGATACTATCGACCTCGTCTACGATAACAAAGTTATGGCCTCTTTGCACCTTTTGACCAGCTTCAAATTTCATATTATCTCGAAGATAGTCAAAGCCAAATTCTGAGTTTGTGCCGTATGTTATGTCCGCGTTATACGCAGCTTGTCTTACGTTATCATCGTATCCGCCACTTAGTATCACATCAACGCTTAAGCCTAAAAAGTTATAAAGCTCGCCCATTTGCGTCGCGTCACGCTTTGCAAGGTAGTCGTTTACAGTCACTACGTGCACGCCCCTGCCACTCATCGCATTTAAGATAACTGGCAAAGTCGCCACCAAGGTCTTGCCCTCGCCTGTCTTCATCTCAGCGATCCTACCCTCATTTAGCACCATGCCACCTATTAGCTGTACGTCAAAATGGCGCATCTTAAGCACCCTTTTACTAGTCTCTCTAACGATTGCAAAAACATCATTTAAAATTTCATCTAAAGTGACTTTTTCCTCTACTACTTGGGCTTTTAGCTCATTAAATTTACCCTTAAGCTCATCGTCGCTCATCTTTTCATAAGTTGGCTCGAGTGCATTTATCTGTGCAACGCGTCTTATATACTTTTTGACTTCTCTATCGTTTTTGGTGCCAAAAATCTTTCTAAATACCGATGAAATCATTATTTTACCTTCCTAAATTTTTAAACTTTGGATCTTAGCATAGTTTAACTATTTATTTAATTAAACTGGGCTAGAATACGCCAAAAAAGGATAAAAAATGAGAAAATTTCTAGTTGCATCTCTCGTCGCAGTTTGCTCATTTGGTGCTGGCTTAAATTTCAAAAGCCTGCAAAGTGACTTTACGCAAACTGTTTTTAGCGAAGGCAAAAGCATAAACTATAAGGGTAGATTTTACGCTAAAAACGACAATACTGCACTTTGGATATATGAAAGTCCAACGCCAAAGAGAATTTATTTTAACAAAGAGCGTGTGATCGTTATTGAGGACGAGCTTGAGCAAGCTATCATTTCAAAGCTTGATGATACGCCAAATTTGACGCAAGTTTTGGCTCATGCGGAGCAAATTCAACCGACACTTTACAAAGCGATATATGACGGAGTTGAGTACTTTATAACTATTAAAAACACGCTTCCAACGACGATTGACTATAAAGACAAGCTCTCAAATAAAATAAAAATCACTCTAAGCAACCCTGTAAAAGACGCGCTAATTCCGCAAGAGACGCTAACTCCTGTCATTCCTCAAGGTTACGACATCGTAAATCAATAAATTTGGCTAACTTTAGCCAAATTTATTCACTTCTCTCCAAAATCTTTTCCAAATTCTTGAACGTTATTTAGATCGATAGGCTTTTGAACTACATCATTTGGATCTGGCGAGATGATGATCTCATTGCCCTTTTTCTTCTTTTCTGGTTTTGTTACAATCTCTTCATTAACACTTGGATCGGAGCATAAATTTTGGCTTTTTATTGCTTTTATGATCTCGCTTAGTTCAAGATCATTTATCACTTTTATATTTAAGATAAGCACATCATCGATATCAAGAGAGTGCTTTTTGGCTGCGTATTTTATGAAAAGCTCTTTAAATTTCTCTTTTCCCATTGAGGTTAAAATATCTTCCACGTAAAAGCTGCCAACTATTATGTTTAAAGCATCAAGCACATACGCTTCATTTTCTTCAACATCGCGTCCGACAACTTCAAGGTTCATATTTATCTTTTTTGTTAAATTTTGTCCAGCTTTTGAGTAGATATCTGTTTGAAAATCTCTTACTTTTAGCACGTCTGCAAATGCAAAAACACAAAAAGCAAGGCTTAAAAATAGCTTTCTCATAAATTCTCCTTAATATGCAAAAATACGTTTTCTTGGTAAAATTTCTTAACTTCGTCGTCAATTTTAACCACTTTTCTTAAATGCTGCCTAAAATCACTTTTTTTATCATAAAAAAGTTTTAAATTTTTAGGACTTACTGCACGAGAAAGTGCGACGTAGAGTTGTCCTTTGGCAAAAATATGGTTGATATTACAAATGAGCGAGTTTATGCTCATTCCTTGAGATTTGTGGATAGTTAGAGCGTAAGCAAGCTTAAATGGAAACTGATAGAGCGATGCCTGTACATTTTCTTCGATCTCATCTTCGTTTAAATTTAACGAACTAAATATATAAGCGGCTTTTTCTATCTCGCAAATTTCGCCGCTATCTTTTTTCACGATCACGCTTGAGATGACTCCGTTTTCTTTTAAGATTTGCATGATCTTGCCTTGCTCACCGTTATAGTACTCACCCCATTTATTTGACGTAAAGATGATCTTAGCGCCTATCTTCATCTCCAAATCCCTTGAGATATTTAGCGTATTTGCCCATTTTTCAAACTCTTTTTTATCTAAATTTTCATCCAAAATGCTCACATCTGAGTTTGAAATTTCAAGTGGCGTGCTAAGCTCTGAGAGCCTTTTTTGATTTAGCATTTCAGCCTCGGCATTTCTGCCAAAAAGTACACTTGTATCATCATCTGGCTCTATCTTGGTCACTCTTAAACTCTCTATATAGCTCATTATTTCATCATCTAACTCACCAACTCTAAGACGAGAGAGAATCTCATAAAATTTAAGATCATTTGTGCGTTTTGAGACTAGTAGCTCAACATTTGTAAATTTCATATCCTCCCACGCACTGGAGTTAAAAGCGTATAAAAAATTAAAAAGCCTATTTTTGTTTTGCTCCTTTTGCACTGGTGGAAGCTGATAAAAATCGCCCACTATAAGCACCCTACCTTTAAATTTGGAAGTAAGTAGTCGGTATCTTATCATCTCCATTAAATCTGAGCTCACCATTGAAATTTCATCAATTACAAGCAGATCACATGCATCAAGCATATTTCTTAGCTTGCTTAGTTTGTCTTTTTGATGATAGTCAAAGCGTCTTAGCTCCTCATAATCCTTGCAGTAGCCAAATTTAAAAAAGCTATGCAAGCTAACTCCTCCAAGGCTAACGGCACTTATGCCAGTTGAGCCAAGGATTATGACGTTTTTAAAATTTTCTTTGTAGTGTCTTATGACGGAGGCGGTTAGATAGCTCTTGCCAACACCGCCGCCGCCTGTTAAAAAGACGTTTGAGTGGGATAAAATTTCTAAAATTTGATCTAGCATCTACTCAAACATCTCTGGGCGATACTCAAAGTGCATCGTATCAAAGTGCTTCCAGCGTCCGCCCCAGATAAATTTATGTTTTTCAAAAACACGCACTATCTTTTCAGGGATGAGGTTTTGGTAGCCATTGCTCCACTGCCAGTAGTGGCTCTTTTTCACATTTATATCGATCGCGATACCGTAGCTGTGCGCACTTAAGCGGTTTGTGCCAGCGATGATGCGCCATTTAAATGTCCCGCCTGGATCTTTTAAATACTCAAGTAAGGCTGGATCGCTCTTTGCCATCTCGTTTAGCTCGTTGCTCACATTCTGCAAAGCAGCTGCGGCTCCATTTTTAGAGTTAAATGGTAGTTTTAGCGCAAGGCTATCTTTTAGCCAAACGACATCTACCAAATTTGCTTTTACCTCGCTCTCGCTTGAACCATAAATTTTGCCTAAAAACTCATAATTTCTACATCTGCCAGCATCACTTAGTGCAGTGCTAAGCGGCGAAAATGCAGCGTAATCAAGTGCATTCATATCCTCTATATCAGCACCGATACTACACTCATCATCTTTTTGTTTAAAGTCATCATAGACTAAACTCGTGCCATCGCTAAATTTGACTAAATTTTCCTCCACTTTAACCCCATAAGCACGCTCAAGGGCAGAAATTTTCCTCGCTTTGTCGCTTATGAAATTTTCAGGTTTTATGACGTTTATAGAGTCCACCTTTGAGATAAGCAAATTTGCATTTTGTATGTCGCTCCTGTTTTGACCGATATTTAGCGTCGTTATCGCTGTTGCACCAATTAGTGCACGGCCGTTATTTTCGGTTTTTAGTCCCCAAGCATCATGCACCACATATATATCATCGCCCTTGTATCCAGCATAAAGCATGATATGTCCTGGCAGATGCACAAGCGTAAGATATGGCACACCCTTTTCTTTTATCTCTTTTGTCTTATCGGCATTACTAAGTCCTTTTAGATCAAATTTTTGTCCCATATTTGCTTGAGCTCTTGAGTTTCTAGGCAACCACACGCCAAAACTTGCTAGCAAATCTTTGGTAAAAAGCGAGCAATCCCTTAGCTTATCGACCCCACCCCAACCATAGGGCTGAGTAAGAAGAGAGCTAATAAGTGTTTTTAGATTTGAGTCGTTAAATTTAAGAGGAAAAAGGGCGCCAACAGACTTTGGCAACACAAATTCTCTCAAGAGATTTCTTACATAAATTTTACCGTAGTAGTTTTTACTATCCTGCGCCAAAACAGGCAGTATCGCTCCAACTCTTGAGTAAAACAAGAAATTTCCAGCCTTGTCATAAACTGGCATTTTATCCGTTTTTATAGTCACAAAACTTGACTTTTGATAGGTATTTGCCTCATCGTCGCTTATAAATTTAATATCCTCGACCTTTACCCAGCCCCAAACCGCATCATCGCTAACAAACGCCCATGCCCTGTCTTTAGAAAGATGCGAGACAAAAAGTGGATAAGCGATACTTAGTGTTGATTCTTGTAGATAATCAAAGGGATAGCCCTCGCCTGGAGTTTGCGGATTTAAAAATATCGGCTCATCGGTTGGAAAATTTCTTAAAGCTGTGTTTGCCGAAGTTATAGCATAAGCAGAGATACTTGAAAGAGCTGAGAAATTTGCATTGTCCTTTTGTGCGTCAAACCAGCTTTGAGGTATCTGTCTAAAATTTGAGCCAAAATACTTTCTCTTTTCACTTGGCTTATATATATTAAATGCCCAAAAGACATCGTTTGGATTAAATTTTACGCCCCTTAATGTAAAAACCTTAAACCTTCTTTTTAAAATTTCCTCTTGGTCAAAGCTTGCACTTTGTATATTTTGCGGTAGCGACGAGGCATCTTGCTTCATTTCAAAATCAAGCAAACTAATGCGTTCATTTGGCTTATATACATTTTCATCTGGTAAAGAATTTTGCACACTTGGCTTTGGCTGGGTCTGTGAACATCCCAAAAACAAAGCAACACTAAATGCTAAAAATATACACTTTTTCAACTTTTTTCCTTATCCTTAAAAATAGCTTCGACGATCAAAACAAAAATATAAAACATCTTTTCATCGTTATTTTTACAAATTTGCTTCATAGTCTCATTCTCACTTTTTACTTTTATGTCATTTGACCTTAAAATTTCTACAATATCAGAGCCAAATTTCTTTGAAAGCTCGCCCACTTTTACATCGTTTAAAGCGTTTAAAAATCTAGTAGTGTTACAATCCATCTGCACTGGCTTGTGATTTAAAATATTTTTAAACTCAAGGCTTAGTTTCTTTAACTTTTTCTTCTTAATATAACTATGAACAATCGTCAAAACAACCAAACTAAAGCCAAAGAAAATGTGTAAATTCAGCGAATTTTCACTCATCTCTCCCTTTAAAAAGAGCATGCTGCTCGCAAAAAGCCCCACCACGCAGACAAAAAGTAGTAACAAGATGATATATTTAAAGATCACCTCAAGCATAATATTATTTTTTAGCCTATCAAACATCAAGCCGCCCTATCTCTTCTTCACTGTAAACTAAAATTTCATTTTCTTTTAGCAGTTTTGCTGTGATGCCATCGCCTAAAATAAGCCTCTTACTAAAACTTCCATCATAAATTTGCCCACTTCCACAACTTGGACTTTTTGATTTTAAAATAGCCTTTTTGCAGCCATTTAGCTTAGCTATCTTTAGGCAAATTTCTGCTCCATTTTTGAAATTTTCACTCACATCTTTGCCTGAAAATTTACAAACAACCGCACCATTTTTCATCTCAGCCGGTTCCCTTGGTGTACTAAGCCCACCATAAACTTCAGGACAAACAAAAAGCAGATGAAATCTCTTTGAAATTTCATCTAAAACATCTTTATTTAAAAGATTATTTTCGCCGTTAAATTTACAATTTATGCCGACTAGGCAAGCACTTATTAAGATTTTTTCTCTCAAAGCCCGGCTTCTTTTAAAAGTTCACCGGCATAAATTTCACGAAGTTTGCTTGAAATTTCTCCCACTTTTGCACCATTTATCGCTTTGCCGTCAGCATAGACGACTGGCAAAAGTATAAGCGTAGCAGCCGAGATAAAGGCTTCATCAGCACTATAAACTTCATCCATGCTAAATTTTCGCTCCTCTATCTTAAGGCCAATATCTTTAGCGATTTTTAAAAGTCTCATACGACGAATTCCTGGCAAAATTTCATTTGAAAGTGGCTTAGTAATGAGGGTTTTGCCCTTGATGATAAAAGCACTTGAGCTACAGCCCTCTGTGACAAAGCCATTTTCCACCATAAAGCCCTCGTCTGCACCTTTTTTGTGAGCTTCATTTTTAGCATAGCACTGAGCTAGAAGCGAGATAGACTTGATGTCACGCCTTTTCCACCTGATATCCTCGACACTTACGACTTTTATGCCAGTTTTTGCAGCAGGATTGTTTAAAATTTCACTCTCGTAGCAAAAGATAAAGACGCTTGGTGTTAAATTTTCCATAAAATAGAAATTTCTAAACGCCACGCCTCTTGTTACTTGCATGTAAATTCCGCCTTCTTTTAAGGAGTTTTTGGAGATTATCTCGTTTAAAATCGCTTCAAATTTTTCCTTTTCGTAGGGCAAACTTATATCTATTTCATTTAAGCTTCTTTCAAATCTCGCCCAAAATCCATCTTTATCAACCATTTTTGAATTTATCACAGGCACAACCTCATAAATTCCATCGCCAAATATAAATCCTCTATCAAAAGCACTAACTTTTGCCTCGTCTTTTTGCAAAAATTCTCCATTTAAAAAGACGGTTTGTAAAGCTTGATCTGCCATTTTTAGCTCCTTAAATTTTGGGCAAATTGTATCTAATTTTGTTTGAATTTATAGATTCTTAGATATAATGAGCCAAAATTTCAAAGGTAAAAAGTCTATAAAAAATGCAAGAAACTTTAAAAGATAGAATCATAAAAAACGTTTTTTTTGTTTCAAAACAGCCAGTTTTATTCAGGGATCTACTTGAAGCAAATGCCCTTTTTAACGAAGGTATGCTAATAGATGGAGCAAAGCTAAATTTTAGATTTAACCACATCAAGCTCTATCAGATTTACGCACTTATCTGTTTTGTCATTTTATTTCCATTGTTAATCATCACGCATCATTTTTTAGCAAAAACTGACGCGCATATATCGATAATAGCGACTGCTGTCGTTACTTCGGCCGTTTTTATTGGCTTTGATATGTTTAAAGTTTGGGCAAGAAGAGAGATAAGTCACGATCTTATCAAGAAAGCTTGGAGTGTGCATTTTCCTTATTTTAGCTATGAAAAATACTCAAGCAAGGTCGAAGAAATTTATAATACTGCTATAAAAAATGACATATCAAAAAAAGATTTAGAACAATATATATATGAAAAGCTAATCTCTCAGAAAGAAAGTAATTAGCAAGTTAAAGATAGGCTTTGTTTATTGAGCTAATTTTATTTTTGTGCAGTTGTATACAAAATGGCTATATTATTTGCCAATATAATTGAATCGCCAAAATTTAAAAAACTTTAAATGTTCAGTTATTTCCATTGACGCTCTTGCATATTATTTAAAATTTGATTTTTATAACGTAAATTTTCGAGCTTTATATTAAGAGCTCTATTTTCCTCTAAAAGCATATCTCGTTTACCGCTAATGTCCGCTATATCTCTACTTATATAATAAATTTGATTTGCTATGTAAATTTTTGGCAAAAATATAGCTAGAGCTATAAAAACAGCTAAATAGACCATCACTAATGTCTTAAAGCTTAAATTTACCTCACGTTTTTGCTCCTCGTCGTGAAGCGTCAACAGCTCTTCTTTTTCTTGCATCTTTATCCCTTTATCTTAAAAACTCGAAGTTTTGCACTCTTGCTTCGCGAATTTATCTTTAGTTCATTTTGACTTGCTGTTAGTGGCTTTTTGGTTAAAATTTCTCCTAATTCGTGGTTATTTCCGCACTCACATCTATAGACGCCAGGTAGGCAGATACAGCTATTCGCCCATTTTTTAAAGCGCTCTTTTACGATCCTATCTTCAAGCGAATGAAATGTAATAATCGCCACAAGACAATCTTTAAAACCACATTCTTCTATACTATCAAGCAAATTTGTTAGCTCATCTAGCTCACCATTTACCTCTATCCTGATGGCTTGAAAGGCAAGTATTGCAGGGCTAACTCCGCGCCCTTTTATCTGGGCTGTACCTATTAAATTTGCAAGCTCTTTTGCACTCGTTATCTTGCCAAAATTTCTAGCATTTATAATCTTGTTTGCAATCCCGGCAGCATTTTTTAGCTCTCCATAATCTCTAAAAATTCTAACCAACTCGTCAAAAGAGTAATCATTTACAACATCATATGCGCTAAAATTTCGCTCTTTGTCCATGCGCATATCAAGTGTACTTGAACTAAGACTAAAACCCCTATCATCTTTATCTATCTGAAGTGAGCTAACACCGATGTCAGCCAAAATTCCTCTAACATTTAAAATTTCTTCTTGACTTAGCTTGCTAGTCAATTCAGAGAAGTTACTTTTATAAATTTTAACCCTACTACCAAATGGCTCAAGTTTTTTTAGTGAAAAATTTATAGCTTCATTATCTCTATCACAGGCAATTAAATTTAAATTTTTATTTTGAGATAAAATGGCGCTAGAATGCCCAGCATATCCAAGCGTACAATCTATAAAATTTCCATTTAAATTTTTAAAAAAAGATAGAACTTCATCAAGTAAAACACTGATATGTGGACTTTGCAACACTGCCTCTTTATAGTAAATAGTGTGGAAAATTTATCGAAATTTTACTTAAAAAGCTATCATTACACAAAATTTTACATAAATTTTAAGATAGCTTAAATATAATCGCTTAAACGTAGGAGAAAAAATGGAGCTAGAACACTCAATAAATGAGATAAAAACAATATCACTTTCTATGTTTAGAAAGAATTTTTTTGGCGTCTTTCACGGCTCGATTTCGGCAAGAGTTGAAAAAAATCAATTTATAATCAATAAACAAAATGCCATTTTTGATAATTTAAAAGATGATGACTTGACGCTTCTTTCATCAAAAAAAGACTATCGTTGGAATGAAGCTAGTCTTGATGCTGATATACACTTAAATATTTATAAAAATATAAATGAGGCGAGATTTGTTTGCTACGCGATGCCACCATACGCAACTGCCTACGCAATGAAACATGAAAAAATAGTACCGAAAGATTATTTTGGATATATGAGATTTGATAAAATTTCAGTCTATGATCCAAAACAATATGATGACTGGTATGAACGTGCAGAAACTGAAATTTATAGATATATGGTTGAAAAAAATACAAACATTATTATCATTAAAGGATATGGTATTTATGCATACAGTAGAAGCCCTCAGCTTCTTGCAAAAGAGATAGCTCTACTAGAAAATAGCTGCAAATTACTTCATTTAACTAGTGGTTATAGCGATTATAGTATTTAAAAATTTTGCTAACAATACTAAAAAATTGTTAGTAAAATCCTCCACAAAGATATTTTTAAAGCCCCTATTTTAAGCTTATTTAAGGCAATTTTATATAATATATCATACAAATTTCGTTAGTCTTTTAAAGGAAAATTTAATGTTGTCTTGGATGCAAAAACATAAAAAATACCTAGTTGTTACCATTTGGGTAAGTACAATAGCCTTTGTTGGAGCAGGCTTTGTAGGCTGGGGAGCATATGATTTAAACAGCAATCGAGCCACTTCGGTAGCAAAAGTAGGACACAGAAATATAAGCATTCAAGAACTACAACAAAAATACGATAATTTGTATCAATACTACAATAATCTTTTTGATGGTAAATTAACACAAGAAAAGGCCAATGAGTTAGGCTTACAAAATGCTGCACTTCAGGCTACAATTCAAGAGAATTTACTATTAAATTTTGCAGACGATATAGGTCTTAGTGTTAGTAAAGATGATATTTTAAAATATATAATCGCTGATCCAACATTTCAAAAAGATGGTGCTTTTGATAAAAATTTATACTACGATATTTTAAGAAGAGCTAGAATAAATCCAACTGATTTTGAAGAAAATTTAAAACTAACAATACTACTTGATAAGCTTAGAACTATTTTAAATTTACCAGCTAGCAAAGAAGACATTGCAATGATGGAAGCAAGCTTTTTTATGCAAGACAAATTAGCAATACAGATAATAAATGCTAATCAAAGCGATATAAAAATAGATGAAAAAGAGCTAAAGAATCTTTGGGAAACAAATAAAAACAACTATATGACAAAGACTATATACGGTCTAGAAACATACTTTATAGAGTCAAATAAAAATGATGTAAATCAAACTACTTTGAGTGACTACTATAACGAAAACAAGGAGAGATACAAAGGCTCTGATGATAAAATCAAATCATTTGACGAAGTAAAGACTGAAGTTGTCAAAGACTACAATATCGAGAAAAGCAAGACTGATGCTTTAAAAAAATATACCTCTATCAAAAAAGCTGAGCTTGCAACAAATGAATTTGTTAGTATAAATGAAGATAATGCAACATTCTCACTTGATGAAATAAAAGGGGCAAAAGTTGGCGAGGTTATAAAACCATTTACATATAAAGATGGATATTTGATAGTTAGAGTAAAAAGCATAACTCCTCCACAACCTATGAACTTTGAGCAAGCAAGAGCAATGGTACTTGAAATTTACAAAGATAAAAAGAAAAAAGAAAACTTAACAACCATAGCAAAAGAGTCTTTACAAAATTTCAAAGGAACTGATATAGGCTTTATCAGTAGAGATATAAATAGCTCTATCTCAGGACTAAATGAAAGTGAGACTAGAGCTTTTGTTTCTCAACTTTTTGAAACTAACAACAAAAAAGATTATGTTATATTAGAAGATAAGGCCGTTACATACGATATTTTGGAACAAAGGTTGCTTGTAGATAATATAGACAATAACTATAAGCAAATAACACAGCAAAACGTTACAATGCTTAAAAATAATGAGTTAATAAAAGATTTAACAAATAAACTTAAAAAATACTATGAAATTAAAGAATATATCAAAAGGTAATTTATCTTGAGTACAAAAATTTTAGGTATAGATATCGGCTCTTTCCAGATTTGTGCAGTAATAGCACAACATGATGAAAATGGTATTAAGATAATTGGAATTGGAACTGAAAAAACACAAGGAATAAGAAAAGGTGTTATAACTAATATTGAGCAAGCTGCAAAGTCAATAAAAAATGCATTAATAGAAGCACAAAGGGTTGCGGGAACACGCTATGAAAAAGTCATAGTTTCTATTTCTGGTGCGTATACAAAAAGCGTTGACAGTAGCGGTGTAGTAAATATACCAAATCATGAAATAGGCATAAAAGAGATCGAACGTGCTATGCAAATGGCCGATCATACAGCTGATATACCTCATGAATATGAAAAACTACATGTTCTTCCTTATAATTTTAAAGTAGATGGACAAGAACATATTGAAGATCCAATAGGTATGAACGGTAGTAGGCTAGAAGTTCAAACACATATTGTTACAGTACAAAAGTCTTCTATTAGTAATCTAAGAAAAGCCGTAAATTTAGCAGGCGTTCAACTAGATAACATAGTCCTTTCAGGATATGCTTCTGCAATAGCAACATTAACAAAAGATGAGAAAGAACTTGGTGCTGCACTTGTTGATATGGGTGGTGCTACTTGTAATCTTGTGGTACATTCTGGAAATTCTATAAGATACAATGAATTTTTACCTGTTGGCTCAGCAAACATTACAAATGATCTTTCTATGGCTCTGCATACACCTCTTCCAAAGGCAGAAGAGATAAAATTAGGTTATGGTGCTTTAATAAATAAGTCAGTTGATTTAATAGAGCTTCCGATCCTTGGAGATGAAACAAAAAGCCACGAAGTTTCACTAGACATAATATCAAATGTTATATATGCCAGAGCAGAAGAAACCCTTATGGTACTTGCTAAGATGCTAGAAGATAGCGGCTATAAAGATAGCATTGGTGCTGGAATAATACTTACTGGCGGCATGACTAAGTTAGAAGGTATTAGAGATCTTGCATCCGCAATATTTGACAAAATGCCGGTTCGTATAGCAAAACCAAAAGAAATGGATGGATTATTTGAAATTTTAAGAGACCCAGCAAATTCTTGTGCTATAGGGCTTTGTTTGTATGGTGCTGGCAACTTTAGCCCATACGAGATTGATTCTGAGAAAAAAATGAGATACCAAGGGGAAATAGCCTCAAAACCGAAAGCAAATTTTAGAAATGTTTTTGTAGAAGAAGAAAACGTACAAAATTTTGGACAAGAGGTGCAGGATCCAAATGAAAAAGAGGATAGTTTTTCTGATAAAGATTTTGAATTAGAGATAGCAAATAAATCAAAAAACAAAGAAGAGCTTGCCAATATTGCGGATATTAGCAAACAAGAAAAAAAGCCAAATGCTTTTGCAAAATTTTGGTATAGTATTACACAATTATTTTAAGGAGAATTTCAAAAATGAGTAGCTTCACAGTAGAAGAAAATAAAAGCATCTATGGTGCAAAGATAAAAGTCGTAGGTGTAGGTGGAGGTGGTGGCAATATGGTCAACCACATAATAAGAGTTAATCCAAATTTAAATATAGATCTTATTGTTGCTAATACAGATGCTAAGGCTCTTGAAAATTCTCTTGCACATACAAAAATACAGCTTGGAGAAAAGACGACAAAAGGCCTAGGTGCAGGCATGAGACCTGAAATAGGAAAAGCTGCTGCTGAAGAGAGCTACGATGAAGTAAAAAGCGCACTTGAGACATCAGATATAGTTTTTATCGGTACAGGACTTGGTGGTGGAACTGGTACAGGTGCAGCTCCAGTAGTTGCTCAAGCTGCAAAAGATATTGGTGCACTAACAGTTGCAGTTGTTACTATGCCTTTTATGTTTGAAGGAAAAAAACGTAGAAAATTGGCTGATTGTGGCCTTGAAGAACTTAGAAAAGAAAGCGATTCTATTGTTGTCATTCCAAACGATAAACTCCTAACATTAATTGATAAAAATGCTGGCATAAAAGAAAGCTTCGAAATGGTTGATGAAGTACTTGCAAGAGCCGTCAATGGTATGAGCACAATCGTGCTTGATTCAGGAAAAAGCGACATAAATCTAGACTTTGCGGATGTTAGAACGATTATGAGCCATAGAGGGCTAGCTTTAATGGGCGTTGGCGAAGCAAGTGGCGAAGATGCAGCACAAGAAGCTATAAAAAATGCTATACAATCACCACTTCTTGATAACATGACAATAAATGGTGCATTTGGTATTTTAGTTCATTTTAGAATAAGCCCTAGTTGCCCACTAGCTGATATCAATAATGCGATGAGCATTATTCATGAGGCAGCAGATGAAGATGCTGAAATTATATTTGGTACAACAACTGATGATAAAATAGAAGACAATAAAGTTGAAGTTACAATAATAGCAACAGGTTTTCAAAGCTCACAAAAAGAAACTGAAAAAAAAGATGAAGTACAAACTTCTACTACAAGCGATATCATAAAAAAAGAGCGTATATTAAGACTTAAAAAAGTTAGTGGTGGATATGACGAAGACTATATGTCACAACTTGATGTGCCATCATTTATGCGCCATCAAATGGACTAATAAAAAACAAACTCCTTAAAATTTCTAGAGAGCTTTTGCTCTCTAGCTTATTAAAAATTTACAAACTTTAAAATCTAAAAACTTAAAATTTAAACTCCAAGCTGTGCTTTTACAAAATCACTTGCCATTTGTATATTCCACTCAGGCTCCCAAACAAGGTCGATCTCGCACTCTTTGATACCTTCTATATCAAGCACGGCAGTTTCTACCCAGCCAAGTATCATTTCATGTAGTGGGCAAGATTTAGTTGAAAGCGTCATAGTAACTTTTGCTTTGCCATTTTCATCGCAGCTCGCATCGTATATAAGTCCAAGCGAAACGATATCAAAGCCAACTTCTGGATCAACGATATTTGACAGTGCGTTATAAATTTTTTCTTTCATTTTTTATCCTTTAAAACCAGTAAATCTAAAAATATTTATTATATTTATCGATAGCAAAACTATACTAATAGCTATAAAAATCATACCAGCTTGCACTAAAATTTCTAGTTCAAAGCAAGTTGAGAGAAGATAGCAAAGAAGCGAGATAGCATTAAAAGCTATACCAAAATAAGCTATCTTTTTTAGTATCATGGCATCAAGAAGTGGCACTTTTACCTTTCCAACAAAAGGTGCTACATAGTGATACCATATGAGAAATGGTGCAATCTTGTAAAGATGGGCTACGATAAAAGCAAATAAAAAGCCATATATTAAAAAATATGCAGCTAAATTTAATTTATCCAAAGCTATAAAAACAGCAGCACCAAGTAAAGCCACCAACGAAAGCACGATATTTACATTCCAGTAATCATACGCCTTTCTAACGCGTTTTTTTAAAATATAAAGTGCTTGAGCTATAAAAAGTAAAGCCGCTAAACATATTGACAAAATAGATAAATTTTCATTAAAAGCTAGCAAGATACCACCTAAAATATAGCATGCTAGCGAGGCCTTGCTAAGTGTAAATTTTAGATCGTGAGCTAGCGCAAACATAGGTAGGAGTACGCTAGCAGCTCCAAGTATCACAAGGAACACAAATCCCAGTACAAAATAAACGTGAAATTTTAGTGTCATCTCAAAATCAAGCATCAGCGTGCCACTAAGTATCATAAGCAAGCAAAAACCAAGCGTTATTCCAATTACCAAAAAGATAGCTGAAACAAAAAGTGCAAAGGCCGCAAAGCTCTTTTTTTCATTATCCATAAAGCTTAATGCGTAAGTCGTTGCAAAAAAAGCGAGTGAGCAAAAAAGCAAAACTCCACTAATTTGTAAAATTTTAGCTTCAGCAAATAACATCCCGTAGCACATGCCCAGCAATGATAGACAAAAAATAGCCAAATTTAAAATAGCACCTTTTGCTGTAAAAAATGGCTTTTCTAAGATGACTGAGGTTAGCTGATAAAGTGCTCCGATAATAATACTCATAACAAAGCCAACAAAAAATATATGCAAAAAACCAGCTGTATTTAGCGAGCTAATCGCATCAAAATCTGCATAAAAGAATGCCGGCACACTTAATGCTAAAAAGAAAATTCCTGCTATAAAATAGCCACCAACTAGCTTAAATGGCGGCGCGTAAGTATTTAAAAGCATCTTAGTGACAAAGACTACTGTCTATATTTTCTATACTAGCACCGTCTTTTAAGCTAAAGATCATCTTGACGGCCTCACCGCCGATATCTTCACGCTCCACATCAAAGCTTTTTTCAATCTTTGGGATAAGACCGGCTGGAAATTTGTGATTTACCATCATAATCTTTGTATTTTTATCAGCAAATTTAATAGCAATCAATGCATTTATCATAGGCTCTGGTGGCACACAAGGGCGAGAATCAAACCCAACAAAATTAACACCATTTTCACTAAATTTATAAAATGGTACCGTCGCACCCTCGGCATTAAACTGCTCTGCATTTTTAAAAAATTCACTCATTTTTTCTCCTTTTGATTTTGGAGAATTATACTCTGATTAAACTTTTCAAACCATTGATTTGCTTCAACAAAAGCTACTTTACGTAGGGAATAAACTCCTCGTATCCAAGCCTAGCCATATCCTCAAGCGGTATAAATTTTAGACTAGCTCCGTTTATGCAATACCTTAGTCCGCCTTTTTTGCTTGGTCCATCATCAAAAACATGTCCAAGGTGCGCGTCGCTGTTTTGTGACCTCACTTCAACCCTTTTCATCATAAACGAGTTGTCCTCCTTATATGAAAGAGCTGTTGTCGTGATTGGCTTTGTAAAGCTTGGCCAGCCACATCCTGCATCAAATTTATCTGCACTTGAGAAAAGTGGCTTTCCGCTCGTTATATCTACATAAATGCCTTTTTGATCAAATTTATCATACTCGCTGCTAAATGGCCTCTCGGTCGCTGCTTCTTGCGTCACGGCATACTGCTCGCTACTTAAATTTTTCTTTAGCTCATCTTTACTAAGTGGCTTAAATTTTGCCTCATCATAAAGCGGTTTATCAGCTAAGCCTAGATCGATATGGCAGTATCCAAAAGGATTTTTATCAAGATAGTCTTGATGATACTCCTCACCTAAGACGAAATTTTTAAGTGGCGCCACCTCAACCACGATCTTATCTTTAAATTTCTTTTGCTCTATTTTCATAAAGCTCTCTATCGTTGGCAGATCACTTTCGCTCACATAGTAAATTCCGCTTCTATACTGCCTACCAACGTCATTGCCTTGTTTATTTAATGAGGTCGGGTCGATCACTCTAAAAAAGTGAGCCAAAATTTCAGCCAAAGCGACTCTATTTTCGTCGTATTTTACATAAAGTGTCTCAGCATGATCACTCTCATGAAGCTCGCGGTAGCTAGTATTTTCGCTCTTGCCATTCGCGTAGCCTACCTTTGTATCCACTACGCCAAATATCTTTTTAAAATATCCCTGCATACCCCAAAAGCAACCGCCTGCTAGATAAATTTCTTTTAAATTTTGTCCTGCCATCGTCTGCTCCTTTATAAGCTCATCCTTTGCCATCAAATTTAGACCAAAAAACACTGCCGCCATTAAGATAAATTTTAAGATATTTTTCATTCTATCTCCTTTCATTTTTGAAAGATTATACGAAAATTAAAGTTATAAAGTGTGAAGAAAGGGGCAAGCGCCCCTAAATTTTAGTGTAAAAAGTGTCTAACGCCAGTAAAGTATAGCGACATACCATGCTCATCGGCAGCCTCTATCACCTCATCATCTCTGATGCTACCGCCTGGCTCGATGACACATTTTACGCCGACTTTGCTGGCGATGTCGATGCTATCTCTAAATGGGAAGAATGCCTCGCTTGCAAGTACGCAGCCACTTAGATCGATCTTTAGTTCTTTTGCCTTTGCCACGGCCGCACGTGCAGCATCCACACGGCTTGTCATACCCATGCCAATAGCTACCATAGCACCATCTTTTACATAAACTACACAGTTGCTCTTCGTTAGCGCAGCCACTTTCCACGCGATCTGGGCATCTTTTAGCTCGCTACCAGTTGCAAATTTCTTACTCATTTGCTTCATATTTTCAAGCTCTTCGTCTTTTACATAGTCTCTTTCTTGAAATACAAATCCACCATCAACGTGCTTAAAGTCAAATTTATCATTTGAGCGAACTAAAAATTTATTGTCTTGAGTGAAAATTTTGATACGTTTTTTACTCTCAAATACTTTAAGAGCTGCTTCATCAACGTTTGCAGCGATTATTACCTCAACGTAAATTTCATTTATCTTTTTAGCTAGCTTTTCATCAAGTGTGCCATTTATAGCGACCACGCCGCCATATGCTGAGATCGGATCGCACTTAAGCGCAGCCTCGTAGCTCTCAAGCAATGTATCTTTTACCGCAAAACCGCAAGGGTTAGCGTGCTTGATGATAGCCACTGCTGGAGCGTCATCAAAGCTAGTTGCAAGCATCAATGCACCATTTATATCGGTCATATTATTGAAACTTGCCTCGCCTTTTAGGGCTCTAAAGTTGTTTGTGAAGAAATAATCAAACTCATAAAGTGCGCCTTTTTGGTGTGGATTTTCTCCGTATCTGGTGTCAAAAACCTTGTTGCCAACGATAAATCTAGCATCGCCAAAACCGCTGTTAAATCTATCGTTCATATAGTTTGCGATCGTGCTGTCGTAGGCTGCTGTGTGCTCATAAGCCTTGATCATAAGCGATCTTCTAAACTCAAAATCATCGCTCTTTTCTCTTAGGCGCTTTAAAATTTCATCGTAGTCAAGCACGTTTGTGACTATGAGCACGTCTTTAAAGTTTTTAGCCGCACTTCTTACCATGGCTGGGCCACCGATGTCGATATTTTCGATGATCTCAGCAAAGTCATCAGTCCTAATGGTAGTCTCTTTAAATGGATATAAATTTACGCAAACCAGGTCAATCCCCTCGATGCCATGCTCTTTTGCCTGAGCCACATGCGTAGCGTCGTCACGTTTGTGCAAAATGCCGCCATGTATCTTTGGATGAAGCGTCTTTACTCTGCCCTCAAACATCTCAGGCGACGCCGTAAATTCGCTAACTTCAGTAGCTTTGACGCCCTCAGCCTTTAAAAGTTTGTAGGTGCCACCAGTTGAAAGTATCTGCCAGCCAAGCTCTTCTAGCCCCTTTGCAAACTCTACAATGCCCTCTTTATCGCTAACGCTAAGCAACGCTCTCATTTTTTCTCCTTTAGATTGATTAAATTTATTTTATTTCTCCGCCAAACACATCGCTTTTTCAAGCACAAGTAGCCCCATAGCTGTATCTTTTTTAATATTTTGTTCCGTTATGCTTTCAAGTTTTTTTAAATTTTCATCGCTTGATTTTATGGCAAAATGACTATTCTTATTTAAATTTTCTAGCTTGCCATCAACGATATCAACACTAAAAGCATATCTTGAAATTTGTCTGCCATTAAAGTAGCTAGAATTTAATACGTTTAAATTTACAGCCTCTTTTTTGCCAAAAGCCTCGCATATAGAGCTTTTTGAGCTAAATTTGACCACCTTTATACCACCCTCATCTGAAAATATATACTCTTTAAATTCGTTTAAATTTTTAGTCTTTACAGCCTTAAAACTACTCTCCATGCCACTATAGCTGGCCAGAATAATACTAACACTACTTGTTTTGTTGTAGTCGCCTATTTTTTTACCATTTTCAAAAAGTGCGTTATCTTTTAGTTCAAATTTGATCTCATTGCCATTAAGATCGGTCACACTTAGCTCTTTACAAAAGGCAACCGCCGCCAAAAGCAAAATAGCAAATTTTTTCATCTAAACTCCAAATTTCTCTTTCAAGCGCCCATAAGCCTCATTTATCTCTTGAAGCTTTTTGGTCGAGCTTTCTATCACTTCCTTGCTCTCACCTCTACCCATCAAAATATCAGGATGATACTGTCTAACAAGCTCTTTATAACGAAGCTTTACCTCATCAAAATTTGCACTCTTGCTAAGTCCTAAAACCTCAAATGGATCATTTTTTTCTATACCGGTATTAGAATTTGTCTTAAATCTTGAACTATAAAAATTATCAAATTTTAAGATAATCTCATCAAGCGTATCTTTATCAATGCCAAATCCATAAGCGATATTTCGAATGACGGCTTGCTCGCTTGCATTAAACTCACCATCAATATAAGCTAAATTTAGAAAAAATGTGAGTCTAGCGACACAAATATCGTAGTTTAGATTAAACGCACGCTTATAGTTTCTGGCGGTTTCATAGGCGTTATCTACATTCTCTTTTTGACTATTATAGACATCTTTTAGATACTCACGCACACCGCTAACGCCACTAACTTTTTTACTTAGATCATCAAGCACCTGACTAATGAGCCTAGCTTCTAACTCGCCTACTCTGCCGTCACTCTTAGCCACTTTTGCCAAGAGTGAGACTAAAAATTTAGCCTCATTTACGTTTGCTTGTTTTCTGAGGTTATTGCTTAACTGTACCTTTAGCAGTAAAAATATAGCACCGCCTAGTATCAATAAAAATAAGATACCAGACATGTTACCACAAGTGATAGATAGTATTTTTTATTTTGCCATTTACTAGCTCGTTTTTACGCCAAGAGCTCTCGTCATTCATCACATTCCAGCGACGCTCTTCAGGACGATAAAACCAGTCCTTATCTATCTGATAGTAAATTTGCTTGCCATTTGTTTCAATGATGTTTGCGATATTGTTATCGTGGTAGCTATTCTCATCATAGTCAGTAAAAGCCCGCTGACCCATCTCAGAGTAAAGTAGCGTTAACTCTTGAAGCATTTCATTTAGATCGTCATCCATCTTTTTTACATGAAGGCCGATCTCGTGTGCCTCTCTAAAGAGGATCGGATATTCGTGAGCTGGATAGTCGCCATTTAGCCTTTCAGAAATTTCTGCGATCTTTTTATCATCATCTATGTGATACCTAAGAAGCTCGGTGCAAATCTTAAGCGATAGCGAGCTAGCACGATCAACCGCACCAAAGACTAGCGGATGAATATACTCATAAAGCGAATTATAAGGGTTTGTGTCGTTTGGCCTATCTTTATCTTGTTCTTTCCAAAGCTTTACCACACGACTAAGTTCGTCCATCGAAACGCTCACAAGCTCATTGCCTTTATTTGTCGGGCTAAGCTCGTGTTTTAGTGAAGTATCAACAGGCGTTAGATAGGCAAGTGGGCCCATGACGATCTCATTTGCGCCAAGTGCCATCATGGTAGCAGCTGAGGCGCAGTTTGCAGGTATTAGAGCTATTAAATTTTTGCAGTAATTTCTAAGTGTAGTGATAATCCTAAGAGCGGCGATACCGCTTCCGCCGTCACTTTTTATAAAAAGATAAGCAGTATCTATCTTTTTACCCTTTAAAATTTCATACATAGCACTTGCATCGTTGCCGCAAACGCTACCAGCATTTGAATTATAGTAAGTTATCAAGGTGGCGTTTAGTCTTTTTTCGATCGATTTTATTAAATTTTGTGTCTTACTAAAAAGCACTGGCGGTTTTGCTACACCTCGCTTTTCAACTTGCTCTGTTTCCTTTTGCTCATTTTCAGCCTCAGCGACCTTGCCCTTTTTCAAAGCCATTTTTTAATCCTCTTTTCTAACGATTTTTGCAAACTCATTTAGATAAATTTCTCTTATCTCATCCACACTCTCATCGATATCATTTAGTTTAAATCTTCTGCCACCACTAACGCCGATCTTTTTAAATTTCACACCAAATTTAGCCGCAAGCACTTCAAATTTAGCCTCATCTTTCACGCCCACAACCACTCTTGAAAAGCTCTCATCAAAGATAAAATTTGGCTCTTTAAATTTCACCTCACAATTTACACCGATGTTTGAGATGCTAGCCATTTTTGCTAGCGTAATAGCAAGACCACCCACGCCTACGCTATTTGCAAACTCTAAAATTTGCTCTTTATTTGCTTCGATTATTAGATCCCAAAGAGCTCGCTCAGCTTTATAATCAACCTCTTTTAGCTTTCCACCGACCACATCAAATAGTACCTTTGCATAAAGCGAAGCAGCAAATTCACCACTTGTCTCGCCAAGAAGGTAGATCGCTATGCCCTCGCTTAAAAATGTACTTTTTAAATTTAAGTTCGCATCTTCATTTACGCCAACTGTGACGATGGCTGGTGTCGGATAGACGCTCACGCCATCAGTGTCGTTATAAAGGCTCACGTTGCCGCTAACAACTGGTGTATTTAGCTCACGGCAAGCCTCTTTTATGCCTTCACATCCTTCTTTAAACTGCCACATTACCTCTGGATTTTGTGGATTGCCGTAGTTTAGGCAGTCGGTGATCGCAAGTGGCACAGCGCCGCTCATCGCTACCTTTCTACCAGCTGCAGCGACAGCTCTTGCAGCACCAATTTTTGGATCAACAAAATTTGCTCTAGGATCGCACTGCGCAGCCATAGAGACGGCCTTTTTAGTGCCTTTTACTCTAATACTTGCAGCACCCAAGTGGCCAGGCTGTTTTATGGTATTTGTCTGGATATTTGCGTCGTATTGATCGTAGATAAAGCTTTTATTTAGCACTTCTGGCTCTTTTAAAAGCTTGAAAAATGCAGTTTTGTTATCAACATTATTTGGAATTTCTAAATTTGCTATCTCATCAAGGTATTTTGGACGTGCAACTGGGCGATCAAGCACCGGAGCTGCCTCGCTAAGTGGTCCGATAGGAATTTCGCCTGCAAGCTCATTATGCCAGTAAAGCTGCATCACGCCGCTACTTGTGACCTCACCGATGATCTCAGCATCAAGGTCCCACTTCCTAAAAATTTCAAGTACCTTTTGCTCATAGCCTTTTTTGGCGCATATTAGCATACGCTCTTGAGATTCGCTTAGCATCAGCTCATAAGGCGTCATACCAACTTCGCGCATCGGCACACGGTCTAGGTACATCTTCATACCACTACCGCTTCTGCCAGCCATCTCAAAGCTAGAGCTTGTTAGCCCTGCTGCGCCCATATCTTGGATGCCAATGATGTAGTCTTTTTTAAAGAGCTCCAAGCAAGCTTCCATGAGCAGCTTTTCGGCAAATGGGTCGCCCACTTGCACCGTTGGGCGAAGTGATTTATTCTCGTCGTTAAAGCTATCGCTTGCCATAACAGCGCCGCCAAGGCCGTCTCTGCCGGTCTTTGAGCCCACGTAAATGACTGGGTTGCCTACACCTTCAGCTTTGCCATAGAAAATTTCATCACTTTTACAAAGGCCAAGCGCAAAGGCGTTGATTAGGATGTTACCATTAAAGCTAGGATCAAAGGTAGTTTCGCCGCCGATCGTTGGGATACCCATGCAGTTGCCATAGTGCCCTATGCCAGCAACACTTCCTTTTAGTAGATATCTATGCTTTTTGGCTAGCTCGCCATCGCCTCTTATCTCACCAAAACGAAGCGAGTTCATATTCGCAACGACTCTTGCGCCCATCGTAAAGACATCTCTTAAAATTCCACCAACGCCAGTTGCAGCACCTTGAAACGGCTCGATAAAGCTTGGATGGTTATGACTTTCCATCTTAAAAACAGCCGCAACCCCGTCACCAACGTCGATGACGCCGGCATTTTCACCAGGTCCTTGGATGACCCAAGGCGCCTTTGTCGGAAAGTCGTTTAGGTATTTTTTACTTGATTTATAGCTGCAGTGTTCACTCCACATCGCTGAAAATATACCAAGCTCTAGCAAATTTGGCTCTCTGCCTAGGATCTTTAGGATCTCTTCGTACTCTTGGTCGCTGATTTTGTGCGCTTTTACGGTAGCTTTGTCCATTTTTAGCCTTTAAAAAATTTTGGTTGATTTTACTTAAATTTGCATAAAAAGATGATAAACCAAAGGAGCGAAAATAGAACAAATTTGACGAATAAAATAAGAGTCTAAACTTCATATAGCAAGCTAAAATGTTATATTTGCAGTTATTGATTCGGCTATAAATTCAACCGAAAAATTAGCATTTTTGCGGTACGGGTCTTGGTGAACGGCTCAAATTTTAGACAAATGCCAAATTTGAACTAGCTGTGGAAAATAAAAATTTAAGCATACTAGAACCCTAAATTTGACGCAAGAAAGTCCGATACTCCGTCAAATTCAGCAGGCGATTACCCGCCGCAAATGCCTACTTGCTCGGCATACTATAGTAGCAAAGTATGTTTAGCAGGATACGCCCTTGCTTTTTGAGGTCTTGATCGATGACGTCTTGTCTAAATTTCGCAGAAGTCGCCTGCTCTTTAACCTCGGCTAGCTTGCTGCTAGGCAGGTTAAATTTAAAGTCTAAATTTTTTATCTCAAAGCCTTTGTTTCCGACTATCTTCGCGTCGATCACGGTAGCGAAAAACTCGTCAGACGCACCCACGTAGTAATTCGTCACGCTTCTAGCGCTTATAGGTTCGCCGCCAAAAAACGCCTTGCAAACAGGAGATTTTTGCGCGCTATAAACCACGCTCTCAAGGATCCCACCGCCAAATTCGTAAAACTTAAATTTCTTTGAGTTTTGTAGCTTTTTTATCTCGTTTTTATCGCTCAAGTCTACATTTTTACCGCTATCCAGATCAATCACTATCAGAGTTTTTACGCCGTCGCCGCTTGAGTAAACCCAGCCTAGATTTTGACTCGCCGAGTCGCTCTCGCCAGGCGATTTCACCTCGGCCCTACCCATGTAGTCGCCAAATTTTTCCTCTGTTTTGCCGCCGCTAATCTCGTAGACCGTAGTCTCGGTTATAAATCCGATCTGCTGCATGCTAGCGTCGTTTTCCATATACGTACGCCACGCTCTCTCGCCGCCCATCTCGCCTGTAATGGCCGCGCAACCGCTAAACGCTAATGTCATAGCAGCCGCTGCCGCCGTCTTAAAAATCATCGTATTTTTCATTTTTATCCTCCTTGCTTCTCGCTCAAAGAGCAAATTTGATTAAGCCTCGGCTCATACCCGCGCAACTCGTTTTGGATTTTTTCCTCAAATTTAGGCGTTTTTTCGGCTACTTCTCGCGGACTGTCTGGATTTATAAAATTTTCTATATGAGATTTTAAAAGTAGCGCGCCGCCTTTGGACGAAATTTTTGCCTGCGTTATAACGGCCGTAAAATACCGTTTTTCTAAATTTTGCGTATCATAGTAGCTAGATACGGATTTCACGCTAACGTCGCCGCCTTTTTTAAATGCCTCGCAAACCGAAATCGGCGCCTCAAAAACCGCTACCGTCGTCAAATTTGAGCTAAATTCATAAAATTTGATCCGCCGAGCGTCCCAAAGCTCGGTCACGCTCGCTTCGTCCTTTAGATCAAACTCCGCCTCGGTATCGGCATCTTTTAGCATAAACGCTCTATCTCCGCTTTTATGGACGGCCCCGAGCCTAAAAGGCAGCCTGCTGCCCTCTTTTTTAGTAAGAGCAAAGCCTGTAGTCTCGCCGTCTTCAGGCTGAGTACGAAAATCGCGCGAGAAAAACGCCGTCAAAAAGGCGACCTCCCTAACGGTACCATCAGTGCCCAGATATCTCGTCCAGCCATCCTCCGGAACGTCGATATTTGAGACGTCGCGCTCGGCTTTGTTTGCGCTGCTAGTAATGCTCGCGCAACCGCTAAATGCCAAGGCTGCGACGGCTGCTAGAAATAATTTTTTCATCTCGCGCTCGCGTTTAAATTTGATAAAAAAGATCAGTTTTTAGGAGCGGCGCAAACGATGTTTGATAGGATTCGCTCCTGTTTTTTAGCGTCGGCGTCTATGACTTTACTCCTAAATTCCACAGATCGAGCCCGCGTCTGAGTGCTGGCCAGCTTGCCGTCGCTAACGAAAAATTTAAAGTCTAGATTTTTGATCTCGGCGCTTTTGCCCTTTTTCACTCCGATATCCATCAAAGTCGCGAAAAACTCGCTATTGTCGGCGCTTTCTTTATCGTAATAATTAGTCACCGCACGAGCTTTTACCGCCTTACCCGCCGCAAAACTCTCGCACACCGCACCCGAGTCCGAGCTAAAAACCACGCTCTCTAATATGCCGCCGCCAAACTGATAAAATTTGACCTTTTTAGCCCCTCTTAGAGTCGTAAGCTCGTTTTTATCGCGCATATTTATGTACTGGTAACCGAATTGTTCTTTATCGTTAAGCTCCAAAACTATAAAAGAAGTTCCGTTTTGCGCGTACATATCGCCAAGCTTCAAGTTTTGACCGTCTTTTTTTATGAGCGCCATACCGATGATATCGCCGTTTTTTTGCGCATAAGTTGCGCTCAAATTTTCCGAGAAAAATGCTATATTGCCGACGCTACCATCATTTTCTAGATATTTGATCCAGTCCGGCGCAGGCGATACTACGTTAGCCGCTATATGATCCTGTGAAGGCATGCAACCGCCCAGCAACGCAGCTATAGCGGCTATAGATAAGATTTTTTTCACTATTTTTTCCTTTTTTATAGAGTAAATTTCGTTATTTGCCGAGGCAAAAGTTGCTAAACATTTCGTCTAAAATTTCGCTTCTCTCAAACGGCTTTGTGATCGACGAGATTTGCTCTATCGCCGCATTTAGCTCATAAGCAAAAAGCTCAAGCTCAGACTCGACAAGCAAATTTAACGCTCTTTTTAAAGCCTCGCTCGCCTCTTTACAGCTTAAAATTTGGCGGTTTGAGCTTAGCATGATCTCGTCGGTGTCTTGCGTCTTGAGATATTCCTCGAGCTTTTTTAAAACTACACTCGTATCATTTTTTGCTGAAATTTTGATAGCACCCTCTAGCTCTATGTCAAATTTAAACGCCAGATCGCTTTTGTTTAAGATAAAAAAGGCTTTTTTGTTTGAGCTAGAAACGAGCCTAATTATCTCTTTATCTTGCTCGTCGCTTAGATTTGAGCCATCAAAAACAGCTAGGATTATGTCAGCTTCATTTATAGCAGAAATAGAATAGTTTATACCGATTTGCTCGATCTTCCCAGCATCTTTTCTGATGCCAGCGGTATCTATTATACGAACTAGATGTGAGCCGATCTTAAAATTTTCTTCTATCCTATCTCTGGTCGTGCCCGCCTCGTCGCTAACGATCGCTCTCTCGTATGCCAAAAACGAGTTTAAAATGGAGCTTTTGCCAACATTTGGCTTACCAACTATAGCGATCTTAAAGCCATCTATTAGCCCTCTTCTTTGCTCGCTAAGTGTGCCTATGCGCTCTAGTTTCTCGCTATTTTTTAAAAGCATCTGTTTAGTCTGCTCTAGTAAATTTGCTGGCAGATCATCATCAGCATAGTCAATCATCGTCTCAACAAAAGCAAGAGTTTTGACCGCTTCGCTTCTGATCTCGCCTACAAATTTACTAAGATCGCCTTGCATCTGGCGGGTCAAAATTTTAGCAGCGATCTCGCTTTTTGAAGTAATGAGCCCTTGTATAGCCTCAGCCTTAGCTAGATCCATCTTGCCATTTAAAAATGCCCGCTTGCTAAACTCGCCTGGCATAGCAAGCCTTGCGCCAGCCTTTATTAACTCGTTTAAAATTCTCTCACTCACCATAACGCCACCATGAGTTTGAAACTCGACGATATCCTCGCCTGTAAAGCTTGCTGGGCCTTTAAAATATATAACAATGCCCTCGTCTAAAATTTCATCATCAAGGGAGTAAATTTTGACTAGTTTCGCGTATCTTGGCTCTAAATTTGAAAGTTTAAGAAGTTTTAAAGAGGTGGCCAGAGCGTCTTTGCCACTAAGCCTTACGATAGAAACTGAGCCGATGCCATAAGCTGTGGCAAGGGCTGCAATGGTTTCACTCATTTTTTGAAAAAGTCATTTACGACGACAAATTTGCCGTCATTGCCGCTTTTTATGCCGACATATTTATCTGGAAATTTCTCGCGAAGCTTCTCAAGTGCGATCTTAACCAAAACCCCATCAAGTGGCTTTGTCTGAGCTCTGCCACTATTTTGCACACGCTCGATCACGCCATTTAAATATTGATCCATCATCGCTTCTTGATTTTGCAAAAATTGTGCGATCTCAAGACGGATAGCAAGATTATATTTTGAGTTTAGCCAGTTATAAAGCATATAAGATATCGCTTTATATCTATAACCTTCTTTACCTATAAGTAGAGCCGCATCAGCTCCATCAAGCTCTATAAGCACCGTTTCATCGTCAAATTTGCTAACTTCAATTTTACTAATATCAAAACAACTTGCCTTAAAAAGACGGTTCATGCCATCTTTGATCTCAGGTAAAATTTTATCAAAGTCGATTGTTGCTTTTTCTTTTTTTTCTTTTTGTAAAGCTTGAGCCGCACTCTCTTCATCAGTTTGGTTAAAATTTTCAATAATAGAATTATCTAAAATATTTTTAGGAGCATTTTTGCTAGCTTGTGACTCTTTTGCCACTTTAGTCTCTTTTTGCTCTTTTGGCTCTTTTGGCTCTTTTGGCTCATCAAGTCTTTTTATGACATATCCCGGCTCTTCAGCCTCTTTTTCACCCTTTTCAGCAAAGGCATCTTTAGCAAGAGCTGAGTTTTTCTCGCTTAAATTTGGCTTTTCATTTTTATGCTCTTTTTGCTCAGACTTAGCCTCATTTTTCTCATCTTTATGCTTTTTAGGATTTCGCTTTTTATCATTATGATCGTGTTTTTTGCTCTGTTTTTTCTCTTCTTTTGCAGGCTCGTTTTCATCACTTTTTTTAGCAAAATTTCTATCATTTTTTGGTTTATGTTGTGGTTTTGGCTGATTTTCTAAATTTGCTTCAATGATCGCACTTCTTTTAAAAAATCCCAAAAAACCACTGCTCGGATGCTGTAAAACTTTTATATCAAGCTGAGTTACTGAGCAGTTAAGCTGCTCGGCTGCCTTTTGAAATGCCTCTTGAAGGGTATTTGCTTCTATTTTCATTAAGCCTTTACCTCCGTAGCTTTTTTATGTTTTTCAAAAAGTTTGTTTACAAATACTTGCTGAATAACCGAGCAAACGTTATTTACAAACCAGTAAAGTGTAAGACCTGCTGGGAATGTCACGAAGAAAAATGTAAATATAAGAGGTAAAAATTTCATTACCTTTTCTTGCATAGGATCAGTAAATGTCGTTGGTGTAAGTTTTTGTTGTAAAAACATCGTTAGCCCCATCAAAATAGGTAACACAAAATATGGATCCATTACCGAAAGATCGTGTATCCAAAGTATCCAAGGAGCACCTTTTAGCTCGATCGCATTTAATAAGACGCGGTAGATCGCAAAAAATACTGGGATTTGAAGCAAGATCGGCAAGCATCCACCCATCGGATTTGCACCATGCTTTTTATAAAGCTCCATCATATGAACTTGCATTTTTTGCTTATCATCTTTATATTTTGTCTGAAGCTCTTTTACCTTTGGAGCAAGCTCTTTAAGCTTATTCATAGATAGCATACCCTTGTATGTAAGCGGGAATAAAACTATCCTTATAACAAGTGTTAGCACAACTATAGCCCAGCCCCAGTTGCCAATGTAGTTATGCAAGAAATTTAAAAATGCAAACATCGGTTTTGCTATAAATGTAAACCAACCATACTCAATAACGTCGTTTAATCTCTCATCCATCGAACTTAAAATTTTATGCTCTTTTGGTCCGATATATGCGCCTAATTTTAAATTATTATTTGCCTTTATAAAAAGAATAGGATTATTGTTAGAATCTTTATCTACGGCTACTTCAAATGGCTTTTCAAATGAGTAAAATAGCGTTGTATAATATCTATCAGATGCGGCTGCTATTGTGGTATTTGCATAGTTTTTAACCTCTTTAGCGTCACCATCTTCAATAATATTTAGGCTATCATCCGTGTTTCTAAGCATCACGCCGTGAACCGTATAGCTATCTACTGAGATGTTTGGTCTAAAGCCAGGGGTGATGAAAAAATCAACACTTTTACTTAAATTTACTTCAACTTCATATCTGCCATTTGGGTAAAATTTGATATTTTTTGTGACTGTAACTCCATCTAAATTTTGAGTAAGTTTTATCGTTTTAGGCTCGCTGCTGGCATCTATCTCACTAGCGTCACTGCTATATGCAACCTTAAAAGCATCAGTATTTAAAGTACTATCGTTAAATCTAAGCTCAAGTGGCAATGGATTTTGCGAAACAAGCTCGATTTTGTTGCCATCTTCTGTTTTATATTTCTCTTCAGTTAGATAGAATTTTGAAATTCTTCCTAGCTTATCTATTTTTGCTTCGTAGCTTTGACCTTTGATAGTAGCGATTATCTCATTTGAAGCTAAATTTTCATTTGATTTTGGTGTATTTTGATTTATATTTGGAGCTTTATTTTGATCTATTGCTTGAGAGATTGTAGTTTGGTTTTGCTCAGGCACCACTCTTTTTGGCATAAAAAAATCATACACTATAAAAAAAACAATAGATAAAAGCGCTGCAAGAAGCAACCTTTTTTGCATAGACATCTGTTCCATTTTATTTTTTTTCCTTTAATTTATCTAATACTTTTACGACATAAAATTTACTATTCTGACAAGGGACAAACCAAAAATTTACATTTTTGGTATCACTTTTTTGAAATATAAAACATAAGTTAAATTTTTTGTAGATGATTGGGTAGTTGATACCGCCTTTGAAAAGCTGATTACATTTTAAAATTCGCATAAAGGTTGCAAAAAAAGCAGAAAAAAAACTATTTGTTTGAAATTCCCAAATCGCGTATTGTGAGCAAGTCGGATAATAGCGACAGCTTTTTGGTAGAAGTATGGAAATATATTTTTGATAAAAAGCGATAGCTTTAATCGCAATTTTTTTCATTTTAAACATCCCATTTTTTTTGTAGACCAACTTAAATTTTTACAAATTTTTTCAAATGAAATTTCTGTAATTCCATTTTTTGCGATAATAATATATGTGCCATCTTTTAATTCACTAGAAATATTAAAAAAAGCGGCTCTCAAAAGTCTTTTAGCTCTATTTCTAACTACCGCTTTTCCTACTTTTTTACTAGCAACTACTGCTATTTTTTTTTCATTTGTTGGTTTATAAAAAACAATGCAAGCATCACAATGCCACTTGCTAGCCTCTTTATAAACTTGAGAGAATTCTTTTGAGCCGCTTAACGACTCAAAACCAGCTAAGCAGCCAATCTTTTTCTACCTTTGGCACGTCTAGCGTTTATTACCTTTCGGCCATTTTTAGTTTTCATTCTTAAGCGAAAGCCGTGAGTGCGTTTTTTAGGGGTTTTATGAGGTTGATAAGTCCTTTTCATTTCTATCCTTAAAGTTAATATAAAAAGTGGGATTTTATCAAAGCAATACTTAAATTCCTTTGAATAACTTAGCTTAAAAAGCCACAACTCAAACTTTAAGCAAATCAAGTTATAATCCAAAAATGAATTTTAATAAAGACAATAGGCTTTTAAAAAAATTATTTTTCTTAAAACTAATTGGCTATAAGTTTATTGATAAAAATTTTCTTAGTCTAAGCAACTATCATGATTACAACAATATTGATGAGCTAAACCGCGAAGTAAAAAAATGTTCTCTTTGTTCTTTGCGAAACAGCTCAAAAGGCGTAACAGCCGGCATCGGCAATGAAAATAGCAAAATCATGTTTATATTATTTTCTAAAAAAAATGATTCTTATGAAAATAACAGTAAAAAATTTTTAGAAAATGCCATAAAAAATAGTTTAAATTTAGATATAAAAGAAATTTACATAAGTTCTCTACTTCGGTGTGAAATTTCACAAAATGATGATAAAAGTCCGATTTTAAGCCGTTCTATTGAACTTTGTCGTCCTTATTTGTTTGAAGAGATTAGGCTGATAAAGCCAAAGATAATCGTGACTTTAGGGGAAAAAGCTTTTATGCATTTATATCCAAATTTATTGTTAAAAGGTGGATTTTCAAGCATAAGAGGTAGTATTTTAAAAAATGAAAATAGCCTTATTTTACCAACGTTTTCGCCAGAGTGGATCAGTAAAAATCCTAGTTTTGAAAATATTTTTATAGATGATTTAAGAAAGATCAAAGGAGTGATATGAGAAAAATTTTACTTTTTTTAGCCATTTTTTCGACTATTTTTGCATCGCAAGATGAGATAAATTTTGAGAGTAATATTACAAAAAACCAAAGTCTATCAAGCATACCTCCAGCAAAGATTACTTATATAAATTTAGAACCAGAATTTTGTGATAATGCCTGCTTAAATGAGCTTATCAAGGCTGATTTACTGGCTAGTTTTATGGCGAGATTTGAGCCAACAAAAATAGACGATAACACTCTTTTGGAGCTTTATATCTCTCTTGGTGGTGAAGCTATTTTAAAAGCTAATAAAAGCGGTAAGATCGCTGTAATCATTCCACAAAAGATTATAAAATCTTATGCAAATGTTGTATCAAATGCGGTCTTAAGCTATGTCTTAAAGCAAGACGCAGATATCGAGATCAAATTTATAAATAGCAACGATGAAAGCCCACAAAGTCTTACAAATGCTATGCAAACGGCTAGAGCCCAAGGCTTTAATTATTTTATCGCAGCCCTTACATCAAATGGTGCAAACATTATGAATTCGCTAGTTCTATCAAATGAGCTTATCTACATTCCAAGTGTTCATAGCTCTTTTATCATAAATCCAAAGCCAAATTTGATCTTTGGTGGCATTGATTATAAAGAGCAAATTTCAGCTTTGCTAGCTTACTCGAACGAAAAAATAGTTGCATTTGATGATGGTAGTTCATTAGGGCAAAAGCTAAATGAATATGTCCGCATGCAAAGTAGTGATTATCACGAGGCCTCTATCGTAGGCAAAGATATAAATTTAAACGACACTTTAAGCAAAAAATCCAAGTTTGATGACGCAAGTATATTTTTAAACATCCCAATCGTCAAAGCTTCTCTTGTAGCAACGCAGATGAGGGGCTTTGAGATAAAACCATACGCACTTTTAAGCACACAGATAAATTTTTTACCAAATATCTTTAATGCCATCGCGCAAAGAGATAGACAAAATCTTTTTATCGCAAACTCATTAAATCCTGTTAACGACTTATTCTTGGGGCTTGGTGATCTTTTTGATGTAGATTTTAGATATTCGCAAATCGGCTATTCAAGCGCTTTTGGTGCCGAGTACATATACACAAATTTTATAGATAAAAGTGCTGATAGAATTTTTACCGAAAGAGTTGAAAACTCTCAAGTCTTATATGGAGTTAAAATTTATAACGCAAAGGGCGACCACTTTGACGAAGCAAATCAAGAAATTTTGCTCGATCAAAACAGCTCAATGTAAAAGCACAAAGTGGCTAAAGCTAAATTTCTAAACTTAGCCACGATTTAAAATTTAGAATTCTCCAAAAATTTCTTTATCTCGTCATTTATCTTAGCAAGCTTCTCTTCTTTCATAAAGGCTAACGTAATCGTCGCTCTAAAAAGTAGCTTTTCGTCATTTTTGTCATCAAATTTATAAATTTCTTGCTCCAAAACAAGACTAGCTTTTTTAATCTCCAATACCTTGCTTCGCACAAAAATTTCATCTCCAAGCACAGCAGAAGCTATAAATTTAGCCTCAAGCGATGAAACTACAAAGTATCCGCCCTCTTTTGTGAAATTTAGTCCAGCTTGAAAAAAGGCCTCACTTCTAGCACGCTCACAAAATTTAATGTAGTTTGTATGATAGACTATGCTGCCCGCGTCGGTATCTTCGTAGTAAATTCGTATTTTCACGGTATTTCCTTAGACTTTTACATTAAGCCCAATTTTACTGAATTTTCTTAAAAGCCCCATTATATATGCCTTTTTTCCTCATGCGTCTTTAAATTTTGCCCATGAGAGTTACTAAAATCATAGTTTACGTTTGCGCTAAATCCGTTTACGCCGCTTATCATATTAATCCTTTTAAGCCTTTATATCCACGCCCTTAGCGTTAAATTTCATCATCGCCTCAAGTTCTTCTAAATTTTTTCTAGTATTTTGCTCTAGTTCTTTGTTGTATTTTCTGTTTTTATCCAGCATCTTTTGTGTTCGCTTTTCTTGCCTGGTTAGCTTTTCTAGGCGTTTTTGCGCCTCTTTCATATCCTCTTGCATTATTTCAAAGAGGCTTTTTGATTCTTTGCCGTCGGAAGTTATGTTAGAGTTGCCGCTTAAGGCAGTGCTACCAGGTAAAAGCGACTCTTGCATTTTTTGAAATGTTAGTACATATTCTTGGTAATCCTTGCTAAGCCCGTCAAGTTCGCTTCCTTTGATGCCGTAGATGTTGCGCGAATCAATAAAGGCGTCCAGTTTTTGTCTGTATTCTTTGCCGCTTATGCTTTTGTCATAACCTTGCATCTTGCCCCAAACCGTAGTTTCCCCCTCTCGTACGTCTAAATTTGAGTTTATTACGGCTGCTATCAAGCCTCCTTTGGTTATACTACCGTCAGGGTTGGTGTATCTTTCGCCGTGAGGATTTATAAACACGCTCACGTTTTCGCTCTCTTTGCCGCCGTTATTGTTATCAAAGATATTGGTTGACGGCTTATATTGCGGCGTTGTTGTTAACGCATGATATGAACTATTAAAAAATAGCGTTTCCATATTGGTTTTTCCAGACTTATCGTCAAAGGCGCTACGTACCGACGCATAGTCGTAGATGTTTTTATTTACTTTAGTTACTTTTAGACTTGATTTCTCGTACTCGTATCCTTGAGGGAATTTGGCAAGGTCTTCTTTAGTAAAGCTCTCTTTTGAGTTTAGTAGCTCGTCGCCCGCTACTTGGGAGAGAATTTTATATGCATTACCGACGGTTTTTGCTATGTCGATTTTTGAAAACATTTTATTAAATGCAATAGCCTTATCATTTACGTTTACGAGCGATTTTAAGGTATCTGAGTGGATTTTGTAGTCCTTTGGGATACCTGCGGCTTCGTTAAATTCGGACGTAAAATATCCGTCCGCACCTACTTTATAGCCTAAAACTTCGTTAAATTTGTGCTCGACCGTATCCGGCTGCGAGATTTCATTTCTATATATGATTTGACTCTTTATGCTATGTTTTTCATTTAGTTGAAAATTTTTAGCGACACTCGAAAATCCACCGATACCGCTTAACATCATAAATCCTTTTGAAATTTGGTTTTAAGCTACATCGGCAAAATTGAGAAAATATCTAGTAAAAATAATAAAAACTATCAAAAAGCCATACAAAATTTCTATGCCGAAAGTTAAAATTACTCGTGCGTCTTTCTCGTCGCTAGATCGCATTTGGCGCCGCGAGTTATCATCAAGGACTGATCGTAAAACAAAATAAGCACCACCGAAACCCCGACGCCAAGCGCCAGCGAAACCGTCGTGGTCGTGATTGCGTTATCGAAAAATATGATTAGGTATTCGTTTTTCTTAGTGATATCAGGCTCGTTTAGAAACGAAAACAGCGCCAAAATGCCCTTATACGCGTAAACCCCTGGCACCATCGGCAAAAGCGCGGGAAACGCGATGATCTCGGCAGGCACTTTTAGTCGTTTAGCAAAGAGCATACCTAAAATCCCGCTTAAAAATGAAACTATGAGAGTGGCGACGCTGATGTTAAAAAATCCCATCTGCATGATCCAAAAACGGCTAGCGTGCGCAAACGCCGCAAGCAGCGCGCAAAATGCGAGAGTCCTTTTTGGCGGAGAGCTAGCGTAGGCAAAGCCAAGCCCCGCCACCGCGGCAAAGGCACCGTCTATGAGAGTCGCGGTAAAAAGCTCAAACATGTAAAATCTCCGCGCTGCTAAGCGAGAGCGTGATATAGACGCCCACTGCTATGCAAAGTATCAGGATGCCCGTGCTCACGGCTCTACTGATGCCTACAAGCGTGTTATCATTTATGATATCAAAGACCGAGTTTATGAGAAAAACGCCCGGCATCAAAAATAGTATCGACGAGCCGATCGCCACGTCGCTAGTGCGCGTAAAGCCGTAAAATACGCCAAGATAAGCGATAAAAGAGACGACGAACGAGACTAGGACGTACTGGATTTTTAAATTTACGCCCATTTTAGCAAGAGCAAATCTAAGGCTATATCCAACAAGCGTCGCGAAAAATACGCAAGCTACCGAGCCCATATCGCCGCCAAAAAGCTTGCAAAACGCCGCATTTGCAAGGCTTATTAAAATAAGCGAGCTTGCAAATTTATTCGCCCCGATGCGCATGACGCCCTCAAACTGCTCTTTGGCCTCGTCTAAACTCAAATTTTCATCCAAAATCCGCCAGCTAAGCGACGAAAGCTCGGAAATGCGGTTAAAGCTCACATGACCAAACGGGATCTTTTTCACATAGGTTCGGCGCAGAGAGTTGTCGGCCGAGTCCATGACGCTAATGGTAAAATACTTTACAAAAATCGTCACGCTAACGTCGTGGCCGTAGTGTTTAGCTATGCGATCTACGCACTTTTCTACACGCGCTGTGTAGGTGCCAGCACTCACCATCGCACTCGTGTATTCGGCTAGAAAATTTGTTAAGACTTGAATATCAGGCTTTGCGTTCATTTTGGCTAATCTTAAATTTCACAAAAAATAAAATAATTTGTAAAACAAGCATGATTTTCATCACATATTCACTCGCACTATGCATTTTGGCAAATTCAGCCGTCAGTGTCGCGTCAACACCCAAATTTTGAGCATAAACTATAAAAGGCGTAAAGAAAAATACAAAGCTAAAAGCTAAGGCTAAATTTAAAAAAGCAAGCATTAACATGCTAAATTTTAGTGAAAAAATAAGCTTTTTTCTAAGATCAAATAGCTCACCAATCATTACAACTATGCTTACAAAAAGCAAAATATAATTAAATTTCAAAAATATCTTTGTCATCATTTGACCACTCATAAAATGCGTAAGTATGCCATCTCCTATGATGCTTTGTGGGAAAAATATGACTGGCGCCACCAAGATACCAAGCGTTAGCTCAGCTCCTATAAGTACTGCCAAAAGCAAAAAATAAATTCCTCTCAAACTCTCTCCTTTATATTTTTAACTTCGCGCAAAAGCCTCTATCAAAGCCAGCCAAATCTTTGTAAAAACTATACTCAAAACCATTGGTCTCTAAGAATTTTTGCATACTTGCTTTTTGATCGTACCCCATCTCACAAGCAACGTTTTTGATATTGCGATCTTTGGCTATGAGAATAATGTCTTTTAAGATTTCATCTCCTACTTCGCCTCCAAAGAGCGCACTTTCTGGCTCATTTAGTACAAATTTACTAAGTTTATAGCCTCTTGCAATATATGGTGGATTTGAAACCAAAATATCAATATCTTCTAAAATTTCATCCACGTAAGAGCAGTTTAAAAATTTGATCCCCCCACCTACATCAAATTTATCTGCATTTTTTTTAGCAAGCATCAAAGCTTTTTCATTTATGTCTGTCGCTACGATATTTGCCTTTGTTTTTAGAGCTAGCATGATACTAATAATTCCACTTCCTGTGCCTATTTCTGCGATCTTTGGCTCATTATATTCGCGTGAAATTTCTATTACTTTATCCACTAAAATTTCTGTTTCAGGTCTTGGGATAAGCACTCCGCTTTCCACATAAAAATCAAGCCCATAAAAGCTAGCTTTACCAGTTATATATTCAAGAGGCTCGTAGTTTTCATACCTTTTAACTAGAGCGAAATAGCCGCTCTCATCAAATTCATTTTTTTGATTTAAAAATATCCATTCAATGCTTACATCAAGATAGTTCATAAGCAAAATTTTAGCCACTCTGCTTGGATTTTGACAAAGCGGGCTTAGCCTTAAACTAGCCTCTTTAAGAGCCTCTTCAATTTTCATTTTCCAGCTCGTTTATACGCTCAAAGAGGCTCGGGTGCGAATGATAGACGAACGCATAGAGCGGATGAGCCTTCGGGAAGGCCTTGTTTTCGCTGCCTAGTTTTTTTAGCGCGCTTATCATGTCGGTTTTGTTTGAGACATTGCCTGCGAATTTATCGGCGCCAAATTCATTCGCGCGGCTAAAATACGAGCTAACCGGCGAAAATAAAAATCCGAAAATCGGCGAAAAAAGTAGCAAAAACACGATCGTTCCGCCGCCTCCGCTATGAAGCCCAAGCGCTTGATACACTGCGTCAGGGATATTGCCGAATATTAAAAACATCGCAAGAAGCATAACCGCGCTTAGAGCTATGGTTTTTAGGATATCTTTGTGCTTAAAGTGCCCCAGCTCATGCCCCAAAACGGCGATTATCTCCTCTAAGCTTAGTTTTTTTACGAGCGTGTCGAAAAGCACCACGCGCTTGGTCGCGCCAAGGCCGCCAAAATAGGCGTTTAAGCGGTTGTCGCGCTTGCTGGCGTCTATCGTAAAAACGCCGCTACTTTTAAACCCGCACCGCGCTAAAAGCCCTTCTATACGGCTTTTTAGCTCGCCATCTTCTAGCGGCTGCATTTTGTTAAAGATAGGCGCGATAAGCGTCGGGTAGATGAGATTTATAACAAGCGCGATGGCAAAGCTAAGCAAAAACGCCCAAAACCACCAAAAATCGCCCAAAAATCTAATGCAAAGCAGCACCAGCCACACAAATAGCGTGCCAAAAACCAGCGTCAGCGCGAGCGTTTTAAGCAGATCGAGCGCGAAAATTTTAGGCGTTACGTTTGAAAAGCCGAGCTTTTTGTCTTTGACGAAGGTTTCGTAGATATTTAGCGGCAGTTCTAGCAGCGACGAAACGAGCAAAAATACCATAACCATAAAGACGTTGTCACCTATATCTCCCGTTTTATAAGCATGCCCCGATATCGCGCCAAGCCCCCAGCACGCCCACATCATAAATATCGCGGCGTGATAAAGTAGGCCTGCTATCTCAAATTTTTGATTAGTTATTGCTGCGGCAGCGGCGGTTTCATACTCCCCCTGCTCTAGCACGACGGCTGGCTTTTTGGCCTCTGCGCGTATAAAATTTATCTGCAAAATCGCCAAAATCGCCTTTGCGGCGACGTAAAAAAAGTAAATACCGAGTAAAAAATAAAACATATTTTTACGCCCTATTTTAAAAAATTATCGTAAAACGAGCTAATAAAAAGCACCAAAATGATAAACGGTACGACGAATTTGATATACCAAAACCAGATATTTATTAGTTTTGCATGCTTTTCACTACCTTGCAAAATTTCTTTTTTTGCATCATCTTTTAGCACCCAACCTACGAATATTGCGCAACCAAATGAAGTAAATACAAAAAATATCGTTGCGCTTATTGCATCATATGCATCAAAAATATTCTTACCAAAAATGCTTACGTGACTTAGTATATTTGTGGCCATCAGCGAAGGTAAATTTCCTAAAATAAATATGCCTCCAAGAACTAAAAATATTGCTTTCTTGCGTTTTATCTTAAATTTTTCTTGAAGTGTCGTGATTATTACTTCATATATTGGTAGCGATGTTGTAAGTGCAGCGATCATTAATAGTGTAAAAAACGCAACCGCAAAAAAACCACCAAATGGCATGTGAGAAAAAACAATTGGTAGTGATTTAAATACCAAACTTGGGCCACTATCTGGCGATACGCCGTAGCTAAAAAGAGAAGGAAATATCATAAAGCCTGCAAGCACAGCGATTACCGTATTTAAAATGCCTGTAATGATAGAAATTTTAACCAAACCCTCATCCTTTTTCACAAAGCTAGAAAGCGTGATCATCACACCAAAACCAAGCGAGAGCGCAAAAAATACCTGCCCCAAAACATCAACGAAAAGCTTTAAATTTATCTTTGAGAAATTAGGCGTTAAGTAAAATTTTACGCCTTCTATTGCACCATCAAGCGTGATATTTTTAGCGATCATAATAAGCATTAAAATAAAAAGTAGTGGCATTAAAAATTTCGCTGATCGCTCGATACCGCCGACCGCACCCTGCACCAAAATAGCGTAATTAACCAGCACAAAAACAAGAGTCGCAAAGCTGATAGCAAGTGGATTGCTTACGATATTTTGCTCATAAAACGCACTTGTCTCCTCAAAACTAACCACATGCGAGAGATCAAGCAAACCAAATGAAATTTGGGCGATGTAGTTTAGCACCCAGCCACCAATAACCATGTAGTAAGCCATGATGCCAAAAGCACCAACAAGCCCCATCCAGCCAACGATCTGCCACTTTTTACTGATCTTTTTACCATTTATCGATCCACCAAAAGCATCCACAGCGTTGCATTTTAGGCGTCTGCCGATCGCGTTTTCAACTAAAATCATCGGTATGCCAATCACGATCATCGCGATACAAAACACGAGCACATAGGCACCGCCGCCGTTTTGCCCGACTAAATACGGAAAACGCCACGTCGCACCAAAGCCAACCGTAGCTCCTGCAACAGCTAAAATGTATGTGAGCCTTGAACTCCAAGATTTTCTATCCATCTTTTTGCCTTTGTGAAAAATAGGGATTATATAAAAAAATTGATTAAATTTTGCTAGCAACAAGCGGTGTTAGGATGCAAGCCCAGTTTTTTGTTAGTTTTAAGAAGTTTTATGGACAAAATTTTCTTTTGCGTTTTATCTTTGTGGGTAAATTTAGACAACTGCTTAAAAATAATTTTAGTAAGCCTATTAGTGCAAAAGGCCAAATTCCACATACCCCTCCATCGCAATGAATAATATCCAGCCCTCCTTAGGACCACAAAAATAGTGATGTTCTGGGATATTTTCAACTATAAATTTTAAAAAATCATAAAAATACTCAGGCGCAAATTTAATCTCTATATTTGTTGAGTTGTCGCCGATGTAGCTTATCTCGCTACTTAAAATTTTACTTTTGATGCTTGGATTTGAGCTGAGAAAATTTTTAATGTCAGCAAAATTTTTATATTCAGCCGTTTTATAACCTTTTAAATTTTGTAAAACTGGCTTTGAGCCGATAAAGGTAAAATTTTGCTCTATAAATTTCGCTCCATCGTTACTCGTGCACCACTTATTGCTAAAATTTGATAAAAAAACGAGCATCTCATCGTCAGCTGAGATAAAATTTGAAACTAAATTTTTCTGACTCATTTGCCTCCTTTTTTGTAAAATTTAGTAAACTGCCCATAATCCTTTAAAAACAAAGAACACATAAAAATTAATGATTAAAATTAGTAAATTTATATTGATTGTGGATAATTTTTTATCGCTAATTCACACACAAAACCGGCTCAGGTTTTAGCTTCACGCTTGGAGCTGTTTTGCTAAAGCTTATGAGATCCTCTGTCGTTTGGATACTAAAAGGTAGGCGCGTGAGACAAACTTTGAAAATTTCAGCCGCAGCTATTGCATCATTTAGGGCTCTATGGTGGGTATTGTTTATGCCAAGAAGCTCTTTTAGCGAGCCAAGTCCGTATTTTTGCGAAGCGATAGTGCGACGACTAAGATCAATGGTACAAAGCTTTCTGTTTAGCAGCATACCAAGACCGATCTCATTTAGGCTGTGAGAGATAAAGCCATAGTCAAAATTTACGTTATGAGCGATAAAGACGCTAGTTCCTAGAAAAATTTTAAACCGCTCAAGTACATTTAGCAAATTTGGCGCACCGATTAAATCGCTAGCCTTTATACCGGTTAGCTCAGTGATATTTTCAGGTACTTCAGGGGCTGCTATAAAGCTTTCAAAACGCCCTATCTCAACGCCATTTTTCATTTTTATTGCACCGATTTCAATGATCTGTCCGCTCGTCGTACCACCAGTCGTTTCGATATCAACCACGCAAAATTCCTGCTCGCTAATATCTCTAAATCTCGTGCCAAGCTCGATCTCATTCTCTTCATTTCTAGTGATGTCAAGCCCAAGAGTTCGCCACATATCAAGATCGCGCACGTCAATGAGTGATGAAATTTCTTCAATATCACTAAATCTTAAAATAAACTCATGATAGCCTAAATTTTGCCTAGCTAAAATTTCTATGCTATTTTCTAAACGCTGTTTTTCTGGTTTCAAAACTCAAGCTTTATGGCGCGAATGGCTTGTTCGTAGGAATTTGACGAGAAGATGTAGTTGCCAGCCACCAAAATATCAGCTCCGGCCTCTTCAAGATCAGGCGCATTTAGTCCGTTTACGCCGCCATCTACTTCGATCAGACACTTAGCGTTTTTTCGTTCTATCAGCTCTCGTAGCGCCCTTGTTTTTTCAAGCACGACCGGCATAAATTTCTGACCACCAAAGCCAGGATTTACGCTCATTAAAAGCACTATATCGACTTCATCAATAATATGCTCGATCGCACTAACTGGCGTGTGTGGATTTAGCACGATGCCAGGACTTACACCATTTTTTCTGATGTGATCGATGAGCCTTAATGGGTGCTTCTCTTCTTCGATGTGAAAGGTTAAAAATTTTGGCTTTAACGGCAAGAAAAGATCAGCAAAAAATGAGTTATTCTCAACCATCAAATGTATATCAAGTGGCTTTGTAGCTGCTTTTGCAACGGCATTTACCACGACTGGTCCAATGGTTAAATTTGGCACAAAATGCCCATCCATAACATCAACATGCACCAGATCACACCCAGCCTCGCAAATGGCTCTTATCTCAGCTGCCAAATTTCCAAAATCAGCCGATAAAATACTAGGTGCAACGTACATTTCTTCTCCTTACTTGGTTACAAATACAAAGCCTATTTCGTCATCTTTTACATCTAGTCTGTTCATGATGCCTACACTATTGTGATCGAAAAAAACATCATCGGATAAAATTTTAGGCAAACTAACTTTTACTTTTATGCCTTTTTGCCAAAGATGAGTCAAAAATTTATCTGTAATGATACTAAAAATTTGAGAATATCCACTTAAATAATCATTTGAATCATCGCCTTCAGGCATAAAAATAGAGCAAATTTTGTCTAATTTATCTTTTTTTACTCCAAATAGCACTCTTGCGTAAATATCACCATAATACTGAACACAAATACGTAAATAATCGCACTCATCCTCTATGTCAAGCGCACTAACCTTGGTATCAACACACAAAATTTCTTCTTCTGCTAACTGTGAGATAATTTTACTCGCAATTTGCGTCACATAAGATGAAATTTGAGCAACGCTCTTGTTGATATCTACTGGCTCTGCATCAAACTCTCTTTTTTTAAGATAAAAAATAGTGTCGTCTTTGTAAAAGTCATTTAAATTTTTATAGATAAATATGTTTGCATCTTTAAGGTACGTTACTAATTCAATAGATAAATTTGATTCGTTTATGCCACAAAGCGAAATAAATGCACCTGATCTTTTGCTAATGTTAGCAAGTTTGATTAGAAATTTTGCACCCCTTATATTTAAAGCGCCAGAAATATTTACCCATAAAATAAAAAATTTATATCCGATTTTTAGCATAATGTCATGAGCTGACATATCAAAATCTTCAATAAAATCTGAGTCCATAAAACTTTTTATGGCATAAACAACGACACCATCTTTTATAAAAGTATCTATCTGATTTTGTCTTAATCTCACATGATTTAGCTGTGACACTGCATAACTATATAAATTCTTTTTTTTATTAAACTCGGTCGCATCTCTAGCCTCAACCACATCAAATGATCGATTTTTGAGATAATTGGCCAAATAGTGCTTATACTGCTCAGTTGAGTTATAAATGAAAACTTTGTCATTTGTGTTATTTAGAAATTTATTTAAAAACAAGCTTGCGATATTTTCACTTTCAAACATTGAAATATTTAAAATATTCTTAACTGTTCTCATCATCAATTCATAAAAAATTTCATTGTAATCGCAAATCGCAAATACCACGCCAAGCTTTTGCGCTTCTTCGCTTAAATTTTCAATTACTCTACCAAGCCAAATAGGGCTAAAAAATGTAACATTTTTTAGTGAAAGCAGTATAGCACTGATATCACGCGATGAAATTTGGTTTATATATTTTTCACTTAATTTTAATGGAACATTCTCTGCTTCCAAAAAACCAAAAGGCCTTATAATTGCCATAGAACCATTAAAAGTTAATTTCATTTTTGTAGAGCTTTTTTAATAAATATAATGGTTTGCATCTCTGGATAAACATTGATATCTAAAATTTTATCAACTCCAAAATCATAAAATTCAGGCCTGCTGGACTCATAAGAGAGCAAAATCTCAAAAAAGCAAAGCATCTCTTTATCAATCTTGCTTAATGATTGTTTGTTCATATTCATCGCTTTTAAAAAAATATCCAAAATATTAAAGCCATGTTTTTTTTGCAAAATTTTATTATAACTTATGTCAGAATACGAAATAACGTCTGACATACAAGATGGAAATTTCGAAAATAAATTCTCACACACTATAATACAGGCCATAGAATACGGAGCAAGCGATAAATAGTTATAGTGCTTTTCTTTAAAAGAGTTTAATATCTTTAGCCAATCTGATAAAATTTTAGCATTAAGCTCGATCAAATCGACGATTTTAAAATTAAATACCTTATAAATTTTTGGAGATTTTAAAAATATAAAATAAGAAAGTACTATCGCTCTAAAAGTATCAATGCCAAGCATATTTGCTATTACTATCAAATCATTACCATCATAAGGAATATCAAATTTTGCACGCTTAAAAATGGAGCTAAAATAAGTTTTAAAAGATGCTATATTTTGTAAAGTAGCAACTGCCTCAGTTACATTACCAGCTAACAAAAAGTGCTCGATCTTTTCAAAAAGAGTTGGCATCTGTAAAACAAAATCAACATTTTTTTCGATCAACTCTTTACTAAGCATTTTGTATCACTCAAGATTTCTAAATATTTTTTGCTATTTATAATTTATAGACAAAGGCGTTATTTTATCTAGATTATTAATAAAAATCAATTCTTTTAAAAAAGAATCTATTTAAGCATTACTTTTGTTTGTTTTAGATAAAATCAGCAGAAATTTTTGTTTATAAGGAAAAAAAATGTCAAAAAGATGTGCGATAACAGGCAAAGGACCGATGATAGGCAACAATGTGAGCCACGCTAACAATAAAACTAAAAGAAGATTCTTGCCAAATCTTAGAACGATTCGTGTTACACTAGAAGATGGTACTACAAGAAAGATAAAAGTTGCTGCTTCTACTCTAAGAACGATGAAAAAACAATCAAACTAAGAATATAAAATGAAGAGGAATTTATGTCTTTTCTCTCAAGACTTTTAAAATTCCTCAACTGGTCAAACTCTACAAAACCAGAAATAAGCCTAGATACTGAGCTTTATGAACAACTAAAACCTTTTAGATTTCCACTAATTTCAGTCGTATTACTGTTACTTTTTGGAACATTAGGTTACGTATTAATAGATAATTTCTCGCTAATAGATGCCTTTTACCAAGCTGGTATGACTTTTACAACAGTTGGTTTTACCGAAGTTGCTCCAATAACTCCAAAGGGCAGAATTTTTACTATCACATTTATACTTATTGGTTTTATTATATTTACACTATCGATTGGTATTGTGGTTGAGGTTTTAAAAAGAGGTACATTAATTAGCATTTTAAAGGAACGACGCATGCTTTATAGGATCGCAAGACTAAAAAATCACTTCGTTATTTGTTATCACAATCTATACACAATCGAACTTAGTGCTCAATTTCGCGAAAATCATATACCTTTTGTAGTGGTCGATGATAGAGAAGATATCGCAGAGCTAGCTCAAATTTATAAATACCCATATTTTATAAAAGCTCAGCCACACACGCAAATTGCCTTTTTAAAAACACATCTATCAAGCGCAAAAGGTCTTATAACTCTTAGCTCAAATATTGCTGATAACATCGCCCTTATAGCATCTGTAAGACTTTATGAAAAAGAGATAGGTCGCAGAAAGCCTTATCATATCATCACAAATGCAGAGACAGAAGACGATACGCAAAGATTAAAAAAATTAGGCGCTGACAATGTGGTAAGTCCATCTCGCTTAGTCGCGCAGCGGTTAAGTGCCATGAGCGTAAGGCCGGACATGGAAAATTTATTAGAGCAGTTTTTATATACAAAAAATTCACCTATCGATATAGAAGAAATTCTTGTGCCTGATTACTCTTGGATAAGATTTAAAAGATTAAAAGAGACTCATCTACGAAATATTACAAATGCAGACATAGTAGGCATTAGAGATATAAATAATAATTTTGTGCCAATGCCAAATGGCGATACATTAGTAGGAACAGGATCAAAGCTTTTAGTCATCGGTACCGTTGATGGAATACGTCTAACCAAGCGTGTTGTAAAAAGCAAACACAAACCTGAAGAATTCAAATACGTATAAAATAAATTTTTCTACTCGCTCTTTTTAAAAATTTAAGCAATGTCTTGGTGCTTATTTTATATCCAAGCATTTACAAAGTCTTGATAAAATTTCTCAAATTTTTATAGGAGCCGATATGTTACATGAATATACAGACCTTATAAATGAGCTAAAGAAAACCGATGCTCGTTTTGCTACTCTTTGCAAAAAACATGATGAGCTAAATAAAAAAATAGATGAGAATCTAGCAAAACCATCAGAGCTTGATGGGTTAAAGAAAGAAAAATTAAAACTAAAAGATGAAATTTATGCTCAAATTTTAAAATACAAAGAGCAAAAATAAATTTATTTAAATTCTAAAATTAGATAATAAATTCTGGTTCAAATTTTGTCCCATTTACTCGAACTATTCTTGCTGGTATACCAACGACTGTCGCGTTTGCTGGGACATTTTTTAGCACGACCGAGTTTGCGCCGATCTTGGCATTTTCGCCGATCGTTATGGCACCTAGTATTTTCGAGCCAGCTGCGATAGTCACACCATTTTTTACAGTCGGGTGCCTTTTGCCACACTCTTTTCCGGTGCCTCCAAGTGTTACTTGATGATACATCATTACATCATCGCCTATCTCAGCTGTCTCACCGATAACTACACCCATGCCATGATCTATAAAAAATCTCCTACCGATCTTTGCTCCAGGATGGATCTCGATGCCCGTTAAAAATCTTGCAATTTGCGAGATGAGCCTAGCTAGAAAAAAATGCTCTTTTTTATATAGAAAATGAGAAATTTTATGAAACAAAACCGCATGAATACCAGGAGTATTTATAAGTATTGCCAAAAAGCAACACTTATGTACCGATGGGTCTTTTTCACGAACAGTTTGAACTAGCTCCTTTAGACTCTCCCACATATTTTTATGCTCCGTAAAGCTCTGTACTTAGGTATCTCTCGCCGTTATCTGGAGCTATGAAAAGTACTTTTTTGCCAGCACCAAGTCTTTTAGCCACTCTTTTTGCAGCCACGTAAGCAGCACCACCGCTTATGCCTATCATGAGTCCATCACTTTTTGCGATTGCTCTAGCCGCGTTTAGTGCGTCATCGTTGCTTACTTTTTCTACCTCGCTAACTAAGCTCATATTCATAGTATTTGGTAAAAATCCGGCTCCAATGCCTTGAATTTTATGTGGTCCTGGGTTGCCACCACTTAAAACCGGCGATGCTTCAGGCTCAACTGCGATGATCTTAGTATCATAGCCCTTTTCTTTTAAAATTTTTGCTACGCCACTTATTGTGCCACCTGTACCAACACCAGCTA
>NZ_LVXF01000013.1:0-20219 GCF_002092845.1 Campylobacter concisus
AGCGTTCACTCTGAGCCAGGATCAAACTCTCCATATTAATTACCTAGCAAAATTTATTTGATAGGATTTTATTATGAAGTTTTTAATCAAAAAAACTTTTAGTTTTATTTATTAGTTTGTCTAATCTATTATAATTATAAAATAATAGACTGGCTCAATCGATCACTTGTTTAGATTTCAAAGATTGACTAATAGTTTAACAATTGTAAGTTAAAAGAACAACGATAAAAAGAAAAGGCTTTATTAACCAATGAAGTTAAAGGTGGTTTCTCGTTTCGTGAGCTGGAATTATATATGAGGGATGCTTAAAGATAGTTGAAATAATTAGGGAATTTTAGAAAAAATTGTTAGGCGATTAAAAATTTTAAATTGTGTATTTTTATTAGTAGGTTTATAGGGTTTAGTTTATATATGCGTATCCACTTCTTTTTTCTATATTTATAGAGGCTACATTGTTATTTTTATCTGTTAAAATTATCTTACAATCACCTTTTAGTAGTCTTGAATAAGGCCTTTTTGCTCCTTTATTGTTAGTAACACTCACCACTCTCATGGGCCTACCTAATTCGTCAAAATCAATAGTTTGCATTTTGCCTTTTCCGCAACTACCGACAAATTTAACTGATTTTATGCCATATTTTTTCTCGATATTTAAATCTGTATTAATTTTATTGCAATAGGATTGAGGAATGCCTCTCCAGCCCGCACTTAAGAATTTGTTTGATTTTTGTGTATCGATGGCAACCTCTTCTTTGGAATTTAAATTACCACTAAATTTATTACCACTACCTCTTTTATCATAAAAAATACTATACTTCCAAGATTTAACCCCAGGCTCATCCACAGAGCACTCTTGCAAACTAGTGTCATTAATAGCTATCCCCCATCTCATTTTAAACCAAAATTTTTCATTTTCTGAATGTACAAATTTATCATCTTGCATGGCAAGGTGCTGGGCGTACCTTATATGCGTTAGCATCTGTGTAGCTGCCTCCCTAGCTCCGTTTATTTCTAGCCTTGGTATGATCATCGCTGCAAGTATGCCTACGGCAATAATCACAAAGATAAGCTCTATAACAGTAAAACCCTTGTTTTTATGCATCTACTTACCTCTTATGTCAAAATTTACAATTACTTTTCCCATTTTTTCTATGCAAAATTTTGATTTTCCATCTAGATCGGCGCTTACTAATAAATTTTTAGACTCATCTCTTACATCTATACCATAAAATTTAAGTCTTAATGCAAGCTTTTTATTATCAGTGTATAAATCCTTAATTTCCGCTTCTTTTAATTTAGCAGCAAGCTCTTTTACAACATCAAATTTATATACAAAATGTTTTGTTGGGTTGTCTAAAAATAGATAGAAAATTTGATTAAATACGATCATCGACCAGTTTATGGCTAGAAAAAGCATCACTAAAGTCGTACAAATTTTATAGCCTTTTCTAAATTTTGGCAATCTTACGCGATACGAATTAAAAAAAACTCTTACCATAAGTGGCGTTGCGATCACGCAAAATGGCAAAAACTGCTCAAGCTCCAGTCTTTGACGCACAGAGACTATCATACAAAAGCAAAATGAGCAAATGGCGATAAACCACAAAAGATCTTTTTTCTCTTTTACCCAAATTCTATAAATCGTATAGACAAAAAAGATAAAAATAAATGGCGAGAAAACAGCGGCAAAGATACCAAAAGTATCGATAAAGTGCCCACTTGGCCTACCATTTGTATCAAAACCAAAAAAGTAAAGTGTTAGCAAAAACAAAATAGCACTTAGCCAAGCAAGCGGAGGCCTTCTTTTATAAAGTGAAAATATAAAAAATCCTGCGTAAAATATCAAGAAATCGCCATCTATAAAAAAAGAAAGACAAAAAAATGTTACAAATAAAATTTTATTTTTAACATGAAAAAAGTATATACATAAGAGCGCCAGCATAACGCAAAGCCCAGCATTATTGACGATAAGAGCTGAAGCTATCGTGCCAGGAAGTAAGATAAAAAGCAATACCGCAATAAGTCTGTCAAACTCTAATTTAATGTAAAATTTGCTTACCTTATACATTAAAACGACGCTTATGACATGAAACGCGATCATCACAGATCTTAGAGTAATATCTGTTTGACCAAGAATTTGAACGCTTAAGTTTAAAACATGGCTAAGAAAATTTTGTTTGTTAAAAAAAATTTCAGCTTCACTATAACTTATACTAAGAGAATTTGCCGTATAAAGTAAAAATATACAATCGATCAAACATATCAAAAATACGCTAAAAGCGACGTGATGTCCAACAAATTCTCTAAATTTATCTAGCAAAAATTTTCCTTAAATATGTATATCCCAAAAAAACTCGATCCAATCGTGAGCTTCTTTTACCTTAAATTCTGGCAAAAGCAGAGCTTTCTCTTTATAAAAGACGGTCGCTATTTTGATATCTAAATTTGGATAACGCTTAAGTAGCTCTCTTTTTATCTCGACCATGCTCTCTCCACTATCGATGATATCATCGACGAGCAAAATTTTAGTGTATTTGCTAAGATCTGGTACGTTAAAGATATTAATAGTATCAAGCTTATTTGTATCTTCGTAATGGATAGAATTTAGGGTAAATAAATTCCTATTATTAAGCGCAACAGCTAGCGAGTGGCCAAGCGTTAGACCGCCTCTTGCCACAGCTAGTATCACCTCTGGATCAAACTCGTCTTTTATCTGTTTTGCCATCTTTTTAGTATCAACAGCAAATTCATCGTAGCTATAAAATATCATCTTTCTTCCTTATCAATGCACTAAAAATACGATAAAACTAATGAGCGCTAGCACGACTACGCCTAAATTTATATCGCTAAATTCTCTCTTTATGAGCCTAACTATGACGTATGACATAAAGCCAAATGCAAGACCGTTTGTGATCGAGTAAGTAAGTGGGATGAGCACGACTATAAAAAATGTTGCAACTGCAATGGCCGGATCTTTGAAATTTATACTAGCAAGCTCGGCAAACATAAGCACGCCAACCATTACAAGGATCGGATAGATGGCATTGCCAGGGATTGCTTTAAAAAGTGGCAACATAAATAATGTAAGTATAAATAAAAGTCCGCAAAATACAGCCGTTAGACCAGTTCTACCGCCCTCTTCTACACCGCTAGCACTCTCTACAAACGATGTGGTCGTACTTACGCCTACAAGTGAGCCAGCTGCCGTAGCAATAGCGTCAGCTTCAAGAGTTTTTTCAAGTTTTACGACGCCATCTTTTTTGTTTTCATCAAAAATTCCAGCCCTCGTGCCTACACCAGCTAGTGTGCCTATCGAGTCAAAAAGATCAGTCACAAAAAAAGTGATTACAACAGGAAGCAAGGCTAGACTAAGCGCGCCTTTTATATCAAGCTCTAAAAATATCGGAGAGATAGAGGCTGGAGTTGAGAAAATTTCTGTTGGATGAGGAGCGATACCAAGCACCCAAGCTATCACTGAAGTAGCAAGCACAGCTAGGATAAACGCGCCCTTTATCTTCCACGCCCAAAAGAAAATAACTAAAAATAATCCCAAAACGCCAAGAAGTACGTTTGGATCTTTGAAATTTCCTATACCAACCAAAACTGCGTCGCTATTTACGATAAAGCCCATTTGCTGAAACGCCACAAAGCTGATAAATGTGCCTATGCCAGCACTTATCGCCCTTCTTAGATCAAGTGGGATGGATCTTATTATCCACATTCTAAAATTTGTAAAAGATAAGACGACAAATATCACGCCACTTAAGAAAACAACGCCAAGAGCCGTTTGCCAAGGCACTTTCATACCGATGCAAAGACCAAATGTAAAATAAGCGTTAAGTCCCATGCCAACGCTCATCGCAACTGGTGTGTTCGCCCAAAGACCATTTAATATCGTAGAAAAGATGGTAATTAGCGCTGTTGCAGTGATGAGTGCCTCATAAGGCATGCCAGTTTTGCTCATAATGATCGCATTTACCGGCACAATATACATCATCGCTAAAAACGTCGTAAGTCCCGCTCCAAATTCCTGCTTCACACTTGTTTTATTTTGTGCTAAGTCAAAAAATTTCACCCCAAGCTCCTTTTAGTAAATTTTAAGTTCGTTATATAAGCTATCACGCTCAACCGGCGTAAAACCAGATGTCTTTATGAGATCACAAAATGTCTTTAGTGTAACGCCATTTGCGCTATTTGCGCCAGCTGCACTTTGGATGCTCTCTTTTTCTATCGTGCCATCAAGATCATCAGCACCAAATTCCTGAGCGACCATCGCCAAATTTAGCGTCGAAGTGGCCCAGTAAGCTTTGATATGAGGAACATTATCTAGCACAAGACGTGAGATCGCCAGAGTCTTTAAAATTTCAGCTGATCCTAGAAATTTCACATCTTTTAAGTAGTTATTTTCTCTTTGATAGACAAGCGGGATAAACGCGTTAAAACCGCCAGTTTCATCCTGCAATTCTCTAATCCTTAGCATATGATCGATCCTGTTACCGCGACTTTCTATGTGACCAAAAAGCATTGTTGCGTTGCTTTGTTTGCCGTGATCGTGCCACATTTTATGGATCTTTAGCCAGTTTTCGCTACTTACTTTGCCTTTGCAAATTTTAGCTCTGACCTCTTCATCAAAAATTTCAGCCCCGCCGCCTGGCATGCTATCGACGCCGCATTCGAGCATCTTCTCTATCACCTCATCATAGCTTAAGCCGTAATGTCTTGATAAAAAGTCGATCTCAGCTGCCGTCATCGCCTTTACGTGAAGGTCTGGATGGGCTACCTTTATCTTTTTAAAAATTTCTAAGTACCACTGCCAGCCACTTTTTGCGTTGTGGGCAGAGACAATGTGTATCTCCTTTACGCCGTGACTCACGCTCTCATCAACGATCTTTAAAATTTCTTCGTGGCTCATTAGATATGGGTTTGGATTTTTTCTGTGAGCTGAAAATGCGCAAAATTTACAGATATCAGCACAGATATTTGTTGGATTGATATGGCGATTTACATTAAAAAAGACCTTATTGCCGTGCAGTTTTCTGCGCTTTTTATCGGCAAATTTAGCCAAGGTAAAAAGATCAAGCTCATAAAGCGAAAAAGCCTCTTGTTTGCTTAATCTCTCGCCACTTTCTAGTTTTTGTAATAGATTCATTATCTTTATCGTCCTAAAGCTGAACTTAAGGCTTCATTATAGGCAAATAAAGCTTTGTTTTTGCAAAAATTATGTAACATTTGCCAAGATATTTTTAACAATGGAAACATTAAATGCTAGCTGATAAAAGTACCAAAAATAGCGATAATTATTTAAAAATTAAAGAGAAATTTCTTGATTTTAAGGCAAATTTACCAAAACATTTTCAAAAAAATCAGGGTAGAAATTTTGCAAATTTTTTAGCCAAAGAATATGATGATTTTATAAAATCTTATTTAAATGAAACTATGCGAGAATTTTTTGATGATTTTGTGCCACAAAATGATAGCTTTGCTTTTAGCGTTCTAGCTACTGGAAAATACGCCCAAACCTTACTTAGCGCAAATAGTGAGCTTGAAATTTTACTAGTTTATAAAAATTTAAAAGGCTACAACATAAAGAATTTCTTAAAAGAATTTAGCGAAATTTTAAGTAGCTCTGGAATAAATTTTTATATAAAAAGTGTTGAGTTAGATGAAATTTTTATAAATTACAAAGACGATCTTAAATTTAAAAGCGAAACATCGCAAGTCCGATATATCTGTGGTTCAAAAAGCCTCTACCGCTTAGTAAAAAGCGAGATCGTAAAATTAAAAGAATTTGATAAAAAAGCCTTTTTAAACTACCATTTAAAGGCATTTTTACCATTTTCTAGTATCAGCTACTTAGCCCAAGAGCCAAATCTAAAAAGTGGCTTTGGCGGGATAGATGAAATTTATCACCTAAACTGCATACTAAACTGCCTTGATAGCGACATTTCAGTTAGATCACAAGCCCTAAAAGTGATGAATGAAAAAGAGATCGCTAGCTTTAACCTAAATGTGGACTTTTTACTAAGCCTGCTAACTGCCTTAAATTTAACGCAAAATTCTGATACTTTTAGCGCTTCAAGCGTTGAGATCACGACAAATTTCATGCAGACAAAGTCTAAAAAGCTTCAAGATAACGAAAGCGTTATCAGCCAAAAGATGCTAAGCTCAATGAATAATGTTGCTATTTATTCGAGGTTTATCGTCGCTTCTCTTTGCAGGCCATTTTTTAAAAGTGAGCTAAATTTTGATCAGAGAAAATTTGCAAGGCTAAAAAATGGCTTTTACGAGATCAATGGCGTTATTTACGTGCCGCTTCATAAAAAGCCAGCTCTCATTGAAAATCTAATAACCGAGCTTTTAGAACTAAAAGATGTTGATTATAAATTTGATATAAGTGCGATCTTTTACATCAAGCGAGCCATTATCACAAAAAGTGGCTTAGAGCGTGCTATAAGTGAGTTTAAGAAGATATTTTTAAGAAAAAATTCCTACGCTATTTTAAAGTCATTGCTTGATGCGCAAATGATACAAATTTTAATAAAACCAATGGAACACATCAGCCAGCTAGCTCAGTACGACGGCTATCACGAATTTACGGTCGATGAACATAGCATCTTAAGTGTAAAATTTCTTGAAAATATAAAAGATAAATTTATAAAAAATCTCTATACCGAGCTTTGCTTGGAGGGCAAGACGATGCTAAAGATCGTGACTTTAATGCACGACGTTGGCAAGGGGCTTGGCAAAGATCACGCAAATATCGGAGCAAATATCTTTAGAGCATACGCAAACAAGCTAAATTTAAGCCAAAAAGCCGTAAATATCGGCGTCATCTTGATAAAATACCACACGCTAATGAGCAACGTCTCAAACAGAGAGGACATCTACTCGCAGCGCGTCATCTTTGCCTTCATATCAAAGCTTGGCGACAAGCAGGTTTTAAAACTACTTTACATCCTTAGCTACTGCGTGATAAACGCCACAAACGAGAGACTTTATAACGCCTATACTGCAAAGCTTTTAAGGGAACTTTATGAAATTTCTCTTAGTGCATTTAGCGATGAAAATTTACTAGATGAAGCAACAAGGCGCGTAAAAAAAGAGCAGTCTATAAAAAGAAATAGCGAGTTTTTGGTACTTGAACCAAGCCTGCAAGAGAAAATTTTTAAAATCACATCAAATCTTGTCTTTATAAAATATAGTGCAAGTGAGATCATAAATTTAAGCAAGGTTGCAGATAGCTTAGATGCGACAGAAATTTTTATAAATAACTCTAAAAATTTAAGCATTCAGATCTATACAAAAAAAAGCCTAAATTTAAGTGCCCTGCTCTATGAATTTGCTAAATTCGACCTGGCATATATGGAAATTTTTGAGCTATTTGAGAAGAAATTTTATATCAGGCTTGATTTTAACCAAAATGTTAAAAAAGAGGAGCTTGAAACTACTAAAAATTTAGCTCTAAAATCCTTAAATAGCGAGGTTTTAAAAGAGCCTTTGAAACCAAACATTAACAAAGATGAGATAAACTTCGAGCTAAATCACTCAAAAGATTACGCCAAACTTAGCATCAACGCAAAAGATCAGCGTGGGCTAATGGCTTATGTGATGAGTGTTTTTGACAGGCTTCATTTTCAAGTCACGAGTGCTAGAATTCAGACGGTTAAAAATAGAACGAGAAATCTCTTTTTGATCGAGAAAAACGAGCGACTTGAGAGTAAAGGTGAAGAGATATTAAATTTATTAATAAGCGAGTAAAACATGTGTGGAATCGTAGGATACATCGGAGATAAAGAGAAAAAAGAGGTCATTTTAAGCGGTCTAAAAGAGCTTGAGTATCGCGGATACGACAGCGCTGGCATGGCTGTGATGAGTGATGGCAAGATCGATTTTTTTAAGGCTGTCGGCAAGCTTGAAAATTTAGCCCAAAAGACAAAGGACTTTACATCAGAGGGCTTTGGCGTGGCGATAGGTCACACACGCTGGGCGACGCACGGCAAACCAACTGAGATAAACGCTCACCCGCACCTTGGCGAGCACTCATTTGTCGTTCACAACGGCATCATCGAAAACTACAAAGAGCTTAAAGATGAACTTGAAGCAAAGGGCGTGAAATTTGTCAGCCAAACCGATACTGAGGTGATCGTGCACCTTTTTGAAGAAATTTTAAAAGATAAAAAAGATCCATTTAAAGCTTACGAGGCGACTATCGCAAAGCTAAGAGGCGCTTATGCGACGCTACTTATCACCAAAACTGCACCTGATAAGATATTTTTCGCAAAAGATGCCGCTCCTATGGCGATAGGCAAAAGCGACAAAAAAGAGCTATATTTTGCCTCATCAGATGCCCCACTTATCGGCAACGCAACTGAAGTTGCCTACTTAGATGATAACAACTACGGCTACGTGAGCTTAGATGAGATCGCTGTTTTTAAACACGGCAAAAAGGCTAGCATAACATTTAACGCTTTGCCAAAAGATAAGAGCTATGCCCAAAAAGAGGGTTATACATTTTTTATGGAGAAAGAAATTTACGAGCAAGGTGCAGTCGTATCTGAAACCATCATGGGCAGAGTCAAAAACCACAAAGTCACCCTTGAAAATTTAGACGATGAATACCTAAAAGGTATCGATGATGTAGTGCTTTGTGCGTGCGGCACGAGCTACCATGCAGCGCTAACCGCAAGCTATCTTTTTGAAAGACTTGCTAAAGTTAGAACAAAGGTCGAAGTAGCAAGTGAATTTAGATATAGGAAGCCTTATCTAAACAAAAACTCGCTATTCATCGTAATCTCACAAAGTGGCGAGACAGCCGACACTCTTGAAGCACTTAGGATAGCTAAAGAGGCTGGGCTAAAGACACTTGCGATTTGCAACGTCGATAACTCATCTATCGTTAGACTAGCTGACAATACTCTTCTAACTCGCGCTGGCATCGAAAAAGGTGTGGCGAGCACAAAAGCTTTCGCAACGCAGATCATCGTGCTTTGGATGCTTGTGCTTCAAATGGCGGCAGCAAAGGGATCTATTAGCAAAAAAGAGCTTGATCACGAGATCAAAACGCTTCTTCACATCCCACAAATTTTAAATATCAATAACTCTCTTCAAGAGAAGCTTCACCGCCTAAGCAAGCATTATTTACACGGACATGGCTTCTTCTTTATCGGTAGAGATATCTTCTATCCACTAGCACTTGAAGGTGCGTTAAAGCTTAAAGAAATCTCATATCTTCACGCCGAGGGCTATCCATCAGGCGAGATGAAGCACGGCCCTATCGCACTTGCAGATGAGAAGCTATTTACAATCGCTTTAATGCCTCAAAATTTACTTTATGAAAAAGCAAAAAGCAACGTCGAAGAGCTTGCTGCAAGAGATGCCTACATCCTAGCGATAAGCCCACTTGAGTTTGAGCTAAGCGATGACTACGTAAAAACAAGCGCGCAAGATCACTATATGAGCGAATTTTTTGAGATGATGCTTGTACTTCAGCTACTTGCACTTGAAATTTCTGTTAGACTTGGCAACAACGTCGATATGCCAAGAAATCTTGCAAAAAGCGTGACTGTCGAATAACTCGTGTGGCTGGCATCTTGCTGGCTACTTAAATTTTTATAAAAGTAGTTTTACATTATGCTACTAAACATAAATCTTATATTAATATTTTTATAATATTTGCTTATATATAATGTTAAAAAACCAACTTAAATATTAAGGATAAAAATGAAGTTAAGTTCATCTTTACTAAGCATAGGCCTTGGAGTTTTACTTTTAAGCGGTTGTGCAACTGGCAATAGCAACGGTGTAACTGGTAGTGCTGCTGGAAGCAATAACAATAATGCTAACACAAAAATAGAAAAATGCAGTAGCACTCTTGGAACACTTGCGTTTTATGAAGACCAAAATTCTGATTGGTATTCATATTTAACACACAACTACAAGCTCACATCAACTATTCCGGTTTTGCGTCTTCTTGCGCAACAAACTGGTTGTTTTGTTATAGTTGAACGTGGCGCTATGATGGATAATATGATGCAAGAGCGTGCACTTGATAGATCAGGCGAACTACGTGGTGGTTCCGGCTTTGGTAAAGGTAAAATGGTAGCAGCTGATTATACTATTCGCCCTGAAATTTTCTTTAGTAACGAAGATACGGGCGGTGCAGGTGCTCTTGTTGAAGCACTTTTTGGTAGTGTAGCAGGTGCTATAGCTGGTGGTTTTTCAACAAAAGAGACACAAACCACATTGGTTCTTATAGAAAATCGTTCAGGTGTTCAATTAGCAGCAGCTATTGGCTCGGCTTCTAGCACTGACTTCTTTGGCATGGGCGGCGGTGCTGGCGCTTCTCTTGGCGCGGGACTTGGCGTATATTCAAGAACACCTGAGGGAAAAACACTTGTAAATGCTTTCCTTGATTCAATGAATCAATTAGTTATTGCTCTAAAAGACTACAAAGCACAAAATGTAAAAGGCGGTCTTGGCAAAGGCGGAAGTCTAAAAGTAGGAGATTAATATGAAATTTTTAGCCATTTTATTTTGTTCATTGACTTTTTTGTTTGCTATGAGTTATGAAAAAAAAGTTGAAGCTAGGCTTTGTGGTCTTATAAATCAAAGAGAAATGGCTAAAATTTATGGCGATATAAGAAGCATTGATAGCTTTGACAAAAAAATAGAAAGCTACAAATTTCGCAACGGAATAGAAAAATTTGACGAGGATAGTTGCCGTGCAAATGGCTACTATCCTGTTGATCCAAACTATGCGCCATATCCGCCTAACTACCGCCCATACTATCGAAATGAGTACGAAAGATATGATAGATTTCAGCGTGGTTACCGCGGAGGCTACTATAACGATGACGACTATGATGATGGTTTTGAGCGTGGATATAGACGTGGTTATAAGGATGCTAGAAGAGACTATAGGCTAGGTAGATAATCTTATCTAGCCTTAACTTTAACTGGCTCTTTTCTAACAAAAAAACGACTTCTACAAATAGCAAATCAAAAACAATACATATACCAAATTTTACTGCTATAAATAAGTTCAGTGCATTGATTAAAAATTACAAAATCTGTGGATACGACAACATCCCAACTACCCAAATTTTTCTTTCGACAAAAGAGTAATAGACACCCTTACAAATAAGCTAGAGCAAGACCATAAAAATTTAAAAGAGCAAACAAGCAATATCAGCAGAGACGATCTTTTAAAGGTGCAAATTAGTGCACTTGAAGATGAAATAATAAGTTCATCTCTCATAGGGGGCGAAAGGCTTAAAAGATCAAGCATTCGCTCGTAGATAAAAAAGAGGCTAGATGAAAATTTTGACTGGCTAGCTGATACTCATGCGACTAGACACAGTTTTAATCTAGTCTCGCTAATGTTTGAAGTAAATTTAAACAAAGACTATATGAACCTCGAGCGGCTACATGGCTGGCACAATACCTTGTTTGAATATATCCAAAGCAAAACTTACAAGATAAAACGAGCCAAGTTTAGAGATGATGAGATGAGCGTCGTCTCAGGCTCTCCAGAAAATGTGCAAATCCACTATGAAGCCTTGCCAGTAGAGGTATAGAAGATGAGATGAGAACTTTTAAAATTTTATCAACAAAAGCCTTGAAAACGCATATCTAAAAAGTTTTATTGCACATCTTTAGTTTTTTATCCATCCTTATGATGACGGTAATGGACGCATAACAAGGGCTTTGGCGCACTACTGCTTGGCTGGTGAGAGCATTGAACCATTTTCTATCTCCAGCGTTATTTATGCAAATAAAAAAGATTATTATGAAATTTTAGAGCAGACGACAAAGCTTGAAAATAATTTAAACTTTGACTTCACAGCGTGGATAAAGTGGCATTTAGAAGCGGTAAATAGCGCCATAAAACAAGCCATAAGCTTATTAAAAAGATAAAATTTCTATCAAATTTAAGAGCCAAAGCCCTTAAATTTTATCTTTACTTAGGATTTTTGCGAGCTGCTCTTTGATCTCGTCATCAAATTCGCTAACGCTTATCACACCCCTGCTCTCGCACATCTTAGCGTCATTTACCTCGCAGTAGCCACTCAGCGCGTTTTTGTATCCGCCCCTTATGCAAGCTTCTCTATCCTCTAAAAATCCAGCCCCGCCAAGGATGAGCATGCCAAGGTCAAAGCCGATCTTAAATTTCGCGCTCGCTGAGCTTTTTATCCAGCTTAAAAATATCTCATCATATCTTAGCCCAAGCGCTCCAACGCCATCTGGCACAACCAAGATATCCACACCGTAAAGGCTCTCAGCGTAAATTTCAGGATGAAGCCTGACGCCAAATTCATCGACTATCTCAGGCTTTAGGGCGTAGGTTTTGATGTTAAAACCTTCAAATTTATGCAAAAAATCATAAATTTTGGCAAAGCTTAACAAATTTATCTTGTCAAACATCAAAATGCCAACTTTCATGTTAGCTCCTTTTAATGAAGTGCCTCATTTAGCTTGATCGCCCTTTTGCTCGCACTTGCGGTGATCTGACCTGTTTGGCTATTTTGTCTAAAATGAAGTCCATTTAGACCGCCAAGCTCAAGCGCTTTGTAAATTTCAGCTTCAAATTTAAAGCTAGGATTTATCTTAGCTAGCTTTTCGCGCTCGCTGGCCGAGATATAGACCTTTGTGCCCTCGAGCACCGCTATGCCAGCATCCACGATGCAGTTATCGCCAAGTGGCACGCCAGTAACTGAGTTTGCGCCAAGTAAGCAGTGTTTGCCGATGCTTACAGGGTTGCCGTTCGTGCCGCTTAGCACGCCAAGTATGCTAGCTCCGCCGCCAACGTCACTGCCCTCGCCCACGACGACAGAGCTGCTAACCCTGCCCTCAACCATCACACCACCAGTCGTGCCTGCGTTAAAGTTGATATAAGCAGCGCCTGGCATGACGACCGTGCCAGGATGCACAGCAGCGCCCATGCGGACTTTGGCAGCGTCTAAAATTCTCGTGTTATCAGCTGGGATGATGTGACTTAGAAATCTTGGAAATTTATCCACGCTCACGATCGCTGGATACTCGCCAAACATCTTTAGAGAAATTTCATTTTCTCTTAGCCACTCAAGCTCGATTGGGATATTTTGGCTAGTCCATGCGACATTTGGTAGTACTCCAAAGGCTCCATCAAGCACGATCGTCCTAGGTGCGACCTTGCCAAGTGAGATCAAGTAAAGCTTGAGATAGACAGCCTCCACACTAAGTGGCTTTGCATCATCAAACAAAAACACAAGTTTAAATTTATTCTCATTTAGTTCAAGATCGTCATCAAATGCTATTTTTATGGCATGCAAATTTTGTACATTTTTATGAGAGCTTATCTCTTTTTCAAAGACGCTAAAGAGCTTGCTGGCTTTTTTCACTACTTTTGGTGTAAGATCGGCTACAAATTCAGAGCCGTTAAAATCAACCTTAACATCACATTTTTGCAAAGCATAGATATAAGCGGCTGCGCTTAAAAAGCTCTCTTTGTAATTTACAACAGCAAATGTTGCTTGCAAAATTTTATCTGTATTTTTTTGTCCACGATCGACTCTTGCGATACCAAAAGCAAGCGGATCTTTATAGCCATCTTTTTTTCTAAATTCTTCAAAAAATTCCTTAAATTCATTTGCATCTTTAAACTCTTTAGACATCTATTCTCCTTTAAATTTTTTCTTAGTCTAGCCAAAAATGGCTAAAAATTTTATGATTTTAAGTCCATTAAAATTTTTAAATATTTTTATATTTTTAATAATGATTAATCTTATCATAAAGTAAATTGCAATAAGATTTTGCAAATTTAAAGAAGGGGTTTAAATGTCAAATTTAGTAACAAAACCTAGATTTGCTCTGGCTGCGTTAATCGGCCTTGTCGCTGGCATTGTCTCAGCTTTTGTCAAATGGGGAGCAGAATTTCCACTTCCTCCAAGAAGTCCGATGGATATGTTTAACGCTGCTTGCGGACCAGAGAGTGCCATTAGAGCAGCCGATGCGATCGATTGCTCTAGAAATTTCTTAAATCCGCCTTATGTATTTTTAAGGGATTATTTGGGCGTAGCCGATCCAAATGCCGCTATTTACGAGTTTGCAGGGCATGCATTTAACTACGTAATGATGACGCATATATTATTTTCGATCGTTTTTGCGGTTGCTTATTGTGTTTTGGCTGAGAAATTTCCAAAGATTACAATATGGCAAGGCTTACTAGTTGGCATTATCGTAAATATCGCTGTTCACGTGATCGCACTACCTATTTTGGGGCTTACTCCACCACTTTGGACACTTCCTTGGTACGAACATGTATCTGAATTTGTCGGCCACATGATATGGTTCTGGTCGATAGAGATCATCCGTCACGACCTAAGAGCTAGGATCACAAAAGAAAAAGATCCAAGTGATTATTGCTGCTGCAACGCATAAATGCAAATTTTTGCTGTTTTGGGCCAAAAACCTAAAACAGCAACCAAATTTATCTCACCATTTAAAAGCAAAATTTATCCGCGATTAGCACTCCTGGCTAAGCTCTAAATTTTCTAAACGAAGTGGCTTTTCACCTTCAAAAATCACCCCTATACCAAAAGGCTCGCAAATATCAAGCGCACCATCGGCAAACCTCATCAGCCACTGCTTATCATGCGCATAAAAGGTGCATTGAGGCGAGCTAAACGGCAGATCGCAAACTGGCACGTCAAGCAATTTAAGCTCGTCCTTGCTCAAAAAGCACCCTCGCCTAAGCTCATCTTTTAAAAAGGCAAGCGCCTCTTTTACGTACCAATCGATATCGCTGGCGATGCGCTCTGCTAGCAAAGTAGTCTCATCATCCACGTCTGCCCCATTTGACGAGATAAAACAAAAGAGTACCTGTCCAAAAATTTCGCTTTTTAGCTCCGTCTGGGCATACCAGATAAAGCCATCATCTGTTGCAACTTTTTCAAGTTCGCCAAATTTCAAAGTCATTTTTTATTCTCATTTTTGTGGTTTTGCTACTCTTACGAAAAAGAGCGAAATTTAAGCAGATTTGTAGTGAGTTAAAATTTATCATCTAAAATAGAGATAGCTTGTAAATTTGCCCTTTTAGCATAAAACAAAAGCTAAATTTACAAGCAAATTTTCAGTTTTCCTCGCTATTTAGAAGCAAAATTTCTCATCAGTGCCATTTTGCTTGCGCATAGCTTTAAAGTTAGCAAGATTATCTTTATCTAAAAAGTAATCTTTCTCTTTTTTATTGCGGGCTTCTAGCTTTTCTATACCTTTTGCAAGGGCTGCTTTTCTATCTTCGTAAGGCGAGCTAAATTCTGGCGAAAACATCGCTTCATAGGCATTTTTCTTGGTCCATTCAAGCGCTTTATCAGCGATATCTTGTTGCTTTTTGATATCGCAAAATGCATAAGGATTGACCACGTCGCCAACAAGCTTCATAAACGCCCCTATCGCGGCCACCACGTCAGTAAATTTCTCGCCCTCCATGTCTATAACGCCTCTTAGCAAGATCGCGCGATTTTTTGCCGCATAAAACCAAAATACCGCATCATCGCGAAGTCCAAGATCGTATGCGCGAGCTGAAAGAACAAAAAGAGTTATCGGAGAGACCATTTGTGGGGCGTCTTGCACGATCTTTTCAGCCTTTTTAAAGTCCTCTTCTTTGCCACTTTTTAAAAGCTCATCTATCTTGTCATAGACCTTTACGTACTCCACCTTGCCAGCATTTGCTGAGTAGTATGGCGTGACGTAGATGTCGATACTTCTTACTTTGCCATCATTTGCAAAGCCACATACCGCTCCAAAAAGTAGCGCCGTAAGCATTGATAAAATTTTCATTTTAGTTCCTTGGTAAATTTTTCTTTTTTTACTATCAAATTTATTAAAAAACTCGTATTTTTACATATCCTTATGAATTTAATACGCCTTTATTAGTCGTAAATTTTTTAAATTTATACCACCTAAAAATACTCCTCTTTCAGGCTCAACCCACTCTACGACTATATTGTCTAGATCATCATTTGGCTCGCAATACATTTTTGAGCAATCATACTTTGCTACAAACTTATCACTAATGTTAAAATCCATCTGCGTAGAATTACTTGGTATGTGCAAAGTATATATTATTCGGTATTTTTCGCCCTCTTTTGTCTTTGCTGATGTCATCTTAATAAGAATGTCTTCATCATTATTAAAATTTGATCTATAGATACCATCTTTACCAAGACCTGCTGCTTCAAATTTCATCTCTTTGCTATAAAATGGATATAGTGCCGAGCAACCAGATAAAAGCAAAATCATAAAAAATAGTCCAACTGCTTTCATTTTATAACTATCCTTTTAGAAACTTTTAGTTTTTAAAACTATGAATAGGTGCTGGAATTTGTCCACCACGAGCGATGAAATCGGCACTTGAGGCTTTATTTATCTTCATCACAGGTGCTCTTCCTAAAAGGCCGCCAAACTCGATCATATCGCCCTCACGTCCAAGAGGTATGATACGAACGGCCGTTGTTTTTTGATTTATAACGCCGATAGCCGCCTCATCAGCGATCATCGCAGCTATGCTCTCGCTTGGTGTGTCAGCAGGTATAGCGATCATATCAAGACCAACCGAGCATATCGCAGTCATCGCTTCAAGTTTTTCTAAATTTAGTGAGCCAGCGCGCACCGCCGCTATCATACCCTCATCTTCAGAAACTGGTATAAATGCACCGCTTAAGCCGCCAACTTGATTGCACGCCATGACGCCACCTTTTTTTACTGCGTCATTTAAGAGAGCGAGTGCCGCAGTCGTTCCGTGCGTACCAACAGCCTCAAGCCCCATCTCCTCAAGCACGCGGGCTACCGAGTCGCCCACAGCAGGCGTTGGAGCAAGAGAGAGATCGACGATACCAAATTTAACCCCAAGGCGTTCGCTCGCCATTTGACCAACTAACTGGCCGATACGCGTGATCTTAAATGCCGTCTTTTTCACAGTCTCAGCTACCACGTCAAAGCTCTCGCCACGTACCTTTTCAAGGGCTCTTTTTACCACACCTGGGCCAGAAACGCCGACATTTATCACCACATCAGCCTCGCCCACGCCGTGAAATGCACCAGCCATGAAAGGATTATCCTCGACTGCATTTGCAAAGACAACAAGCTTCGCGCACCCCATCTCAGATGCTGCCGCCGTCTCTTTTATAATGCGCCCCATATCACGCACTGCGCTCATATTTATGCCAGTTTTCGTTGAGCCGACATTGACACTTGCGCATACTTTTGAAGTCTGGGAAAGTGCTTGTGGGATAGAATTTATCAAAATTTCATCGCCCTTTTGATATCCCTTTTGAACTAAAGCTGAAAAACCACCTATAAAATCAATACCAACTTCAATAGCCGCCCTATCAAGCGTCTTTGCGATCATCACGTAGTCACTCGCGTCCGTTGCGGCGCCGATTATCGAGATAGGTGTCACGCTCACTCTTTTATTGACGATTGGTATGCCTAGCTCGGCAGAAATTTCGTTGCCCACTCTAACTAGGTCTTTGGCTTTAGTGGTGATTTTTGCGTAAATTTTATCGCAGGCTTTATTGATGTCAGGGTCGATGCAATCAAGCAAACTAATGCCCATCGTGATCGTTCTGATGTCAAAATTTTGCTCCTCGATCATCGAGATAGTTTCGGTTACATTTTTGATATCCATCTTTTGTCCTTAAATTTTGTGCATAGCATCAAAGATGGCTGAGCTTTGGATATTTATCTTTACTTTTAGGCTCTCTCCAAGCTTATCTAGCTCTGCTCTTAAGATTGTAAAGTCCTTATTTTCATCGCTTGAAACCACCGCCATCATCGTGAAAAAGTCGCTCAAAATAGTCTGGCTTATATCATCTATGTTTAGCCCTAGCTCGCTAAGCTTTGCTGAGACGCCAGCAACGATGCCAACTCTATCTTTTCCGACTACGGTTACGATCGCTTTCATCTTTTCTCCTGTTAAATTTTAAATTTTCTATATAAAGTGCATTTTGGCTACAAAATTTAAACCCTGCAACAAGCAAAGCTAAATTTTGGTAGCCAAATTTAAACTGGCAAATTTTAAAATTTGCTCTAAATTTTATCTTTTGTAAATTTACTTCGAGCAAGCACTCTTGCCGTCATTTACTGGCTGGATCGCTGAGTTATCAGCCCCGCCGCCGTTATTTATATTTTCTATTATCTCCCAAAGCCTTGCAGCTGCGCTCTCATAGCGTTTTGCAGTGACTGAGTTTGGCTCGTAAAAGCTAACTGGCTTACCATTATCGCCGCCCACTCTAACAGCTGGCTCGATAGGAATTTCAGCTAAAATTTGAGTGTTGTAAGCCTTTGCTACCTCTTCAGTCGTGCCTTTGCCAAAGATGTCATACTCTTTGCCGTTATCTGGGCAGATGAAGCCACTCATGTTTTCGATGACGCCAGCTATTGGGATGTGAAGTTTTTCAAACATATCAAGCGCACGCTTGCTATCATCAAGTGCTACCACTTGAGGCGTTGTGACGCAAACACCTGCTGTTACTGGCACGCTTTGAGCTAGAGTTAGCTGCGCGTCGCCCGTTCCTGGAGGCATATCGAGAAACAAGACATCAAGCTCGCTCCAAAGCACGTCCCTTAGCAGCTGCTCGATCGCTTTCATGATCATCGAGCCACGCCAGATAAGGCTCATGCCCTCCTCCATCAAAACACCCATACTCATCATCTCAACTCCGTGGCTAAGTATCGGCTTTAGCTTATTTCCGACAACTTGTGGCTGGGTATTTACTTCGCCAAGCATTCTTGGGATGTTTGGTCCGTAGATGTCAGCGTCCAAAATTCCCACTTTTTTGCCTAGTTTTGCCATTGAGATGGCTAAATTTAGCGTTGTGGTTGATTTACCAACGCCGCCTTTTCCAGAGCTTACCATTACGAAATTTTTAACTTGTGGTGCGATATTTTTACCACTTTGAGTGTTACTTTTCTCCTCAGGTATCTTTGGCTGGATCAAATTTAGCACGTACTCATTTGAGCCCATGACACGTTTGATGTCCGTTTTTAGCTCGTTTGCCACTTCTGGGCTTGAGCTAACTATCTCGACTTCGATTAAAATTTTATCGCCGATTTCTACATTCTTTACAAAGCCAAAGCTAACTATATCTTTTTCAAAACCAGGATATATAACACCTTTTAGTCTATTTAAGACCTCTTCTTTATTTAACATTTTTCTCCTTTTTCTAGATCTTTTGAAATTTTATATGCACAAAATTTTGGTCCGCACATCGAACAAAAATGAGCACTCTTAAACGCATCTTCTGGCAAGCTCTCATCGTGAAGTTCTCTAGCCTTTTTTGGATCAAAGCTAAGCTCAAACTGCTTGTTCCAGTCAAATGCATATCTAGCATCACTCATCTCGTGATCCTTTTCTATAGCTCCCGCTTTGCCAAGTGCGATATCTGCGGCATGAGCTGCTATCTTGTGAGCTACGATGCCCTCTCTTACGTCATTTTCATTTGGCAAGCCAAGGTGCTCTTTTTGTGTCACGTAGCAAAGCATGCTAGCGCCGTGATATGCCGCCATCGTGCCACCAATCGCTGACGTGATATGATCATATCCTGCCCCTATGTCTGAGACAAGCGGTCCAAGCACGTAAAATGGGGCATCATGGCAGAGTTCTTGTTCGATTTTCATATTATACTCAATTTGATTTAATGGCACATGACCAGGGCCTTCTATCATCACTTGCACATCTTTTTGCCACGCACGAAGCGTAAGCTCTCCAAGCACCTTTAGTTCGCTAAGCTGTGCCTCGTCTGTTGCGTCATAAAGGCAGCCTGGGCGAAGGCCGTCACCAAGCGAGAGCGAGACATCATATCTTGCACAAATTTCTAAAATTTTATCAAAAATTTCATAAAATGGATTTTGCTTATTTAGCTTTGACATGTAGCTTGCGCTTAAACTGCCACCACGGCTTACTATGCCCATTTTACGCTTTTTAACAAGTGGCAAAAACTCACGCAAAAAGCCAGCGTGTATCGTAAAGTAACTAACCCCTTGCTTCGCTTGCTTTTCAAGTATCTCTAAAATGAGCTCATTTGTGATATTTGTAACCTCTTTTGCCTCTTTTAAAATTTCATACATAGGCACTGTGCCAATTGGTACGCTTGAATGCTCGATAATCGCACTTCTAATAGCATCTAGATCGCCATCGGTGCTTAGATCCATAACCGTATCGGCGCCAAATTCCAGGCAAA
>NZ_LVXF01000014.1:0-16777 GCF_002092845.1 Campylobacter concisus
GTTGGGCTTATGCTTATGCTAAAGCAGGCTAAAATTTGGCTGTTTGAGCATAGGGAGCGCATTGAGATTATGACGCTTTTTGGAGCACCTTTTTGGCTAAAATCAGCCATGCTCTATAAATCAGCCATGGTCGATAGCCTAGTTGCTACTACTGCAGTCGGTGCATTTTTCTTTTTCTTGCCTAGTATTGAAATTTTTAGAGAAAATGCCGCAAGTATTGATGTAGTTTTGCCTAGCCTTGATCCTTCAAGGGATATTTTTATTTTATTTGGCGTAGCTATGTTTTTAAGCATTTTTGCTGTTAGTTTGGTGATGAGCAAGGCTAGAAAAAGCACGATATGAGAAAAGGAATTTTTACATTTTTGCTAGCTTTTAGCTTAGCCTTTGCGTCAAACACCAAAGAGAAGATCAAAGACTCCAAAAACTCGCTAAGATCGAGTCAGGCGATGAGTGAGCAGCTTAGTAAAAAGCTAGATGATTTGGCTGGTGATATCGTAAATGGCGAGAAAAAACTTCGTGGCATAAGTGGCGATATCACAAATTTAAAGGGTCAAATTTCAGTCCTTGAAACAAATGCTTCAAAGGCACTTATTGAACTTGATGATCTAACGAAACAAAACAAAGAGCTAGAACGCACACAAAAAGAGCTGGAGCAAAATATGATAAGGATCATCGCAGAAGATCTTTCGTTTGATCTTTTGATGTCTGCAACTGAGGGCAAGCAAAGCGAGGAGAGCATCATTTCGTCTCAAATTTTAACCAAGCTAAATACCATCACAAAAGAGGATTTTAAAAGACTTAGCCAGAACTATGAAGATACGATCGAGAAGATAAAAAATAAATCAAACAAAATAAGCGAGATAAACTCAAGCATCAAAAACTATAGACGCAAGCAAAGTGACTTGCAAAATTTAGAAAGTACGCAAAAAAATACTATAAACGGACTAAAGCGTGATAAAGAAATTTACAGCAAAAAGCTAGCCAAGCTTCAAGCCCAACAAGATGAGCTAAGAAAGACGCTAGAGCAGCTTGCTATCATGCAAAAACAAGAAGATGAAGCCGCACGTGCTGCTAGAGAAAAACAAGAAAAAGTAGCCAGTAAGAGTGGTAAAAAAGGCGAAAAAAGCCAGCCAATGAGTGGAGGCTATCAGACAAGCTCAGTCAAAAAATATTCAGGTGCAAAGACAATCGCTCCTCTTGATAGCTACACTGTAAAGCAAAAATTTGGTAACTATGTAGATCCAATATATAACATCAAAATTTTTAACGAGTCAGTCACACTTCGCTCAACCACGCCAGATGCCAAGGTCAAAAGCGTGCTAAATGGCAAAGTGGTCTTTGCAAAAGTAACTCCGATGCTTGAAAATGTAGTCATTATAGAAAACGAAAATGGCATCCACACGATCTACGCTCACCTAAGTCAGATCGCACCGACGGTTAAGGTAGGCTCAGTCGTGCAAAAAGGCTACGTTATAGGCCGAGTTAGAAACGATCTAACCTTTGAAGTGACGCAAAGAAACTACCACATCGATCCACTTGAGATGATCTCAAAATAGCCGCTTTGCAAGTACTATTAACTAAATTTAAAGCCTTTTTGGCTAGAATGCGTGAATTTTAAGGAGCAAGACAATGAGTAAAAGAAAACGCGTATTGGTTAAATTTTCAGGCGAAGCTTTAGCGGGAGAGAATGGTTTTGGCATAGATACGGCGGTGCTTAAATTTATAGCAAATGAGATAAAAGAGCTTGTCGAAAATGGTATCGAGGTTGGCATCGTTATCGGTGGTGGCAACATTATACGCGGTGTGAGTGCCGCAAAAGATGGTATCATCAAACGAACAAGTGGCGATCACATGGGCATGCTAGCAACTGTTATCAACTCAATCGCGATGCGTGAAGCTTTAGAGCGAAGTGGGCTAGAGGTGAGAGTGCAAAGTGCAATCAAAATGGAAGCGATCTGTGAGACTTTCATCGTTGGACGTGCGCAGCGCCATTTGGAAAAAGGCAGAGTTGTTATATTTGCCGCAGGTACTGGCAATCCTTTCTTTACAACTGATACAGCAGCAACTTTAAGAGCTATTGAGATCGGCTCAGATATGATCATAAAAGCTACAAAGGTTGATGGCGTTTATGACAAAGACCCTAAAAAATTCAAAGATGCAAAACTATTAAAATCACTAAACTATGAAAAGGCAATGAGCGATGATATCAAGGTTATGGACGATACTGCCATAGCTTTAGCAAAAGATAACTCACTGCCGATTTTGGTTTGTAACATGTTTAAGGCTGGAAATTTATTAAAAATAATAAATGAAGAAGAAGCAGCCCTATACTCAGTAGTAAAATAAATTTTAAAAAGGATAAATATGAGAACAGAACAAATAACAGCAAGAGCGTTAAAGCAAGTTGGTGATGATAGATATAAACTTTCACTTATCGTAGCAAAGCGCGCAGAAGCACTGGCAAACGGAGCTCAAACTCTTGTTAATGCTGATACTTCAAAGATGAAATTTGCTGACATTGCGCTACTTGAAGTAGCTGAGGGCAAAATAGGCTTAGAGGCAATAGTTGAAGGAAAATAGTCTTTTTTTAGAGCAGCTAATAGAACAAATTTTACCTTGTAAAAATGTTTCAGAAGCTATAACGCTGCTCTTTTCTCTTTGCGAACGAAGCGAGAAATTAGATAAAGCTATAGATAGCTGTGTCACATCTCATGCTGGTCAATATCGCAAAAGTGGCGAGCCATACGCAATCCATCCTATATTGGTAGCATCAATAGTAGCAAATATGGGTGGAGATGAGAGCATGGTCATAGCTGCACTACTTCACGATGTAGTTGAAGATACTGAAGTTACGCTTAGTGAAGTCCAGGCTGAATTTGGCGATGAAGTGGCAAAGCTGGTTGAGGGGCTTACAAAGATAGTTGCTATAAGAGAAAACAAGCTTGCAAGCTCAAGTAGTAACGAAAAACTAGCAAGTTCGGCGCTCACTTTTAGAAAAATGCTTTTAATCTCCATTGAAGATGTTAGAGTTCTTGTGGTTAAGCTTTGTGATAGACTTCATAATATGCTAACCCTTGATGCATTAAAAGTAGAAAAACAAAAACGTATTGCTGAAGAGACGCTTATGGTCTATGCTCCGATCGCTCATAGGCTTGGAATTTCATCGATTAAAAATATACTTGAAGATCTAAGCTTTAAATATGCGATGCCAGAAGAATACGCCAAGATCGATAGCTTTTTAAATAAAAATAAACAGCAGCTTAGCCTTAAGCTAAATGCTTTTTACGAGAAAGTAAATCAAATTTTGCTTGAAAATGGCTTTATTGAGGGCACTTTCGAGATTCAAAAACGTATAAAGCATTACTATTCGATTTATTTAAAAATGCAAAGAAAAGGTATTTCGATTGAAGAGGTGCTTGATTTGCTTGCTATTAGAATTCTTGTGCAAAAACCGCTTGATTGCTATCTTGCGCTTGGAAATTTGCATATAAATTTTAATCCTCTTATTTCGAGATTTAAGGATTATATTGCACTTCCAAAGCAAAATGGCTATCAAACGATACATACAACTATTTTTGATAATAAGAGTATTTTTGAGGCACAAGTTCGTACTTACGATATGCACAAAACCGCCGAATACGGTGTCGCAGCTCACTGGAAATACAAAAATGGCGAGGGCAGTTTACTAAATCCAAAACTTGACTGGCTAAACGACATTGGTATGCAAAACAATGAGGCCGAAAGTAACGTCGAAGAGCTTTATGAATATGCAAAAGATAGTCTTTATATAGAAGATATTGCGGTCTATTCGCCAAAAGGCGAGGTTTTTACGCTTCCGCGCGGGGCCACTGCACTTGATTATGCTTATGAGATTCACACAGAGATCGGACTTTACGCAAAAGAAGCTTATATAAATCGCGTTAGGATGCCACTTTTGACAGAGCTAAAAAACGGCGATATTGTAAGGATCGTAACTGGTGAAGAGGCAAAATTTCGCTGTTCGTGGATAAATAGCGTTCGAACTGGTAAAGCAAGGGCTACGATAAGAACATACTGCAAGCAAAAGATAAAAGATATAAATTATAAAATCGCAGTTGATATTTTAAAGTCAGTTTTTGGCGTTTCTAAAGATAGAATTTTAGACTGGATAGAGCATGAAAATTTAGGTAAAAAAGTCTTTCGTGCCGCAACTGAAAGCGATTTTTTGCAAGAGGTCGTAAATATGCTTAAAAAGTATATAAAAAAAGAGCGTCCTTTTATGATCTCTTTGGGCGATAAATATCAGGTTAAAAAGCAGAAATTTGAAAATATCGTAATCTATTCAAATCATAAAATTTCAAATGTCGAGTTTGACTATTGTTGTAACCCAAAAAGAGGCGATAGCATAGTTGGCTTTAAAAATGGGCACAATGTGACAGTGCATCACAAGCTTTGTGAGCGTGCCGGGAAACTTATGGATAAGGGCAATGAGATCATCTTTGTCAAATGGACTAGAAATGCCCCACATAGATATAAAATTTTATTAAATCTAGAGAACCGAAAAGGTGCGTTGGCTGAATTTTTAACATATCTTGCTAGACTAGATGTAAATTTGGCTACAATCTCGCTAAACGAAGCAAATGACCTTAGCGGTGACACATTTGAGATAAGTGTTGAGATAGCCGAAAATATCGATGCAAACGAGCTAAGAGAGAAGATCAAAGATAGATATAAGATTATAGATTTCGTTTCGCAAAGCGATCCATACCATAACTAGGAGAAAGATAATGCAAGATATAGCTGAAATTTTACAAGAGATAAAACGCGGTGTTGCCGAGATTATTGACTTTGAAAGAGTTGAGAATTTAATAAAAAACTATTATGAAAAAGGTGAAAATTTCTATGTAAAGGCTGGCTTTGATCCAACCGCTCCAGACCTTCACTTAGGACACACAGTCGTTTTAAACAAGATGGCACTTCTTCAAAAGCATGGTGCGATCGTGCAGTTTTTAATAGGCGACTTCACTGCTCAAATAGGCGATCCAACCGGTAAATCAGTAACTAGAAAAAAGCTAGATCAAGAGACAGTTTTAAAAAATGCCAAAACTTATGAAGAGCAAGTTTTTAAAATTTTAGATCCAAAAAAGACCGTGATCATGTTTAACTCAAAATGGTCAAATGAGCTTGGAGCTGCTGGAATGATAGAGCTAACTAGCACATTTTCAGTCGCTAGAATGCTAGAGCGCGACGACTTTGAAAAAAGGATAAAAGCTGGCAGTCCAATTTCAATTTGTGAATTTATGTATCCACTTCTTCAAGGTTATGATAGCGTTGCGATGAAGTGCGACATCGAGATGGGCGGTACGGATCAGAAATTTAACCTTCTAATGGGTAGAACCTTACAGCGAACATATAATGTTGGCAAAGAGCAAGCTGTAATCATGATGCCTCTTCTTGAAGGGCTTGATGGTGTAAATAAGATGAGCAAAAGTCTTGGAAACTACATCGGTGTAACCGAAAATGCAAATGATATGTTTGCAAAAACGCTTAGTATAAGCGATGAGCTAATGTGGCGTTGGTACGAGCTTTTAAGTACAAAAAGCCTTGGCGAGATAGAAAATTTAATGAACGATGTAAAAAACGGCAAGTATCATCCAAAAAAGGCAAAAGAGGACCTTGCGTACGAGATAACAGCAAGGTATCACGGCGAGGAGGCTGCAAAGGCTGCGATGGCTGAGTTTAATAGCGTGCACTCTCAAAATCAGCTCCCAACTGATATAAAAGAATTTAGCCTAAAAGCACCAGTTTGGATCGTGGAAGCTTTATCGCAGTGTGAGCTAAGTGAGTCAAATTCTCAAGCAAGACGCGACATAAAGGCAAATGCGGTTAGCATTAATCAAGAAAAGATCAGTGATGAGCAGTTAAAATTAGAAGCAGGTGAATATATCTTGCAAGTCGGTAAGCGTAAATTTGCAAAAGTAAAGGTTGAATAGATGGAGTTAAAGCCATTAAAAATAGGAAAATATGAGATAAAGTATCCGATATTTCAAGGCGGTATGGGACTTGGCATTAGCTGGGACAAGCTAGCTGGCAATGTCAGCCTAGAAGGCGGCCTTGGGATAATCAGCTCAGTTGGCACAGGATATTATGAAAATCGTAAATTTATAAATAAAGAGCTAAATGCAAAGCCTTTTGGAAGTGAGAATTTCTACTCAACAAGAGGTCTTAGAGCAATTATTGAGAATGCACGAAAAATTTGTGGAGACCTGCCGCTTGGCGTAAATATAATGTACGCTGCAAATGATTACGCAAGAGTGGTAAAAGACGCTTGTGAAGCCGGTATAAACATTATCGTATCAGGTGCTGGACTACCTACGAATTTGCCAGAATTTACACAAAATTTTAAAGAGGTTGCACTAGTTCCTATTATCTCAAGTGCAAAAGCACTAAAGATCATCTGTAAACGTTGGCTACAAAGATATGACCGCTTACCAGATGCTGTCGTGCTTGAGGGGCCACTAAGCGGCGGGCATCAGGGCTTTACTTACGAGCAGTGCCTTGATCCTGAGTTTTCGCTATTTAATCTAATCCCACAAGTAAAAGCTGAGGTAAAAGAGTGGGGCGATTTTCCGCTCATCGCAGCCGGTGGAATTTGGGATAAAAACGACATAGAAAAGGCAATATCACTAGGCGCAGATGGCGTTCAAATGGGTACACGCTTCATCGGCACTCATGAGTGTGACGCAGATATTGGCTTTAAAGAAGTGATACTAGCAGCCGAGGAAAAGGACATAGAGCTTATAAAAAGTCCAGTTGGCTATCCGGCTCGTGGGATTAGAACAAATTTGATAAATTTGGTAGAAAAAAGGATGGGACCAAAGATCCAGTGTATAAGCAACTGCGTGAGCCCTTGCCAAAGGGGCAAAGGGGCTAAAGAGGTTGGATATTGCATCGCTGATAGGCTGTTTGACTCATTTAGCGGTAAAAAAGAGACTGGGTTATTTTTCACGGGAGCAAACGGATATAAGCTAAAAGAGCTAATAAGCGTAAAAGAGCTAATGCACAAGCTGGTACATGGTGAATGAAACGAGCGATAATCCTCTTTTTTATTGTTTGTAATTTTCTTTTTGCTGCGACAAATTCTGAGATATTTGCAAAATTTGATAAAAATTTTGCTAGCTCAAGCAGAAGTGCAAAGATTAAATTTCACAACGATATAAAAGATATTTATGTCGACGCTATCATCAAAAATGACAAAAATATAAAAAAACAAGCACTCACAAGACTCATAACCAGCTCGAAATCGCTTGGTTTTGACTCAAGTGGGTATATAAAAGATCTAAATGCATTAAATGGTGTAAAGAACGCTAGCATGCCTAGTAATGCTGCTTTGACGCTGCTTAGTGCAACCAAGGTAAATGACACTTTAGTGCTTAAGTTTAATACAAAAATTGATACCGCAAAACTAAAAACATCCTTTTTGAAGCAGCAAAATACATATAAAAACATTATGGATATCGATGGTAGATTAAATGGTAATCCGTTAACTTATAAAAATTTCATATCTGATTACATTCATATCTCGCAGTATGATAAAAATACTGTTAGAGTTATTTTTTCTGATAAGGCCCAAAAGACTATAAAAGCAAATGCAACAGGCGATCTGCTTGTAATCAGCGCTCAAAATTTTATCTCAAACGAAAATGTAAAAACACCACTTCATAAAACTAAAAACAAAAATGAAGAAGTGCCACACAAAGAGCCTGAGCCAAATTTAAAGCCACAGTCTACACAAAGTGAGCCAGTGGCGGCACCTTTGCCACCAGTTGTGACTGGTAAATTTTCACGCAACAAAACGATCGTCATCGATCCAGGCCATGGCGGCACTGATCCAGGTGCAGTAAATGGCAAGCTTCAGGAAAAAACTGCGGTTTTAGGTGTAGCCAAAAAGCTTGGCGACATACTAAAAGCGCGTGGTTACAAGGTCTATTTTACCAGGTCAACCGATGTTTTTATAAATTTAAGAACAAGAACAAAATTTGCAAACGATAAGATGGCTGATCTATTTGTTTCCATTCACGCAAATGCCGCTCCAAATGCCACAAAGGCAAAGAGCATGCACGGCATCGAGACATTTTTCTTATCGCCTGCAAGAAGCGAACGTAGTAAAAACGCAGCCGCGCTTGAGAACAAATCAGATATCGAAGAGATGAACTACTTTTCGCAGCAGACGTTTCTAAACGTGCTAAACCGCGAGAAGATCATCGCCTCAAACAAGCTTGGCATCGATATCCAAAAAGAAATTTTAGCAAGTGCTAGAAAGGTCTATGCTGCAAGTGACGGCAGTGTAAGAGAGGCGCCGTTTTGGGTACTCGTAGGCGCTCTTATGCCAGCAGTTCTTGTTGAGATCGGCTATATCACGCATCCAGTCGAGGGTGAAAAGCTCTTTAATGATGCCTATCAAAACGCTCTTGCAAATGGTATTGCAAACGGCATTGACGGATATTTTGCAAAAAATAGATGAAAAATGCAAATTTAAGCTTTAAAGGACAAATTCCATTTAACGAGGAGTTTGGCGATATATATTTCAATACCGACAAACCTTGGCTTGAGAGTGAATTTGTCTTTGCAAGCGCGCTTGATGAAATTTGGCAGAGCAAAGATAGCTTCATCATCGCTGAGACAGGATTTGGTGCCGGGCTAAATTTCTTCACACTTTGTAAGAAATTTAAAAATAGCTCTAAAAAACTTCACTTCGTTAGCATCGAAAAAAGCCCTATTAAAAAAGATGATCTTTTAAAAATTTATGAAAATTTAGGCATTTTTAAAGCTTATGCTAGAAAGCTGGTTTCGCTCTATCCACCGTTAATTTCTGGCATACACCGCATAAATTTCGCGCCAAATATCACCCTTGATCTTTGCTACGGCGAGGCAGATCAAATTTTGCCTGAGCTTGATTTTAGCGCTGATATCTGGTTTTTAGACGGCTTTGCCCCAAGCAAAAATGGCTCGATCTGGAGCGAAGAAATTTTTAGACAGATCGCAAGACTAAGCAAGGTTGGCACGATTGCTAGAACCTACTCGTGTGCAAAAATAGTAAAAGACGGGCTAAAGGGCGCTGGCTTTTTGCTAAGCCTAAAAGAGGGTTATGCTAGAAAACGACAGATGAGTAGCGCCGTGCTAGAGAAAAAGGATGAAAATTTAAAGGATGCTTGGTTTGCGAGATGCGAACCAGTTACTAGTGCAAATGGCAAAACAGCGCTTATCATAGGAGCTGGCGTGGCTGGACTTGCAACAGCTGGTGAGCTAGCCAAAAATGGCTTTAAGGTTGTGATCGCCGAGGCAAATGGCGAAGTGGCTACAAATGGCTCAGGTAATCACTGTGGTGCTTTGATGCCACTAGTTACAAAGCCCAGGGTAAATTTAGGCCGCATGCACTTAAACGCATTTTTGCAAGCAGTGAGATTTTACAAGGCAACTTTGCCAAAAAGCCTTATCAAATTTAATGGCTGCATCGACTACGCATTTGACGATGAGCTCACTAAAAGATATGGCTCGTGGCAAACTCAAGGGGTAGAGGATATTTTTAAATTTGACGAGAGTTTAAAGCCATACCCTGGGATATTTATAAAAGAGGCGGCTTATGCTAGGCCAAGAGAAATTTGTAAATTTCTATCAAGTAACTTTGAAATTTTATTTAACCATGAGTACGAGAGCAGAGAGTACCTTCAAAATGGCAAGATAAGCGTTAAATTTAAAAACGGCAAAAGCTTGGAGGCTGACATCTTGGTCTTTTGCACTGGCAGTAAGAGCAGTGAAATTTTTAAGGACTACGACATGCAAATAAGCAGTGTCCGAGGCCAAGTCACGCACCTAAAACCAGTGCTAAAAAATGCCATGCCGCTAAGCGCAAAAGGCTACATCTGCCCAGCCGTCAAAGGTGTGCAAGTTATCGGCGCTACTTATGCCAGAAATGAAATTTGCGATACGGCTAAAGTTGAGGATAACGCTAAAAATTTAAGCGATGTAAGCGAGTTTTTTGACATCAAAAAAGCAACAATTATCGGTACAAAAGTAGGCTACCGAAGTTATAGTGGAGACAGGTTTCCGATAATTGGCGCTTTGCATGACGAAGAATTTTATAAGCAAAACTACAAAGGGCTATTTTGGAGCAAAAATAAAGATAACAATCCAAAAGCAAGCTACGAAAAAAATATCTTTGTAAATTTTGCTCACGGCTCGCGAGGTCTTTGCACAGCGATACTTGGAGCAAATTTGATAGCCGATCTTGTGCTTGATCGCCCACTTTGCATAGAAAGATCGCTATTTCATGAACTTCATCCAGCTAGATTTTTGATAAGAAAACTAAAAAAGGGATTAAAATTTTAAGAAGGAATTAGCAGAAATTCCTAGCACAAGATACTAGGAATTTCTTATAAGATAAGGCTTAAAGCCTTGTTTTCATCTTTTCAAATTCATCTTTTATGACTTGCTCGTGAGGTTCGCTCGTCATTTTATTTATCGCATCTCCCCAGATACTTACGCTAATGATCGCTATACAAGAAGCTATGATGCCAGGTAAAATTTCATAAACATAAGCGTTTAGCCCTGAAGTGATCCAAAATATTACGGTTGCGCCTCCAGCTATCATACCAGCTAATGCTCCAAGTGCACTCATGCGCTTCCAGTAAAGGCTAAAAAGCAGCACTGGTCCAAAGCTCGCACCAAATCCTGCCCAAGCGTTGCCAACGACATTTAGAACATTATCTGTTGAGATAAAAGCAAGTACAGTAGCAACTATGGCTACTACTACGACAGCATAGCGACTGATCGCTGTTTGTGTATTTTGACTAATCTCTTTTTTATAGAATGCAAAGATAAAGTCCTTTGTTACCGAGCTAGATGTAACTAAAAGCTGACTTGAGATGGTACTCATTATCGCTGAAAGCACAGCTGAGATGATAATGCCTATAAAAAATGGTGGGAAAAGTAGCTCACCAAGCTTTAAAAACACCGTTTCAGGATCACTAAGACCGCCTCTTTGACTAAAGTAGACAAAGCCGATAAGTCCGCTCATAATCGCACCTAGTAGGCCGATCGTCATCCAGCCAATGCCGATCCTTCTTGCTTTAGCAAGCTCTTTTGAGTCGCGTATCGCCATAAATCTAACAATGATGTGTGGCTGACCAAAATAGCCAAATCCCCAAGCCATAAGTCCTAAAATTCCCCAAAAAGTTTGATCTCTAAATGGGTTTAGGTGATTTGCATCAAGCTTGCTTATCTCTTTTAGTAAATTTGTATCACTTGGCAAGTCTAAATTTAGATATGCTACGACTGGGATCGAGACTAGGACACAAAACATCAAAAGCCCCTGAAATGCGTCAGTTATACTAACTGCTTTAAATCCACCAAAAAATGTGTAAAAGACCACGATAACAAGTGTAAAGACCGCTCCGTAGGCAAATTTTAAACCAAAAAAGCTCTCAAACGTCTTTCCGCCAGCGATGATGCCGCTACTTACATAAAGCGTGAAAAAGATTAAAATGATAAGACCAGAGATGATTCTTAAAATTTTAGTCCTATCTTTAAAGCGATTTTCTAAAAAGTCTGGTATTGTGATGCTATCACTCGCAACTTCAGTATAAATTCTAAGCCTCTTTGCTAAAAATAGATAGTTGCAGTAAGCTCCAATGATAAGACCGATTATCATCCACACATTTGCTATACCAGTTGCGTATAAGGCTCCGGGCACGCCAAGTAGCATCCAACCACTCATATCAGAAGCACCAGCACTAAGTGCAGTAACTACTGGACCCATTCGACGGTTATCTAGCAGATACTCGTTCATACTTGCATTTCTATCGTAGAAATATCGTCCGATAAAGAGCAAAAAGCCAAAATAGATGGCGATGGCTAAATAAGACCCAAAGCTCATAAATTTCCTTTCAAATTAAGATAAATGGCTTATGTTAATATAAATTTTTTTAAATTACAACATTCAGCGCCGATCCTTAAACGCTTTTAAGCAAAATGATATAAATTTTTTCGTATTATTTAAAGCCATATTTTAAAGAGAAGGACGAAGTTGAAGGCTCAAAATTTAGCTAAATTTCTATTTTTTATAATAATCGTCTCACTTGGAGCATATTTTTTCTATCCAAGAGATCTTAGTGAGGCTCAAGAGATCGCTTATATCAAAAGTTATGGAGTGACTTTAGGACTAACGATAGGTGGTATTGCCATAGGCATAACGCTTGGATTTACCTTGGCGTTTATTAAATTTTTAAATATTAAAGTCTTAAACTTTATAATTGATGAGTATATCGATATCTTACGTGGAACACCTGTAATACTTCAACTTCTTATTTTTTCAGTTGTCATTTTTGCAACATGGAGTGATAATTTTTATGTAGCTCTCATCGCACTTGGACTAAATAGCTCTGCTTATGTGGCCGAGATCGTGCGAAGTGGCATAAACAGCGTGGATAAAGGGCAAATGGAAGCGGCTCGTGCGATGGGACTAAACTACTACGTTTCGATGCGCGAGATAGTCTTTCCGCAAGCTACTAAAAATATCTTACCAGCTCTTGCGAATGAGTTTATATCGTTATTTAAAGAGACATCAGTCGTGGGCTATATAAGTGTAGTTGATATCACGATGCAAAGTAAGAGCTTGCAAGCGGTCTTTTATAGTCCAGAGCCAGTCATTTTTACAGGCATTGTCTATTATGTAAGTGTTAAATTTTTTACACTTTTGACAAAACTACTTGAGAGGAGATTAAACCGCCATGATTGAGATTAAAAATTTAAACAAAAGTTATGGCGATTTGCGAGTTTTAAATGATATTAGCGTAGATATAAAAAAGGGTGAAGTTATAGCGATAATTGGTCCAAGTGGTGGCGGTAAAAGTACGTTTTTACGTTGTATAAACCGCCTTGAGGAGCCAGATAGCGGGCACATAAAGATAAATGGTGAAGATATTTTAGATAAAAAATCAGACATAAATAAAATTCGCCAAAAAGTGAGCATGGTTTTTCAGCACTTTAATCTTTTTGCAAATAAAAATGTCTTGCAAAATTTAACTCTAGCCCCGATAAAAGCGGGAATTTTAGATAAAGCAAGTGCAGAAAAAAGAGCTGATGAGTTGCTAAAAAGTGTTGGGCTAAGTGATAAGAAATTTGCCTATCCGCATAAGCTTTCAGGCGGACAGAAGCAACGTATCGCGATCGCTAGAAGCCTAGCGATGGAGCCAGAAGTGATACTTTTTGATGAGCCGACAAGTGCGCTTGATCCTGAGATGATCGGAGAGGTGCTTGATATCATGAAAGATGTTGCCGCAAGGGGTATAACGATGCTTGTGGTGACCCATGAGATGGGCTTTGCGAGAAACGTGGCAAATAGAATTTTCTTTATGGATAAAGGCAAAATCGCAGTTGATGACACACCAAAAAATGTTTTTACAAATCCACAACATGAGCGTTTAAAAGAGTTTTTAGGCAAAATTTTAAATCATTAAAGGAGTAGAAAATGAGTAAAATTTTAAAATTTTTGATGGCAAGCTTGGTTTTATTTTTACTAGGTTGTGGCGATGATGCTAATAAAAAAAATTCAGTAAATAATGCCGAAGAAGCTAGTAAAAATGTAGTTTATAAAGTTGGCTCGAGCGCTGATTATCCACCTTTTGAATATCTTGATGAAAACAATAAAATTGTTGGCTTTGAGATAGATTTATTAAATGAGATCACCAAAAAAACTGGAATAAAATTTGATGTTGCAAATATGAGCTTTGATGGACTGATATCAGCATTAAAAACAGGTAAAATTGATATTGCCATAAGCGGAATGAGTGCAACTGATGAGAGAAGAAAATCGGTTGATTTCACTAAGCCATATTATTTTTCAGAGAATTTATTTATCCGCAAAAAAGGCTCAGATGTAAATAAAGACAACCTTAAGGATAAGAAAATTTCAGCTCAAGTTGGCACACTTCAAGAAGAAGCAGCCAAAAGCATAACCACTAAATCGATACCTGCTGAAAATGTAGCAGCTGCTATCATGTCACTAAACGCTGGCAAAATCGACGTTGTGCTAACTGATAGTCCGATAGGGGTTGAATATTTAAAACAAAATCCAGATTTGGAAGAATTTTTAAGAGTTCCTGATGGCACGGAAGGATTTGCAATGGCGTTTGATAAAGGCAAACATACTGAGCTTATCAAGAAGATAGATGCAGCGATCGATGAGCTACAAAAATCTGGCGAATTTGACAAAATGCTAGATAAATATGGATTAAAGAAATAAATCTAAATACAAAATTTGCAGAGAAACAGGAATTCTCTGCAAAAACTCACTTTTTTCTAATTTTTAAAATTTAACATCTTTTAAAAGTAAAATTAATAAAATGACTTAATTATTTTCAAGGAGAAAAAATGAAGCTTCTCAGGATGAGAACGGCATTTATTTTAAATGTGCTATTTTCTATTTGCATGTATCACAATTTTGTTAAAAAATTCTACACTAGCATAGATAAAGAGAAAAAATTCCTACTATTTAGTAAAGTCAAATATAAAATAAAATTTTACATAAATAGACTAATCAATATTTTTTATAAAAACAACCAAAAGCATTTTTTGGTTGATAAATTTTAAGTATTAAAGTCGTATGACTTTATTTTTTGAAGCAGATATTTAAGAAAAACCAAAAGGAGAGAAAATGAATAATCTAGGTATTAAATCTAAGATTATGGCGATAGTTATCGTCAGTCTTATTGGCCTTGGTATCATGAGTGCATACATGCTAAATGGTATCTTAAAAACTCGCTCAAAAGCAGAGTTTAGTGAGAAAATCGTGGATACAATAATAAATCAAAATAATTTTATCCATGAGATGCAAAAAGAACGCGGATTTAGCTCAGGTGTGTTAGCAGGAGGGGATAATAAAAATTTATTAGAGCAGCGTAAAAAAGTAGATGCTGCACTTGATAAGCTTGAGGAGAAAAATGAAATAGCTTCAGAGATAAATAGTATCCGCTCAAATGTAGATCAAAAAAGTGGCAATGATCTAATTAGCCGTATAACAAAAATTTTAAGAAAAGAGGTTATTGCTATAAATGGATATAGTGATAAGCTCGAGCCTAGCTTGGTAGATGATCTAAAGCGTATCATTATTGTTGGTGAGATAAAAGAGTCTTTTGGTATTTTGCGTGCTACTTTAAATGGGGTTTTTACTAAAAAGAGCATAAGCAAAGAGGACTACAATAAAGTAGTTGCACTAAATAGCGTTATAAATAAATTTATGCAGGATTTTGACGATTACAACCCAAAAGAATTTAGTGACGAATTTGATGCTATCGCTAGAAAAAAGGCTGATTTTATAGATGCGATGAATATTATTAAAAATGTAGTTGCCACTGAAGATGTATCTTATGATGCAGCAAGTTGGTTTTCAAAGATAAGCATTTCAATAGATGCGATGAGAGAGCTTGAACTTAAACTACTTGATAATATGCAAAAAGATGCAAGACGTATTAAGGGTGATGCAAATACCGAACTTATTATAAGTTCTATTGTGATTGCGATTTGTATTTTGCTTATGTTGCTAGTATCTACATTAATAGGTAAAAACCTGATCTCTGGTATAGATCAGACTAAAAATGGCTTAGTTAGATTTTTTGACTTCTTAAATTATAAATCTAATAAGGCTGAATTTTTAGATCGTAGTGGTAGCGACGAGATCGGACAGATGAGTGCACTGATAAATGAGAATATCAAACAAATCGAGGCAAATTTATCTGAACAAAATAATTTCATTAAAGAAGCAAATACTTTTGTAAATCAAATCGGCAAAGGTAACTACGTAGCTCAGCTTAACGCAGATACTTCAAATCCTGCACTTAGCCAGCTAAAACAAACTTTCAAAGACTTACAAATCGCACTTAAACATGCTATTGCGGAAAATGGCGATGATGTGTTAAATCTACTAGAAAGCTTTAAAAAACAAGACTTTACTAAAAGGCTTGAAGATGATGGCAAAATGGCGGTTGGTATAAACGCTCTTGGTGAAGAGATAGCCAAGATGTTAAGAGCAAATTTAGATCAAGCTCATGTGTTAGAAGAAAAGGCTGAGGCTTTAAGTCAGTCAATGAAAGAACTAACTCAAGGCGCAAATGTACAAGCAAACTCACTTCAGGAGTCTGCTGCCGCAGTAGAGCAAATGTCAAGCTCAATGAATGCAATATCTCAAAAAACATCTGATGTTATTAGACAAAGTGATGAGATCAAAAACATCATAACTATTATTAGAGATATAGCTGATCAAACAAATTTACTAGCTCTTAATGCTGCGATCGAGGCAGCACGTGCAGGAGAACATGGTAGAGGCTTTGCGGTTGTTGCAGATGAGGTTAGAAAACTAGCTGAAAGAACTCAAAAATCTCTAACAGAGATCGAAGCAAATACAAACGTACTAGCTCAATCAATCAATGAAATGAGTGAATCTATAAAAGAGCAAAGTGAAGGAATCAATATGATAAATCAATCAGTTGCTCAAATAGACACACTTACAAAAGAGAATGTAGTAATTGTCAATAAAGCAAATGAAGTAACATCTGATGTTGACGACATGGCTAAGGCGATAGTAAACGAAGTTAGAAAAAATAAATTTTAATCTTTGACTTACTCTTAGAGCTCTTACTATTCTATCCCTTAAAATAATTAAGGGATAGAACTTATCTATAAAAATTTATATGCTACTTTGCTATACGATTATTTATAGCATTTTTCTTTTATCGTAAATTTA